>NZ_SNWS01000026.1:0-104009 GCF_004362255.1 Kribbella sp. VKM Ac-2571
ACGATGGCGTCCCCTACGACCCCGCCAAACACGGTGCCGCAGCAGCGCTCAACAAGCCCGTCGCTGCCTGAGGTTGACACAGGGAGTGTCATGGGTACCGGTCAGCGGCGTGCTGGCGAGCGGCGTGCTGGCGAGCGGCGTGCTGGCGAGCGGCGTGCTGGCGAGGGCGTGCGGGTGAGGGGCGTGCGGTGAGGGGCGTGCGGTGAGGGGCGTGCGGTGAGGGGCGTGCGGTGAGGGGCGCGCTGGCGACGAGCCTGCCGGTCAGGAGCCGGGCTGGGCCGTTTGCAGCTGTGCGTGGTTTCGCGGGCTGGTTGTGGTCACCGCGCGATCCGTGTTCGCCGACCGTGGTGCCGACACGGCGTTTCTGGCGATGGTGCTTGCCGGCGATGGCGTGCTGGCGCCGGTTACCCGTGATGGCCGCGGTCATGGCGTGCCTGCAGAGTGATGGCGCGTCTTCAGGATGATGGCGTCCGCCCAGCCCAGCCATGCGCCCAGCCCCAGCCATGCGCCCAGCCCCAGCCATGCGCCCAGCCCCAGCCATGCGCCCAGCCCCAGCCATGCGCCCAGCCCCAGCCATGCGCCCGGCCCCAGCCATGCGCCCGGCCCCAGCCATGCGCCCGGCCCCAGCCATGCGCCCGGCCCAGCCCCGGCCCCAGCCATGCGCCCAGCCCAGCCATGCGCCCAGCCCAGCCATGCGCCCGGACCGCGCGAACTGCCCGAGGGCGGCTGATGAGTTCCGTTTGGCGCACTGGCTTCAGAACGGTGGCAGGTCGTGAGCTGCTTCCATAGTGGTGGCGTGCGCCCGGCCCAGCCGCGCGGCCGGGCAGGGCGGTCGGGCAGGGCGGTCGGGCAGGGCGGCCGGGCAGGGCGAACGGGCAGGGCGAACGGGCAGGGCGGCCCGGGGCGACGGTGGTTGGTGGGTTCCGAGTGGCGTGCTGGCTTCAGAACGGTGGCGGGTTGTGAGCTGCCTGCCGGAGGGGCGATCGTGCTTGCTGGCGACGGCGTCGCCCGTGATGGCGTCGGTGATGTCGTGCCTTCAAAGTGATGGCCTGCTCCTGGCCCAGTTGTGCGGCCGGGTCATGCGAGGGGTCATGCGGCCGGGTCATGCGGCCGGGTCATGCGGCCGGGTCATGCGGCCGGGCCGCGTGAACGGGCCGCGTGAACGGGGCGAGGGGGGATGCTGGTTCCGACTGGTGTGCTGGCTTCAGAACGGTGGCCGGTCGTGAGCTGCTTGCCGGGGGCCGGTGCTGGGGCTTGCGTCGGGCTGTTGGGTGATGGGGCCGCGGGCGGGTGGGACGGTGGTGTAGCGGTGGCCGGTGGGGGTGGTGAGTGTGATTGATCCGTCGTGGTGGCTGGTGGTGGTCCAGCCCCACGCATGGGTGTCTTTGATGACGTGGTGATATTCGCAGTACGGCGCCATTCCGGTGAGGGTTGTGCGCCCGGAGCGGGTGAAGGGGGTGAGGTGGTCGCGGTCGCACTCGCGGGAGGTCCGGTTGCAGCCGGGCCAGGCGCAGACGGGGTGGCGGGCGAGCAGGGTTTCGGTGACGAGTGCGCCGGGGTCGTGGCGGGTGGTGGAGGCCTCGAGCACGGTGCCGTTGGTGGGGTCGGTGAGCAGCCGTCGCCAGGTGCCGTCAGTGGCGATGCGGCGGGCCAGGTCGGCGGGGATAGGTCCGTAGCCGGTGAGCTCGGCAGGGTCGTCGTCCAAGCCGAGCAGGGTCGAGGCAGGGACGACGACCTCGATGTGAGGGCGGCGGCGATGCTGGTCGGGCAGCCGCCGCCCGAGCCAGTCCAACCCGTTGCGCAGGATGTGCTCGAACAGATCCGCAACCACATCCGCACGCCGCTGCTCGGCGGTACGGACGTCCTTCCCCGCACCGGCACCCGCACCAGCAGCCCCCGCGCCAATACCCGCACCAGCTCCGGTATCCGCATCAGCGCTCGGGCCAATACCCGCACCAGCTCCGGTATCCGCATCAGCGCTCGGGCCAATACCCGCATCAGCTCCGGTATCCGCAGCAGCGCTCGGGCCAATACCCGCACCAGCTCCGGTATCCGCAGCAGCACTCGGGCCAATACCCGCATCAGCTCCGGTATCCGCATCAGCACTCGGGCCAATACCCGCACCAGCGCCCGCACCGGCATCAGCACACGCACTGGAACCCACACTTGCGGTGGTGCCGGTGGTGGTGATGTCGTCGGGGATGGCCGGATCGGGACCGGGTCTGGCGTGCGGGGATGGGTCGGCGTCCGCGGGGGCCGTCGGTGCGGGATGCACGGACGCGCCGAGCGGCGCCGTTGCGGCATTGCCTGTGGGCGCTGAGTCGCTGGCTTGAGGCGCCGCGGTGGCGCTGACAGTGCCGCCGCCTGGGACGTCGGCGATACCTCCCGCGGGGACCGTGTTGCGAGCGTTGCAAGTCATGCCTGGGTTGCCCGTCGTGCCCGTGAGACCGGTCGTGCCCGTGTCGGCGGCGGAGCTGCCGACGACGTCCGCAGTGGTGGCGGCGGACGTGGCGCGTGCGTTGGCGTCAGTGGTGGCGGCTGCGGGCGCAGCTGGGTTGGCGGTGGGGTTGGCGGTGAGTTTGGTGGTGGGGTTGGTGGTGGGGTTGGTGGTGGGGGTGCTGCGTTTGGCGAGGGTGGTCATGGCTTGGAGGGTGATCCACATTTGCTGGATCTTGTCGGCGGTGTGGACGATCCATAGTCCGGCCATGCCGTTGGGCAGCGGGACGATCTTGCAGGTCCGTTCGGCGACCGCGGCGCGGTGATCGTCGGCGGCTTGCGCGGTGGTGTGTTTGGCGACCTGGCGGCGCAGCGACTCCAGTAGGTTGCGGTGGGTCTGGCGGGCGGCGCGTTTCAGCACATGCGCCTGCACTGCGCGGGCCGCGTCATCGGGGAGTTCGCTGGTGGCCTCGGAGATTGCTAGCGCTTTGCCCCAGGTGAGTGCGCCGCAGCGCAGGCCCGAATGGGTGGCCGCCAGGGTCGAGGTGAGCCGCAGCGCGGTGTCGACTCGCCGTCCCACGGTGTTGGGGGACAGGCCGAGGGCGAGGGCGATCTCGCCGTGCCAGGACCGCTCGGGGTCGATCGGGCGGCCTCTGGAGTCGAGCTGGGTCGGGCGCGGCGACTCGCGGTGTTCGGCGCGGCGCTGACGGACGAACGATGCCGTCGCGCTGGTCTTGATCGCCTCGCCCCAGCTGATCAGCCGGTCCGCGGCCTTCATCAACTCGATCAGCGCCATCGGCGACATCGCCTCCGGCCGGGTCACCTCCAACGCGGCAGCCAGCGCACCGCCGGGCGGCAGGAACACCCACGGCGGCGCCTCCCGGCGCAGCATTTCGCGCTCGGCGGCGTCCTGCTCGATACCGTCCCACTCCTGCCACTCGAACTCGTCGACACGTGAGTAGCGGTTCCGGCCGAGCAGCTCGTCGAGTTCGGCGTCCAACTGGTCCTGCTCGCTGATGACCGCCTGGCCGCCGGGGAGTTCGGGATCGGTCGGGTAGAACAGGTCGTCGGGGACGTAGTCATCGTTGAGCGGCGCGTCATCCCAACCGCTCCATGGAGACCGCCTGGCGGCCCCACCGGGGGTGGAGTCGATCGTGGCCGCCTGGCCGGGAGCCGAAGCCGTGATCGTCGAGGCGCGGACAGGGGAGGCGGTCTGGCAGCCGCTGGCTGGTGCAGTCCGGTCCGGTCGGCTCGTGGTGGTTGCGGTCTCGGAGAGGTCGTGCGCGACTGGGGTCTCGGGCGAGCTGGCTGGGGAGAGGACGACCTTCGCCGCGGGCGCGCCCGGTTCGGCAGGGACCTGGTGGTCGCCGCTGAGGTGGGTGCCCGGGATTCCTCTCATGCGCCTATATTAGAACATCTGTTCGATTAGACCAAATCGCGGATCCTCACTCGGATCGTGAAGGGTGGGCTCAGGGCAGCGAATGCAGGAGTGTGAGTCCGGAGATGTCGTCCGGTTGATCGGACTCTGGCACGACCAGCGGATCGCCGGCTTGGACCATCGTCTATGGCGCGGCGTGTGAGACCGCCGAGGGCGCGGCGCCAACGATGTGCTGGTGGAGTACGCGACGCGCCGAGCCGGGCCACGCGCGCACCGGATCAGGATTTGGGGTCCGGGGTTCGGATGTTCATTCGTTCGCCGGGTCTTGCGAAGATGCTGAGGATCTCCGAGGGCCCCTCACCGGTGCTGCCGAACCAGTGCGGCACGTGGGTGTCGAACTCGGCGACCTCGCCGGGCCCGAGGACCCAGTCCCGTTCGCCGAGGACGAATCGCAGGTGTCCGGACAGGACATAGATCCACTCGTGGCCGTCGTGGGCCCGCGGCTCCGGGACGATCTTGCTGGTCGGGATGACGATCTTCCAGACCTGCATGCCATCGGGCTGCCGGGTGAGCGGGATGACCGTCCGGCCCTTGACGCGGCCGGGCTTGAGGCGAATGCGTGGGTCGCCGACCTCGGGCGCGCCGACGAGATCGTCCAGGGGTACTCGGTAGGCCTGCGACAGCGCGAGGAGCAGTTCAAGGGTCGGTCGCCGCTGTCCGGTCTCGAGTCGCGAGAGTGTGCTCTTCGAGATGCCGGTCGTGGCCGCCAGACCGGTCAGGGTGATATGGCGCTGGGTGCGAACCCGCTTCAGCCTGGGCCCAACCTGCTCGAGCACCGCCGCGATCTCCGATGAGGTGTCTTCCACGACCTCATCACACTGCGCATTCCCGGAAACAGCAACGACCGTAGGTGAGAGATCGACGGTGCTTCAGCCTGATGGACATGAGTCAGTACGACGTGGTGGTCATCGGCGGAGGCGCCGTCGGACTGTCCACTGCCCTGGCCCTGTCACGCGCTTGCCGGAAGGTTCTCGTGGTCGATGCCGGCACGCCTCGCAACGCTTCGGCCGTTCACCTGCACCGGGGATCTGTCGCGTGAGGGCCTCCTGCTCAGCGAACTGCTGGAGCAGTGGGAGGAACTGGCTGCGCGTGGAATCGCCGAGCTCGGACGAGACGAAGTCGGGAGGTACGGCGCTGACGCCCGCACCGGCGTCGCACGCCTGACCGACGAGCTGCAGATCGACGGGGTACGGCCGCGGCCGTTGTTCCCGGCGTCTGGTGCGCCGGCAATGTCGTCGACCCTGCGCTCAGGTCGTCGCCGCCGCCGGCGTCGGTCGCGATCGGGTTGAACGCCGATCTGGTCGAGGGCGACGTACGCGAAGCCGCTCACGGCCTCGTGCACTGATCCGACCATCACAAAACCAAGGAGCGATATGAGCACCCCGAATCCCCGCAGCAGCGCAGCCGTGCCCGAGTCCCGGGCGATCGTTGCCGAGCCGGGCCGGCGTATTGCCGGGCCGCCGACCAAGCATCAGTTGGCGTTGATGATCTGGCTGGCCGTCTTCCCGACTCTCACCGTCCTCAATCTCACCCTCGCCGACTGGCTGGGCACGCTTGCGCCCGTACTGCGCACGTTCGTGCTCGCCACCATCGCCGTACCGATCGTGAGCTACGGCGTGATGCCGCAACTGCACCGGCTCCGGATCCGCATCCTGTCTCGATCCGCGGACCGCTGAGCCATTCCCAACTAAGGAGCTCCGATGTCGACTCTGATCACGCACCCAGAACGCACGACCGCCGCCGATCTTCCGCTCTACCGCCTGCATCTCATGCGCGCCGGGTACCTCCTCATGGGCGTCGGGCTCGCCATCGTCAAGTGGCCGGTCCTCATCACCCACGCGGTGCTTCAGCCTGACAGCTCCTGGCCGCTCTTCGAAGGAGTCGTCACCTGCATTCTCACCGCCATGTCGCTGCTCGCGTTCCTCGGATTGCGCTACCCGGTCCGGCTGCTGCCGATCCTTCTTTTCGAGTCCGCCTGGAAGCTCATCTGGCTCTCCGTCGTCGCACTGCCCCAGGTAGTCGCCGGGGAGATGGACTCGGCCACACAAGGAGTTGCGGTCAACTGTGCGGTGGTCCTGGTCATCCTCGCGGTGACGCCGTGGCGGTACGTCTGGCAGCAGTACGTGCGTGCTCCTGGAGACAGGTGGCGATGACCTCCAAACTCTGGTTGAGGCATGGCCTAGCCTTGAGGGGCTATGTCGCGTAGAAGGCCTTCCAAGTGGCAGCGGCCGGTCAGTGACCGGCCGCTCCTTGGTGGTACCCAGTCTCGCGAGGCGAAGGCGGGCGCCGAGTGGAACGTCCGCCGGGTGTCCGGGTCCGCGTCGGCGAAGTCCTATCGCTGTCCCGGCTGTGACCAGCAGATCCCGCCCGCGACACCGCACGTCGTCGTCTGGCCGGAGAACCCGAGCCTGCTCGGTGCGATCGGTGGCAGCCAGTCGTTGGACGAGCGGCGGCACTGGCATACGGCCTGCTGGCAGCGCAGCCGGTGATGCAGTCGGTGAAGCGGTCGGTGAGCACGTGGTGAAAGGGTGGAGGGCATGAAGCTTCCGGTCACGGCGTACGGCGAGACTGGTACGCCGGTCGTGGTGATGCACGGGTTGTTCGGCTCGGGGCGGAACTGGATGACCGCCGCGCGCCGGCTCGCGGACCGGCACCGGGTGTTCGCGTTCGACCTGCGCAACCACGGGACCTCGCCGCACGTCGAGACGATGAGCTACCCGGAGATGGCCGACGACGTCCGCGAGACGATCGAGTCGCTCGGGCTCGGGCCGGTCGCGCTCGTCGGGCACTCGATGGGCGGCAAGACCGCGATGCTCACCGCATTGCAGTACCCCGCGGCGGTCGAGCGGCTCGTCGTCGTGGACGCGGCGCCGGTCGCGTACCCGCCGGCGTTCGTCGAGTACGCCCGGGCGATGCGGAACGCCGACCTGTCCTCGGTCACCCGCCGGGCGGAGGTCGACGCCCAGCTCGCCGCCGCCGTACCGACGCCCGGGACGCGCGCCTTCCTGCTGCAGAATCTGATCCTCGATGCCGACGGTGCGCGCTGGCGGCCCAACCTGCCGGTGATCGAGGCCGCGCTGCCGGCCATCTCCGGCTGGCCCGCGGTCGAGGGGCGGCGGTACGACGGGCCGACGCTGTTCATCTACGGCGGCAAGTCCGACTACGTCCAGCAGGACCACCGCGCGACCATCGCGGCGTACTTCCCGCACGTCCAGTACGCCGAGGTCCCGGAGGCCGGCCACTGGGTCCACGCCGAACGCCTCGACGACTTCCTCGCCGCCCTCACACCGTTCCTGCCGTAGCGCAGCCGACCTTCATCCTGACGCCCGCTCGTTTACATGTCGTGATACCTGTTGGGAGAGCGGTGATGGTGAGTTTCGACTGGGGACTTGATGAGCCGGCCGCGACGCCTGGTGTTGGGTGCATCGCGGTTCCGCCTGCGGACCTACCTGAGGTGGTTGAGCTAGTAGGTCAGGGCTGGAGTCTCGCACCGGAGGAGCCCCTCTGGGTCTTCCTGCCCGCGATCTGGCCAAGAACTCATCGGACGTGGGTGGCGGACCGTTCGACGCGTTGGGTCGAGCATTCACGTGATGGCGTCGTTGTCGAACGAGTACCGTGGTCCGCCGACGTGTACGCGGAGGTCGAGTCGGATTACAACGGTTTGCTGGCCGAGGCGGAGATCCCGCCTCGGCCCGCCAACCGGCTTTGGCTGCTCAAGCCGCCGTCATCCGTCGTCTCGGTGCAGGCCGTGCTCGACCGGCTGCTCGAGCCGACTCTGTCACCGGACAGCGAGATCGTTCCGAGTTGCAATTCGGCCTTCGTGAGTCACGCACACCGTACGATCCACGCACTCTTCAGCTGACCACTCTTACGGCAGCCACGGGACTTGGTAGTACTTGCAGTTCGGCCCACACTGGCGCCAGCGACCGGTATGAATGGTCCCCAGCCCGAATGTCTGGGAATAACCGTCGGCCTTGAAGCTGCCGTGAAGGTCGTCGTGGTACGTCGTGTTGTTGGACAGCCTCGTACTCAATTGGTTATATCCGGTGGACGACGGCGCCCACGAACGCCAGCTGGTTGAGGTGATGTTGGAAAAGTCGAGCTCGACGTTGCCGCAGAAGCCGTCGGGACCAGAGCGATTGATCCGGCAATCGGCCCAGAACAGGTTCGGGCGAACGGTCGGTCCACTGTCCCAGATCAACAGTCCGCGCCACCGTGGATAGGCTCCGTTGAATGCCTGCCGGACGACGAAGTCGATCCGGCCGACGACTGTGGTGTTCACGCCGTAGGCACCGTTGCCCTTGACCTCGGCGATGTAGTCGGTGATCTTCCGGCCGCAGACAGTTCCGCCTTCACACCAGGAGTCGTAGTCGTCGGCAAGGATGCCGAAGTCGTCCGCCGTCGTCCGCGCTGGCGGAGGAGTTGCGCCTCACAATTCCCCCTGAAACGACCTCTGTGGTTTGCGCCGGGCGTTCGACTGCCCGACGACTGATTTCCCTGGAATGGAGCCGCCCGCGGAAACGCGTGGCGGATCATGATGGTGAGCTCACAAACCCGTTTCGCGATGGTTGTTAGGCCACTAAACTGCCGCGATATCGACATGTCAATCGCCGGTTGATTGCACGTTCCTGCAATTTCGCTGGAGCTTCCCGGCGCTGGGCCGTCAGTCGGTTGCTGTCGGGCTCACCGCTGTCGCGGTGCTGCGGCGAGCCGGGAGGGCTTGGGTCCGAGGCTCCAGCGGCGGCGTGCGCAGCCAACCCGGCAAACGGTTGTCAGTAATCTATTGACCTTCTGTTGGAGGCGTCGGTAAGTTTTCAACCCAGTTCCTGCAGGATCCACGATCTGGGGTGGTGGCGATGGTGGTCCGGACCGGCGCGCAGCGTCTGGCCGAGGACCCGGGGTTGGTGCCGGACGGGCGCCTGGGACTGATCACGAACTTCACCGGCGTGCTGCCGAACCTCACGCCGACCTCGGTCGCGTTGCGTGCGGCCGGGTTGCCGTTGACGGCGTTGTTCGGTCCCGAGCACGGCCTCCGCGGTACGGCGCAAGCGGGTGAGAGCGAAGGCGAGGGCATCGACCCCGACACCGGACTCCCCGTGTTCGACACCTATCGGCGTACGGTGGCCGAGCTCGACGACCTGTTCTCGGGTGTCGACGTACTGCTGTTCGACATCCAGGACATCGGGACGCGGTTCTACACCTACATCTGGACGATGTACGACTGCCAGCAGGCGGCTGCCCGGCTTGGTATGCCATTTGTGGTGCTGGACCGGCCGAACCCGCTCGGCGGCGTACGGGTCGAGGGCCCGCTGCTGCAGCCCGGGTTCGAGAGCTTCGTCGGGCGGGCGCCGATCCCGCTCCGCCACGGGCTGACGGTCGGCGAACTCGCCCTTCAGTTGGGTAGGGCAACGGTCGTCGAGGCGGAGGGCTGGAGCCGTACGTCGACCGGGACCGGTCTGCCGTGGGTGCCGCCGTCACCGAACATGCCGACACCGGAGACGGCTTTGGTATACCCCGGCACCGGCCTGTTCGAGGGCACGAACCTCAGCGAGGGCCGCGGTACGACGCGACCGTTCGAGACGATCGGGGCGCCGTACGTCGACGACCGGCTGGTGCCGGCGTTGCGCGCGTGTGAGCTGCCCGGTGTGATCTTCCGGCGGACGTGGTTCGAGCCGGTGTTCCACAAGTACGCGGGTCAGGCGCTGTCCGGCGTACAGCTGCACGTCGTGGATCGCGATGCGTTCGAGCCGGTGCGGACCGCGCTGGTGATGCTGCGCGTCCTGAACGAGCTGTATCCCGACGACTTCGATCTGCTGCCGTCGCTCGACAAGCTGTGGGGCTCGGACTCGCTGCGGAAAGCGCTGGAGGCCGGCGACGACCCGGTCGAGCTCTTGCCCGCGGCAACCACACCGGCCGACTGGGTACGCGACGGCGTACTGCTCTACGAAGGGGCTGCCCGATGATCCGTTCGTTCCAGGTCGGCGACGGGCCGGCACTGGCTGCGGCGTGGACCGCCGCGGCGCCGGCCGACCCGATCAGCTACCAGCGGTTCCGCGACCTGTTCCTGCTCGACCGCAACTTCGACGCGGCCGGTCTGCAGGTGGCCGTGATCAATGATCAGATCGTCGGCGCCGCGTACGCCGTCCGCCGGCTGATCGCCGTCGACGCCGACGACCTGGAGCCGGCTTCCGGCTGGATCCCGTTCTTCTTCGTGCATCCGGAGTACCGCGGTCGTGGTCTCGGGCGCGAGTTGTTGTCTACGGCAATGGACTGGCTCCGGTCCCACGGGCAGTCCGAAGTGTACTTCTCGTCGTACACGCCGAACTACTTCCTCCCCGGTCTCGACACGGCCCGCTATCCCGCCGCGGCGCGGCTGCTCGCCGAGCTCGGCTTCGAGCGCGGGTACGACGCGGTCGCGATGGACCGCAGCCTCGTCGGGTATGCCATTCCGGACGAGGTCCGCCAGCGGATCGAGGCGCTGACGGCCGACGGCTACAGCTTTGGTACACCATCCGGCGACGAGCTGACCGCGCTGATCGCGATCGCCGGCGCGGAATTCAACCCGGACTGGGCGCGCGCGATCCGCGAAGGCGTCGTGTCCGGTCTGCCACTCGACCGCATCGTGGTAGCACGCGACCCCGGCGGAGCGATCCTCGGCTGGGCGATGCACGGGACGTACGAGGCGGTGATCGACCGCTTCGGGCCGTTCGGCGTCCTGCCGGCCTCCCGCGGCACCGGGCTCGGGAAGGTGCTGCTGCACCTGACGCTCGAGCGGATGGTCGCGGCCGGCGCACACAGTGCCTGGTTCCTGTGGACCGGCGAGAAGTCTGCCGCCGGGCAGCTGTACCTGAAGACAGGTTTCGACATCACCCGCACGTTCACCATCCTCCGGGCGCCCGTGGTCCCGGATGGCGGGAAGGAATGACATGAGGATTTCCAGAGGTCTGCGGCTTGCCGTTGCGCTCGGACTGTTCGCCACGGCCGCGGCCTGCGGCGGCGGTGGCGGCGAGGCGGGCGGCAGCGGCGACAAGGTCGAGCTGACGCTGCTGAGCCACTACAGCGACGGCCCGTCCAAGGAAGGGCTGGACAAGATGATCCAGCAGTGGAACAAGGAGAACCCGAAGGTCCAGGTGAAGGCGCAGGTGGTCAAGTTCGACGACCTGCTCACCACGATGACGGTCCGACAGACCGGCGGCCGCGGCGCCGACATCGTCAGCGCGTACGGCCTGTGGGGCGGCCAGCTGATGAAGGCGAACGTCGTGGCCAAGGTGCCGGACGACATCGCGACCAAGATCAAGGCGGAGTACAGCCCCGCCGCGCTCGGCGCGGTCACGACCGGCGACACGCTGCTCGGGTACCCGACCGAGCTGAACACCTATGTGCTCTTCTACAACAAGAAGATCCTGGCCGCGGCCGGCATCAGCAAGCCGCCGACCACCTGGGCCGAGCTCGCCGACGCGGCCAAGAAGACGGTGCAGCGCGATGCCAAGGGCAACATCCAGGTCGAGGGCCTGAGCCTGATCCAGGACGGCGACAACAAGTCCGTGCACCCGTTCCTGTCGCTGCTCGACGCGGCCGGCGGGAAGTTCCTCGGCCCGGACGGTACGGCGCAGTTCGACAACGCCGAGGGCAAGGCGGCGCTGAAGTTCGAGGCCGACCTCGCTGCCGCGAAGGCGACCAACCCCTCGATCATGCCGACCAAGCAGTTCCGCAGCGGCGGTGTCGCGATGGCGATCCAGGCCGGCTGGTGGATCGGCAGCCTGAAGACCCAGATGAAGGACAAGTACTCCTCCGACGTCGGCGTGACCGCGATCCCCGGCCCGACGGCGGGCAGCAAGGGCTCGCTGGCGTACGGGTTCTTCATGGGTGTCAACCAGCGCAGCAAGCACGCCGACGACGCGTGGAAGTTCCTCACTTGGATGAACGAGCACAAAGCGGCCGACGGTCAGGTGACGGAGACCGGCAAGTGGCTGGCCGACCAGGGCCTGATCCCGCCGCGGACCGCTGACCAGGCGGCGTACAAGCAGTCGTTGTCCGACCCGAACCTGGCGCCGATCTACGACGCGGCGACGTACGCGATGGCCGAACCCAACCAGCCGGGTGCGTACGAGGCGAAGACCGCGCTGCACAACGCGATCATGGGTGTGCTTGCCGACGGCAAGAATCCGGACGACGCGCTGGCGCAGGCCGCCAAGGCGGTCAAGCCGCAATGACGTCCGCGGTCGGCAGGGTCGGCACGTTGACGGTGCCGGCCCAGCGGGTCGGGAAGCTGCAGCGCGAGGGACGGGCGGTGTACCTGTTCCTCGCGCCCGCATTGCTGTTCTTCTGTGTTTTCCTGATCCTGCCGTTCATCTTCGCGATCGTGCTCGCGTTCTCGGACTGGGGAGGCTTCGACCTCGGGACCCTGAAGTGGGCCGGTACGGCGAACTTCGGCGACGTCCTGAGCTTCGACGGGACGTTCGTCAAGCCCATCCTGGTGAACACGCTGCTGTTCGCGTTCGGGTCGGTGTTCCTGGCCACGTTCGGGTCGGTGCTGGTCGCCTACTGCATCGATCGGCTGGCTTTCCAGGGGTTCTGGCGAGTGCTGTACTTCCTGCCCGTGGTCGCGACGGTCGTGGCCATCGGCAACGTGTGGAAGATGATGTACCAGCCGGCCGGGCTGATCAACGGCGTCCTGAACAAGCTCGGCGTGAACAGCATCGGGTTCCTGTCCGATGCGTCGTACGCGCTTCCGTCGGTGACCGTCGTACAGGCCTGGGCCTCGATCGGCGGCGCCGTTCTCATCCTGACGGCCGGGCTGAAGGCGATCCCGGAGATGTACTACGAGGCGGCCGAGGTGGACGGGGCGAACTCGTGGCACATGTTCTGGTCGATCACGTTGCCGTTGCTGCGGCCGGCCCTGCTGTTCGTGCTGATCACGCAGTTCATCGGCGGGTTGCAGTCGTTCGCGCTGATCATCGTGATGACGGGTGACGGCGGGCCGGTGAACGCGACCAACGTGGCGGCGTTCGAGATGTACCAGCGAGCGTTCAAGTACGGCGCCTGGGGTACGGCGAGCGCGATGGCCATGGTGCTGTTCGTGATCATCCTGGCGATCACCCTGCTGCAGTTGTGGGTCGCCCGGCGGCGCGGGGAGGAGACCTCGTGAGGCGGCACGGCAAGTTCCCGTGGTTCGCGTACCTGGTCGTGATCCTCGGCGGGGTCGCGATGGTCATGCCGTTCCTAGACATGGTGATGAGCTCGTTCAAGGGCGCGGGCGAGTACGGCGTGATTCCGTACAAGCTGTTCCCGGAGTCGTTCAATCTGGACAATTATCGCGAGGCGTTCTCGCAGCTCGAGCTGCCGCGGTTGTTCCGCAACAGTGTGATCGTCACGGTCAGCGTGACGGTGTCGGTGCTGATCACCTCGGCGCTGGCCGGGTACGCGCTGGCCAAGCTGCGGTTCCGCGGGCGGGCGGTGATCTTCCGGTTCATCCTCGCCACGATGATGCTGCCGCCGTTCCTGCTGCTGATCCCGACGTTCCTGATCATGCTCAACTGGCCGTTGGCCGGCGGCAACGACTTCCTCGGGCGCGGCGGCGACGGCGGGCTGACGACCAGCCTGCTGGCGCTGATCCTGCCGTTCACGGTCTCCGGATTCGGGATCTTCCTGATGCGGCAGTTCATGATCTCGCTGCCGGACGAGATGCTCGAGGCGGCCAAGATCGACGGCGCGAACCAGTGGCAGATCTGGCGGCTGATCGTGCTGCCGCAGACCAAGCCGGTGGCGATCACGCTCGGGCTGATCACGTTCATCGGCACTTGGAACGAGTACATCTGGACGCTGCTGATCTCGTCGTCCGACCCGTCGTTGCAGACACTGCCGGTCGGGATCCAGCTGCTGCAGAGCTTCCTCGATCCGGACCGCACCATGCCGATCGTGATGGCCGGCCTGGTGATCAGCACGCTGCCGGTGCTGGTCGTGTTCCTGGTGTTCCAGAAGTACTACGTGCGTGGCGTCGTACTCAGTGGCCTGAAATGAATGGCCTGAAATGAGGAGACAGTTGTGACCAGATCAGTGCTCGCCATCGGGGCGCACATCGGCGATATGGACCTGACCGCCGGGCCGACGCTGGCCAAGCTCGTCCTGGAGGGTGCGTCGGCGACGATCGTCGCGCTGACGCCGGGGGAGCGCGGTCACCCGCGGATGACGCCGGCCGACTACAAGAAGCAGAAGATCGCTGAGGGTACGGCGTTCGCAGAGGCGATCGGCGCGGACTTCGTGGTGCTCGACCACAGCGACGGCTTCCTCCCGGACACCGACGACGTGGCCCTGCAGCTCGCCCAGATCATCCGCGAGAAGCAGCCCGACACGATCATCACGCACTGGAAGCACTCGATCCACCGCGATCACGAACACACCGCTGTGCTGGCCGAGCGCGCCCGCTTCCTCGCCGGCCTGCCGATCGATCCAGCGGACGACTTCGCCGCCATCACGCCGTACGCCGAACTGGCCGAGAAGCTCGCCGCACTGCCGCGGCACGGTGTGCGCTCGTTCCTGCACGCGGAGAACTGGGAGGACATGGAGGGCTTCACGCCGTCGCTGTACGTCCCGATCTCCGACGAGGCGTTCTACCGCTGGGTGTCCGCGATCCGGCACCAGGCCTTCGCCCGCGGCGAGACGTACGGGTTCCGGTACATCGACTACTACACCGCGCTGATGACGACTCGCGGCTGCCTGGCGTCGTACCCCCGTGCGTGCGCCTTCCACACCAATCAGTCCCCGGAGGTCACCAAACTCGCCGGACCGTAGGGGATCTGTCGGCGTTTGGTCGTACGGTCGGTGGTGGCTCTGTCGGCGGATGGTGGGAGTAGGCGTGAGTGAAGTCCGGCTGGTTGTTCAGGGTGACGACTTCGGGATGTGTCATGCGGTCAACGTGGGGACCGTGCAGGCGTTTCGCGAGGGGATCGTGACGCAGGCGTCGACGATGGCGGCGTGTCCGTGGTTCACGGAGGCGGCCGCGTTGGCGCGCGAGTTCGCGATCCCGGTGGGCGTGCATCAGACGCTGACGTGTGAGTGGGACTTCCTTCGATGGCGGCCGCTGACGGACGGTACGTCGTTGGTGGGGGAGGACGGCACGTTCCGGCGTACGGTCGAGGAGGCCGAGGCTGCGGTCAGTCACGCGGACGCAGTACGGGAGTTGTCGGCGCAGGCGGCGAAGTTCGCGGCGGAAGGGCTGACGCTCGAGTATCTCGACGTACACATGGGTCAGGCAGCGCCGGCGGCGTACGACGAGGTTTCGGCGGCGCTCGGGAAGCCGTTCATCTACGGGCCGGAGGAGTCGAAACGGTTCGCGTCGATCGAGACGTTGAGCGACCGCGACGCCGCCGACAAGAAGCCCTGGCTGCTCGAGTACTTGGACAAACTGACGCCCGGCGTCCACCTGCTCGTCACTCACTGCGCAGCCGCCGAACCGGAGCTAGCAGCAATCCACCGGCCCGGTTCCTACACCTACCGCTGGGCCGAGGAGTACCGCCTCTCGGACCAGGCAATGGTCACCGACCCAGAAATCCACCAGTCGATCAAGGACCACAACATCACCCTCACCACCGTCGCCGACGCCTTCGCCGACTGACTCGCAGTTCGGATGCGAACTTAGGGGCGGAGGGCTCCGGGGGGTGAGCCGGTGGCGGACTTGATGTGGCGGGTGAGGTGGCTGACCGAGTGGTAGCCGGTGATGTCGGCAATGGCTTGGAGGGGGAGGGTGGAGTTGCGGATGTGAGCGAGGGCGTGGCGTAGGCGGACTGCTTGGAGCGCGGCCTGTGGGCTGGTGTTGCGGAGGCGGGCGAACGCGGTTCGGAGGCCGGACGGGGAGATGCCGAGGTCGGCTGCTACCTGCGTGATGCGGAGGCCGGTCGCGAAGCGTTCCTCGAAGAGCTGTTCGGCTTGGGTGACCAGTTGTTCGGCAGGAGTTCTGGGTGGGGCGGTGGCGCGCCGCAGGCGGAGGTCCAGTTCGGCGAGGAGCAGCGAGCGGAGTTCGCCATCGGTTTCCCGGACCAGTGCGTCGAAGACCCGGCGCAGGGTGTGGTCGGTGTCGTCGTAGCACAGTCGCGGCCACGGGTGGGTGGTTGCGGCGTCGACCTGGAGGAAACGGTTCGCGTACCCGGTGCGGCTCTGCTCGGCGTGCCAGGTGTGCGGTGGGGTGAGGAGCACGGTGCCGGGAGTGGCGTCGTACGTCTCGTCGCCGACGGGGCAGGTGATCCGCCCGCGGACGTAGTACACGAGCTCCCACGACGTGTGCGCGTGGTGCGGATAGTCCTTGCCGGGCGCGGCCGTGTGTACGCCGGCTCCTAGCAGCCGTGGCGATTTGTGCATAAGCCCTGTCGCCTCCTGCATTGTTTCCCAGGTACGTCGCAACGATGCTGGCATCGATTCGTGCATCTTGTGAAGGAGCACTCCGATGGATATGGCGACCGCACTACGCGATCTCGGCGTCACCGACGACGTACTCACGCAGGACGAGAAGGACCAGCTCGACCGCGACGGATTCCTTCCACTGCAGGGGATTCTCACGGCGGAGGAGGTGGCCGCGATCAACGAACGGCTGGCCGAACTGACCGCGGCCGAGGGCGATCGGGCCGGCCTCGAGGTGCATCAGGAGCGGGGTACGGACCGGTTGGCGGATCTGGTGAACAAGGATCCGAGGTTCGAGGTGTGCTTCAGCCACCCGCGGGTGCTGGCCGCCATGCGGCACGTGCTGGGCGAGTTCAAACTCTCGTCCCTCAACAGCCGCGCGGCCCTCCCCGGTGAAGGGCACCAGGGCCTGCATGCGGACTTCGGGCATCCCGTCCAGCCGGGCGAGTACGAGGTCTGCAACTCGATCTGGCTCCTCGACGACTTCACGCCCGAGAACGGCGCCACCCGCGTAGTCCCCGGCTCCCACCGCCGCGGCACCATGCCCGGCGACGAGATGCTCGACCCGGCCGCCGACCACCCCGACCAGATCCAACTGACCGGCCAAGCCGGCACCGTCGTCATCTTCAACAGCCACCTCTGGCACGGCGGCACCCAGAACCGCACCGACAACCCCCGCCGAGCCCTGCACTCCTACTTCGCCCGACGCCACCTACCCCAGCAGCTCGACCAACAGACCTACATCCGCCTCAACACCTACAACCGCCTGACCCCCGCCCAACACTTCATCCTCGACGTCACGCAGTTATGAGGCGTCGGCTTTGCGGACCCAGACTTCTCGGATGATGAGGAGGATGGCGGCGGCCGACGGGATGGCCAGGAGGGCGCCGACCACGCCGAGGAGGGCGCCGCCGAGCAGGGCGGCGATGACGGTGACGGCGCCGGGGATGTCGACGGCCCGGCGCATGATGCGCGGCGCCACGAAGTAGTTCTCGACCTGCTGGTAGATGACGCCGTAGATCAGGCAGGCGATGCCGATCCCGACGCCGCCGGTGAAGCCGATCAGCGAGACCACGACGACGCCGATCAGGCCCCCGACCATCGGGATGAAGTCACAGAACATCACCACGATCGCCAGCGCCACAGCGTACTCCCGCAGCCCGACGATCTCCAGGAAGATGAACATCATCACGCCGGCGGTCAGCGCCACCAGGAACTGGCCGCTGACGTAGCCGCCGACCCGGCCGAGGACCTCGTCGCCGAGGATCGAGACACGGGTACGGCGGGTGTTGGGGACCAGGCTGTACGCCGCCCGCTTGACCGAGGGGAGCGAGGCGAGGAAGTACAGCGTCAGCACCAGGATCGTGAACGTGTTGAACAGCGCGCCCGCGACCACCTTGCCGACGCCGAGGATCCCGCCGAACGCACGTTGCGCCAGCGCCGGGTCCTGGATGTAGTCCTGCGCCTTCTGGATGAAGTGGTACTTGTTGTCCAGCTCGTTGAGCGTCTTCGACTTGGTCAGCAGGTCGAGCCACTCGGGAGCGTTCTTGATCAGGCTGTTGATCTGATCCGAGACCACCGGGACGATCGCGACGGCGACGCCGGCGACCGCGAGGATCATCAGCAGGAACACCACGCCGACGGACAGGCCGCGCTTCAGTCCGCGGCGCATGAACCACTCGACCAGCGGGTTCAGGCCGACCGCGATGAACATCGAGACCAGCAGCAGGATCAGGACCGAGCGGGCCTGGCCGGCCGCGTTCCACAGACCCAGTGCGACGAGTACGCCGAGCGCCGCGAAGAACCCGAACGTGAACGGGTTCCCCCGGCGCAGCGGCGGACCCGGGGTACCCATCCCGACCGACGGGTGCCGCTCTTCGATCAGCAGTTCGTCCGCGAAGTTGGTGTCCTTGTCGTCCGCCTGCGCGGCGGCAGCAGCAGCCTCGTCGGCTGCGTCGGTTGCGGACTGTTTGCTCTTGTCGGCGGCGGCCTGAGCTTCCGCGGCGGCGGACTTCGCTTCGCGCGTGGCGTCGGCAAGGTCCTTGTCGGGGGTCGCTGTGGAGGTGTCGTCGCCGGATGGCGTCACATCTTGTCCTTCGGGGATCGCGCGCGCGAGGTGGCCGCATCGGTCTTCTCGTCGTCCGCGGGCGACTCGTCGTCGGAGGACTTCGCCGAGCCGGAGCGCCGCGTCTGGACCCGAGTCTCCTCGCTCGCGAGGTCACCCAGCCGGAACTCGTCCACCATCGTCGAGTCCTTCGGCTCCTCGTCATCGCCCGAATCCCCGGACCCGGCCGTGTCGGCCAGGTCGGGCGAATTGGCGATGTCGGCAGGCTCGGCGAGATCCGCGGCGTCGGCAGTACGGCCGGCAGCAGGGTTGGCAGCAGGGTCGGCCGGGCCGCCGGCGGTCTTGCTGGTCTGGCCGGCGAGGTCGCCGGCGTCCTTCGGGTCGATGCGCAGGCCGGTGTCGATCCGGGTCTCGTCGACGCGGGCGTCCCCGGCGCCGATGCCGACGAACGGGCTGGAACCGGTGAACGGTCCCTCGGTGTCGTACGACGACTCGCGCGAGGATCCCGCGGCCGGCGTCGCCCCCGGGAACGGGTTGTCGGCCGGCGTCGTCGCCGGGAACGGGTTCCCGCCATCCCCGAAGTCCGCGGCCGCGCCCGAGTCAGCCGCCGTACCTGCCCCGGCCGGAGCCGAACCCGAGCCGGCCGGACCCGAGCCGGCCGGACCCGAGCCGGCCGGACCCGAGCCGGCCGGACCCGAGCCGGCCGGAGCCGAGCCGGCCGGAGCCGAGCCGGCCGGAGCCGAGCCGGCCGGAGCCGAGCCGGCCGGAGCCGAGCCGGCCGGAGCTGGGTCGGACGGAGCTGGGTCGGACGGAGCTGGGTCGGACGGAGCTGAGCTGGGGCCGGTGGGGTACGGGGTCGAGGACTCGGAGGCGAAGGGGCTGCCGACGCCCTGCCCCAACGCACCGGCCGGAGGCTGGTGCGACTCGGTGGGCCGGGCGAACGGGTTCACGTAGGGCCCCGCGGCGGTCTCCGAGTCGAGCTCGGCGGCCTGGCGGGCGATGTTGCTGGCGATCTCGTTCAGGCCGGCGATCTGGGTGAGGATGCCGTCGCGGCGCTTCGCCAGGCGCTCGGTCTCGCGGGCGACGACGGTCCGGGACCGCTCCGCCTCGTCGGCAGCGTTCGCCAGCTCGGCCTCGGCGCGGGTGCGCGCGGTGGTCAGCAGCTGCTCGGCCTCCCGGCGGGCACGCGCGAGCGTCCGCTCGGCCGACTCTTCCGCCTCGGCGCGGATCTTGCGGGCCTGCTCGGTCGCCTCGGCCACGCGGCGCTCGGACGCCTCGGCGGCCTCTTTCATCTGGGAGGTCAGGTTCTCGGTGTCGGCCGCGATCTGCTGGTGCTTGTCGGCCAGCTCCTTGGCCTGCTGCTCGCGCTCGTCCGCCAGCCGCGCCCGCAGCGCCGCCGACTCGCGCTGGATCGCGGTCCGGATCTTCTCGGCCTCGTGCAGCGCGCCGTTCTTCAGCGTGCTCGCCTGCGACTCGGCGGTCAGCTGCAGCTGCTCCGCCTTCCGCCGGGCCGCCTGCAGTACCTCGGCCGCCTCGGTCTCCGCCGTACGCCGCAGCTCGGCCGCGTCGCCCTCGGCGGTACGGCGCATGCTGTCCGCCTCGTTCAGCGCGACGGTCCGGATGTCCTCGGCCTCACGCTCGCCGGTCGCCCGCGCCGCGGCAGCCTCCTTGGCCGCGTTCGCGCGGAGCTCCTCCGCCTCACGCTTGGCTTCCTCGAGGGCCTCGGACGCCTGGTCCTGCGCGAGCCGGAGGATCTGCGCGGCCCGGTCGCCGAGCCCGGCGTACGACGGGTTGGCGCTGGCCTCGAGCTGGCGCCGGGTCTCCGCGAGCTCGTGCTGCATCGGCGCGACACTCTGCTGCAGCTCGTCGGCGCGGTTGCGTGCCTCGACGAGTTGCATCTCCAGCGCGCGGACATAGTCGTCCACGGCCTGCTTGTCGTACCCTCGGCGACTGACCGGGAAGCCCCCGGCCGCAGTCGCCGTGCGGTCGAAGAACGGCAGGCTCGACTCGTCAGGCATTCTCCCGAGGTTCCCTTCTGGCGGCTCAGTGTGAATCCCCCACCTTAAGCCTGTCAGAACCGACTCGAAACCAGCCAATCGGGAGTCGGCGGCAACTACCTGTTGCGGAAGCGATTGATGGCGGCCAGGTGCTGCTCGCGCAGGGCTGGGTCGCGGACCCCGAGGCCTTCGGTGGGGGCCAGGGTGAGGACGCCGACCTTGCCCTGGTGCAGGTTGCGGTGGACGTCGTACGCCGCCTGCGCGGTGTCCTCGAGCGGGTAGACCTTGCTGACCGTCGGGTGCACCATGCCCTTGGCGATCAGCCGGTTGGCCTCCCAGGCCTCGCGGTAGTTAGCGAAGTGAGAACCGATGATCCGTTTCAGGTTCATCCACAGGTACCGGTTGTCGTACTCGTGCATGAACCCGGACGTCGACGCGCACGTCACGATCGTCCCGCCCTTGCGGGCGACGTACACCGACGCCCCGAACGTCTCCCGCCCCGGGTGCTCGAACACGATGTCCGGGTCGTCCCCGCCGGTCAGCTCCCGGATCCGCGCCCCGAACCGCTTCCACTCCTTCTGGTCCTGGGTGTGCTCGTCCTTCCAGAACTTGTACCCCTCCGCCGTCCGGTCGATGATCAGCTCGGCGCCCATCGCCCGGCAGAGCTCCGCCTTCTCCGGCGACGACACCACGCACACCGGGATCGCCCCGCCGTTCAGCGCGAACTGCGTCGCGTACGACCCCAGACCGCCGGACGCGCCCCAGACCAGCACCACGTCGCCCTGCTTCATGTTCGCGCCGTTCGCGGACACCAGCTGCCGGTACGCCGTACTGTTCACCAGCCCCGGCGACGCAGCTTCCTCCCACGTCAGGTGGGCCGGCTTCGGCATCAGCTGGTTCGACTTCACCAGCGCGATCTCGGCGAGACCGCCGAAGTTCGTCTCGAATCCCCAGATCCGCTGCTCGGAGTCGAGCATCGTGTCGTTGTGCCCGTCCGGCGACTCCAGCTCGACCGACAGGCAGTGCGCGACCACCTCGTCGCCCGGCTTCCAGGCATTCACGCCCGGGCCGGTCCGCAGTACGACGCCTGCCAGGTCGGAGCCGACCACGTGGTACGGCAGGTCGTGCCGGGCCGTCAGCGGCGACAGCTTCCCGTACCGCTTCAGGAACGAGAAGGTCGACACCGGCTCGAAGATCGACGTCCAGACGGTGTTGTAGTTGATCGCGCTGGCCATCACCGCGACCAGCGCCTCACCCGGCCCGAGCTCGGGCGTCGGTACGTCGTCGAGGTGCAGACTCTTGCGCGGATCCTTCTCCTTGCTGTCCAGCCCGTCGAACATCGCGGCCTCGTCGGCATGGACGGTGATTCCGCGGTAATGCTCCGGTACGTCGAGCTCTCCGACGGCGGCGTTGTCGCCGGAGAGGATCGCCTCAAGGATCTGCTTCACGAAAGTACCTCCTGCAGCGGCGGTCCCGTAACAAATCGGTGAGCGGAACTTACCGTTGAGTATGCGCCCGTGGCTGTGCGCTGTAACACAGCGAGCGACGGTTGAGACGACCGTCACTTTTCCAGTCCACCGTTGTCAGTGGTCTTATCGGGTCTTATCGCCTCGAGGTCACCGCAGTCGCGTGTGGAGCCGTACCTGGGTGAAGTCGTCCCCGGACCGCAACTGCGCCAGGTCGCACAGCTGGTTGGCGAGCCAGACGCCTCGCCCGCCGAGCCCGTCCAGCGGCGGCAGCACCCGTCCGACGAGCAGGTCGTCGATCCGCCCGCAGTCCAGTACGTCGCAGATCAGCGTGCCGTCGGCGATCCACACCGCCAGCCGTCCGCGCCCGCCGCCGAACCGGATGCTGTTCGTGCAGACCTCGTGCAACGCCAGCGACAGGTCCTCGAGCCGGTCCCTGGACACGCCGTGCGAGGCGGCCTGTCCACTCAGCCACTGCCGGATCTGCCCCAGCTCGTCAGGCCCGAACTCCCACCGCTCGGCCCGGTCCGGTACGTCGTCGAGCGCAGTCCGGAACTCCTTCTCCGCAAGGGCTTCCGCGCCGGAATGCGTCACGGTCGGGTCGATGCCGACGGACGCCTCGTACGCGCAGTACAGCCGGAATGCCCGGTCCTGGGAGAACGCGATGTCGGACAGCGCCTCGTGCAGCAGCACCTCGTCGTACGCCGCCGCGCTCCGGCCCGGGTACGCCGGCTCGCAGAGCCCGCGCACCGGGCCGGGATGCTTCTCGATGACGCCCCGCC
Organism: Kribbella sp. VKM Ac-2571; assembly: GCF_004362255.1. Lineage (NCBI taxonomy): Bacteria > Bacillati > Actinomycetota > Actinomycetes > Propionibacteriales > Kribbellaceae > Kribbella > Kribbella sp. VKM Ac-2571. The sequence goes on from NZ_SNWS01000026.1 coordinate 22,578, forward strand.
AGTACGGGATCAGCCGCGCCGGGTTGCCCCCGGCAACGGTCATGTCGGTGAAACGGACCTCATGGTGGATCGGTCCGAGAGCGTCGCGCAGTACGGCGGTGCGCTCCGGCGGCAGCACGGCCACGATGGTTTCCCCCGCCGCCAGACCCTCCCGCACGAACGCAGCCGAGCGCTGCACGAACTCCTCGTCCGACACGTGGACAAAGGCGTCGTGCAGGAATCCGGCCGGCGCACCGTGCAAGGAGTCGGTGGCGCTGTCCTTCAGCACCCGAACAGCGTAGTCCGCCGACGACGCCGGGGAGAGTCGAACAGCGCGCCGTCACAGCTAGGTCCTGTCTGGTGACCCATCGCCTAGTGCGAGGTTGATGGCTCCACGAGTTCGACCAGGACTCCGCCGGCCGACTTCGGGTGGATGAAGTTGACGCGGGAGCCGGCGGTGCCGCGTTTCGGCTCGTCGTACAGGAGGCGGGCGCCGCGGTCGCGGAGGATGTTCGAGACCGCGTCGAGATCGCGGACCCGGTACGCGAGCTGCTGGATGCCGGGGCCGCGCTGGTCGAGGAACTTCGCGATCGGCGAGGCGTCCGACAGCGGCGCCAGCAACTGGATCGAGGAGCCCGAGTCGCCGACCGAGAGCATCGCCTCCCGGACGCCCTGCTCCTCGTTGATCTCCTCGTGCGCCACGGTCATGCCGAACACGTCGGCGTAGTACCGGACGGCCTCGTCGAAGTCGGGCACCGCGATGCCGACGTGGTCGATCGCGTCGAACAGCTGATCCATCCCGTCAGCCTGGCGCAGGTCGCGGCGGCAGACCATCGAAAGTGGCTCACCTGACACCACCTGTGTGACCCGTCTGACGTGCGCGAGCAGCGGCGTACCAGTGCGGTCGCAGGTATCGTGACGGCATGTCTGACACGCGGAACCACAGCGTCATCGTCGCCGGTGCACGGACCCCGATCGGGCGGTTGCTGGGTGGCCTCAAGGGCTTCACCGGAGCAGAGCTCGGCGGGTTCGCGATCAAGGGCGCACTCGAGAAGGCCGGTGTCGCGCCGGACCAGGTCGAGTACGTCATCATGGGCCAGGTCCTGCAGGCCGGCGGCGGTCAGATCACCGCCCGCCAGGCCGCGGTCAAGGGCGGCATCCCGATGGACATTCCGGCCATCACGATCAACAAGGTCTGCCTGTCCGGGCTGAACGCGATCGCGCTCGCCGACCAGCTGATCCGCGCCGGTGAGTACGACATCGTCGTCGCCGGCGGCATGGAGTCGATGACGAACGCGCCGCACCTGCTGCCGAAGTCCCGCGAGGGCATCAAGTACGGCGACACCGCGCTGGTCGACTCGATGGCGTACGACGGGTTGTGGGACGCGTTCACCGACCAGGCCATGGGCGCGCTCACCGACCAGGCGAACAACGAGCGCCAGAAGCTGAGCCGCGAGGAGCAGGACGAGTTCAGCGCCCGTTCGCACCAGCGCGCCGCCGAGGCCTGGAAGAACGGCCTCTTCGCCGACGAGGTCGTGCCGGTCGAGGTGCCGCAGCGCAAGGGCGACCCGGTCGTGGTGGACAGCGACGAAGGTGTTCGCGGTGACACGTCGGTCGAGGTGCTGGGCAAGCTGCGGCCGGCGTTCGGCAAGGACGGCACGATCACGGCCGGTTCGGCGTCGCAGATCTCCGACGGCGGTTGTGCGGTCGTCGTGATGAGCAAGGCGAAGGCCGAGGAACTCGGACTCAGCTGGATCGCCGAGATCGGCGCGCACGGCTCGGTCGCCGGACCGGACTCGTCGCTGCAGAGCCAGCCGGCCAACGCGATCGTCAAGGCATGCGCGAAGGAAGGCATCCAGCCCGCGGACCTCGACCTGATCGAGATCAACGAGGCCTTCGCGGCGGTCGGGATCGCGTCCGCGCGTGAGCTGCAGGTCAGCGACGACAAGGTGAACGTGAACGGCGGCGCGATCGCGCTCGGCCACCCGATCGGGATGTCCGGCGCGCGCCTCGTGCTGCACCTGGCCCTCGAGCTCGGCCGGCGCGGCGGCGGCGTGGGTGCGGCGGCCTTGTGCGGCGGCGGCGGTCAGGGCGACGCACTGATCGTCCGCGTTCCCCAGAAGTGATCTAGAGCTGATCGAGAGCTGATGCCACGACGTACGGCGCCTGTCGGTGAGCTGGTCGAGCGGGCCCGGGAGGGCGACTCCCGGGCCGTCGCTCGGCTGATCTCACTGGTCGAGGACGAGTCCCCGCTGTTGCGCGAGGTGATGGCGGAGCTGGCGCCGTACGCCGGTCACGCGCACATTGTCGGCATCACCGGCTCGCCAGGCGTCGGCAAGTCGACGTCGACGTCGGCCCTGGTCTCGGCGTACCGCGAGACCGGGAAGCGGGTCGGCGTACTCGCGGTGGACCCGTCGTCGCCGTTCTCCGGGGGTGCGCTGCTCGGGGACCGGGTGCGGATGCAGGACCATGCGACCGACCGCGGGGTGTTCATCCGGTCGATGGCGTCCCGCGGGCATCTCGGCGGGCTGTCGTGGTCGACGCCGCAGGCGCTGCGGGTGCTGGACGCGGCAGGGTTCGACGTGGTGCTGGTGGAGACGGTCGGAGTCGGGCAGTCCGAGGTCGAGATCGCCGGGATGGCCGACACGACGCTGGTCCTGCTGGCGCCGGGAATGGGCGACGGCATCCAGGCGGCCAAGGCCGGGATCCTCGAGGTCGGCGACATCTACGTGGTGAACAAGGCGGACCGCGACGGCGTCCAGTCGGTCACCCGGGACCTGCGGTCGATGCTGGCGCTGGCCGAGCGGCCCGAGGGCGCCTGGTCGCCGCCGATCCTCAAGACGGTCGCTTCCCGCAACGAAGGTGTCGCCGAGGTGGTGCAGGCGATCGAGGACCGGCTGGAGTGGATGCGTGGGAACGGGGTACTGACCGAGCGTCGCCGCAGTCGCGCGCGGGACGAGATCGAGGCGATCGCGACGACGGCGCTGCGGGCCCGGTTCGCGCACCTGCACGGCGACGCACGACTCGACGTACTCGCGGCAAAGGTCGCGGACGGCGGCACAGACCCCTATTCGGCAGCCGACGAGTTGATCGCCGCTTTGTGACACTTGTCTCGCCGTGGAACAATCGACCACGTTGTGTCACATCGTGTCTTTTGCTTTCGTTCACCGGAAGTTGTCCCGATTTCGGGCAAATGCGACAGGATTTCCGCCGGGTACGGCGATCTGCGTCTCAGGGCGGCGCGCCGATGGCTGCCGTGCCCCCGGATCCGTTACAGAATGGACCTTGTAGCTGGTGAGGATTGTGAGGTGGGCTGTGTTCAGTCAGTGACAATTGGTCACGGTCCGTGATACAAACTCAAAACACAGTCGACCGAGTGGTTAGGAACAAGGAGTGGCGACATGCCGAAGAAGCTGTTGATCTGGTCGCTCATCGCCTTTGCCGGCTTCTATCTGTTCACTCAGCCGGCCAACGCCGCCGGAGCGGTAGGGGGCGCGTTCTCGGCCGTTGGTGACGCGTTCGGAAGCGTCATCACCTTCCTGACGGCGCTGTTCAGCTGATCTGCCGTCTCTTGTGTCCCGTTGCGCGTCGTCGTGCGGGACACTTGAGTCGTACGGAGTCACACAACAGCGTGACAGGGGAGTGAGCGGATGGCCGGAATAGGCCTGTTCCGGATCTTCGACCCGAAGGTCCGGCGCCATCTGATCTCGGACGAGGGCGAAGTCGTCATCGACGAGGTGCGGCACCACTGGGTGGTGTTCACGGTGCCGATGCTCGAGGTCGTGCTCGCGGCGGCGCTGCTGCTCACGATGGCCACCACCTCGATCGGCGGGCAGCCGGTGCTGCTGGCGATCGTCCTGGTGCTGCTCAGTCATGCCTTCTGGCAATTCCTCACCCAGCATCGCGACCGCTTCGTGGTCACGAACATGCGGGTCATGCGGATCCGCGGCGTCTTCTCCCAGACCGTCGCGACCACCCCGATCGCCCGGGTCCTCGACATCACACTGCAGAAGCCGATCATCGGGCGGATGCTCGGCTACGGCCACTTCGTCTTCGAATCCGCCGCGCAGGACCAGGGCTTCCGCGAGATCAAGTGGGTCAGTCGGCCCGACGACCGCGACCTCACCATTCAGCGCGTCATCCAGCGCACCGGACTGCGAGCCTCCGCGAGCGTCGACGTACTCCAGGGCGACGAGGACTCCGACGACGACGGCACCGGCCCGATCGGGATGGACTCGGCGCAGGAGGTCGGCGGAGCGTACGCGCCGGTCACGGCGACGAGCACCAGCCAGCCTTCCCGGCCGGCGCCGCCACCCTCCTCCGGCGCGAAGTCGATCTTCAACAGCGAACGCGGCAACTGGACCGACGAGGACTGACCCGGCTGCCGACAGCTGGTCAGGTGTTCGTCGCGGACTTCGCGTCGAACAGGGCTCGGCGGCGTTCCCGATGTGCGCGCTCGGGGTGGTCAGGCGGCGCGCCGGCCAGCGCCTGGTCCAGCTCTGCGACGGCTTCGGCGTAGCGGGAGCTGCGGGCGAGGAGTTCGGCGCGTACTGCGTGTTTGCGTGAGCTTCCCGGGATCTCGTCGAGCAGCTCGAGGGCCGTGTCGACGTGACCGGTTTCCGCGATCGCGACGACGCGGGCGAGTTCGGCGGCGGGGCTGGGGGAGACCTCGACCAGCAGGTCGTACAGCCGGACGATCTCGCGCCAGTCGGTCGCGGTGTAGCTGGGTACGCGCGCGTGTTCGGCCGCGATCGCGGCCTGCAACTGGTAGGCATCGGCCTGCCGCTCGGACCGCTCCAGCGAGTCGTTGAGGAGCGCGACGCCGCGGCTGATCAGGTCCTGATCCCACAGCGAGCGGTCCTGTAGGTCGAGTGTCACCACTTCGCCGGAGTCATCGACGCGCGCCGGTCGACGCGCCTCGGTGAGGAGCAGGAGCGCCAGCACCGCGGTCGGTGTCGGCTGGTCGGGGAGGAGGGAGTGCAGGAGCTCAGCCAGCCGGATCGCCTCAGCACACAGGTCGACGTCGTACGCCGCTTCGCCCTCGGATGGCGCGTGACCTGCGGTGTAGAGGCTGTGGATGACGGCGCAGACCGCGGGCAGCCGTTCGGGTAGCTCGGCCTCGGCCGGAACACGGTACGGGATGCGCGCGGCGGCGATCTTCTGCCGCGCGCGGACCAGCCGCTTCGTTGTGGCGACCTCGGTCGTCAGCAGAACGCCGGCGATCTGTGCGGGTGACAGGCCGCAGAGCGTGCGGAGCGCGAGAGCCACTCGGGTCGGCGGAGACAGCGACGGGTGGCAGCAGGTGAAGATCAGCCGCAGCAGGTCGTCATCTACGACCTCGTCCGTCTCGACCTCACGCTTGCTCAGCTCGATCAGGTCCGCGCCGTCGCGTTCCTTCGTGCCGCGAGCCTGCTCGCGGCGGATGATGTCGATCGCCTTCCGTCGGGCGGTCACGGTCAGCCAGGCGCGCGGCTCGGGCGGTACGCCGGTCACCGGCCACGCACCGAGCGCCGCCAACGCCGCCTCCTGGACCGCGTCCTCGGCAAGCTGGACGTTGCCGACGGTCCGGATCAGGGTCGCGAGAATCCGCGTCCCCTCGATCCGGATCGTCTCGGCGACCGCGTCGTACCGCTCGTCCACGGGACCTGTTCTACTTCGCCACGATCACCGGGCGGACCTCGACTGCGCCGCCCCAGGCCGCCGGGATCTCGGCCGCGATCCGCACCGCCTCCTCGAGGTCCTCGGCCTCGATCAGGTAGTAGCCGGTCAGCGCCTCCTTGGTCTCGGCGTAAGGTCCGTCGGTGGTGACCACCGGCCCGCCGCGGGCGCCCTCGACCCGGACGACGGTCGCCGTCGAGGTCGGATGCAGGACGGCGCTCGCCTTCACCTGCTCGGCGAACTCGACGCCGAACCTCCGGTACTCGGCCAGCTCGTCGGCCTGCTCGGGCGCCCACCAGTCGACGTCAGCGGTGTAGGTCAGTGCAAGGTACTGCGCCATCGGATTCCTCCTTCTCGCTGAGACCACTGTGGTCTCTCAGGCTGTGCTCTCTCAATGGGAGAACGAACAGCCCGCCCCCGAGAGGACATCGTCATTGCGAAGCCTCCGAAAGTCTCCCGCGAAACGCCCGCACGACGTTCGGATCGCCGGTCGTCTCGATCGCGTCCTCGCCGGCCCGCCCCCACAACCACAGGTAGACCTGCGCCGGATCCCCGGAAACCTCCGCCGTGGCATCCCCTTCAGCCCCTTGCCGTACGTCGACACTCGTCGCGTCGGCGTACACGGTCCACGACCGGCCTCCCGTGGTCAGCCGAACGGTCGCGTCGATCGGGTAGGCGGTGTCACCCTCCTCCCACCACGGCCCGCCGAGCGTCGGGTACAGGACCTCGTCGATCCCGTCGAGGGCGAGCTCGGCGTCGATCGGTGTGACGACGCCATGCGCCTGCTCGACGTCGATCCGGTGGATGACGGTCTCGTGTGCCATCCGCCGGTACCAGAACGCGGACGTGCTGTCGCGCGGGTTGAACGTCCACGTCTGCGTCGCGGTCCCGGCCGCCTCCAGGGCGCTGACGATCGCTGCGCGCGCATCGTCGTACCACTCCAGCGAATCGAGCCCGGAGAAGTCCGGCGGCCACGGGTCGGGGCGGGCGCCGAGTTTCAGCACCTCGACCTTGTGGACGTACACCATCGCGACGTGCCGCACCACGTCGTCCACCGTCCACCCCGGGCAACTGGGCACGGCCGCGTCGAGTCCGATCCGCGCAACCTCACCGAGCCGGGCGCTCTCCGTCCGCACGTGCTCCAGAAATCTCATGCCGGCACCCTCGCAGGCCCCACCGACAGTTCCGGACGCCGCCGCCTCACAGTTCTCGGTCCGTAGCCAGATCGATGGGGACTAAGGTTCCGGTCATGGCCAGGAAGAGGGCGTTGCCGTTCGATCCGATCGACGAGGCGTCGCGGCAATGGGGGCGGCGCTGGGGCGCCGTCGAGCAGATGCGGGCCGTGACGTCGCTGATGCGGGCGCAGCAGATCGTGATCAACGAGCTGGACGAGATCCTCCGCAAGCACGGGCTGACCTTCGCCCGGTTCGAGGCCCTGGTGCTGCTCACGTTCTCCCGGCGCGGATCGCTGCCGCTCGGGAAGATGGGGGAGCGGCTGCAGGTGCACCCGACGTCGGTGACCTCGATCGTCCGCCGGCTCGAGTCGGCCGGGCTGGTGACCCGGACACCGCACCCGGACGACGGCCGCGCGGTGCTCTGCGAGATCACCCCCGAAGGCCGCGACCTGGTCGAACGCGCCACCGCCGACCTGGTCGCCGCCGACTTCGCCCTGTCCGGCCTCACCGATGAGCAGCTGAAGATGCTCTGGTCCGTCCTGGAACCCCTCCGCCACAACGCCGGCGACTTCAACTGACCGGAAACTGAGCAGGTCTGGGCGTTGCATCGGTTGGAAATAGTTGGACGTCCTAGTATTTTGGGACCAGTTCCCTAGGAGGTCTGACTGATGGATGCCGAGCAGATCGCGGCCGGCCGGAGCCGGTGGCAGCTGCGGTACGACGCCGCGCGCAAGCGGGAGGCGGACTTCACCACGCTGTCCGGCACCGAGGTCGAGCCGGTGTACGGGCCGCCCGAAGGCGTCGACGACCCGCGGATGGAGCGGATCGGCTGGCCGGGGGAGTTCCCGTTCACCCGCGGTCTGTACGCGACCGGGTACCGCGGCCGGACGTGGACGATCCGCCAGTTCGCCGGTTTCGGGAACGCCGAGCAGACCAACGAGCGCTACCGGATGATCCTCAACGGCGGTGGCGGCGGTCTGTCCGTCGCGTTCGACATGCCGACGCTGATGGGCCGCGACTCCGACGACCCGAAGGCGCTCGGTGAGGTCGGGCACTGCGGCGTCGCGATCGACTCGGCCGTCGACATGGACCGGCTGTTCAAGGACATCCCGCTCCAGGACGTCACCACGTCGATGACGATCTCCGGCCCGGCGGTGCCGGTGTTCTGCATGTACCTCGTGGCCGCCGAGCGCCAGGGCGCGGACATCTCCAAGCTGAACGGGACGCTGCAGACCGACATCTTCAAGGAGTACATCGCGCAGAAGGAATGGCTGTTCCCGCCGGAGCCGCATCTGCGCCTGATCGGCGACCTGATGGAGTACTGCGCGACCACGATCCCGGCGTACAAGCCGCTCAGCGTCTCCGGGTACCACATCCGTGAGGCCGGCTCGACCGCCGCGCAGGAGCTCGCCTACACGCTCGCCGACGGCTTCGGGTACGTCGAACTCGGGCTCTCCCGTGGTCTCGACGTCGACGTGTTCGCGCCGGGCCTGTCGTTCTTCTTCGACAGCCACCTCGACTTCTTCGAGGAGATCGCGAAGTTCCGGGCCGCCCGCCGGATCTGGGCCCGCTGGCTGCGCGACGTGTACGGCGCCAAGACCGAGAAAGCGCAGTGGCTCCGGTTCCACACGCAGACGGCCGGGGTGTCGCTCACGGCGCAGCAGCCGTACAACAACGTCGTACGGACGGCTGTCGAGGCGCTGGCCGCCGTACTGGGCGGGACGAACTCGCTGCACACCAACGCGCTCGACGAGACGCTGGCGCTGCCGAGTGAGGAGTCGGCCGAGATCGCGCTGCGGACCCAGTCGGTGCTGATGGAGGAGATCGGCATCACGAACGTCGCCGACCCGCTCGGCGGGTCCTGGTACGTCGAGGCGCTGACCGACGCGATCGAGGCCGAGGCCGAGGCGATCTTCGCGCGGATCAAGGAGATGAGCCCGGACGAGACCATGACCGGCGGCATCCTGCGCGGGATCGAGGACGGCTGGTTCATGGCCGAGATCGCCGACGCCGCGTTCGAGTACCAGCAGAAGCTCGAGAAGAGCGAGAAGAAGATCGTCGGCGTGAACACACTCACCGACACCGTGTCCGGCGAGCTGGAGATCCTCCGGGTCTCGCACGAGGTCGAGGTCGAGCAGTGCCGCGTCCTCGCGGAACGCAAGGCGCACCGCGACGAGGACCGGGTACGGCGTACGCTGTCGGCTCTGGTGGAGGCGGCCAGCGGCACTGGCAACCTGATCGAGCCCATGCTGGAGGCAGTGCGTGCGGAGGCCACGATGGGGGAAATCTGTCACGTTCTTCGGGAACAGTGGGGAGAGTACCGAGAGCCCGCCCGATTCTGAGGAGCCGCCACCGTCCGGGCGAGAGGCCCCTGGTGCGGCCGATTCCCCGGACGGACGACGCGTGGTGGTCTGCGGTTCGGACCGCACGATGCTGCGGGTGGTCACCGAACTGGTGAGCTCAGGCGAACGCGTGACCGCGATCGTCAACCCCGCGTCCCGGCACTACGACCGGATCGGTGAACTCGGCGCGACCGTGATGGGCGCCCGGGTGATCAGCGAGGCGTTGCTGCGGCGGGCCGGGATCGACGCCGACGACGACGGTACGCCGTCCACCGCGCGCGCACTGGTCCTGCTGGACACCGACGACGTACACAACGTCCACACCGCACTGACTGCGCGGGACATGGATCCGGAGCTGCGGATCGTCGTACAGATGGTCAATCCGCGGCTGAGCAAACAGCTGAACAGCCTGCTCGGCGACTGCGTGGTGATCAACGGGCCGTCGCTCGCCGCCCCCGCGTTCGTGTCGGACGCGCTGGAGGACGACGAGCTGACCTGGATGGAGCTCGGCGGTCAGCGGGTCGTTGTGGGACAGGCCGATCTGATCCGCGAGCCGCATCTGACGGTGCTCGCGGACACGACCTCGTCCGCGACGCCGCAGTTGTTGCCGATGGCCAGCGCCGACCCGGACGGTGACATCGTTCTCGGCGCCGGCGTACGGACGATCTGGCGCAGCCGCGACGTACGTCCGGCCGGCTGGTTCATGGGCCTGCGCGACATCCTCGACAGCCGGGTCCGGAAGATCGCCGCGGTGATGGCGTTCCTGGTCGCGGCGGGTACGGCGGTCATCCATTTCGTCGGCGGGATCGACTGGTGGCGGGCGATCTACCTGGCGGCCGGTGCGGTGACGTCGGCGGGCATCGAGGACAACGCGTTCTCCGACGCGGACCCGTGGGTGAAGGTCGCGGCGGTCGTGGTGCAACTGACCGGGATCGTGCTGATGGCGTTGCTGACCGCGGTCGTGGTCGACTCGCTGATCGGCGCGCGGCTGTCGCGGATCATCGGCGGTGTCCGCGGGCGACCGCGCAACCATGTGGTGGTGTGCGGTCTCGGTACGGTCGGCGCTCGGGTGCTCGAGATCCTCACCGAGCGGGGCGTCGCGGTCGTCGGCGTCGATCAGGACGAGGACGCGCCGGGCATCCAGGTCGCGCACCGGCTGAAGATCCCGGTCGTGATCGGGGACAGCAGCAACGAGGAGACGCTGCGGTCGGCCGGCGTCCAGCGGTGCCAGTCGGTGCTCGCGATCACCGATGGCGACATCACGAACCTGGAGTCGGCGATGGTGGCCCGGGACCTGAACCCGGATGCCCGGATCACGATGCGGATGTTCGACCACGACCTGGCGCAGCGGGTCGAGCGGCGGCTGGGCCTCGGCCATAGCCGCTCGGTGTCGATGCTGGTGGCACCGGCGATCGCCGCCGCGGTCGCGAACCGGCGCAAGCAGGTGACGATCCCGGCCGGTCGCCGCGTGCTGCTGCTGACCGAGGTGACCGTCGAGCCCGGGTCGGTCGCCGACGGCCGGCGGCTCGGCGAACTGAACGAGGCCGAGGGGCTGCGGGTACTCGCACGGCAGGATCGGCACGGCCCGTGGGAGTGGAGTCCGGCGGCCGAGCGGCCGGTCACGGTAGGGACCCGGTTGGCGGTCGCGGGGACCCGAGCGGGCCTCGCCCGGCTCCTGATGGTGACCCGGGCGCAGCGCAAGTCGGCGGCGTCGTAGAGGATGGACCTGTGAACGTACGGAGTGTGCACGGAATGCGAGGACAGTGGTGAGCCAGTCCAACTTCTCCCGTCCAGGGGCGGTCGACCTGTCGTCCCTCCGTAAACCGGCCGGTGCGCCCGGCGCTCCTGGTGCTCCAGCCGGTGGTGCTGCGGGTGGCGGGCCTGCAGGTGCGTACGTGCTGGAGGTCGGCGAGGCCAACTTCCAGTCCGACGTCATCGAGCGCTCGCTCCAGGCACCGGTCGTCGTCGAGCTGTATTCGCCGCGGTCGCAGGGCTCGAACGCGCTCGGTGCGGTGCTGGCCCAGTTGTCGACCGAGTACGCCGGCAAGTTCCTGGTGGCCCGCATCGACGTCGACGCGAACCCACAGGTTGCTCAGGCGTTCGGCGTACAGGCGGTGCCGACCGTGATCGCGATCCTGCGGGGTCAGCCGGTGCCGCTGTTCCAGGGCGTCCTCGGTGAGCCCGAGGTCCGGCAGTACCTCGACCAGTTGCTGACGGTCGCCGTCGCGAACGGGATCACCGGTCGCGCCGAGCCGGTCGGTCCGGTCGGCGAGGCTGCCGAGGAGGAGGCTCCGAACCTGCGGTACGAGCAGGCCGAGAACGCGGTCGCCGCGGGCGATCTGGACGGCGCGATCGCGGCGTACGAAGAGCTGCTGAAGGAGACGCCGAACGACGCCGAGGCGAAGTCGGGGCTGGCCCGGGTGCAGCTGGTGAAGCGTACGCAGGACGTGCCGGCCGACGTGCGGACGCGGGCGGCCGACAACCCGACAGACGTCGAGGCGCAGCTGCTGGTGGCCGACGTGGACCTGATGGGCGGGCATGTGGACGACGCGTTCGCGCGCCTGATCTCCACGGTCCAGGCGACCTCAGGCGACGAGCGGAACGCCGTACGGCTGCACCTGCTCGAGCTCTTCGAGGTCGTCGGCGCGGACGACGAGCGCGTCGTCAAGGCGCGTCGCCGGTTGATGGCCGCGCTGTTCTAACTGGCTGTAAGTCAGTCAAGCCTCTCGTGTGGGCGTGTGGCAGCGACTCCGCGGGGTGTTGCGGGGTTTGTTGTTCGGTCTTGACCGGTGAAGGTGGGGTGCTGGTCCGGGTGCCGGACGCCCACGTTGACGTATGCGACCTTCGCTGTGGGGTCATCTGGCGTCGTTCGGGCTGTCGTGATGGGCGAAGGGCCGGGCGCCAAGTTAGATGCGGCGTCACCGTGGGGTGCGCCATAACTCATGCGGCGTCTGATCCGGCCCTTCGTCTCGTCCAGCGTGGCACCCACCGGCTGGAGTTGTGAAGGGGTCTGCTCCTTGGCTCGGGCGGAGGTTGACGGTGAGAGCGCGCCCTTCCTCGCCGCTGCGGGTTGTACGCCGGTGCTCGTCGCGGTCAACGTCGTTCGTCCTCGCTGCGCTGCGGGCGCTCCACGTTGACCGTTCCCACGCGGCCGGCGTTGAGGGCAGCGGCGGCGGGAAAGGGCAGGTGTGTTCAGGTCCAGCGGCCCGGGTCGTAGCGGGCCTGGTCGTAGCGGGCCTGGTCGCGCACCAGGGCGTGGGCGATGTGGGTGGCGCGGTGCGCGAGCGCGCAGGCGATGACACCGCCGCGTTTACCGCGTGCCTTGAGCCCGGCGGCGTACTGCTTGGCGGCCGGGTCGTTCAGCCATAGCCCGACGCCGAGGTCGATCAGGGCGCGGCGCAGCACGACGCTGCCTTCTCGGCTGATCGCCCCGTCGCGGCGCCGCCCAGCCGACTCGTACTGGGCCGGGGACAGCCCGGAGGCCCGGTAGATCTGCGCCGGGCCAGGCCAGCGCCGCGGGTCGCCCAGCGCACCGGCATAGTTGGCGGCGCGGACCACGCCCCAGCCCGGGACGCTGGTCAACGTGCGAAACGGACTGGCCGGCAGCAGCATCGCCAGTTCCTGCTCGGCAGTACAGATCTGCCGCTCCAACTCGTTCAGCAGCCTCAGATCGGTGGCCACGACCCGGCGGGCCACCGCGGCATCGGCGGTCGGCAGCGCCTCGCGGGCCGCGGTAACCTGGCCCAGCAACTGGTTCTTCGTCGCCGTCCGCACTGCCACGCGGCGGGTCCGGTGCGCAGTCCACGCCCTCAGTTCGCCCAGCACCAACTCCCGCGTGGTGACCGGGACCCCGGCTCCGGCCAGCAGCAACTCGGTGATCGCTTCCAGATCGAACGCATCGGTCTTCACCCGCCGCCGACCCATCACCCTGCGCTGCTCGCAGACGTGCCCCGGATTCAACTCGAGCACCTCCCACCCGCTCGGCCACGCCGACGGCGCCAGCAGCGGCTGGTGATAGTGCCCGCAAGCCTCCACCCCGACCTTCACCCACGCCCCGTCGTCGGGCAGCACGCCACGGACCTGGCCCACCACCGACGCCAACGCCGATCTCGTCATCTCGAACTCCACCGGCCCCAGCACCCGATGACGCCCAGCATCGGTCACCGACAACGCGACCGACCGCTTACCCACATCCACCGCAACCACGACCGTCGACGACGTGACAGGAGCAGCATGCACAGACACAACCCACCTCCAGCAAACGTCAAGAGAACCCCGGCGCTACCAAACGCCAGATCCTCCAAGGACCCCATAACGGATCCCTTCTGACACCTCCGGAGGCGCTTAGGAAGGGCTAACCCGACCTATATCAACTCTTCAGGATCGGGTCAGTTGTCAGGGTCTCTGAGACCCGGGCGAGGAGGGTGCGGAGGGTCTCCGCTTCCTCCTCGCTGAAGGCGTCGGCGAGTCTGCGCTCGACGCCTGTGGCGCGCTTGTCCGCCTGTTCGAGAGCTTTCCGGCCGGCTGTGGTCGGGCGGGTCTCGATGACATGCCTGTGCAGTGGGTGCGGTGTGCGCTCGATCAGGCCGGCCGACTCCAGGTTGCGCAGGATCGTCGTCATCGTCTGTGGGGTGACCAGGCAGCGGCGAGCGAGCTCGGCGGCCGAGATTCCCGGCTGCTCGTCCAGGACGAACAGGGCGGCGTACTGCGGCACGGTGAGCCCGGCCGGCTTCACCGCGGCCGCCTTCGCCGCCTGCAGCTCCTGCTCAACCCGCTTGAGGTGACTCCCGAGCCGTTCGTCGAAGGACATCCGCATGGTGACCATCGTACGAACGACGCTGCTGATATATGCATTGACGGCTATCAGAGCTCTGATTAGTCTCTGTGTTCGTATCCGACGGAAGAGAGACCCGGCCATGAAATTCCGCACCCCAACAACAGCCCTACTAACCCTGGCAACCGCCCTACCCGCCACCACCGCCTTCACCAGCGCTACCTCCACCACCACCGCGTTCGCCGCCACCGCCACCACGACCGTTGTCCCGGCCACCACCACCGCCGCTATCGCCGGCCCCGCCGCGGCCACCACCCCGGCCACCGCCGCAGCTATGTCGCCTCGTGCGGCGTTCCGTCGGGTTGGGCAGATCGACGGGTGGACGAGAGATCGGTATCCGGAAGGGATCGCCTGGGACCCGACGCGGCGGGCGTTCCTGGTCGGATCGTTGGCGACCGGCCGGATCTCCGTGGTCGGCCGCGACGGCGTACCGCATCCGTTCGGCGTCGCACCCGGCGTCTCCACCTTCGGCCTGCACGTCGACGCGGTGCGCAACCGAGTACTTGTCACGTACGCCGACATCGGCAATGGCGATCGCTCATCGGAAGCCACGACGTACAAGCAATCCGGCATCGCCATCTACAACCTGCGCACCGGCCAACTGGAGCAGCGCGTCGATCTGAACACCCCGCGCCTCAACCCAGCCGGCGGCCACCACGGCGCCAACGACCTGGCACTCGATGCCGCGGGCAACGCCTACGTCACCGACCCGGCATCCGATGCGATCTACAAGGTGACCCCTGCGGGCGTCGCAACCGTCCTGGTCCGCGACGAGCGCCTGCGCAGCGCCACGATCGGTGCCAACGGCATCGTCTGGCACCCGGCCGGCTACCTCCTGACCGTCCGCTACGACACCGGCGCCTTGTTCCGCATCTCGCCGCGCGGTGAACTAAGTGCGACTGGTCTGACCAGTGCACTGGTCGGCGGAGACGGCTTAGCGCTCAGGCCAGACGGTCGGTTGATCGCGATCACCAACAAGCTCGGCGCCCCTGGCGTGGAGCAGGCGACCGTGCTCAGCAGTCGCGACAACTACCGCACCGCGCAGGTCCGATCAGTCGAACCGTGGCCTGTCGCCGCTCCGACAACGGCGGCGATCACGCCGTACGGCACCTACGTGCTCAGCGGCCGCATCGACGTACTCCTAGCCGGCGCCCAGTCCAACCAGTTCACCATCCGCCGCATGACCCACTGACCAACCAGACCACTCCGCCGCTCGAGGGCTGGTCGGACCAGGCCCACTGCGCGGAGGGATGAGAGTCGGTGGCTGGTCGGACCAGGCCACTGGGCGGGGTGGATAGGTGGCTGCTCGACGGGGTGGGGCGGTGGCGCGCGGGCCGGTTCACCGCCCGGCGGGATGGGGCGTGGCGCGCGGGCCGGTTCACCGTCCGGCGGGATGGGGCGCGGTGGCTGGTCGGACCGGTTCACCCCTCAGTGGATGAGTGGATGGCTGGCCGGAAGTGGTCAGTGTGAATCCTTGTAATTTTGGTTGACGTGCTCTGAGAATTCTTTACATGAGTGCTTTCGAGTCACCGCGGCCGAGTCTCGAGGCGCGGATCCACGGTCTGTTGCCGGCGCTCAGTCCGGCGCAGGCGCGGATCGCCGCCGAGGTGCTCCGGGACCCGGCGGCGGTCGCCTCGTCGACGATCGGCCAGTTGGCGGCCCGCTGCAGTACATCGCTGCCGACCGTCACGCGGTTCTGCCTGGCGCTCGGTCTGTCCGGGTACGCCGAGTTGCGGCTGACGCTGGCGGCCGAGAGTGGTCGGACCAGTCCGAGCTGGGAGCGGGGGACCGGCTCGGAGGTGGGACCGGACGACTCGCTGGACGACGTACTCCGGACTCTGCTGCGCGCCGACACCCGCGCGCTCGAAGACACGGTCGCGGCACTCGACGTCGAAGCGCTCGGGCGGGCCGTCCGGGCGATCTCGGACGCGCGGCGGATCGATCTGTACGCCGTGGCGGGGTCGGCGTCCGTCGCCGAGGACCTGCGGTTGCGGCTGCACCGGATCGGGCGCGCCGCGAGCACCTGGAGCGACGTACACACCGCGCTGGCCAGCTCCGCGCTGCTCGGCACCGGCGACGTCGCGATCGGGATCTCGCACAGCGGCGAGACGATCGAAGTCCTGGAGCCGATGGCACGGGCCGGCCGGCAGGGCGCGACGACTGTTGCCATCACCAACTATCCCCGCTCGCCGCTGGCCCGGGCGGCGGACATCGTGCTGGTCACCGCGGCCCGCGACGTCACGTTCCGCACCGGGGGACTGTCCGGACGTCACGCCCAGATGATCGTCCTGGACGCGCTCTACCTCGGCGTTGCCCAACGCGACTATCCCCTGGCAGAACAGGCCTTCGATGCGACTGCCGACGCAGTGTCCACGCACCGGCAACCCACCTGAACAACCCTCACCACTCCGTTCGACCCCCTAGAGAGCCTTCGCCACTCGTTCGACCGCCCCTGGAGAACCTTCGCCGCTCGCTTCGACCGCCCCTGATCAACCCTCACCACTCCGTTCGACCGCCTTTCGAAGGAGAGACATGGACAGTCCGCACCAGACCCTCGGCCCGAGCCGTCGCGCCCTGCTCCTCGGCGCCGGCGCCACCGCCCTCACCGCAGGTGCCGTCTCCGCGGCATCCGCTACGACGGCGTCCGCCTCCACCGCGTCCGCTTCCACTTCCGCTTCCGCGGGATCTGCGTCTGCAGGATCAGCTTCCGCAGGATCCGTGTCGGGTGCAGCCGCTGGTGGTTCGGTCGGCTCGGGTGCGGTCGCCGTACCGTCGCCTGACACGTTGCCGTTGACGGGCGGGGCCGACTTCCCGATCGGGTTGTTCTGGCCGCCGCACCCGTACGCGAGTACGGCGGAGCGGTTCGGCGAGATCAAGGACGCCGGGTTCGACTTCGTGATCTCCGGCAACTACGCCGGCGACGGAAACATCTTCCAGTACCAGCTCGGGCTCGCCCGCGACGCCGGCCTGAAGATGCTGATCTCGGACGACATCCAGATCCGCAACATGTCCCGCTGGTTCTCGATCTCAGACAACCCGTCGGACTTCCTCAGCGTCACCCCGGCCGAGGCCAGGGCGCTCTACATCCGGGCCCGTGACGCGTACGGGCCGTTCTCCTCGCTCGCCGGCTTCAACTTCTACGACGAACCCGGCCCGGGCTGGTTCGCGACGCTCGCGAAGGCCCTGTCGATCTCCCGCGAGCTCGCGCCGCAACTGCTGCCGTACATCAACCTGTTCCCGTCCGACGACGCGTCGTACTATCGCAGCTTCGTCGACATGGCGAAGCCGTCGCTGATCTCGTTCGACCGGTACCCGCTGCTCTCCGAGGGGCGCGAGGACGCGAACTACTTCCATAACTGGGCGATCGTCCGGGACGCGGCGTTGCACGGTGACATCCCGTCCTGGGTGTTCATCCAGACGCTTGCCTACAACAACCATCGTGAACCGACCGCTGCCGAACTGCTCTGGCAGGTAAACATCAGCCTCGCGTACGGCGCCAAAGGCATCCAGTACTTCACCTACTGGACGCCCGAGGCGGCCCGCGGCGAAGGGTTCGGGCCGGCGCTGATCACCGTCGACGGGGAACGGACCTCGCGGTACTACGCGGCGAAGCAGATCAACACCACTTGGCTGCACCAGGTCGGTCGTGAACTCAAGCCGCTCGTGTCCGAGACCGTTGAGCACGCCAACGAAACACCACTGCCGAACGGGACCGTCGGCTTCACCCGGACGAACCTGGTGTCGGGTATCACGGGCGACGCGGTCGTGGTCGGTACCTTCCGATCCCGCGACGCCGCGTCGAGCGATCGCTGGCTGCTGGTCGCCAACCGCTCGCACAGTACGCGGGCGCGGGCGGTCGTGTCGGTCAACGAGCAAACGGTCGGCTCGATCGGGATCTTCCAGCCGGCCCGCCAGAAGTACGTCCCGCAACGCGTCGCCCCGGTCCCGATCTCCCTGGCCCCCGGCGCCGCGACCCTCCTCAAACTAACCACCAAGTAGCCCCAGGCCACTAGTTGCACCCACCCACCAAATCGGCTGCCCGGTGGCGGGTTGTTTCACCCCTGACGTGATGCAACCCGCCACCGGTCAAACAACCCGCCAGCGGCGTGGAGGGGTGGGGGGTTAGGTGGTTTGGCCGGTGTAGATGCCTAGGGTTCGGAAGCGGAGGGCGGGGGCTGCGTACTCCTCCAGGGCGTGGGCGGTCCAGCCGATCATGCGGGCCAGGGCGAAGAGAGCGTCGCCGGCGTCGGGGCGGAAGTTGTAGGCGTGCATGACCGCGGCGATCGCGAGATCGCTGTTGGGGAACGTCGGCGTACGTTCGGCGATCGCGTGGATCGTGCTGACGATCGGGTGGTCGCCGAGGAGTTCAAGCAGTACGTCGGCCCGCGGGTCGCGGTGCTGGTAGATGCGGTGGCCGAAGCCGGGGATCGGTTCGCCGGAACGCAACTGGTCCGACAACGCCTTCATCGGATCGTGTTTCGCTCGGTCCAGGAACTCGTAGGCGAGGGTCGGCGCTGCGCCGTGGTACTGGCCGTCGAGTGCGCCGAGTCCTGCCGAGATGACGGCGTACAGGTTTGCTCGTGCGCTGGCTGCGACCCTCGCCGCGATGGTGGAGACTGCGAGGCCGTGATCGGCGAGGAGGATGAGTGCGGCGTCGAGTACCTCCGGTCGTGGTTCTGCGTCCGTGAGCTTCGGCCAGAGCTTCCCGCCCAGGGTCGTACGCGTGACGATCGGCCCCGGGAGTGCCGCGACCAACGTCCCGATCAACCTCCCGGCCGCGGCCGTCACCGACGCCGCCGAAAGGTCGAACCGCAACGGATCCGCAGCCCCCAACACCGCCACCGCCACCCGCAACCGATCCGTCAACCGAGCCCCGGTCGGCACCACCTCCATCGCCGCCCGAGCCAATTCCACCCCCGCCCGCTCAACCCCGAACAAGTCCATCTCCACCCCACCTACAACTCCTGGGCTGGCCACACCAGCGCCTGCGGTGTCCGAGGCGACTGCTCCCGCGGGGGTTGGTGGGTTTGGGGCGTCCGTTGGCGGTCTGCCGGTCCAGAGGAGGGTGGCTACTTGGGGGAGGGTGGCGGTGGTGGCTAGGGATTGGGCGGAGTGGCCTCGGTAGTAGAGGTTGTCGTCCTGGAGGAGAGTCAGTTCGGATTCGATGCGTTCGACGACGCCTGAGTGTTCTACCGAGCGGGCGGCCAGGCGTTCGACGTCGGCGGCTGGGAAGAGACTGCCGCGGCGGCCGCGGGCTCGGACGCTGGTGAGGAGGCCGCGGCTGACGTAGGCGTAGACCGTCGCCGGCTTCACCTGCAGACGGCGCGCCACCTCGGCGGTGGTCAGGTAATTCTCATCACCTTCTGACGGCATCCCCGCTCCTCAGATGATTCATGTTGACTGGATCAATATTGACAATCATTGATCGCCTGTCAACTCTGAAGATATGTCAACAACGATCAATGTTCCGCCCGGCCTGCGCAACGTCGTCGTCACCGAGACGACCCTCGGCGACGTCCGGGGCGACGAGGGCTTCTACCACTACCGCGAGTACTCGGCGATCGATCTCGCCAAGTCCAAGACCCTCGAGGACGTCTGGTACCTGATGTTCGAAGGCCACCTCCCGACCGCCGCCGAGCGCGACCGGTTCGTTGCCGAGATTGCTCCGCTGCGGGTCCTCCCCGACGAGGTCAGCGCGGTCCTCCCGGCGATCGCGACCGCCGGTACGGCGTTCAACCCGCTCGCCGGTCTCCGCACCGCCCTGTCGCTCCTGGCGGCTGTCCGTGGTCTCCCGCCGCTCTGGGATGCCGACCCGGCCCGCCGTAAGGCCGACGCGATGCTGGTCTGCGCAGTGACACCGACCATCCTTGCGGCCCTGTACCGGCTTCGCGAAGGACAGCAGCCGCTCGAGCCGCGGGCCGATCTGTCGGCGGCCGAGAACTGGCTGTACCTGGTGACCGGCGCTGAACCCACTGCCGTCCACGCGGCCGCGATCGAGCACTACCTGGTCTCGACCGTCGATCACGGCTTCAACGCGTCCACCTTTACCGCCCGCGTCATCGCGTCCACTGGTGCGGACGTGGTCTCGGCCGTCGCGGGTGCGATCGGCGCGTTCTCCGGTCCGCTGCACGGCGGCGCGCCGGATCGCGCTCTGGCGAGCCTCGACGAGATCGGTACGCCGGAGCGCATCGACGACTGGGTTCGCGCGAAGGTGTCCGCGGGCGACCGGATCATGGGGTTCGGGCATGCGGTGTACCGCACCGAGGACCCGCGTTCGCTGATGCTGCGCGACATCGCCCGCGGGATCGGCGGCGAGCTCGTCGACTTCGCGACGACCGTCGAGCAGCGGATCGTCGACGTACTCGCCGAGCTGAAGCCGGGCCGCAACCTGTACGCCAACGTCGAGTTCTACGCCGGTGTCGTGATGGAGCTGTGCGGCATCCCGCGCGCCATGTTCACGCCGACGTTCGCCGTCAGCCGCGTCATCGGCTGGTCCGCCAACATCCTCGAACAATCCACCGACCCGAAGATCATCCGCCCGATCGCCACGTACGTCGGCCCTCAACCGCCCGTGCCCGTCCCCTGACCCACACTGCGCGAACGCCGCGCCCGCACCGCCAGGTAGAACGCCGGCCTTGCCCGCTCGACTGGAGGGTTGTCCACTGAAAATACGAGGGGGTAACCCTGCACCTGCGGGGGCCACCCGCGTGCGGCGGGGCCGGGGCAGCGGGGCCGGGCTGGCGTCACGCACGAGTTCGGGGGTGGGGTGCTGCGGGAATCTGTCAGGGGGTGAACTGCATTACGCCGTCGTTGACTCGGTTGTAGCGGAGGGTGATGAGGTCTCGGGGGTAGTTCTGGCGGAGGCGCCAGGGGCCTTGGGTGCCTTGGCGGGGGAGGAGTTGGGCGGCTCGGCGGATGTAGCCGGAGCTCAGGTCGACGACGGGGCGGGGTGGGGCGTCGTACTCGGCGGGATCGACCTCGGGAACGCAGGTGCGGGTGCCGGTGGCCTTCAGGTGGTTGAGGAGCCGGCACACGTACTGCGAGGTGAGGTCGGAGCGCAGGGTCCACGAGTTGTTGGTGTACCCAATGCACCAGGCGAGATTCGGCACGCCGCTCAGCATCATGCCCTTGTAGACGAAGGTGTCGTGCGGCGCGATCTCCCGGCCGTCGACCGTCACCTGGATGTTGCCGAGCGCAACCATACGGAGGCCGGTCGCGGTGACGACGAGATCGGCCTCCAGTTCACGCCCGGACCGCAACCTCAGTCCGCGAGGGGTGAACCGTTCGATCTCGTCGGTCACCACTGAGGCCGACCCGTTACGCAGCGCCTTGAACAGGTCCGCGTCCGGGACCAGGCACAGTCGCTGATCCCACGGCTTGTACCGCGGCGTGAAGTGCGGATCGACGGGGATCGACTCGGGCAGTTGCTTCGCCACGGTGCTGTTCAGCAACCAGGCCGCATGCGCCGGCCACTTCCGGAACGCGTTGTAGATGGCGGTGCTCAGGACAACGTTCTTGCCGCGGATCAGCCGGTGCGCCAGGTTCTCGGGCAGTACGGCGCGGATACGGTCCGACATCGCGTCGTGGGCCGGGCGGGAGGCGACGTAGCTCGGCGACCGCTGCAGCATCGTCACGTGTTCCGCCGTACCCGCCATCGCGGGCACCAGAGTCACTGCGGTCGCGCCGCTGCCGATCACGACGACGCGCTGGCCGGTGTAGTCCAACTCGTCGGGCCAATGCTGCGGGTGCACGATCCGGCCTTGGAAATCGTTCTTTCCGTCGAAGTCGACGACGTACCCCGAGTCGTAGTCGTAGTACCCGCTGCACACGTAGAGGAAGGAGCAGGTGTACGACGTGTCCGCCGTCTCCACGGTCCACAGCGCGTCCGTCGACGACCACGAGGCCCGTACGACGCGTTGGCCGAAGCGGACGTGCTTGTCGATCCCGTACGTCGACGCGGTCTCGTGCAGGTAGTCGAGGATCGACGGACCGTCCGCGATCGCCTTCGCGGCCTTCCACGGGTGGAACGGGAACCCGAGCGTGAACATGTCGGAGTCCGACCGAACCCCCGGGTACCGGAACAGGTCCCAGGTGCCGCCGAGCGCGTCGCGGCCCTCCAGTACGGCGTACGTGCGGTCCGGGCACCGGGTCTGGATCCGGTACGCCGCACCGATCCCGGACAGCCCTGCGCCGACGATCAGGACGTCGAGATGCTCCATGTACCCCACGGTAATAAAAATTCTTTCCGGGTGTTGTCGATTCCGTGTCGCGACGATCGTCAGCAAGATGTCCAAGTAGACATCAACGAGGGAGCCTGAGATGGCGCAGTACATGTTCCTGCTGTTCGACAGCGAGGAGTGGTACGACAACCTGACGCGCGACGAGTGGCAGCAGGCGATGAAGTTGCACGGCGAGTTCGCGGCGGCGGTGGAGCAGGCCGGGGCGCGGATCCTCGGCGGGGAAGCGCTGGAGCGGTCCAGTACGGCGAGCACGGTCAAGAAGCGCGAGGGTGCCGAGCCGCTGGTAACCGACGGGCCGTTCATCGAGACGCGGGAGGCGCTCGGCGGGTACTACGTGATCGAGGCGCGTGACCTCGACCAGGCGCTGGAGCTGGCCAAGCTGTGCCCGTCCGGCAACATCGAGGTCCGGCCCGTGATGCCGACGTCCGAGGACGCGGCGCCGCCGGCCTGACCGGCGATCGCGATCGGCCTGATCATGCCGTTCGACCCGGGTACGCCGGCGTTCCGTCCCGTCGGCGTACCCACGGGCAGGGGGACAGGAGAGATGGTGACGGAGGCGGTCGAGGTGACCCGGGTCGTGGACCGGGTGCACCGGGAGAGTTGGTCGACGGTGCTGTCGTCCGTGGTGCGGCTGACCAGGGACCTGGATCTCGCGGAGGACTGCACACAGGACGCGTTCGTCCAGGCGCTGCGTACCTGGCCGGACGGGATTCCGGACAATCCGGCCGGCTGGCTGACGACCGTCGCTCGACGCCTGGCGCTGGACCGGCTGCGGCGGGAGACGAATCTGCGGCGGAAGCTGCCGCTTCTGGTGGAGCAGCCAGACGCCGAGCAGCCTGACGATGCCGAGCAGCCGACGGATCCGTTGCGGCTGGTGTTCACCTGCTGCCACCCGGCGTTGGCGCGGGAATCGCAGGTGGCGTTGACGTTGCGGCTGATCTGCGGGTTGACCACCCGCGAGGTTGCCGCGGTGCTGCTGATCGGCGAGGCGACGGCGGCGGCGCGGATCACCCGGGCGAAGAAGAAGATCGCGGCGGCCGGGATTCCGTATCGCATCCCGGCGGATCACGAGTTGCCGGCGCGGATGGATGTAGTGCTGACCGTCGTACATCTGGTCTACACGGCGGGGTACGTCGCCACGGGGGTGGAGCTGACACGGACCGATCTGACCGGGCGGGCGATCGAGCTGGCGCGGATGCTGGAGCGTTTGATGCCGGACGAGCCAGAACCGCTAGCACTGCTAGGGCTGCTGCTGATGACCGAGGCGCGCGGTGACGCGCGGGTCAGTGCGGACGGTGAACTGGTGCTTCTGGCGGATCAGGACCGCTCGCGGTGGGACGTGAAGCTGTTGGCGGAGGGCGTCTCCCGGGCGACGGCGGCATTGCAGCGCGGGCATGGGTGGTTCGCGTTGCAGGCGGCGGTTGCCGGTCTGCATGTGACGGCGCCGTCGTGGGAGAAGACGGACTGGGGGCAGGTGGTCAGGATGTACGACGCGATGATGGTGAGCTGGCCTACCCCGATCGTGGCGCTCAATCGGGTGGCCGCGCGCAGTCTGGTTCCGGGAGCCGATCTCGAGGCGGTCCTGGTCGAACTGGATGCCTTGAGCAAGGAGCCCGCGCTCGCGACGTACGCCTACCTTCCCGCGACCCGGGCCGACGTCCTCACCAGGCTTGGCCGTGTCGGGGAAGCGGCCGAGGCCTACGAGCAGGCGATTCGCCTGACCGCCAACGAGACCGAACGGCGCTTCCTCACCACCCGCCTCACCAACTTGAGCCGCTGAGACCACCTCGGGGACTGACCCTGAAGGGAGTTGGGCCGCGAGTGGTGGGTTACTCGCGAGGGGCCCAGAGTTGGTCGGCGTCGCCGGCTTGCATGCGGCCTCGGTAGACGTCGATCTTGTGGTCGATGAGTTCGAGGCTCTCGGTGAGGTCGGCCAGCTGGGTGAGGATCTCGGCGCGGTGGGTCTCGAGGAGTTCGAGGCGGTCCTTCTCGTTGCCGCGGCCGGCGGTGACGAGTTCGGCGTACCGGCGGATGGTGCGGATCGGCATCCCGGTGGCGCGGAACTTCGTGCAGATCTTGATCCAGTCCAGGTCGATCTGGCGGTAGCGGCGGCGCCCGCCGGCGGTGCGGTCGACGGTGGTGACGACCAGGCCGGCGCGCTCGTAGTACCGCAGCGTGTGGACGCTGACGCCGGTGCGTTCGGCGGCTTCGGCGATGCTGATCCCGCGTTCATTGACTTCGAGCACGCTCTAAATCCTAGCGTGGTGATATGACGCTTCCAACGCTCCAGGAAACGGCCAGTGCCCGCCGGTACGTCGTGCTCGCGATCTGCTGCGCGAGCCTGCTGATCTCGGTCATGGACATCTCGATCGTGAACATGGCGCTGCCCGCGATCCGGGACGATCTCGGCGCCTCGACGGCCGGTCTGCAGTGGACCGTCGACGCCTACACGCTGGTGCTGGCGAGCTTCCTGCTGCTGGCCGGCTCCACCGCGGACCGGTACGGCCGCAAGCGCATGTTCCGCCTCGGTCTGACCGTGTTCGGCCTTGGCTCGCTCCTCTGCAGCCTCGCCCCGAGCATCGAGGCGCTGATCGCCGCCCGAGCCGTCCAGGCCGTCGGCGGCACGCTGCTGAACCCGGTCGCGATGGCGATCGTGGTGACTGTGTTCCCGGAGCGCGCCGAGCGGGCCCGCGCGATCGGGATCTTCGGCGCGACCGCCGGCCTCTCGCTCGTCCTCGGCCCGATCCTCGGCGGCGCGCTCGTCGACGGTCTCGGCTGGCGGTCGATCTTCTGGGTGAACCTGCCGATCGTCGTGCTCGCGGTGATCTTCACCAGCTTGTTCGTGCCCGAGTCCCGCGCCGCCCACGGCCGCCGCTTCGACCCGATCGGCCAGCTCCTGGTCGTCGTACTCCTCGGCAGCGTGGTGTCCGCGATCATCGAGGACAACGGGTGGCGTACGCCGTTGATCGTCGCGGCCGCCGTCGCCGCGGTGCTCCTGATCGCGTACGAACACCGCCGCGCGGAGCCCTTGCTCGAACTCGGCCTGTTCCGCAGCGTCCCGTTCAGCTCGGCGGTGGTGATCGCGATGTTCGCCTACACCGGGTTCGGCGCGTTCCTGTTCGTCACCACGCTCTACCTGCAGAGCGTTCGCCACCTGTCCGCCCTGGACGCCGGCCTGTGCCTGCTGCCCGTCGGTCTCCTCATCTGCGTCCTTTCACCGCTGACGGGCCGGGTCGTCGGCGCGCGCGGCCCACGCCTGCCGCTCGTCGTCGCCGGTACGGCGCTGACACTCGGAGCGCTGGCGTCCCTCACGATCCAGGCGTCCACACCGCTGCCCCACGTGCTCGCGGTCTTCCTGTTCTTCGGTGTCTTCCTCGGCACCATCAACCCGCCGATCGCGAACTCGGCGGTGTCCGGGATGCCCGGGTCGATGGCCGGTCTGGCCGGTTCGCTCGCCTCGGTCGGGCGGCAGACCGGTACGTCGCTCGGTGTCGCGATCGCCGGATCGATCGTCGGCGCCACCGCGAAGACCGATCCGCGACGGTTCGTCCGCGCCGAGCACATCGTCTGGTGGCCGACGCTCGCAATGGGTCTCGTCGTACTGGCGCTGGCTCTCATCAGCACGAGCCGCCGCGCGCGTCTTACCGTGCAGGAGCTTTAGGCGGCAGGCCGAAGTACGTGACGAGACTCGGCGTGCTGAAGACGTGGATATGGGTGATTCCGGTCGGAGTGGGCGTGAGTACGGCGACGCCGTACGGGTCGCCCTTGAAGTAGCTGCCGACCGCGGGCTGGCCGTTCGCGGTGATCGGGATCATCCGCCAGTCACCCGGTGCGCCGACCGCGGAAGCCAGCAAGCGCATGCACATCACGCGACCGTTGAACCAGGCCGTCGTACCGACCATCTCGATCGCCGCGTCCGCACGGAGAGCGCGTTCGAGGGCGGCGGTGTCAGCGTTCTCGAAACCGGCGATGTAGTCGTCTAGCAGTGCTAGCGATTCAGGATCGGTGGGCGCCGAGACCTCACCTTGTGTCGGCGCCTTCTCGTCCAAGCTGGCACGGGCGCGTTGCAGCGTGCTCTTCACGGCCGCGACCGACGTGTCGAGCATCGTGGCGACCTCGGCGGCCGGGAACGCGAGGACGTCTCGCAGGATCAGTACGGCGCGCT
This sequence comes from Kribbella sp. VKM Ac-2571, assembly GCF_004362255.1. Taxonomy (NCBI): domain Bacteria; kingdom Bacillati; phylum Actinomycetota; class Actinomycetes; order Propionibacteriales; family Kribbellaceae; genus Kribbella; species Kribbella sp. VKM Ac-2571. The sequence goes on from NZ_SNWS01000026.1 coordinate 48,971, forward strand.
GCTTCGGCGGCAGGTACTGCAGGGCGGCGATCAGCGCCAGCCGCAGGCTCTCCCGGACGGTGACGATCGACGCCGGATCGGAGAGGACCAGGGTCTCGGCGATCGGCTCCACGAAGCGCACCGCTGGATCGTCCGGCGGTACGCCCGGGCTGAGGTCGGTGGCAGGTGCTCCCAGACCGGACGGCAACGCGCGTCGGCCGCGCTGCTCGAGCGCGGTGAGGCTCACGTTGGTCGCGATGCGGTACAGCCAGACGCGCACCGACGAGCGGCCTTCGAAGGACGACCAGGACCGCCACGCCCGGAGGTAGGTTTCCTGTACCGCGTCCTCGGCCTCGTGCACGGACGCAAGCATCCGGTAGCAGTGCGCCAGCAACTCCTTGCGGAAAGGCTCGGTCCGACCAGCGAACTCGGCCTCGTCCTCCATCACAGCTCCCTGAGTCATCGCGTCTCCAGCTCCAGCACCATCGTGCATCCCATTCGTTGCAGGTCTGTCACCGGTATTGACCGAGGACACCGCGAAAAGGAATCGGTGTGCTTGACTGGAGCATGAGCACGCCGCTGTCCGGCTCTGAAGAACGCACGTGGGCGATGGTCGCGCACATCGGTGTGCTGATCGCGGCCTGGCTGGCGATGGGGTTCCTGTGCCCGCTGATCATCTGGCTGGTCTTCCGGGACCGCTCGGACTTCGTACGGCGGCACGCGGTGGAGTCGCTGAACTTCCAGATCTCGCTGCTGATCTACTCGGCGCTCGCGGCGGTGCTGATCTTCATCACGTTCGGGCTCGGCGTGCTGATCGTCGTACCGCTGGTCGTGATCGGCGCGATCGCGGCGCTGGTGGTGATCATCCTCGCGACGGTCGCCGCCTCCGGTGGGAACGACTACACCTATCCGCTGACGATCCGCTTCATCCGCTAACGGATCTGTCTGGACGGGGCCGATAGGGTCGGTCCGGTGGAGCTCATCGGGCAGGGGATGGAAGGCGCCGTCTACGATCTCGGCGACGGGACCGTGCGGAAGGTCTGGTTCGATCGGCGGCCGGAGGACGTGCGCCCGTTGCAGGCGTTCCTCGACGAGTTGCCGGAGCTGCCCTTCCGGACGCCGCGGATCCGGGAGATCACAGCGGGGGAGGACGGGCTCGCGGTCAGCGTCGAGGACAAGCTGACCGGGGTGCCGCTGCACGAGGCCGGGCTGCCGGAAGACGTTGCACTCGATGCGTTTGTCGCGGTCGTGGAGGCGTTGCGCGAAGTGCGGCCTGGCCCGGCGAGCAAAGGGATGCCGGTAGTGGGGCAGCCGTTCTGGGGGCGGTCCTGGGGTGAGAGTCTGGCGGGCCTGGTACGACGTCGCGCCGAAGCGTCCCGTGCTCACCTGGAGCGTGATGTCTCCGGTTTCCCAGCACTGCTGGACGACGTGCTGTACGGCCTGACCCAGCTGGAGGACGCGTCGAGCGTTGTGCACGGGGACATCTGTCCGCCCAACCTGCTGATGGATGGGCCGCGGGTGGCGGCCGTGCTGGACTGGGGATTCCTGTCGACCGCAGGGGACAGCACGTTCGAGGCGTCGCTCGCGGCGGGGTTCTTCGACATGTACTCGCCCGATGCGCGCCGGCTCGACGACCTGCTCACCGCCCGGTTCGAGGAACTCGGGCACGATCGAGAGCGGATGCGGCTGTACCGGCGGGCGTACGCGATCATCACCGCCACGATCTACGACGAGAACGCCGGCGACGGCCACTACTCCTGGTGCGTCAATCAGCTCAGGAGGTGATCGGTGAGCCGTTTCTGAGGTTGTGGAGCTGGTCCGGCGCGTCCAGGAGCATCGGGAGCCGGCGTGCGTTGAGCGGCGAGACCAGGCCGGCCAGTTTGTCCGGTGCGTGCCACGAGATGCTCCGGATCTCGAACCCGTCCGGCTGCAACCTGTCGATCAGCGACGGGTCGTGTACGCCGCCGTCGTACAGGATCTCGACGGCGTCGCCCCAGCCCTCCCAGCGCGGCAGCCAGTCGATCGCGAGTACGCCGAGCAGCGGGAGCGCCGTACCGAGCTCCTCCTCCATCTCCCGGGACGCACCCGTCGCGGGGTCCTCGTCCGGCTCGACCACGCCGCCCGGCAGCTCCAGGTCCTTCTTGTAGCTGACCTGGCACAGCAGCACCCGTCCACCGGTGTCGCGTACGACGACGTGCGCGATCACCCGCTTCTTCGGCAGCGTCGAGTCCATCAACGCGGTCCAGCCCGTCACCGTCTCCGGACGCGGATCGTCGATGCGCATCCCGTACACGGCGACGTCGCGGCGCTCGCCCTCCACCAGCGCGGCCCCGCGCAGGACGCCCTCCCGCCGGAAACCCGACCGCACCGCGACCCGGGCCGAGGCATGCAGTGAAGGATCCACCTCGACCTGCAACCGCTCCAGACCGAGCTCACCGAACGCGTACTCGGTCACCAGCCGGAGCGCGCGCTGCGCCGCGTCGGAGTTCTCCACCGCCCAGACCACCAGGCCGACGCCAGGCGTGGTCCGGCGTACCTCGACCGTGCCGACCGGTGCGCCGTTCTCGACGTCGAAGGCGATCACCTTCGGATCGTGGCGCAACAGTCGCAGGGTCAGGTCACCATCGGTCAGCGGCGGTACGGCGGTCACGCCGTGAACGCTACCCGGTGAAGCGCAGGTACACCGTCGCCAGGGGTGGCACGGACAGCTCGGCGCTACTGTCCAACCCGTGCCACGGCGTGCCGTTGGCCTCGACCGCGCCGAAGTTGCCCACACCGGATCCGCCGTACGAGGCGGCGTCGGTGTTGACGACCTCCTCCCAGCGGCCGGCGTACGGCAGACCGAGGCGGTAGCCGTGGTGCGGGATCGCGGAGAAGTTCGCGATACACGCCACGGTCGGCTCGCCTTCCGCGCCGTACCGCAGGAACGAGAACACGTTGTTGCCGGCGTCGTTCGCGTCGATCCAGCTGAACTTCTCCGCGTCGTGGTCGGTCCGCCAGAACGCCGGGTTGTCCTTGTAGACCCGGTTCAGGTCGCGGACCAGGTCCTGCAGGCCCTTGTGGTCGCTGTGCTCCAGCAGCCACCAGTCCAGCTCGCCCTTCTCCGACCACTCCGACTCCTGGCCGAACTCGCAGCCCATGAACAGCAGCTGCTTGCCCGGATGCGCCCACATCATCGCGAGATACGCGCGGAGGTTCGCCAGCTGCTGCCAGCGGTCGCCGGGCATCTTCCGCAGCAGCGACCCCTTGCCGTGCACGACCTCGTCGTGGGACAGCGGGAGGACGAAGTTCTCGGAGTACGCGTACATCATCGAGAACGTCAGCTCGTGGTGGTGGTACTGCCGGTGCACCGGCTCGTGCTCCAGGTAGCGGAGCGAGTCGTTCATCCAGCCCATGTTCCACTTGAAGCCGAACCCGAGCCCGCCGAGATGCGTCGCGCGCGTGACACCCGGCCAGGACGTCGACTCCTCCGCGACCGTGATCACGCCCGGGACCCGCTTGTAGAGCGTCGCGTTCATCTCCTGGAGGAACGACACCGCCTCCAGGTTCTCGCGGCCGCCGAACTGGTTCGGCACCCATTGCCCTTCCTGCCGTGAGTAGTCCAGGTAGAGCATCGAGGCGACCGCGTCCACCCGCAGGCCGTCGATGTGGAACTCCTCGGCCCAGTAGAGCGCGTTCGCGACCAGGAAGTTGCGCACCTGCGGCCGGCCGAAGTCGAACACCAACGTGCCCCAGTCCGGCTGCTCGCCGCGGCGCGGGTCGGGGTGCTCGTAGAGCGGCGTACCGTCGAACCGGGCCAGCGCCCAGGCGTCCTTCGGGAAGTGCGCCGGCACCCAGTCGACGAGTACGCCGATACCCGCCTGGTGCAGCCGGTCGACCAGGAACCGGAAGTCGTCCGGGTCGCCGAACCGCGAGGTCGGCGCGAAGTACGACGTGACCTGGTAGCCCCACGAACCGCCGAACGGGTGCTCCATCACCGGCATGAACTCGACATGGGTGAAACCCATCTCGTTGACATAGGCAACGAGCTCGTCGGCCAGCTCGCGGTACGACCTGCCCTTGCGCCACGAGCCGAGATGCACCTCGTACACGCTCATCGGCTCGGCGTACGCCTGCGCGTCGGCGCGCCTGGCCAGCCAGTCGGAGTCGCTCCACTCGTACGTCGACTCGTGCACGACGGACGCGTTCGCCGGGGGAGTCTCGGCCAGGTTCGCCATCGGGTCGGCCTTCTGCCGCCAGACGCCGTCACGGCCGCAGATGTCGAACTTGTACCGCGTACCCGGGCCGACGCCGGGCACGAACAGCTCCCACACGCCGGAGCCGCCGAGCGAGCGCATCGGATGCGCGCGGCCGTCCCAGAAGTTGAAGTCGGCGGTGAGCCGGATGCCCTGCGCGTTCGGGGCCCAGACCGCGAACGACGTACCGGTCACGGCGCCGCCCGGACCCTCGTACCGCCGGACGTGGGCGCCGAGCACGGTCCACAGCTGCTCGTGGCGGCCCTCGCCGATCAGATGCAGGTCGACCTCGCCGAGCGACGGGAGGTACCGGTACGGGTCGTCGACCTCGGTCGCGGGACCGTCGGTGTAGGTGACCTCGAGGCGGTAGTCCGGGACCTTGTCGACATCGAGCACGCCGACCCAGATCCCCTCGTGCTCGTGCCGGAGATCGAGCCGCTGGCCGTCGTACAGCACGGTCACGCTGTTCGCGTACGGGCGCAGCGCGCGGACGGTGACGCCGTGCTCGCCGAGATGCGGGCCGAGCACCTGATGAGGATCGTGGAACGTGCCGGCGACCAGTCGTTCGAGATCGGTCCGAGCGACCGGAACCGCTGTCACCACAGGCTCGTCGGCCGCCACCACCGGCACCTCAAAAGCTTCACGCTCTCCCATGAACCCCATCCTGCCCGATCCAGACCCTGTACACCGCACCCCGTACCCGACGAGTCCCGAAGTACACAATCGGTCAAAGATTTCGGGCTATTACTGTTCGGCCAGGTGCGCGGCGGCCGACAGCGGGATCTGCAGCCAGCTCGGGCGGTTGCGGGCCTCGTAGAGGGTCTCGTAGATGACCTTGTCCGCGAGGAACGCGTTCAGCAGCACGCTGTGCTCGCGCGGATCGCTGCCCGCCGTCTCGGCGTACCCGTCGCAGAAGGCCTGCTGGTTGCGGGTCGCCCACTCCGCCGCGCGGTACGCGATCTGCTGGTCGCCCTGGTGATCGGCCAGCAGCGACCGGGCCGCATAGTCGAACGAGCGCAGCATGCCGGCGATGTCCTTCACCTCGGTGTCCAGCGCCCGCCGCTCGACCAGCGACTTGGCCGGCTCACCCTCGAAGTCGATCAGCTTCCAGCCGTCGATCGTCCGCAGCACCTGACCGAGATGGAAGTCGCCGTGGATCCGCTGCACCGTCACCGGCTGGTCGTACGCCGCCAGCGCGTCGAACGCCCGCGCCAGTCCGTCGGCGTACGGCGCGAGCTCCGGGATCGCCGCAGCGGCCTTCTCGAGCCGGCGACGCATCGCCGCCGCGTGCTCGACCAGCTTGGCCGGCTCCCAGATGTCGGTGCCGAGCGCCTTCGCGAGCTCGGAATGCACCTGCGCCGTGCTCGCGCCGAGCCGGTGCGACTCGGCGGCGAAGTCCCCGCCGACCTCCTCGGCGTGCAGGTCCGCCTCGGCGTACAGGTCGCGCACCGACGACGTCGCGAACGTCCAGCCGTCGGTCGCGCTCTTCTGGAACGCCGTCATCATCGCCAGCTCGCCGCTGTCGGTACCGCCGCCCGCGCGCGGCCACCGACCACGCGCGGACCCCAGCACCGCCGGGACCAGTTCGGACCCGGCCTCGGTGAGCGCCGACTCGATCTCGACCCCCGGGTTGCTCCCGGGCTCGAGGCGGCGGAACACCTTCAGCAGCGCGACGTCGCCGAACACCAGCGACGTGTTGCTCTGCTCGACCGTGAGGACCAGCGACTGCGCGTCCTCCGGCACCTCGATCGACCCTTCCGGCGCCTGGACGGGATGGAACTCCAGCCCGTCCAGCTGCCGTCCGTGCGTGAGCCCGTCCAGCCAGTACGGCGTCGCTTCCTTGTCGTGCAACGCGTCGTACACCCAGACCTCGGTGTCGTCGAGGTCCGGCTCGATCCACTCACCCACCAGCGCGTGGCCGAGGTTCTCGACCGGCTCGCGGTGGTAGCTGAGCGGCAGCTGGTACACCCGGATCGGGGTTTCCGCCCCGGGTGGACCCGCACAGTAGACGAACCCGATCCGGACCGCGGGCCAGGCGTCCGCGTCCGAAAGCCACGCCGAGGTGGCCATCGCTTCGACGTGAACGTCGTGTCCCTTCTCGCCGAACCACCTCTGGCCCGAGCAGAAGGACTGGACCTGGTCCAGATGGGAAGTCACTTAAATGCTCTCCTCATGCTTTTCCGACTGTGCTTCCGGCTTCGCCACCGGCAGCCGGAACCAGTAGAAACCGTGGGCGCCGAGGGTCAGAAGGTAGGGCAACTCGCCGATCGTCGGGAAGTGCACGCCGCCGAGAAGTTCGATCGGCTCGACGCCCTGCCACTGCCGCAGATCCAGCTCGATCGGCTGCGGGAACCTCGACAGGTTGTTCACGCACAGCACCACGTCGTCGCCGAACTCCCGGACGTACGACAGCACGCTCGGGTTGGAGCCGCCCAGATCGGTGAAGGTGCCCATGCCGAACGACGGGTGCTGCTTGCGGGTCTGGATCATCCGCCGGGTCCAGTGCAGCAGCGACGAGGCGTTCTCCATCTCGGCCTCGACGTTCACCGCCTGGAAGCCGTAGACCGGATCCATGATCACCGGCAGGCTGAGCTTGCCCGGCGTCGCGGTCGAGAACGAGGCGTTGCGGTCCGGGGACCACTGCATCGGGGTGCGGACGCCGTCGCGGTCACCCAGCCAGATGTTGTCGCCCATGCCGATCTCGTCGCCGTAGTACAGGATCGGGGAGCCCGGCAGGCTGAGCAGCAGCGCGGTGAACAACTCCATCTTGTTGGTGTCGTTGTCCAGCAGCGGGGCGAGCCGGCGGCGGATGCCGATGTTCGCCTTCATCCGCGGGTCCTGCGCGTACTCCGACCACATGTAGTCGCGGTCCTCGTCGGTGACCATCTCGAGCGTCAGCTCGTCGTGGTTGCGCAGGAAGATGCCCCACTGGCAGGTGTCCGGGATCTCCGGCGTCTGGGCCAGGATCTCGGAGATCGGGAACCGCGACTCCCGCCGTACGCCCATGAAGATGCGCGGCATCACCGGGAAGTGGAACGCCATCTGGCACTCGTCACCGCCGGAGTCGCGGTCGCCGAAGTACTCGACCACGTCGGCCGGCCACTGGTTCGCCTCGCAGAGCAGGACGCGGTCCTCGTAGTTCGCGTCCACCTCCTTGCGGACCCGCTTCAGGAACTCGTGGGTGCGCGGGAGGTTCTCGCAGTTCGTGCCGTCGACCTCGAACAGGTACGGCACGGCGTCCAGCCGGAAACCGTCGACGCCCAGGTCGAGCCAGAACTTCAGCGCCTCGATCATCGCGTCGCCGACGGCCGGGTTCTCGAAGTTCAGGTCCGGCTGGTTGGAGTAGAACCGGTGCCAGAAGTACTGGCCGCGCACCGGGTCCCAGGTCCAGTTCGACTGCTCGGTGTCGACGAAGATGATGCGGGCGTCGGCGTACTTGTCGTCGGTGTCGGACCACACGTAGAAGTCGCCGTACGGACCCTCGGGGTCCTCCCGCGACGCCTGGAACCAGGGGTGCTGGTCCGAGGTGTGGTTCATCACGAAGTCGACGATCACCCGGATGCCGCGGGCGTGGGCCTGCTGCAGGAACTCCGCGAAGTCGGCGACCGTCCCGACCTCCGGCATCACATCGGTGTAGTCCGAGATGTCGTAACCCCCGTCGCGCAACGGCGACGGGTAGAACGGAGGTAACCAAAGGCAGTCCACTCCGAGCCACTCGAGATAGTCGAGTTTCTCGGTCAGGCCCTGCAGGTCGCCGATGCCGTCGGCGTTCGAGTCCTTGAAGGACCGCACGAGGACCTCGTAAAAGACGGCCCGCTTGAACCACAGCGGGTCACTCTTCGTCAGTCCGTGGTGCTGCTCCGGCAGCATGTCGGTCACGCTCACCTCCATCGGGTGTCATCAAACCTTAGGTCCCGTACCCCGTTCGGGCGCACCTAAAAGGGGAGGGCAGTGCGTTGCGCCCGGACAACTCCCGGGGGTACAGCGATGATGTGGTGACGCCGTCGGCCGGACGGGTCCGCAAGGCGTTCCGCACAGTCTGGCGGCCCTTTGCCAGTACAAGCAAATAGGGCTCGCGATCCGGCTGTACTGCGATTCGATGACGGCAGCTGCGACCGGCTTCGGCGCGGCCGGTCCACCCCGGCGGGATCACCGCCGCGGCGACCGCTCCTCACGCTGTTTAGCAGTCTGCTGCGCCGCACCACCGCGACCACCACCCCGCCGGTACCGCCGCAACAGCCCCCTGACATTCACCGACTGCAGTCCCGGGTACGCCTCATCCGCATTGACGCCCCGCCCCTCCAGCCCTTCCCCCGGCAGAATGACAGCATCCGGCTCCAACGGCTCCTGCGCATCCGGCTCGAGCGGCGACGAAGCCTGAGAATCCATCGGTTCCTCCTCATGCTCGGTTCGGCCGACGTCCGATGTGGACGTCGGCCGAAGCGCTCAACCTCAACCTCTGCCGCGACTCCAGCGACTCTTGCCACGGCCCTGCTTCTTGCCAGCCTTGTTGTCCTGCTGGCCGGACCCGCTTTGTCCCTGGCCGCTACCGGCCTGGCGGACACCCTGGTTCGCCACGCGTTGCGCCTGCGCGGCCTGCTGTGCCCGCTGCTGGGCTTCCGCTCGTTGCTGGGCCTCTCGCGACTGACGCTCGATGGACCTCCAGGTACCGGCCGCGATCTCGTCTCCATGCTTCGGGACGGTGACTGACTCGCCGCTGGCGTTCTTCCAGACCTCGTGGCTGCCCTTGCCACGTCCGGGCTGCATCGTGAAGCCCTTCTTCTTGAGCTCCCGCTCGGCCTCGCGCCTCTTCTTCGGCGCCGCCATCAGTCCTCGATCTCGACCGTGACGGTGACCTGCTCCGGGACGCCGACGGTCTCGGCGAGGATGGCGATCGCGTCCTTCAGATCCTCGATGGCCGCCTCGCGCGTAGCGCCCTCGCCGTTGGCGAACGACTTGGGGCTCAGCGCCGCCTCGGCGCACCAGGTGCCGTTCTCGTCCTGCTCGACGAGGAAGGAAACAGTGATGTCGCGCTGCACAACGCCTCCTGGTTACTCAGTGTTGCCGAGATCGTAGGACTGGGCTGGGGTCAGTTGTCGGGGACGTCGATGTCGACGACGAGTTGTTCGGGGGCGCCGGAATCGGCTACTACGCGGGCGATCTGGACGCGGAGGTCGTCGAGGGAGGACTCGCGGGTGTCGCCTTCGCCGGAGACGAAGATGTCCGGGGTGAGCGCGGCCTCGGCGATCCAGGTGCCGTCCTCGTCCTGGCCGACGATGAAGGGAAGATGGAGCTGGCGTCGCACGGTCTCTCCCTGGGTTGTTCGCGCGAGGGTCAGTCGCGCGGGTCCGCGGCCTTGCGCGGACGGCGGGTGTACTTGGTGAAGCCGGCCCGCTCGGCGTCGGCCTCGGTGCGGAACCAGACCTCCGGCTTGGTGCGGCCGTAGTACGGCGAATCGGGCGTGTGGAAGAGCATCGACTGCGCGTTGCCCTTGATCGTGAACCCGTCGGGCGGGCCTTGATGCGGCACCGCATCCGCTGATCCCTCGCCGTACCTTCCAGCTGGTACGTCGGTTGGCGCGTCCGGAGTCGTGTCAGCAGTCGGCTGGATGTGGTCGAACAGCGTCTCCTCCTCACCCATCAACTGCGAAAACACCGGCCGCTCAACCTCCCCACGCGAAGCCGCGGGCGCTGCCGGAGCTGCAGGTGTCGGGTCCGGCTCGGCTGATGATGCCGCCGTCGGGGCAGCCTCGGCTTTCGGGGACGCAGTCGGTTGCTCGGCAGGTGGTGCCGGAGTGGTTCGCTCGGCCGCTGGTGGGGTTGGTGCGGGGTTCGGGGGAGAGGAGGCCGTGGTGTTGGGGATTGCGGGGGCGGGGCGGCGGCGGTCGAGGAGGACCCAGGTGATGCCTGCGCCGACGACGAACGCGAGGAGGGAGCCCAGCCAGTTGTCTCGGAGTAGCCAGCCCATCAGCGTGCTCCTCCGGCCGAATGGCGGACGAGTCGGTGTACCAGCCAGGCGGCGGCGCTGCCCAGTACGAACGCGACCAGCAGCAGAATCCAGGTCTCGGCGATCAGCCAGCTCATCAATTCCCCTGTACTACTCGGATCTCGGCGCGGCGGTTCGCGACCCGCCCGGCGCCGGTGGCGTTGGATGCGATCGGGAACGCCTCGCCGTACCCGTGCGCGAGGATCCGGTCCGCGCCGACCCCCAGCCGCACCAGTTCGGCCTTCACCGCGGCGGCCCGGCGCTCGGACAGCGGCAGGCTGGTCGCGGGTGAGCCGAGGTCGTCGGTGTGACCGGCCACCTCGACGCGCACCGTCGTACACGACTTGAGGACGGCGGCGGCCTTCACCACGGACGGCTTCGACGCGTTGTTCACGATCGACGTACCGGACAAGAAGTTGATCGGGTACCGCCGGCTGAACTCGGCCAGCCGGGTCGGGAAGGTACGGCACGGTTCGCTGACCGCGCTCTTCGGCGGCGCCGGCAGCGCCAGTTCGTCCGCGATCACCGCACCCGGAACGGCGGTCGCCGCGGCCCGGCCGATCGTCGCCTTGGTCGCCTGGTCCGGTACCTGACCGGACAACGTGACGTTGTCCCCGTCGTACCGCACCGAGGCGTCACCGCCGCCGATCGCCAGCGCCCGCAGCAGCGCGGACACCGTCGACGCTTCGGCGAGACCGTTCGCGGCGTCGATCGTCGTGCGGTCGTCGTACTCACGGTCCTCGCCGAGCACCTGGTCGACCTCGGCCGCGATCGCGTCCTTGACCGCCTGGCTCCGCACCGGCGCCTGCACCCGGATCGACCGATCCGTCCGCCCGAGCTCGAACGCCGGTACGTCGGATTGCGGCGGCGTACTGCTGCTGGTCGGAACAGGCGTCGGCGTAGATGTCGGCGTAGATGTCGGCGTAGATGTCGGCGTAGAACCGGCCGCTTGCCCGTTGACGAGCTCGACCGACCGCACACCGTCGACACCCGACACGACCTCCCGGACCACCGCCGGATCCACGCCGGACGGCACGGTGACGCGCGCGTTCCGGCCGTCGAAGTCGACGCCGCCGGTCTCGATACCGCGCGCCTTCAGGGCAGCCGTCGTACGTTCGCGGAGATCGTCCTCGGTGGTGCCGGCACGGGCGGGAATCAGCACAGCCGTCAGCAGTACAGGGACTGCGAGGGCCGCGAGCAACCAGATGACGAGCGGCCGTCGAACGAGACCGGGCACTGTTCCTCCGTGGGTGCGGTCAGAGTGACCGTGCGCGAGGAGACTACTCCGCTTGGTGGGCCGATCGCACACCCGTCCGGGGAGCGTCGCCAGGATTTGCCAAGGTTTGCCTGTCCTGTCTCGGACAGGACGCATATGTGCCAGCCCACGGAGCGGTGAATCACTTGACTTAGTTCGCGCCGTGAACCGTACTTATGGCGGGCCGGTTCGACTGGGAGGGGCGAGCTTGTGATGCCGATCGAGAGGCCGTCCGATTCGTCATTGATCATCGGTGTGGCCGCGTCCACGGCCGAACGAGTACAGCTGGCCCGCCTGCTCGGCGGGGCCGACGCGCTGCTGCTGGTCTCGAACGCCGACCAGGCCCGCGCGTTCCTGGAGCTCACGGGGGTGACGGTCGCACCGAGCGCGGCTGTCAGTGCGACGGGCGTGGTGGCCGACGTACCCGCTGTGCCACCTGCGGAGCGCCGCATGCAGGCGGTGCGTGATCCTGAGCCGGTCGCCGAGCTGCGGCTGGACGTCCACCGCCGGGTGGTCCGGTGGAAGGACCGCGAGATGCCGCTGACCCGGCTCGAGCACGACTTCCTGCACTGCCTGGTAGCGGAACCCGGCCGGGTCTGGACGTACCAGCGCCTGCACCACGCGGTCTGGGGCAACGAGCACCTCGGCCACGGCTCGCACATCCACTCGGTCGTCAAACGCCTCCGGCAAAAACTCCTCAACCTCGGCGCCACCGTCACCATCCACGCCGTCCGGGGCGTCGGCTTCCACCTCCTCCCCACCACCTGACACAGCCGTTCTCCGGAACATTTTCGCCACCTGGTGACGAAAAAGTTCCGGAAAGGGCTCGGCCCCCGGACCGTGACGGTCCGGGGGCCGAGCTTTTACCGGGTGCTTACTTGATCGACTTCAGGGCGAAGTCTTCGGTGACGGGGGTGCCGGCGACCAGCTTGGTGGTGCGGGTCTGGGGCTTGTAGCCGTCCTTCGCGGCGATCAGGGTGAGCGGGTTGTTGCGACGGTCGAGCCAGTAGGCGTACTTACCGTCCTTGTCGGTGATGAAGGTGTAGGACTGGGCCCACGAGTCCACCTCCACGATCGCGCCCGGGAGGGCGGCGGAGGCGCCGGACGAGCTGACGCCCGTGACGGTGCCCTGCAGCTTGCTCCACGTGGTGGGCGGGGTGACGGTCATCGTCACGCCGACCGGAGCGACCGTGTAGGGGGTGTTCTCGCCGATCGTCACGGCACCGCTGTAGGTGCCGGGCTGGTCGACGCTCGCGGAGAGCGTGACCTTGACGGTCGTCGACTGTCCCGGGGCCAGGCTGACCTCGGTCTGGTCGATGGACATCCAGCTCACGTCCGCCGACGACTCGGAGCAGTCCTCGAGACCCGGCAGGGCCTCACTGTCCGCCGTTGCGTTGAAGCTGCCGGACGAGCCGCCGATCTTGTAGAAGCCACACGCGGCACCACCGCGGTACCGCGGCAGGTTGGCGTTCGGCAGCGCGGTCCAGCTCGCCGACGACGGGTCGTACGCGAACCCGGCGTTGGTGACCGCACCGGCCTGGACACCGCCGACGATCAGCAGCTTGCCGCCGGCGACGGCGTACGACGCCGCCCAGTGGTCGGACGGTGCGTCCGCGATCGCAGTCCAGGAGTCTGCACTCGGGTCGTAGACGTACGCCGACTTCTGCGAGGTCGCGCCGTCGTTGCCGCCGGCGCAGTACAGCATGCCGTCGATGGCGCCGCAGGACGCGAACGCGACCGACTTCGGGTAGTTCGCCAGCGTCTCCCAGGCGTTGGCCGCCGGGTCGTACCGCACCACGGTGTTGCTCATCGGGGTGCAGTTGGCGGTGGTGCAGCCGCCGACGGCGTACAACTTGCCGTCGAGCACTGCCTGACCGGCCGCGGCCCGCGGGGCCGGGTTGGCAGCCAGTGCGGTCCAGGCATTGGCGGCCGGGTCGTACGACCAGGTCTCCGGCGCCGGGCCCGACGGTCCCCAGCCGGAGCTGGCGACGATCTTGCCGCCGATCACACCGACGGTGATGGCGTTGCGAGCACCCGGCAGCGGGGCGATCGCGGTCCAGGCGAGGGTCGCCGGGTCGTACACGTAGCTGTTCGCGGTCGACGCACTACCGTTGCCACCGGCAATCGAGTACGTCTTGCCCTCGAGGCTGACCACCCGGTTGTCCATCACGGTCGCCGGGTAGTCGGCGATGTCGGTCCACGGAGCCGCCATCGGCTTCGCGGCGGCCGTCCCTGGTGACACAGCGCCGGTCTTGCCCGTCAGCATCTGGGCGAACGAGGTGTCCACGGCGAGCCGCTGCAGCGGGGCGCCGGGCCCGTTCTCCACCTGGGCCTTGGTCGTCGTGCTGCCGTTCGCGTTCTGCAGGACGAAACCGCCGTCCTTCTCACCGAACTTCACGTCGACATCGGCACCGCCGGTGTTCTTGACGGTGAACGACTTGGTCACCTTGCCGGTCGGCAGCTTCAGGCTGCCGCTGACGGCACCCGGCGTGACGGACAGTTGGCCGGCCTTCAGCGTGAAGTCGGCAGTGGTCGTCCAGTCCGCCTCGACCCCGACGGTCGCGGTCGAGCTGACGTAGTTGCCGGCCTTGGCGGTGAAGCCCTGGTCGCCGTCAGCGGACGAGTACAGCCAGTAGAAACCGTCGTTCAGACCGGTGTCCTCGGGCGTTGCAACGGTCGTCCCAGAATCCTTGCCAGCCTCGGTGCTGCCGTCACGGGTGACGACGGCGCCGTTCACGAAACCGCTCGTGTTGGCGTCCTTGACGTTGCCGACGACGATCCCGCCGCCGGTCGCCACACAGGTGACCTGGCTACCGATCAGGACGTTGTCGACCTGCCACCACCATGCGTAGTTCGCCTCGTAGTAGTGGAACCGGACCTTCACGTTCGCCTGCCCGGCCGCCTGCGGGATCGCGAGTTCCTTGAGGCCGGTGCTGTTCGCGGTCTGCTGCAGCACGTTGGTCCAGGTGGCGCCGCCGTCGAGGGACAGGTCCACGTCGGCCTTGTCACCGAGACGCTTGAAGTCCTGGTTGAACCGGATCACCGGAGCGGTGACCGAGCTCAGGTCCACGACCGGGCTGACAAGCGAGGAGTCCTGCGACTGGCCGCCGCCGTACTTGTCGCTGTCGATGACCGCGAACTTGCCGCTGCCACCGGTCAGGTTGCCCCGGTTGCCCGGGTCGTCGAACTTCCAGACCTGACCGTTGCCCTTGTTGTCGACGACGGTCCAGCCGCTCGGCGCGGCACCGGAGTCGAAGGTCTCGTACACGCCGTCCGAGCCCCACTTGTAACCGGGCGCGGTGCTGCACGAGTCAGCGTCTGCCGGTACGGCGATGTTCTTCGTCAGGTTGCCCGTGCCGACGGTGATCGGCTGGCTGACGGTCTGGTAACCCGGGTACTTCGACTCGACCTTGAGCGAGTACGCCGCACCGGACGGGACCTTGAGGCTGTACCGGCCGTTGCTCGGGGTCGTGTAGTCGAACACGCCACCCGGGCCCTCGACCGACACCTTCGCGTACAGCGGCCAGCCGTGGCCGGAGCCGTCCGTGACGGTACCGCCGACGCTCACCTGCGGCGTGCTCACCAGAGCAAAGTTCTTGGTGGTGGTCTGACCCGTGGTGATGGTGGCGGTGGCGGTCTGCGTCGCGTAACCGAACGATGCGACCGTCAGGTTGTAGTCGCCGGCCGGCAGCACGGTCGAGTACGTGCCGTTGCTGCCGGTGGTCAGCGTCTTGTCCGGCTGGCCGGCTGCCTTCACCGTCACGCTGGCGCCGGCGAGAGCGGCGCCGCCGGTGGCGGCGGTGACAGTGCCGGAGAGCGTGCCGGTGTCGCCGATCGGCGCCGCGTTCAGGAGCGCCAGCGCGTCCAGACGGCCCTGACCGAAGACGTTGTTGTTCGCGTCGGTGCCGCCGCACTGGCTGTTCGGCGTGTCGATCGCGGTCGAGTTCAGCAGCGCCCGCGTTGCCGCGACGTCACCCTTGAGGGCCGGCGAGGCAGACCACAGCAGGGCGACAGCGGCGGTCAGGTGCGGTGTCGCCATCGACGTACCGTTGAAGGCGCCGTACGTGTTGCCCGGCAGGCTGGAGCGGACGTTGACACCCGGGGCCGAGATGTTCGGCTTGATGGTGCCGTTCTGGCCCACACCGCGGCCGGAGAACGACGCGATGTTGTTGTTGATGTCGTAGGCGCCGGCCGAGTAGTTGCTCGTCAGGCTGCCCGGTGAGCCGGACGTGTTGCAGCCGCCCTCACCGCTGTTGCCGTTGGCGAACGTCCCGAAGATCCCGGACGCGGTCCAGGCCAGGGTGATGTCCTCCATGAACGGGTCGTTCGACGGCAGCGTGGAGCCCCACGAGTTGTTGATGACGTTCGGCCGCTTGCTCGCGTCCGGGTTCTGCCCGGCGAGGTCGGTCGGCTCGAGCATCCACTGGCCGGACGTGATCAGCGCGGCGTCGCTCGGGCAGCAGCCGTTCGCGGCGATCCACTTCACGCCCGGGGCGACACCGATCTGGTTGCCCGCGCCGTCGTCACCGACCATGGTGCCCATCGTGTGGGTGCCGTGGCCGTTGCCGTCGGCCGGCGCGTTCGGCGAGGTGCCGGCTGCGTCGAACCAGTTGTAGTTGTGGTTGAAGGTGCCGTCACCGTTGTTGCCGCGGTACTGGTGCACCAGCGCCGGGTGGTCGTACTGCACACCGGTGTCGATGCTGGCGACGACGATCCCCTCGCCCTTGTCGCCGTACTGCGACCAGACCTGGTTCGCCTTGATGTTGGCGACGCCCCACTCGACGGCCTGGATCGCCTTCTCCTGCTGACCGGGCGTGACCTTCGGTACCTCGATCTGGACGGGCGCGTACAGGCCCTCGACCTCGGTGTGACCGGCCAGGTTCTGGGCGAGTTCGAGCGAGCCGTTCTCGATGCGGATCGCGTTCGTGCCCCAGAAGGACTGGTACTTCACATGCTGCGCGTCCAGTTCGGCGCGGATCTTCGCCTGGCTGTCCGCGGCGGCCTTCTTCAGCGCGGCGGCCACCGCGGTGCCGCGCTCGTTCCAGTTGGTGATCTTGCTCGCGGCGGTCAGGTCGGCCTTCGCGGCGAAGCGGACCCAGTAGTCCGTCGCGGACTTGGCGTCCTTGCCGTCGAGCTTCTGGAGAAGTTCCGGCTTGATCTTGGAGGCGGGTGTGGCCTCCGGTTTGGTGGGCGGTCCAGAATCAGGTACAGCCTGGGCCTGGCCTACCGAGGCCAGGCTGGTTGCGACGACTGCCACCGTCGCGAGGGCGCCCGCCAGTGATCTGGCGAGTCCCTTTCGTTGATGTGACATCTCTGCAGCCCCTCACTTGAAACGACCCCGAGTCGACTCCCCCGAGTCATTGCTGCAGGAGGGCGTGTGAACGCTCAGTGCCCCCCAGGTCGCGGTATGTGACACCGCAAGCTTGACGTGGACCTTATGTGTCAGAACAACGTGGTAACAAGCACACTTGGTGAGCAACTTGTGACTAGCTGTCGCACCGATCGAGGCAAGGTGGGCAAACGTTGGCATTCCGTTGACGATCCCAGGCAGATGTTGACATCGTGATCAGATGGTCACCGCCCGTGAACCCGCCCCTACGGACGCCGATCTGACCACCACTGGATCAGGAGCGTTCCCGTTGCTCATCGCGGTCGCGGCCTCACCCGAGCAGCGCGTCCGGCTGGCCGAACTCGTCGACGACGTCGCGCCGCTGCTCCTGGTCTCCAGCCTCGACGAACTGCGCAGACTGCTGGTTCCCGCTCAGCAACCACCGCCCGCCGCACCTGGGCAGCCTGAGCCACCGGATCCCGATGCGGTCGATGCCACCGCGGTCCATGCGACCGGCGAGGACTCCGAGGCCGACGTACTCACCATCGATCGGGCTCGTTCGACGGCTTGCTGGCGTGGTGACGAGATCCAGTTGACCGAGCTCGAGCAGGAGCTGCTCAGCCGCCTGATGTCCGCGCCGCTGCGGGTCTGGTCGTACGACGCTCTGCACCACACCGTGTGGCGGGACCGGAACATCCGCGGCACCGCCGACGTGCACTCGGTGGTGAAGCGCCTGCGCCGCAAGCTCGACGACCTCGGTACGACGGTCACCATCGACGCCGTCCGCGGTATCGGGTTCCGGCTCACCGATCGCCAGCGCCCGATGATCACCGATCTGCGCGCGGGGTAGTTCGCGCGGGGTAGTTTCTGTTGTCGTGACCTTCTCCGCGCTGAGTCATCTCGAGTGTCCTCGCTGTGGCGCCACCCATGACGCCGATCAGATCATCGGCCTGTGCCCGTGCGGATCGCCGCTGCTCGCGAGGTACGACGTACTAGCGCTTCACAAGGACGATTTGGTCTCGCGCGGGCCTGACCTGTGGCGGTATCACGAGCTGTTGCCGGTGCGCTCGCCCGAGAACGTGGTGACGCTGGGGGAGGGGATGACGCCGCTCCTGCCGTTGCCGCGGTACGGCGCCGAGCTCGGGGTCGATCGCCTGCTGATGAAGGACGAGGGGCTGATCCCGACCGGGACGTTCAAGGCGCGGGGCGCCGCCGTCGGGGTGTCGCGCGCGTACGAGGTCGGCGTCCGGAAGATCGCGATGCCGACGAACGGGAACGCCGGGTCCGCCTGGGCCGCGTACGCCGCGCGCGCCGGGATGGAGGCGTTGATCGCGATGCCGATCGCCGCGCCGGAGATCTGCCGGCGCGAGGTGACCGCGGTCGGCGCGCGGCTGCAGCTGATCGACGGGCTGATCGGCGACGCGGCGGCGTACGTCCGGTCTTTGATCCAGGACCAGCCCGGGTATTTCGACGCGTCCACGCTGAAGGAGCCGTACCGGATCGAGGGCAAGAAGACGATGGGCCTGGAGATCGCCGAGCAGCTGAACTGGCAGCTGCCCGACGTGATCGTCTACCCGACCGGCGGCGGCGTCGGCATCATCGGCATCTGGAAGGCACTGAACGAACTCCGCGACCTCGGCTGGATCGAGGGACCGTTGCCGCGCCTGGTCGCGGTCCAGTCGACAGGCTGCGCCCCGATCGTCCGCGCCTGGGAGAAGGGCCTCCCCGAGAGCGAGCCCTGGCCGGACGCCCGAACCGTTGCCTTCGGCATCACCGTCCCGAAGGCCCTCGGCGATTTCCTTGTACTCCAGGCGATCGCGGAGACGGGCGGCTGCGCGATCGCGGTCGACGACGAGGACATCCTCGCCGAGCAACATCAGGTCGCACAGCTGGAAGGCACTTTCATCTGCCCCGAAGGCGCCGCCAACTTCGCCGCCATCCGCTCGCTCCGCGACTCCGGCTGGATCCACGCTGACGACCAGGTAGTAGCCCTGAACACCGGCGCCGGGCTGAAGTACCCAGAAACCGTCCCGATCTGAGACGATTGCGCCGGTGGGACGAGGCTCCGTCGCACCGGCGCGTTGTAGGTTGTGGCCCGTCGGATCAGGCCGGATGGCCCGAATGATGCAACAGACCGGCGTGATCGATCAGCTCGATGGCCAGGACGACCAGGATCGACCCCATGAAGACCGCCAGCAGCACCTCGGCCGCTGCCGTCTCCGCGAGGCCCACCGCGACGATGCCCAGTACTGCGGACAGCATCGCGACCCCGGCCTCCATCCTGCCGATCCGTCCTCGATCGTTGCTGCCACGAATCACCCAGAACGCCACTGCACCGAGCAACAGCCCGAGCGCGGACATTCCTCGCGGATCCTTGAGGAACGGCATCTCTCCGTTCAGCAGGTATCCGACGTAGGGAACCATGACAGCCGCGACGAGGAGTGTCGCGACAAGATCTCTCGCCTTCAGCCTCATCGAACATCACCTCCTCCCACCTACGACTCCAACCTATGGCGACGGGTGAGGGAGTCACAGCGACAGACGTCCGGCTTCGGTTCGCCGAAGGTCCACTGCCGAGTGGCCCTTCGGCGAGTCCAACTGCTTGCCTAGGCTTGGCCGCGGCGGACGGCGAGGATGTGGGCTGGTTCGCCGTTGGGGTCGAGTTTGACGTAGTTGCTCTGGCCCCAGCGCCAGGTGGCGCCGGTGATTTCGTCGTAGACGGTGAAGGTGTCTTCGGGGCGCATGCCGAGGGCGGTCATGTCGAGGTGGACCATCGACTCGCGGACCGAGTGCGGGTCGGTGTTCACGACGACGATGACGGTGTCGCTGTGACCGTCGGGTGCCGTCGAGCGCTTCGAGAAGCACATGATCGCTTCGTCGTCGACCGTGTGCAGCGTCAGGTTGCGCAGTTGCTGCAGGGACGGGTGCCGGCGGCGGATGTTGTTCAGCAGCGTCAGGTACGGCGCCAGCGAGCGGCCCTCGGCCTCCGCGGCCTCCCAGTCCCGCGGGCGGAGCTGGAACTTCTCGGTGTCCAGGTACTCCTCCGAGCCGGGCCGCAGTGCGACGTGCTCGAACAGCTCGAACCCGGCGTACACACCCCAGGCCGGTGACGACGTCGACGCGATCGCCGCGCGGATCTTGAACGCGCCGGGACCGCCGTACTGCAGGTACGCCGTGAGGATGTCGGGCGTGTTCACGAAGAAGTTCGGCCGTAGGAAGTGACCGGTCTCCTTGGTGAGCTCTTCCAGGTACTCCTCCAGCTCCCACTTCTCGTTGCGCCAGGTGAAGTACGTGTACGACTGGTGGAACCCGACCTTCGCCAGCTCCTGCATCATCGGCCGCCGGGTGAACGCCTCGGACAGGAACACCACGTCCGGGTCGGTCTTGCGGATCTCGCCGAGCAGGTACTCCCAGAAGTTGACCGGCTTGGTGTGCGGGTTGTCGACCCGGAACACCGTGACGCCCTTGGAGATCCACAGCCGGACGATCCGCAGGACTTCGGCGTAGATGCCTTCGGGGTCGTTGTCGAAGTTGATCGGGTAGATGTCCTGGTACTTCTTCGGCGGGTTCTCGGCGTACGCGATCGAGCCGTCGGCGCGCACCGAGAACCATTTCGGGTGTTCCTTCACCCACGGGTGGTCCGGCGACGCCTGCAGCGCCAGGTCGATCGCGACCTCGAGACCGACCTCGCGGGCCCGGCCGACGAAGTACTCGAAGTCCTCGAAGGTGCCGAGTTCGGGGTGGATCGCGTCGTGGCCGCCGTCCTCGGAGCCGATCGCCCACGGCGAACCCGGGTCGCCCGGCTTCGGGTCGAGGGTGTTGTTCGGGCCTTTGCGGAACGAGTGCCCGATCGGGTGGATCGGCGGCACGTAGAGGATGTCGAAGCCCATCTTCGCGACCGCTTCGAGCCGCCGCGCCGCGGTCCGGAACGTCCCGGACTTCCATTCACCGGCTTCTTCGTCGTACGTCGCACCCTCGGAGCGCGGGAAGAACTCGTACCAGCTGCCGTACAGCGCGCGGGTCCGGTCGACCCACACCGGGTACGTCTCGGAGGAGGTGATCAGCTCGCGCACCGGGTAGCGACCGAGGGCCGCCCGGACCTGCGGGGAGATGCCCGCGGCCAGCCGCGCTTCCGGCGGCAGCGCACCGTTCGCCAGCGCGTGCGCCGCGTCGCTCAACGTTCCGCGATCCGCGCGTACGGCGGGTGGCACGCCGGCGGCCGCGCGGTCGAAGAACGCGGCACCCTCGGCGAACATCAGGTCGACGTCGAGGCCGGCCGGGATCTTGATCTCGGCGTTGTGCCGCCACGTCCCGTACGGGTCGCTCCAGCCCTCGACCGCGAACGTCCACGCGCCCTGCTCCTGCAGCGTCACGTCGACGGTCCATCGGTCGCTGCCCTGACCGACGGGGCTCATCAGCATCCGTCTGGTCTGTCCCGACGGCGAGGTCAGTACGACGTTCGCGTTCACCGCGTCATGTCCCTCGCGGAACACAGTGGCCGCGATCGTGAACGTCTCGCCGACCGCGGCCTTGGCCGGATACGCTCCGGCGTCGACGGTCGGGGTGACATCGGTGATCGGGATGCGCCCAGTCATCGGTGTGATGGCGTGAGACCCCGTCGTACATGGCGAGGTCGAGGCGCCATCTCCCTCCTTTCAGGTTTTGTCGGTTGGGTCCGATAGGGTCGTCACTGGTTGCGATAGCCGAGCAACCGGCAGTTGCTGGGCCAGCAGTGAACCGCGGCCGGGCGGGCCGTGGCAGTGCGGGGAGCCTTCTTGCGCAATAAGGCACGGCTGTGAACCGCGAACCTCAATCCGCAAGGGTTGGAATCCCCTGCCTTCGGGTGGTGGGAGGACGTCAAGGCGTAGACGAACCTTCGTTTGTCGATGTGCGGATCAGGTCGGTGGGAACAGGTAACGCCAGCTAATTGCAGGACTGACGTTATCGGTTCCCACCATCCGCCTGTGACACACGCCGCTGCAAATTCTTGCTCGCGTTGCAAGATCGATGCATCCCGAGGGTGTCTTGCTCGCCCTGGGCTTGTACGGTGTCCCGGTGCGAGCGATACGACGATTCTCCGTCCGCCCTGTCCTGCCCGAGCCGCTGACCGGTCTGGGCACCCTGGTGAACAACCTCCGCTGGGCCTGGCACCCGGAGACGCAGGACGTCTTCGAGGCTGTCGACCCGCAGCTGTGGCGGAGCACCGGTGGTGACCCGGTCAAGCTGCTCGGCGAGGTCCCGGCGGCCCGGCTCGACGAGCTGGCCAACGACCACGCTTTCCTGCGCCGGCTGGAACTGGCTGTAGCCGACCTGGACAGCTATGTGACCGAAGACCGGTGGTTCCAGACCGCGGGCGGTTCGCCGCTCGACGCGGTCGCGTACTTCTCCCCGGAGTTCGGCATCACCCACGTGCTGCCGCAGTACTCCGGCGGTCTCGGCATCCTTGCCGGTGACCACCTGAAGGCAGCCAGCGACCTCGGCGTCCCACTGATCGGCGTCGGCCTGCTGTACCGGCACGGGTACTTCGCGCAGTCGCTGAACCGTGAGGGCTGGCAGCAGGAGCGTTACCCCCTGGTGGACCCGGACGGGCTGCCGATCAGCCTGCTCCGGGATGGTGACGCCCCCGCGACCGTGACCCTGACGCTGCCCGGCAACCGCGAGCTGCACGCGCAGATCTGGGTCGCCCAGGTCGGCCGCGTGCCGCTGCTGATGCTCGACTCCGACATCGAGGAGAACGAGCCGTCGGAGCGCGAGGTGACCGACCGGCTGTACGGCGGTTCGACCGAGCACCGCCTGCTCCAGGAGCTCCTGCTCGGCGTCGGCGGTGTCCGCGCGGTCCGCACGTACTGCCGGATCACCGGCCACGCGGCGCCCGAGGTGTTCCACACCAACGAGGGGCACGCCGGCTTCCTCGGCATCGAGCGGATCCGTGAGCTCGCCGCCGAGAAGGATCTCGACTTCGACACCGCGCTCGAGGTCAACCGCGGCGGCACCGTGTTCACCACGCACACCCCGGTCCCGGCCGGTATCGACCGGTTCCCGGTCGAGCTGATCCAGCAGCACTTCTCGCCGGACGTGTTCGGCCCGGAGGTCCCGGTCGACCGGATCCTCGAGCTGGGCGCCGAGGACTTCGAGGGCGGGGACCCGGCGCTGTTCAACATGGCGATCATGGGGTTGCGGCTGGCGCAGCGCGCGAACGGCGTGTCGAAGCTGCACGGTGTGGTCAGCCGCGGGATGTTCGCGGGGCTGTGGCCGAGTTTCGACTCGACCGACGTGCCGATCACCTCGATCACGAACGGCGTCCACGCGCCGACGTGGGTGGCGCGTGAGATCCACGACCTGACCTACGCGAACTACACCGCCGACGGCGACTCGGTGTTCGAGGGTCTGGACAAGACCACCGACGCGCAGATCTGGGAGACCAAGCGGCTGCTTCGGCAGCGGTTCATCGACGACACCCGTTCGCGGGTGCGGCAGTCCTGGATCAACCGCGGCGCCAGCGAGGCCGAGCTCGGCTGGGTCGACTCGATCCTCGACCCGGACGTCCTGACGATGGGCTTCGCCCGGCGGGTTCCGTCGTACAAGCGGCTGACGTTGATGCTGCGCGACCCGGCGCGGCTGAAGGCGCTGCTGCTGCACCCGGAGCGTCCGGTGCAGATCGTCATCGCCGGCAAGGCGCACCCGCACGACGAGGGCGGCAAGAAGCTGATCCAGGAGATGGTCCGCTTCGCCGACGACCCGGAGGTTCGGCACCGGATCGTGTTCGTGCCGGACTACGACATCGCGCTCGCGCAGCCGATGTACCCGGGCACCGACGTCTGGCTGAACAACCCGCTGCGTCCGTACGAGGCGTGCGGCACGTCCGGGATGAAGGCCGCGCTCAACGGCGGTCTCAACCTGTCCATCCGCGACGGGTGGTGGGACGAGTGGTACGACGACGAGTTCGGCTGGGCGATCCCGTCCGCCGAGGGGATCGAGGACACCGACCGCCGCGACGACCTCGAGGCGCACGCGCTGTACGACCTGATCGAGAAGCAGGTCGCGCCGCGGTTCTACGACGGTGACGTGCCGACCCGCTGGATCGAGATGCTGCGGCACACGATCAAGGAGCTCGGCCCGAAGGTGCTCGCCACCCGAATGGTCAAGGACTACGTCGAGCAGCTCTACGTGCCGGCGGCACAGTCGTCGCGGGCCCTCAACTCGACGTACGACGGTGCTCGTGAGCTGGCCGCGTGGAAGCAGAAGGTCCGGGCGGCGTGGCCGCAGATCCGGGTCGACCACGTGGAGCTCCAGGGCCTCGGCGACGTACCGCAGCTGGGCACGACCGTCGGGATCCGCGCCTTCGCGGCACTCGGCGACCTCGCCCCGTCGGACATCTGCGTCGAGGTGCTGCACGGTCGCGTCGACACCAACGACGAGATCACGGACCCGGTCCGCACCACGCTCTCGCTGGCCGAGACGTACGACGGCAACCGGCACCGGTACGAGGGCGAGCTGAAGCTGGACCGCACCGGCCCGTTCGGCTACACGGTCCGCGTCGTCCCGAACCACCCCGGCCTGGCGAGCGTCGCCGAACTCGGCCTCGCCGCCGGCCCGTCCGACCCGGACGACCCGTCCACCCCCGACCTACCCGCCGGCTCGGAGTTCTGAGCCTCCACCACACAAGACACACCCCCGCCTGCCTCACCAGGCGGGGGTGTTTTGCGTCCGCCCCACCACCACCTGCCGAGACCGGGGGGGGTGAACAAGTACTGGGGGCGGCGCACAGGCAATAACCTGTCTCGCGGCACCGGCGGGTGTGCTCAGGCCCGACTCCTGGCGATGCCCCAGGCAACCAGTGCGGCGGCGAGCGCGGTGAGGGTGAGGCCGGCGGTGGTGGTGGCGTGGTGGAACTGGGCGGTCTGGTGTGTGGTCCAGTTCGGGCTGGTGATGGACCCGGTGAACATCGTGGCGAGAACGGTGCCGGTGATGG
The DNA here is from genome assembly GCF_004362255.1 of Kribbella sp. VKM Ac-2571. Lineage (NCBI taxonomy): Bacteria > Bacillati > Actinomycetota > Actinomycetes > Propionibacteriales > Kribbellaceae > Kribbella > Kribbella sp. VKM Ac-2571. The sequence continues at coordinate 73,726 of NZ_SNWS01000026.1, forward strand.
CGATGCCGGCGCCGGAGGTGACTTCCGTCGCGGTGTCGGTGAGGGCGGCGCCGATCGTGGTGCGGTCCTTCGGGAGACCGCGCAGTACGTTGACTCCGGCAACGACACCGACGACGCGCATGCCGGCCGCGACCAGAACGAGCGCGATCGCGACCCACACGTAGCCGTACCGGCTCAGCGCGCCGAAGACCGCGAGCCCGAACACGACCGCCGCCGCGCTCATCCACGCCGCCCGCGCGAGACCGACCCGATCCACGAACGGCCTGATCAACGCACCGCCGGCGACCAGGACCACGACCTGCGGCAGCATCCCGATCGCGGCGAGCGCGGGCGTCCAACCCCAGTCCAGCTGGAGCTGCAGCGTCACGAGATACCCGAGTCCTGCCGTCGCCAGACCGGCAGCCGCCTTGAACGCGAGCCCGCTCGACACCAGCGGATGCGCGACCAGCTTGGGATCGAGGAGCGGGTACGTCGCTGAGCGCTCGCGGACGTAGAACAGCGCAGCCCCGACGATCGCCGCGACCGTGATCGCCCACGGACTCCACGACCCGGCGCCCTCGTCGACGAACAGTGTGGGCGCAACGAGCGCCAGCACGATCGTCGCCGTACCGAGCACTGCGCCCACGACGTCGATCGGATCGCGATGCAGCTCGGCCGGTACGTCGGGGGAGATGCCACGCTGTACGCCGACAATCGCCAGCACCGCGATCGGTACGTTGACGAGCAGCAGGACCTGCCACGGCGCGATCGCCAGCACGAACCCGCCCGCCGTCGGACCGACCGCGAGCCCGACCAGCCCTACGGTCGAGATCAGCGTCGTTGCGCGCACCCGAAGCCCATCGTCCTCGAACAGCCGGAAGCTCAGGGCGAGCGATCCCGGCGTCGTCATCGCGGCCGCGACCCCCATCGCGACCCGTACGGCGATCAGCTGCTCGACCGTGGAGACGAACGCGGTCGCGAGGCTCGCCACCGCTAGCAGTGCTAGCCCGACGAGCATGATCCGCCGGCGGCCGAACCGGTCGGCGAGCGCCCCGAACGCGAGCATCAATCCGCCGAACACGACGGCGTACGCGCCGGTCACCCACTGCAGCGCGGTCGTCGACGCGTGCAGCTCGCGCCCGATGGTGGGCAGCGCGACGTTCAGGATCGAGTTGTCGAGCATCTCGAACAGGAACACCGCCGACAGCCCGGCCAGCGCGACCCACGCCTCCCGCAACGAGCGGGGAGCGCCTGCTATGACAGTTGTCTGATCGGAGGACATGCCACTAGGTTAAGTGACTAAACTTAGTGACACAAGAGAGTGAGGTCACATGCCCAGAACCGCGGCCCGTGGCGGACCGCAGACGCGTGCGCGGATCTCGGACGTCGCCACCCGGTTGTTCCTGGAGCGCGGCTTCGATGCCGTGACGGTCGCCGAGGTCGCGCGGGAGGCCGGCGTGTCGAGCGTGACGGTCTTCAAGCACTTCCCGCGCAAGGAGGACCTGCTCCTCGATCGCGCCGACGATGCGACGGAGCTGCTCCGTACGGCGGTGCGCTCGGGTGGCGCCGACGTACTCACGTCGCTCCGGGAGGCCGTCCTGCGCCTGGCCGACGACCGCCACGCCCTGTCCGGGCTCAAGGACGGGTCGATCCCGTTCTTCGTGACGGTCGCGTCGTCGCCGGCGTTGATCGCGCGGGCCCGGGAGATCGCGGACGAGGTCCAGCAGACGCTGGTCGAGGAGCTGGCCGGCGACGCCGCCTTCGACGGCGACGCCGCGCTCCTGGCTGCGTTCTTGATCGCCGGTTACACCACGGTCCTCACCGGGACCGCCCGACGGCTGATGGCCGGCGACACCCCGGACGATGTCGCCGAGGATCATCGAGCCCGCGTCGACCGCCTCTTCGACAAACTCCGCAACGGCTTCGCGGGCTAGCCGAGGTCCTTCCAGGCAAACTCTCCACCGGCCGGGGAGGTGACGAAGGCGCGGCCCGCGTATGTCAGGCCGGGGTCGGTGCGGTACAGCTCGTTGACCTCCTTCGTCGCGGCGTCGTCTCCGTTGTCGGAGGCAAGCATCAGGTCGGCGATCCGGTCGGTCAGCTCGACGTCGGCGCCCTCCAGCGTGTCCGACATCGACCCCCAGTTGTCCCAGAGCAGAAGCTCGTCGCCGTTCAGGTGCGCGAGCTGATAGTGCACATAAGTGCGAATGAACCAACCGCCGTGCAGCTTCAGCGGAGCGTCCGGATTCGGGTCCGCGCCGAACAGATCACCGTTCAGCTCGCCGGCCCGATATCCCCGCCATACCTCGGCCGCCGACAGGAACGGTCCAGTCGGCATGTCCGTCACGTCGAACGGGAAACGCGGATCAGCCGGATCCATCTGGGCGTCGATCATCACCCACCGGTCGCCGTTCCAGTACTCGGCGACCACGTGGTCGTGGCTGAAGCCCTCGGTGAAGTAGTTCCCGAACCCGACCCGGCTGCGCGCCGGGATCCCCTTGTGCCGCAGCATCGAGACGAACAGGAGCGTGTAGTCGCGGCAGCACCCCACCACCCGGTCAACCGGTTCGCGCGGCACCGCGAGCGCCGTACCGTTGCGTTTCTGGTCCGTGGCGAGGATCGCCGACACCCAGCGGTTGTCGATCTCGGCCAGTCGTTCGCCGGTGAACTCGATGCCGCCGGCGCGGTAGTGGATCAGCAGGTTGCGGACCACCGCGGCGATCTCGGTGACATCGTCCGGCAGCGCGTCGAACAGGCCGGCATGTACGCCGGGATCGCTGGAGCGCGTCTGAATCGCGTAGTCCATCACAGGTTCCTCTCGAGAATGGGCAGTGCGATGTCGACGGCAGGTTCGTTGCGGGGGCGGAGATGGCAGTCCTGGCGGTAGACCTCGCGCGGCGGACCCGCGTCGGGGTTGCCGGACGACCGGACCCAGTCGTAGACGAGGTCGTACGCGAGCATGATCCGCGGGTAGGCGCACTCGTCCATCGTGATCGTGCAGTACGCCTCCCGATGGGCCGGCTCGACCCGGATGCCGATCCGGCCGGACGGGTCCACGAGGCCGTCGAACGGGACGCAGATCTCGACGGTCGCCTCAGCCTCCGGCGTCACTGCGCCGTGGAAGATCACCCACGAGCCCACGGTCGCGGTCGCCCCGGCAGCCCGCAGGTACGACGTGATCTCGCCGGTGCACGTCACGATCATCCCGACCAGCATCTGCTGATCGGTGTCGACCCGGATGGTGGCGATCTTCGTCGCCGGCACGTCCCGGGTGAGCACCGGTCGCGGTGCGAGCCCCGTCGTACCCGAACGCGACAGGCGGTCGCGCAGGTACTGCAACGTCGCCCGTCGGGCCGCTGTGGTCGCTTCCTCGGCCGCCCACCACCGGTCGAGCCGGATCAACGCGTCCTCGTCCGTCCCGGTGAGGACCTCGGCAATCGTGGTCAGCGGCATGTCCAACTGCCGCAGCACACTGATCCGCCGCGCCCGCTCGAGCTGCGCCTCGTCGTACAAGCGGTACCCGTTCGCCGGATCGACCTGCGCCGGTGCCAGCAGCCCCGACACGTCGTACAACCGCAGCGCCTTGTGCGAAAGCCCGGCCCTCCGCCCGAACTCACTGATCGTCAACACCGGACCATCACACCCCCTGCCCTTGGGGCAGAGTAAAGGGGAACGCTTTCACGTCTGGCTCCACCCATCCGGTCCGCGCAGCCGAAGACGCCAAGGCGCGTGAGCTGTAGAAGCGCGTCAGCAGCCGCTTGTCGAGCAGTCCCGGGTTCCGGCGTACCAGCTCTTCGAAACCCTCGCCCGGCACCTCAGCCATGTGGTACGCCGTCAGCTCGACCCACGCCCTGCTGACCGTGGCGTTGTACTTCTGCGGCACCCCGGCGTACCGAGCCGTCTTCTGGATCCCGTTACTGATCAGCTCCACCGCGCCGGCCGTTCCACACCGCCGTACGGCGAGCCACGTCAGGCGGACGTGCTCCCGATGCCCGAACCGCTCGGCGGTCGACATCACGTCACCCATCAGCTCGTCGAAGACGTTCATGATTCCGCCAACGCCTTCAGCACCCGCCGGGCCTGTTTGACCGCCGACTCCGGTACGCCGTCCAACGCTCGCACCTCCACCGCCTTGAACGCCTGGGCCACCCGTGCCGCGCTCCGGGCGCCGGCCGCGGTCAGCGAGATCTCTACGGCACGCCGGTCCCCGGTTCGTGCGGCGCGAGTCAGCAGCTCCTTGTCGGCAAGCCGATCGAGTACGCCGGTCAGCGTCGTCGGCCGCACGCCCGCCGCGACCCCTATCTCGGAGACCGTTCGCGCCCGCCCGTCCGCGAGGTTCGCGAGCACGTTCACCTCGGACGCCGTCAACCCCAGGTCGGCCAGCTCCGTTCCCAGCACCTGCAACGTCACATGCGTCGCCCGCTGCAACAGCACCAACAGCAACTCGCCACTTTCCACGGATCCAGATTATCCGAATCCGTAGTATTCGCTCATTGAGATCTGCGTCACGCAGGGGAACGTCTCGGTCGAACGCCTCCTCTTCTCAGCTGTCACGCACATCTGAGAAGGAGTCGAGATGGATTCTCGAAAGGTCTCCGCGAGCGCACACCTCCTGCTTGCGGCAGTGCACGTCTACTGGGCAACGGGCGCCACCTGGCCCGCGAGTGATGAGCGCAGCCTCTCGCTGACCGTCCTCAACATGCAGGTGAGCTTCGGCCCCAGGGTCGTGCTGCCGCTGGCTGCACTGCACCTCCTGCTGGCAGGCGCCGTCCTCACCAGTGCGAGGTGGAGACTCAGCAGGCTCGTGGTCGTCGGGCTGGTGGCCGGGCTGACCGCACGGGCGGCCGTTGGACTGGTCTGGATCACGGGCGCGATTGACACGAGTACGGCGTTCTACTGGCTCAACCTGTTCCTCTACACCCCGGTCTGTGTAGCCCTGTGCCTCGCTGATCTGAAGCTCCTCCGAGCGCGCCGGCCAGCAGCAGTCGACAGGCCGCTGCTGTCAGACTTCCTCAGGTGATCGAGGAACTGGTGCTCGCGGCGCAACGTGGTGACACGGTCGCGATGAACGAGGTGCTCGACGCGTTGACGCCGTACGTCGGGAGGATCTGCGGGCCGATCGCGCTGAACGACGGAGCCGACGCGGCACAGGAAGCACTGATCGCGATCTTCCGCGGGCTCCACAGCCTGCAGGAACCCGCGGCCCTGTTCGGCTGGGCGCGGGCGATCGCCGTCCGCGAGGCGGTCCGAGTGGCGCGCCGCGGGCAGCGGCAACGGCCCGCCGAGCTCGCGGACCTGCCGGCCGCGGACGATCCGCAGCTCGCGATCGACATACAGGACGTGCTCAGGAGGCTGTCACCCGAGCATCGGGCGGTCCTGGTACTGCGGGACCTCGAAGGAATGGACGAACAGGCAGCGGCCGCCGTACTCGACGTGCCATCGGGTACGGCGAAGTCGCGGCTGCACCGTGCGCGGGCAAGCTTTCGAAAGGCATGGAGCTCATGAACTGGCCACTGGCTGAACTGACGGACGTCGAGCGGTTCCGCGCGCTCGCGGCGGGCGTGCCGGGTGCAGCCGTCACCGAACGCGTGCTGCCACAAGATTCCGATCGGGTGCAGGCGATGCTCGCCGACCTCGACGTGTTCGCCACCATCCAGGCGGATCTGGTCTCGGCGACGCTCGAGGAGCGTGACGGCGACCGCGTCGTCGTACGGGCGAAAGGCGCCAGAGGACAACGCGCGCGCTTGGAAGGTCAGCTCCGCCCAGGGTGGTGCTGGTTGCAGAGCCGCTTCCTGATCATCGGCGTGGCAGTCGCCGCCGAACCAGGCGGTGGCACGCGGGTGGCTCTGACCGGAGGCATTCGCGTACCGGGCCGCGCAGCGATCATCCCGATCAGAGTGCGACACGAGAGCAGCAAGACGCTGGACCGGCTACAAGAGCTTCTCAGGGAGCGCGGCCAGTAGGGCGTCGGCGTGGCGGCGGTAGCCGAGGTTGTTGGGGTGGAACGCGTCTGGTGCGAGCATGCCGCGCCAGGGCGGGCGGGCGTAGCGGTGACGAAGCGCCCAGCCCCTGCGCGGTCGAGTCGCCGAGGACGACCCAGAGCGGTCCCTCGGCCGACAGCGTCAAAGAGTTCTGCTCAGTCCAGTACTCCGCATACGTCCGCGCCTGTACGTCGACGTACGCCATGCCGTCCACCCAGCGCTGGATCGCCAGCCGCGAGCTGGTCCGCTCTGCCTCGCCCCAGCGCATGATCGCGCGATGCATCGCCCCGATCGGGGTCGTCCGTTCCCGCAACATCGGTCCCCCCAGGGGTGAACAGCAGGTGACCGATGAATGTACAGGCGGAAGGTTAACGACCTCAGAGCGCGCGCAGCAGCACCAAACAGCGTGGACCGAGCGGCACAGTCGCACCGGCCTCCACCTCGGTCACCATGCTGTTGCTGGTGTCCAGCACCACCTCGTACGCCGGTGCCCACGAAGCATCCGGTACGACGACATTCCGCGTCTCGGCCGTAGCGTTGAGCGCGAGTAGGAACGAGCTATCGGTCAGGGCATTGCCCTCCGCATCAGTCGCCCGCAATGCGTCACCGCGGAGGAACATGCCGATCGTCCGCAGGTTCCCGTCGAACCAGTCCGCGTCGGTCATCTCCCCGCCGTGCGGAGCGATCCACGACAGGTCCTTGCGGCCACCGGACACGACAGGCTGCCCGGAGAAGTAGTGCCACTGCCGCAGGGCGGGATGTGCGGCACGGAGGGCCAACAGCTTCTTGGTCAGTTCGAGGTGGTCGGACCAGGTGCTCGGCAGCGACCAGTCGAACCAGGAGATCTCGCTGTCCTGGCAGTACGCGTTGTTGTTGCCGTGCTGCGTGCGCCCGCACTCGTCTCCGGCGGTGATCATCGGCACGCCGGTGGACAGGATCAGTGTGGACATCAGGTTCGCCATCTGCTGCTTGCGCAACGCGATCACGCCGGCGTCGTCGGTCTCGCCCTCGACGCCGCAGTTCCAGGACCGGTTGTCGTCGGTCCCGTCCCGGTTGTCCTCGTGGTTCGCCTCGTTGTGCTTGTGGTCGTAGCTGACCAGATCCCGCAGCGTGAACCCGTCGTGCGCGGTGAGGAAGTTGATCGACGCGTACGGGTAGCGGCCGTCGTCGCCGTACAGGTCGCTGGACCCGGAGAGCCGGTAGGCGAGGTCCTTCACGCCGTCGGAGGTGTTGCGCCAGACGTCGCGGACACTGTCGCGGAATTTACCGTTCCACTCCGACCATGGCGGGCCGAAGTTGCCCACCTGGTAGCCGAACGGACCGACGTCCCACGGCTCGGCGATCAGCTTCACCCGGCCGAGCACCGGATCGGCCGCGACCTCGGCCAGGAACGGGTGGTCGGGGATGTCGACCTCGTGCCGCTCGTTGCGCACCAGCGTGACGGCGAGGTCGAACCGGAACCCGTCGACGCCCATCTCCTCGACCCAGTACCGCAGTGAGTCCATCACCAGTTGCCGGACGTGCGGATGCGACGTGTCGATCGAGTTGCCGGTGCCGGTCACGTCGTACATCGCGGCGCCGTGGGTCAGCCGGTAGTACGCGCGGTTGTCGATCCCGCGGAAGCTCAGCGTCGGGCCGTCGAAGCCGCCCTCGGCGGTGTGGTTGTAGACGACGTCCAGGATCACTTCGATGCCCGCGGCATGGAACGCGGCGACCATCGCCTTGAACTCGGCCACCTGCTCGCCGCGCGAACCGGACGACGAGTACGGCGCGTGCGGCGCGAAGAAACCGAGCGTGTTGTAGCCCCAGTAGTTCGGCAGGCCGCGCGCCGCGATCGCCGGCTCGGTGAGGAAGTGGTGGATCGGCAGCAGTTCGACCGACGTCACGCCGAGCTCGGTCAGATAGTTGATCACCGACGGATGCGCGAGACCGGCGTACGTGCCGCGTTGGTGCTCGGGGACGTCGGGATGCAGCTTCGTGAACCCCTTCGTGTGCAGCTCGTAGATGACCGTCTCGCCCCAGTGCACCGGCTTGCTGATCGGCGGCGGCGGCGCGGAGTCGGCCACCACGACGCCGACCGGCACATGCCCGGCCGAGTCGCCGTCGGAGGAGTCGTAGACGAGCGGACTGTCGAAGTCGAGCGAACCGTCCACGGCCCGTGCGTACGGGTCGAGCAGCAACTTCGACGGATTGAAACGCAGACCGTGCGACGGGTCGAACGGACCGTGCACGCGGTACCCGTACCGCTGGCCGGCGCCGACACCCGGGACGAACCCCGTCCAGAACTCACCGGTGTGCGTGAGGTCGAGGTTCCGCTGGCTGCCGTCGTCGGCGATCAGGGCCAGTTCGACCCGTTCCGCGGCCGGAGCCCAGAGCGTAAAAGTGGTCCCATCGGTCTGGACCACTGCGCCTGGACGCGGACCGGTCTCGGGAGACTGGCCTGGAGCGCTCGGGGCGGCGGTCGCTTCTTTCACCGGGTCATTCTGCACAGTACGGCGTCAGTTCACGATAGTGAGGTGGTTGTGTTCGTGAGACGGTAGTTGCGAACGCCTGTGCGCAGTGATACGCAAGGACCGTTACTAATTTACCCATCCCCAGGGGAACACATGTCGGAAGAGTTGGCCGGTCTGACCGTCGGTCTGATCGGCGCGGGCAACATCTCGCGCATCCACGCCGCGTCCTGGAAGGCCGTCGGCGCCCGGGTCCTGGTCTATTCACTCGAAGGCGCGGAGGAACTGGCACAGCAGTACGGGCTGGAGGTCGTGCAGTCGCGGGACGAACTGCTCGCCGCGGTCGAGTTCGTCGACATCGTCACACCGTCGGCGACGCACAAGGAGATCACGCTGGCCGCGATCGCGGCGGGCAAGAACGTGATCTGCGAGAAGCCGCTGACGCTCACGGCGTCCGACTCGCACGAGGTGATCGACGCGGCCGCGGCGGCCGGCGTCCGGCTGTACCCGGCGCATGTGGTGCGGTGGTTCCCGGCGTACAAGGCGGCGTACGACGCGATCCAGGCCGGGCGGATCGGTGAGGTCGCGGTGGCGCGGTTCTACCGCCAGGCGTCCTCGCCGGCCGGTGCGGGCTGGTACCGCGACGTGGCCCGGTCCGGTGGCGTGATCATGGACCTGATGGTGCACGACCTCGACCAGGCGCGCTGGCTGTGCGGCGAGGTCACCACGGTGTACGCCGTACAGAACCCGCCGACCGTCGACGGCGTCAGCCCCGTCAATGTGGCTGCGCACGTGACGCTGACGCACGATTCCGGTGCGATCAGTCACTGCCGCGCGACCTGGGGAGCAACCGGTACGACGTTCCAGACCGGCTTCTCGGTCGCGGGTTCGAGCGGCGTACTGAAGTTCAAGTCCGACGGCGACACGGGCTACAAGGAAGAGCTGCAGACCGGCGCTACTGCCGGCGATCTGCTGATTCCCGAGTCGGCGCTGGGTGAGAGCCCGTACCTGACGCAGCTGCGGGAGCTGGCGATCGGCCTGCGGGGCGGACCGGAGCCGCGCGTTCTCGCGTCGGACGGTGCGACTGCGGTCTACCTGGCTGAGGCGGCGCGCGCGTCGATGGAGTCCGGTCAGCCGATCGACATGAAGACCTTCGTCTCGACGGGAGCAGTGGCATGAACGAGCGTAGCGAGTTCATCATCAAATACAGCCGGGTTTGTGCCTCATCGGCGCCCGGAGCGAAGCGAGGACGTCGATGAGCTTGAAGGTTGCGATTGCCTCGTTCGCACACGTCCACGCGGGTTCGTACGCGCATCTGCTCGCGTCGCTGCCCGACATCGACGTACTGTCCGCCGACCCTGACGGTGCCGGGGCGCCGGACCCGGGTCCGCGCGGGGCCGAGTTCGCCGCACAGTTCGGCATCCCGTACGTCGACTCGTACGACGAACTGTTCGCGTGGGGACCCGACGCGGTCGTGGTGACGTCCGAGAACTCGGGTCACCGCGAACTGGTCGAGCGCGCCGCCGCCGTCGGTGCGCATGTCCTGTGCGAGAAGCCGCTGGCCACGGAGGTCGCCGACGGTGAGGCGATGCTCGCGGCGTGCGAGGCGGCCGGGACGATCCTGATGATCGCGTACCCGGTCCGGTTCGCGCCGGCGTACGCGCAACTGCGGGCGAACGTCGAAGCCGGCCGGCTCGGTGACGTGTTCGCGATTCTCGGCACCAACAACGGGAAGATCCCGTACGCCGCCCGCCAGTGGTTCACCGACGCGAAACTCGCCGGTGGGGGAGCACTGGTCGACCACACCGTGCACTGCGCGGACCTGATCGACGGCCTCACCGGTGGTGCGTCCGCCACCCGCGTGTACGCCGCCGCGAACCGGATCCTGCACCAGGACAAGGGTGTGGAGGTGGAGACGGGCGGTCTGGTGACGATCAACTACGACAACGGGCTGCTGGCAACCATCGACTGCTCGTGGAGCGTTCCGGACAACGGTCCGACCTGGGGCGGTGTCTCGCTGCAGGTGACCGGCACCAACGGATCCGTGGAGATCGAGCCGTTCGTCGCGCATGTCGGCGGCACGGACGCCGCAGGTGAGGTCTTCCTCCCGATCGGCGGGAACCTGGACGCGTCGCTGCTCGACACGTTCCTGGACGCCGTCCGCACCTCCGGCCCGGCGCAGCCCGGCCAGGTGCCGGCCGTCGTACCGCAGCCGGACGGCGCCGTCGGCCTCCGCACGCTGAAGATCGTCGACGCGGCCCGCCGCTCGGCGGCCTCCGGCCAGGCGGTGGATGTTTAAGCTCCTGCTCCTGTCAGGTACGGTTCCCGGGGATGTGACCGACCGGTAAGCCCCGGGAACCGTAAGGAGTGGACGCCATGGGCGAGTTCGTCAACCTCACCGTGAGTGAGGGTGTTGGCACGATCCGGCTGGATCGGCCGAAGATGAACGCGCTGAACGTCCAGGTCCAGGAGGAGATCCGGGCCGCGGCGCTCGAGGCCGCGGCCGATGACGACGTACGCGCCGTGGTCATCTACGGCGGCGAGCGGGTGTTCGCTGCCGGCGCGGACATCAAGGAGATGGCGGACATGTCGTACGCCGACATGGCCAAGCGCTCCGGTCCGCTGCAGTCCTCGCTCACCGCGGTCGCCGCGATCCCGAAGCCGACAGTTGCCGCGATCACCGGGTACGCGCTCGGCGGCGGCTGCGAGCTCGCGCTCTGCGCGGACTACCGGATCGCCGCCGAGGACGCCAAGCTCGGCCAGCCCGAGATCCTGCTCGGTATCATCCCCGGCGCCGGCGGTACCCAGCGGCTGTCCCGCCTGATCGGCCCGTCGAAGGCCAAGGACCTGATCTACACGGGCCGCTTCGTGGACGCCGCCGAGTCGCTGCAGATCGGCCTGGTCGACAAGGTGGTCCCGGCCGCCGAGGTGTACGACGCGGCCGTTGCCTGGGCGTCGCAGTTCTCCCGCGGCGCGGCGATGGCGCTGCGCGCGGCCAAGGAGTCGATCGACTCCGGGCTGGGCGTCGACCTGACCACCGGGCTGGAGATCGAGCGTCAGCAGTTCGCGGCACTGTTCGCCACCGAGGACCGCGCGATCGGGATGAAGTCCTTCGTCGAGAACGGCCCCGGTAAGGCCACGTTTTTAGGTAAATAGAGCAAGGGAATCTGATGTCTGCTCCCGCGAAGCGGGTCGCCTCTGCCGAAGAAGTCGAGGCGGCCTGGAACGACAACAAGCTCGCCCAGGTGCTGTACCACGACTGGGAAGCGTCGACGTACGACGAGAAGTGGTCGATCTCGTACGACGAACGCTGTGTCGACTACGCCCGGGACCGCTTCGTCGCGGTCGCCGGAAGCCGCGGCTGGCCCTACGGCAAGACGCTCGAGATCGGTGCCGGCACCGGCTTCTTCACGCTGAACCTCAAGCTGGCCGGCGTTCTCGACGAGGCGCACGTCACCGACCTCTCGCCGGGCATGGTCGAGGCCGCTCAGCGGAACGCCAAGACGTTGGGGTTCGCGGTCGAGGGGCGGGTCGCCGACGCCGAGAAGCTGCCGTACGACGACAACACGTTCGACCTCGTCATCGGGCACGCGGTCATCCACCACATCCCGGACGTCGAGCTCGCGTTCCGCGAGATGCTCCGGGTCCTCAAGCCGGGTGGGCGATTCGTGATCTGCGGTGAGCCGACGCGGTACGGCGACTTCGTGGCCCGGCGACTGTCCCGCTTCACCTGGTGGGCGACCACCAACGTGACCAAGCTGCCCGCGCTCGCGCGCTGGCGGCGGCCGCAGGAGGAGCTCGACGAGTCCTCCCGAGCGGCTGCGTTGGAGGCCGTGGTCGACCTGCACACGTTCGACCCGGACACACTGGCCCGGATGGCGTCGCGGGCCGGTGCGGCGGACGTGAAGACCGTCACGGAGGAGTTGCTGGCGGCGTGGGTCGGATGGCCGATCCGTACCTTCGAGGCCGCCGTACCGGAGCAGAAGCTCGGGTTCGGGTGGCGGATGTTCGCGTACAAGTCGTGGCTGCAGCTGTCCAAGGTGGACAAGGCGCTGTCGGCCGTCGTACCGGACGAGCTGTACTACAACGTCTCGATCACCGGAGTAGCGCAGTAGGGTGTGCTGATGCGGTTGCTGTCCGTGGCGAATCTGCGCTGGGTGGTGCGCCATCGGGCGTGGACGCCGTACTACCTCAAGCGCTACTGGCGGTTCGCCTGGTTCAAGCTGCGCCACCCGCAGGTGATCACCGAGGGGTTCGTGTTCCTCGGCAAGCACCTGGAGATCGTGGCGCGGCCCGGTCACGGGCGGATCGTGCTCGGCAAATGGGTGCATCTCGGTGACGAGACCCGGCTGCGCGCGCACGAGGGCACGCTGCGGATCGGCGACAAGGTGGTCTTCGCCCGCGACGTCACGGTGAACTGCTACCTGGACGTGGAGATCGGCGCGTCGACGCTGATCGCGGACTGGACCTACATCTGCGACTTCGACCACAAGACCGAGGACCTGGACCTGCCGATCAAGGACCAGGGCCTGGTGAAGTCGCCGGTCCGGATCGGCCCGGACTGCTGGCTCGCCACCAAGGTCACGGTCACCCGGGGCGCCGACATCGGCCGCGGCGCGGTGATCGGCGCCAACAGCGTTGCCCGCGGCAACATTCCGGCGTACGCGATCGCGGCCGGCGTACCGGCCAAGGTCCTCGGTGACCGCACTGCCCGGTACGCCGCCAACGCCGAGCGCCGCAAGTACCTGGCCGGCCTGGCCGCGGCGAACGCCCGGACCGCCGGGCTGCTCAAAGCCGGTGAGACCCCTGTGATGCCGTCCCAGAGCGTGGCGCCGGGGGATGCGGGTGGTGATGAGGTAGAAGCAGATGGTGAAAAAGAGAGCGTGAGGGGTTCTCAAGTTACTCACCAGTCGGGCACTATGGCCCCCACATCCGGTCGGACGCCCACGACCGGATGAGCATCGGAGAGGAGAAGTAGCGTGGCCGAGCCAGTGGTCGGCGGCAGCGCTACGTTGGAACCAGTGCTTGAAACGAACGAGTCAGACATGGGCGTGAACACGAGCGTGAACCCGGAAGCACAGGAAGTAGATGACAACACGGCAGCGGCACCGGTTGCGGGCGCGCGCCGACGGTTGTCGCCACGCCCGGTCCCGGTCAGCCGGCGTAGGAGACCGCCGGCCACAGTGACCACGGCGACCGACGTGACCGCAGCGGCCACGGACGAGGAACGGACCCCGGCTGAGGAGATGGACGACGTGGGTACGAAGGACGAGAAGGCTGAGTTGAACCCGGCGGCCGAAGCCGACAAGACCACGACCGGCGCCGAGGCCGGTGCGAGCGGTTCGGGTACGGCGACCGCGACGAAGACGGGCCGGCCGAAGACGGCGGCGGAGATCGTGGCGGAGCAGCGGGCCCGGGAGAAGGCCGCGGCCGAGACGCCGGCAGCGGACGCGGCCGCCTCGGAGGAGGCCGCGCCTGGTCGGCCGGACGATACCCCGAAGGAAGCCCCGAAGGATGCCGGGACGGGTGCCGCTCACAAGGCGCCGGTTGCGGCGGCCACTGGTGCGGGCACTGGTACAGGCGCTGGGACGGGCAAGCCTGCCGCGAAGCCGACCGGTGCCTCGGGCAACAAACCGGCTTCGAAGAGCGGCACGTCCGGCATGGGCAAGCAGGCGCTGACCTCGGTCGGTTCCGGTGTCCGGAAGCTGCGCAACCTGATCGCGTCGCTGATCTGGCTGGCCGCGGTGCTCGCGGCCGCGGTCCTCGCGCTCGGTGCGCTGTTCACCGCGCTCGACCAGACCAACCAGAGCAACGAGATCGTGCGCTGGATCCTGGAGCGCGGTCACGACCTGGTCGGCCCGTTCAAGGACCTGTTCCGGCTGGAGACCGCGAAGAACACCCTGCTGGTCAACTGGGGGATCGCGGCGCTCGTCTACCTGATCGCCGGCAAGATCCTCGAACGCATCATCCGGCCGTAGCGACGAGAACCAGATCGAGAGATTCGTCCAGGTCGCCTGGGCGGATCTCGAAGTCGGCGTACGTCGTACTGCGCACGAGCGCGGCCAGGTTGTCGTCCCACTGGTCGTGCCCGGCGGCGAGCTGCGCGTCGACACAGGATCCGTACTGCGTCTCCCAGGACCTCAGCCGTTCGCCGTGGTGGAGTCCGAGCGCCTGCGTGATCTCGAAGTGCGGCTCGAGGAGTTCGATGAACTCGGCGGCGGTGAGTTCGCGTGTGTGGTACCAGTTCCCGGTCGGGAAGGTCAGGCGGTTCGGCGTACTCAGGACCAACGTTCCGCCGGGAGCGAGAATGCGCGCGCACTCGGCGACGAACCGCGGCTGCTCCCAGAGGTGCTCGATCGTCTGCAGTGAGGTCACGGTCTCGAAAGCGTCGTCCGCGAAAGGCGTCTGCACGAGATTGCCGCGCGCGACATTGACCTGTGGATAAACGCGGCGGACGTGCCGCAACGTCGTATCTTCATAGTCGAGCCCGGTGACCGGGCTCGCGCCGGCGAGTCGGAGCAGTTCCGCGCCGTAGCCCTCGCCGCAGCCGGCGTCGAGGACGCGACCGGTCCCGATCGGCAGGTGGGCCGTGATCCAGCGATAGGCGGCATCATGGCGCGCGAACCAATAGTTCTCGTGCCAGATCCCGGGCGCAGTCCTCTCACCGGTCAGCGGTAACGTCTCGGTCACTGACTCACCCTAGTCGTCCACAAGACTGTGATGGGACTCGCACCGGAGTTATGTTTCTCGCGAGTAACATCCGTGGCAGGCTGGGCAGAGACCGTTAACCAGAAGGGGTCCCACACGCTATGAAGATCGTCGTCTGCGCGAAGTTCGTGCCGGATGCCACCGCGGACCGCCGCTTCCGCCCGGAGGACAACACGGTGGACCGTGCGGGTGTCGACGGGCTGCTGTCCGAGCTGGACGAGTACGCCGTCGAGACCGCCCTCACCGTGAAGGAGGCCGGCGACCCTGGTGACACTGGGGTGACCGTTCTCACGGTCGGCCCCGAGCAGGCGGCCGACGCGGTGAAGAAGGGTCTGCAGATGGGCGCCGACGCCGGTGTCCACGTTCTCGACGACGCGATCCACGGTTCGGACGCGGTCGCCACCTCGCTGATCCTGTCCAAGGCGCTGGCCAAGCTGGAAGCGGACCTGGTCGTGTTCGGCATGGGGTCGACCGACGGCGGCATGGGTGTCGTTCCGGCGATGGTGTCGGAGCGGCTCGGGCTGCCGGCCGTGACGCTGGGCTCGGAGGTGACCGTCGACGGGCAGACCGTGCGGATCCGCCGTGACGGCGACACCGCGAGCGACACCATCGAGGGCACGCTGCCGCTGGTGCTGTCGGTGTCGGACCAGGCGAACGAGCCGCGGTACCCGTCGTTCAAGGGGATCATGGCCGCGAAGAAGAAGCCGGTCGAGACCTGGTCGCTGGCCGACCTCGAGCTGACCCCGGAGCAGGTGGGCGGCTCGTCGGCGTGGACCGAGGTGGTCGAGGTGACCGCCCGTCCGCCGCGGACCGCCGGCACGATCGTCACCGACGAGGACGGTAGCGGCGCCGCCGGCCTGGTCGAGTTCCTGTCCACGAACAAGTTCCTCTGAGGGGTGCGGGTCTAGTTATGTCGAACGTTCTAGTTCTCGTTGACCACACCGCGGGTGCGGTCCGCAAGACGACCGCCGAGCTCCTCACGATCGCCCGCCGGCTCGGCGAGCCGGTCGCGGTGTTCGTCGGTGAGGGTGTCACTGAGGTGCAGGCGGCGCTGCCGGCTCTGGGGCAGTACGGCGCGACGAAGGTGATCGCCCTGTCTGACCCGGAGCTCACGCAGTTCCTGGTGGCTCCCAAGGCCGAGGCGCTGGCGCAGGTCGCGGCGAAGATCGAGCCGTCGGCGATCCTGATCTCGTCGAACGCCGAGGGCAAGGAGATCGCGGCCCGGCTCGCGGTCAAGCTGGACTCGGGCCTGATCACCGACGCCGTCGACGTCACCGCTGCCGATGGTGGCGCGGTGACGACGCAGTCGGTGTTCGCGGGGAACTTCACCGTGCGGGCGAAGATCACGCACGGCACGCCGATCATCACGGTCAAGCCGAACGCCGCCACTCCCGAGGCCGCCGAGACCTCGCCGGAGGTGGAGGAGTTCGACGTCACGATCTCCGACGCCGCGAAGACCGCGCGGATCGTGGAGTCGAAGCCGCGGGAGGCGACTGGTCGTCCGGAGCTGACCGAGGCCGCGATCATCGTGTCCGGTGGCCGCGGTACGGGCGGTGACTTCGGCCCGATCGAGGCCTTCGCCGACTCGCTCGGCGCCGCTGTCGGTGCGTCGCGCGCGGCGGTGGACTCAGGCTGGTACCCGCACGCCTACCAGGTCGGCCAGACCGGCAAGACCGTGTCGCCGCAGCTGTACGTCGCGGCCGGTATCTCCGGCGCGATCCAGCACCGGGCCGGCATGCAGACCTCGAAGACGATCGTCGCGGTCAACAAGGACCCCGAGGCCCCGATCTTCGAACTGGTCGACTTCGGGGTGGTCGGCGACCTCCACAAGGTCCTCCCCACCGCCACCGAAGAAGTCACCAAGCGCAAGTCCTGACCCCACCCCCAACAGCCCGGCCCGGCACCGCCCGAGCCGGGCTGTCCCATCTGCGTCTGGTGTGGGCGGATCTGTTGGTTCAGGTGGTTAGTTGGTGGCGGATGGTGGTTAGGTCTTCGGCGATGGCGGCTTTTCGGGCTTCGGTGTTGTCGAGGTAGTTCGCGAGTGCTGTGGCGGCTGTTGTGCAGCGTTCGTTGAGGTTGGTTATCTCTCCGGCGGCTCGGGTCTTGTCGGCCTTGATGGCGCCCCGCAGCTTGACGTAGCTGTTGAGGCCGAAGGCCATCACGACCAGGCCGACCACGATCCAGAACCAGTGCAGGAACAACCCGAGCCCGATCGCCACGACCGCGCCGACCACCAGGAGTGCGATCGGAGTGGCGCGCTGTCCGGTCGTCATGACGCCGGCGGACGCGTTGATCGATGACGTCGCCTTGCCGAGCTCGAGCTGGTCGGGTCCGTCGGCGCGGACGGTGATCGTGTGTACGCCGCTCTCGACGGAGACCTCCGACGGGGCGGGGAGCTCGGCGGTCTGCGCCACGGTCTCGACCGCGGGCAGCACCAACGGGCCGACAACGCGCAGGGCTGCGGTCGACAGGTACGGGTCGGAGGACAGGCCGAGGTCCTCGGTGAGCAGCTCGTCGACCGTGCCGGCCGAGTCGTCGAGCTTCTGCGTGTCCGACTCGGCACCTCCGCTCACGCGTGCACGCAGTACGGCGATGCGAGCCAGCGTCTCGCGCTCCGGCTCGCTGCCTTCGGAGATCAGCAGCCGCAGCATGGCCGCGGCACTGTCCTCGGCCGGCTCCTTCTCGGCCTTGGCGGACGACTTGGCACCGCGACGGGACGACGTGGTGTCGTCCGGGATGCTGTCGGTCTTGCGGGTCTCCGGGTAGGTCAGGTCGGGGTCGGGCTCGCGGGCCTCGGTGTTGCCGAGGATCGTCTCGACGGCGTTGCGGATCCGGCTCAAGCGGTACGCCGCCTCGTCCTGCTGCTCGGTCGCCTTGAGACGCGGGCCGTTCGAGCGGCTCGAGCTGCCGCGGATCTCGAGCCGCGACAGCCACCCGCCGTCGGGTGACGCGGCCGACTGCAGCCGCTTCACCACGAGCTCCAGACCGTCGGCCCCGAAGCCCCCACGCGCAGCTGTCGTCCACAGCACCCGCTGCACCCGGGTCAGCGTCCCGTCCGCGGCCGGTACGCCGAACGCGACGTCCAGCCACTCGTTCTGCACCTGGTGCCGCTGACCCAGCACCGCCAATGCCAGCGACAGGTAGATCGACGTACGGCGCTGGTCGAGCTCCATCGCCGCACTGATCGCCTGCTCGTCCGGCGTCGAGGCGTGCAGGGAGATCAGCGCTTGGGTGGCGGGGCTCAACCAGTATCGGGCGACGGGCGCGCCGGGCTCCGGTAGCTCGGTGCTGGACGCCATGGCGGACAGGACCCGGGTGGCGTAGCGGCGGAGTTCGGCGGCGTCGACGAAACCGGCCGTCTCGTGGCGGAGATCGGAAAGCTCGACGAAGGCGTCGAAAGCGCGAGACAGGCTGTCCACGCGGCTCTGCAGGCTGCCCTGGATCCGGGACAGCTGGGACCGGAGACTGGAGGCCTCCTGACGCGCATACGACATCTCGCTCTCCAAGTTGGAGAGCTGCTGGTTCTGCTTGTGTTCAGTCCACCAGTCGCTCATGCGTCCGCCTTCCGATCCACCAGACATTGCTCTCCGGAAGGATTGCCTGTCAGCGGGTCATCAGGCCCACACGGCGCACCGCGAGTCGAGCCCGGTGCCGTACTCCGGGTCGCCGCCGGTGACCAGGATCCAGTGTTCGGTGGCGCGGGCACGATACAAGCGGAGGTCGTCGCGCAGCTGGTCGGCGGTGTAGGCGCGCAGTTCGGTGTAGCGAGACGAGAAGAGCGTCGCACTCGCTTCGAGCTCGTCGTCCGGGACGAGAGCGGCCTGCGCGCGGAAGTACACCGCCGACGCCCCGCCGATCGGGACGGTCGAGTCGAAGATCGCGATGCTCACGTCCGGCCGCTCGGCCAGGTTGCGCGAGTGCAGCGAGTTCGGCGACGACGCCCAGTAGAACGTGTCGTGCCCGTCCGGCGTGAAGTACACCGGCGTCACCCAGGGCAGCCCGTCCGCTCCGACCGTCCCCAGCGCCATGTACTTGTTCGCTTCGATGACCGCCGCAGCCCGCCGGTCGAGGATCTCTTGTGTCATCACTGCTCCTGATGAGGTACGTCGTACGTCAGGTGGGTTGCGTTCGGTGTGCTCGTAGTGCCTCGGGGCACCAGCCGGATCGGTGTCAGGGTGGTCCGTTCGAACAGCGGGGTGCCGTCGCCGAGCACGATCGGCGCGACGTGGACCCGCAGCTCGTCCACCAACCCGGCGTACAGGTACTGCCGGCACAGGTGCCCGCCACCCATGATCATCACGTCCCGCGCACCCGCGGCGGCCTGTGCGAGCTTGAGCGCGGCCTCGATCCCGTCCGGCACGAACTCGAACCAGCCGTCCAGCCGCACCCGGCTCGGCGGATTCGACGTCACCACGTAGATCGCCGGCCGCTCGCCGCCGAACCCGTCGGCGCTCCACCCCTGCGGCCCGTCGATGACGTCGAACGTCCGCCGCCCCATCAGTACGGCGCCGATGCCTGTGCAGGTGCGATCGAACGCCTCGCGGTCGGCGTCCGCGTCGCCGCCGATCCAGTCGTGGAGCGGATCACCGCCGATCCCGAGACCGTGCATGAGGTCCGCTCCGGGTCCGGTGACGAATCCGTCGAGCGACATCGTGATGTCCAGCAGTACGCGTCCCATGGTCTTCTCCTGGTTCCGAGGTTGTTCCTCCACAGTCGGCGCGGGCGCCACGGAAAGTCGTCCGTACCGGCCACGGAAGGACCACGGATCCCGCATGATGGGCCAATGGCTGGTCCGAAGGACGTGTCGGCGCGGGAAGCCGAGGTACTCGCGGCGCTCGCGGGCGACCGCTCGAACGCGCAGATCGCCCGGCGGCTGCACATCAGCATCCGGACCGTCGAGAGCCACATCTCGTCGCTGCTGCGCAAGTACGGCGTCGCGGACCGGCACGAGCTCGCCGCACTCGCGGACGTGGCGGACTCACAACCGCCGGGCTTCAGTACGCCGGCCGAACCAGGTACGACGTTCGTCGGCCGTGAGCAGGACCGCGCCGAGCTGACCAGAGCACTCGGCAGCAACCGCCTCGTCAGCCTCCTGGGTCCTGGTGGTGTGGGCAAGACCCGCCTCGCGCTGCGCGTCGCAGCGGACATCGCCGACAACTACCCGTACGGCGGTGCAGTCGTCGATCTCGTCCCGGTACGTCCTGGGTTCGTGGTCGCTGCGGTTGCCGAAGCGCTCCAGGCCACCGAGCAACCACCACAGACCCTTGCGGACGCCGTACTCGAACGGCTCAAGCGCGGCCGGACTCTGCTCGTTCTGGACAACTGTGAGCATCTGCTGGACGAGGCAGCCGGTCTGGTCGCCCGCATCCTCACTGAGGCGACTGAGACGGCAGTACTGGTGACGAGCCGCGAGCGTCTTGGCGTGGCGGGGGAGCGGCCGGTGCAGCTCGGGCCGCTGACGCTAGGAACCGAGGCAGAGCAGCTCTTCCGCGACAGGGCAGCTCTGGTCGCGCCTGAGTTGGCGGATGACAGTGAGCTTGCGCAGAAGGTGTGTGCCGAGCTGGACGGCGTGCCGCTGGCCATTGAGCTCGCTGCGGCTCGTGCCGGGTCGCTGGGGCCGGACGGGCTTCTGGCGGCGCTGGACGATCGGCTGCGCCTGCTGTCCGGAGGACGTGGTCCTAACGAGCGGCACAACTCGCTGGCGCAGGTGATCGGGTGGAGCTACGACCTGCTCGGTGACGACGAGCGTCGGTTGTTCCGGCGGCTGGGTGTGTTCGTTGGTGGGTTCGACCTTGCTGCAGTCGCTGGTGTGTCGCCGGGCTGTACTAGGGGCGAGTTGAGCGACCTGCTGGGGCGGCTGACTGACAAGAGTCTCCTGCACCGCAGTCAGCACGCGGCGACCAGTCGCTGGCGGATGCTGGAGACCGTGCGGGTCTTCGCGCTCGAAGAGCTCAAGGACGAGTACGACGAGGTTGCTGCGCTCCATGTGGCGTGGGCGGACCAGGTCGCCACCGAGCTGGAGGAGCGGCTGGAGGCGGGGGAGGAGTGGCAGCAGGAGTTCGACCTGTTGGCTCCGGACCTGCGGGTGGCGAGTGGCGGCGTACGGTCTGTCGCTCGCAAGCTCGCTCATCTGACGTTTGCGCGGCGGCGCTTTCTGGAGGCGCGCGAGCACTACCTGGTTGCTGCAGCGAATGCAGCGGAGGCGGCCGAGCGGTACGACGACCTGCGTGATGCGGCTGATGCTGCGCTGGTCGTCGCGGATGGGGGGCACGCGTACCAGTTGATGATGCGATCGGCCGCGGACGGGACCGCTGACGCTTCTGGGTACGCGGTGACGATCCTGAACCGCTACGAGATGACCCGCCCCGCCGACCTGCCCGAAGACCGCGGAGCAAGCCTCCTTCCCGGCGACCCGGGCGACAGTGTCCTGGTGCGGGTGGCGTGGGCTTGGGCGGATCGGTTCGGGGTTGCGTCGGCGGAGGATGCCGTGGCCGCTGCTCGGCGGGCGAACCGGCCGTTGGATCTGATGAGTGCGCTCGATGCTTACGGCACTGCGGTCGCCGCGGTTGGACGCATGCGCGAGGCCGACGCGGCGTCCAAGGAGCGGATGTCGCTGGCCGCGACCCTTCCGGCGCACGATCCGCGGGCTGCGGCCGAGATCGTCGACGCGTTCCACGTGGCGTCGACCACCGCGATTGCGGTCGGCGACATCGTCGAGGCCGTCCGGCTCGCGCAGTTGATCGACGACCCGGTGCATGGTCATCCGTACATCACCGCTCCGCGCAAGGTGCGGGCCTACGCGCTTGCCGGGATGTTCGAGGACGCCGTGCAGGCTGCCGACGTGATGTGGAACGGCTGGCGGGCGGCGGGATGCCCGCCGCGGGTCTGGATGGCCTCGGCCGCCGCAACGGCAGCACTTGCCCACGGACTGCTCCGCAGCGGACAGGAGGCGGTCTGGCAGGCCCGCGCCCTGGAGATCGCCCGCGTGACGGATGCAGCCGACGACCCCGGTCTGGCGGCCCCCGCCGCCTTCGTAGAAGCCCGCCTCACCCTCCACCGCCACGACACCAGGAGAACGGGGGCGATCGAGCCGATCGCGCCGCCGGGGGTGGATGGGCTTGTGGGCGGCGAGGTGGGGGTGGTGGAGCGGGCGTTTGCGGGTTTTTCGGAGCCGTGGTGGGTTTCGTATGCTCACGCGGTCGGGGCTGAGTTGGCCGTGGTGTTGGGGCATGCGGATGCGGCGCAGTATCTGGAGCGGGCGGTTAGCGAGAACGCTTGGGCGGAGGCGGTCCTCCGACGGGCCCGGGGGCGTCTGACGGGGGACCGGGAGGCGCTCCTGGAGGCGGCCGGGATGTTCCGCCGGATCGGGGCCCGGTTCGAGGAGCGGTGCACGCTCGATCTCGCGCGCTGACTCCCGGGGAGCGGGAACATCCGGACCGGACATACCCTTGAAACCGATATGACTGCTTCCGACCGTCGCACGGTGTACCTGGACCATGCGGCGACGACCCCGATGCTCCCGGCCGCGATCGAGGCGATGACCTATCACCTCTCCCGGACCGGTAACGCGTCGTCACTGCACGGCTCCGGCCGGTGCGCGCGGCGAACGGTCGAGGAAGCCCGCGAGTCCATCGCCGCCGCCCTCGGGGCGCAGCCGAGCGAGATCGTGTTCACCTCCGGCGGCACCGAGGCGGACAACCTCGCGCTCAAGGGCCTGTGGTGGTCCCGCCTGGCCGCCGATCCGCGCCGGCGCCGGATCCTGCTGAGCGGCATCGAGCACCACGCGGTGCTCGACCCGGCGATCTGGCTCGGTCAGCACGAACACGCCGAGATCGAGTGGCTTCCGGTCGACGAGCTCGGTCGCGTGCGTCCGGACGACGTACGGCGGGCCGTCGAGCGCGACCCCGAGTCCGTGTCGTTCATCACGCTGATGATGGCGAACAACGAGGTCGGCACGCTGCAGCCGGTCGCCGACGTGGCAGCGATCGCCCAGGAGTACGGCGTACCCGTGCACACCGACGCCGTGCAGGCGATCGGGCAGGTGCCGGTGGACTTCGGTGAGCTGGGTGTGGACGCGATGACGGTGTCCGCGCACAAGCTCGGTGGTCCGTACGGGATCGGGGCGCTCGTCGTCCACAAGGAGACGCAGCTGACGCCGATCCTGCACGGCGGTGGACAGGAACGCGACGTACGGTCCGGCACTCTCGACGCGCCCGCGACCGCCGGGTTCGCCGTGGCAGCAGAGCACGCGGTGAAGCACCAGGCGGACGAGGCCAGTCGGCTGACCGAGCTGCGGGACACCCTGATCCGCGGCATCACCGGCACCGTCGAGGGAGCGCTGCTGTCGGGGGACCCGACGGACCGCTTGCCCGGTAACGCACACTTGTCCTTCAGCGACTGCGAGGGCGACTCGCTGTTGTTGCTGCTCGACGCCCGCGGGATCGAGGTCTCGACCGGGTCCGCGTGCAACGCCGGGGTCGCCGAACCGAGCCACGTGCTGCTGGCGATGGGGTACGACGACCAGCGGGCCCGCGGCTCGCTCCGGTTCACCCTCGGGCACACGAGTACGCGCGCCGACATCGACGCCGTACTGGAGAACATCGGACCGGTCGTGGAGCGGGCGAAGTCCGCCGGACTGCAGAACGTGGGAAGGAACACCTGATGCGGGTACTCGCAGCCATGTCCGGCGGAGTGGACTCCGCGGTCGCGGCCGCGCGGATGGCAGAGGCCGGGCACGACGTGACCGGCGTGCACCTGGCGCTCAGCCGCAACCCGCAGTCGTATCGGAGCGGCGCACGGGGCTGCTGCACGATCGAGGACTCCCGCGACGCCCGACGGGCCGCGGACGTGATCGGCATCCCGTTCTACGTCTGGGACCTGGCCGAGCGCTTCCACGCCGACGTGGTCGAGGACTTCGTCAACGAGTACGCCGCCGGCCGTACACCGAACCCGTGTCTGCGTTGCAACGAGAAGGTCAAGTTCAGCGCCGTACTGGAGCGGGCCCTCGCGCTCGGCTTCGACGCGGTCGCGACGGGCCACTACGCGCGCATCGTGGACACGGCTGAAGGTCGTGAGCTGCACCGAGCCGTGGATCCGGCCAAGGACCAGTCGTACGTGCTCGGCGTGCTGACACAGCAGCAGCTCGCGCACGCGTTCTTTCCGCTCGGCGACACGGTCAAGACCGAGGTGCGCGAGGAGGCCGAGCGCCGTGGGTTGTCGGTCGCGGCCAAGCCGGACAGCCACGACATCTGCTTCATCGCGGACGGCAACACCCCGGGCTTCCTCAGCGCACAGCTCGGCGAGGCGCCCGGCGACATCATCGATGCGCACGGCAACAAGCTCGGCGAGCACCAGGGCACGCACGGCTTCACCATCGGCCAGCGCAAGGGCCTGCGGATCGGTACGCCGGCCGCGGACGGCAAGCCGCGATTCGTCCTCGACATCTCACCGGTCGACCGCACCGTGACCGTCGGATCCCGCGAGGAGCTGGCTGTCGAGTGCCTGACCGCCTCCAAGCCCCGGTGGTGCGGCCCCGCTCCGGCCGATCGCATGACCGTCAAGGCGCAGCTCCGCGCCCACGGTGACGAGGTGGCAGTCACCGCCTGGCTGGACGGTGACCAGGTTCAGGTCGAGTTCTCTGAGCCGACCTCTGCCGTCGCACCCGGGCAGGCGGTCGTGCTGTACGACGGCACGCGGGTGATCGGCTCCGCAACCATCGACACGGTCGAGCGAGTCACTGCCGCGGTATGACAACTGAACTGGATGCCACGCCTCCGGCGCGGCGGGTCATGGGGCCTTGGTCCCCGTCCTTCCCTCGTCGCTTCAGTCGCTACGCTCCCTACGCTCCTCAGTCCAGGACGGGGGCCCCATGACGACGAGTGGCTTGGGCTCGCTCCCTGGTGATGACATCCGCGAGTGGATGCGCGCTGTACTCGAGCTGGTCGACCTCCCGTTCCTGCCTGAGCTTCCAGCGCGTCCGTACGGCGACATGATCAGCCGGACCATCGCCGTACTGACGGGGTTGGCTGCTGACCTGCAGCCCGTCGGGTGGCGGCTGACCGGTGGTGGGGATTCACGGGCGAGTCTGGACCAGCGGCGGGCGCGTGCATTGCTGCACGAGGACCTGGACGTGCTGGAGGAGTACGCGGACGGGTACCAGGGCCTGCTGAAGGTACAGGTCACCGGGCCGTGGACTCTGGCTGCTGCGGTGGAGCGGCCGCGTGGGGACAAGATGCTGGCGGACCACGGTGCGCGGCGAGACCTGGCGCAGGCTCTGGCGGATGGTGTGCAGCAGCACGTGGCCGACGTACGGAAGCGGGTTCCAGGGGCAGAGGTCGTGTTGCAGGTGGATGAGCCCGGGCTGCCCGCCGTACTCGCGGGAGCTGTGCCGACGGCCTCCGGCTGGAGCAAGCACCGCTCTGTCGACGGCCCTGGTGCTGTCGAGCTCCTCAGCTTGTTCACCACGAGTGCACCCACCGTCGTCCACTGCTGCGCCGCCCGGCCTCCGGTCGAGGTCTTCACCAAGTCGGGAGCCAGCGGGGTGGCCGTCGACACGGCCCTGCTGAACACTGCGGCCTGGGACCAGATCGCGATCGCCGCCGAGGCGGGCACCACGATCTACGCGGGCGTCGTACCCACCACTGGGGCGCTGCCGTCCGCCGAGCAGGCAGCGGACCCGCTCGTACGGCGCTGGCGCGAACTCGGCCTCGACCCGGAACTGCTGAAGAAGGTCGTCATCACGCCCGCCTGCGGGCTGGCGGCCGCTCCGTCACCGGCCGATGCCAGAGCGCGGTTGAAGCTCCTCCGCGACATCGTCGACGTCGTCGGCGAAGCCGCCGACGCTTGAGCAGAATTGTCGGTCGTCACCTGTAAATTCACCTCATGAGCGAGAACGTTGAGGCACCCGCGGACGTGCGGACGCGGCACGCTGAGCTGAGCCAGGAGATCGAGGACCACCGAGCGCGGTACTACCTGGCCAGCCCGATCATCTCGGACGCGGACTTCGACGCGCTGATGCACGAGCTGCAAGGCCTCGAGGAGCAGTACCCGGAGCTCCGGACGCCGGACTCGCCCACCCAGAAGGTCGGCGCGCCGATCTCCACGCTGTTCACGCCGGTCAACCACCCGACGCGAATGGAGAGCCTCGGCAACGCGTTCTCCGCCGAGCAGATGGAGGCCTGGGCGAAGCGGCTGGAGCGCGAGGTCACGGTCAAACAGATCCACGACAGCGGATTCCTCTGCGAGCTCAAGGTGGACGGCCTCGCCCTCGACCTCGTGTACGAGAACGGCAAGCTCGTCACCGGCGCCACCCGCGGCGACGGCCGCACCGGTGAGGACGTCACGCCGAACGTCCGGACGATCAAGAGCATCCCGGAGCAGCTGCGCGGCGACGACCTCCCGGCCTTCCTGGAGGTCCGCGGCGAGGTCTACTTCCGGGTCGAGGACTTCGAGGAGCTCAACGCCCAGCTCGTCGAGGCCGGCAAGGACGTGTTCTCCAACCCGCGGAACAGCGCGGCCGGATCACTGCGCCAGAAGGACCCGCGGGTCTCGGCCGGGCGGCCGCTGCGGTTCGTCGTGCACGGCCTCGGCAAGGTCGAGGGCTACCACGTCGGACGGCTCTCGGAGGCATACGACCAGCTCAAGGCCTGGGGCCTGCCCGTCAGCGACCGCGCCCGCCGGGTCGGCACGCTCGACGAGGTCAACGAGTTCATCGCGTACTACGGCGAGAACCGGCACTCGGTGGACCACGAGATCGACGGCGTCGTGGTGAAGGTCGACGAGGTCGATCTGCAGCGCGCGCTCGGGTCGACCTCAAGCGCCCCGCGCTGGGCGATCGCGTACAAGTACCCGCCGGAAGAGGTCAACACCAAGCTGATCGAGATCGAGGTGAACGTCGGCCGCACCGGCCGGGTCACCCCGTTCGCGCACATGGAACCGGTCCGCGTGGCCGGTTCCACGGTCGAGTACGCCACCCTCCACAACGCCAAGGAGGTCGCCCGCAAGGACGTCCGCCCGGGCGACACCGTCGTACTGCGGAAAGCGGGTGACGTGATCCCCGAGGTCCTCGGACCGGTGGTGGACCTGCGTCCGAAGGGCCTGCCGGCGTGGGAGATGCCGACCCGGTGCCCGTGGTGCGACACGGTGCTGGCCCCGGCCAAGGAGTCGGACGTCGACATCCGCTGCCCGAACTCGCAGTACTGCCAGGGCCAGCTGCGGGAGCGGCTGTTCTACCTGGCCGGGCGGTCCGCGTTCGACATCGAAGGGCTCGGGTTCAAGGCGGCCGACGCGCTCATCCGCGGCGGGCTGATCGCGGACGAGGGCGACCTGTTCGCGCTCACCGAGGAGAAGCTCGCCGAGAGCGAGTTCTTCACCACGAAAGCCGGTGCCCTGTCGGCCAACGCCCGCAAGCTGCTGGCGAACCTCGAGGAGGCGAAGACCAAGCCGCTGTCCCGGGTCTTGGTCGGGCTGTCGATCCGCCACGTCGGGCCGACCGCGGCGGTGGCGCTGACCGAGGTGTTCCGGACCATCGACGACGTCCGCGCGGCCAGCGAGGAGCAGCTGGCCGAGACCGAGGGCGTCGGACCGACCATCGCGCAGGCGATGATCGAATGGTTCCAGGTGCCGTGGCACCAGGCGATCGTGGACAAGTGGCAAGCCTCCGGTGTGGTCATGCGTGAGGAGCGCAGCGGCCCGACGCTGCCGCAGACGCTGACCGGGCTGTCGGTCGTCGTGACCGGGACCGTCGAGGGGTTCAGCCGGGACGAGGCGACCGAGGCGATCGTCGGGCGCGGCGGGAAGGTCGCGAGCTCGGTGTCGAAGAAGACGTCGTTCGTGGTCGTCGGTGATTCGCCGGGATCGAAGTACGACAAGGCCGTCCAGCTCGGCGTACGGATCCTGGACGCCGCCGGGTTCCGGGTGCTGCTCGACGACGGCGCCGAGGCGGCCGCGGCGGTGGCGACCACGCCCAAGGCCGACGAGTCGTAACGATTTCGGCAGTCCGCGAACCGGATGGATCCAGCGGCGGCGCTGATCCGTCCGACTGTTAACTTTGCACGTCGACACCTGGGTCAGAAGGAGCACATATGACGACGCCGCCGCAGGGACCATGGGGTCCTGGGCAGCCGGGGGGCCAGCCAGGCGGGCAGCACGGGGGACCAGGCGGCCAGCCGCCACAGCAGGGTGGCTGGGGACAGCAGCCCCCGGGTCAGGGCCAGGGTGGCGGCTGGGGTCAGCCCCCGCAGCAGCCGCAAGGCCAGCCCCCGCAAGGCCAGCCCCCTCACGGTCAGCCGCCGCGGCAGGACCAGCCCCCGCAGCAGGGCGGCTGGGGACAGCAGCCTGGGCAACCGGGTCAGCCTGGACACGCGGGTCAGCCGCCCGCCGGTGGCTGGGGCCAGCCGCCGCAACAGGGTGGCGCGTACCAGCAGCAGTCGTGGGGCCAGCGCTCGCAGCAGCCAGGCGGCTGGCACCAGCAGCAGGGCGGTCCGGGCCAGCAGTGGCAGCCGGGCGGACCGGGTTCCAAGGGTCCGGGCGGCATCAGCAAGGAGAAGCTGCCGCTGGTGATCGGTGGTGGTGTGATCGGTCTCATCGTGATCGGCCTGCTGGTGTTCCTCGGTATCCGCGCGTTCGGCGGTGACGACGAGCCGACGACGCAGCCGACGACGACGGAGCAGCCGACCGGGCAGCCGACCGGTGAGCCGACCGGCGGCCCGACGACCTCCACCTCCGGCGGTCCGGGCCAGAACGGCGAGCTCGGCAATGCAACCGGCCAGGCCAAGACCGCGACCGACAAGTTGCAGGGCCTCGGCTTCGGCTGCAGCGACCTGTTCAACACCGCTCAGGGCGCGCACCGCGGCTGCTTCAAGACCGACGGCCGCAAGGGCGCCGAGGCGATCTTCCAGTTCCAGTCCGACGGCACCATCATCGCGGTGCGGCTGCAGGCCGAGGACGACGACAACTTCAACAACGCCCAGGTCGCCTTCGACCAGCTGCTGCAGGCGCTCGGCAACGACACGTTCGGCGCGGACCAGGTGAAGAAGGTCCAGGACGCGGTGAAGACCGGTCAGCGTTCCGACGAGGTCGGCACCACCTGGGGCGAGTTCCAGCTGAGCAACCAGGGCCAGAGCGTCCGGCTGTCCGGTCACAAGTCCGGCGAGGACTCGCTGGACCTGCCGGACCAGTCCTTCGACACCACCCAGGCGCAGCTGACGACGGCGCTGAAGGCCAAGGGATACGTCTGCACGACCTCCTGCAAGAAGGACGTCGGCAAGTACGGCTACCAGCGGGTCTTCTTCTACGCCAGCAGCGGCAAGGGCATCAAGGACATCGAGATCAGCGCATCCGGTGAGGCCGGCGACGCGAAGAAGGCCCTGCCGGCCGCGCTCGGCGACGCGTTCGGTGCCCTCAAGGGCGGCAACGTCGACGCCGTGAAGGCGTACGTCGAGGCGCACAGCGACGGGAAGCCGTACTCTGCTTATGTAGGCGGCTGGAAGGTCGAGATCAGCGGGAACAGCTCCGCCAGCTACACGTCGCAGCAGGTCTCGATCGAGTACGAGTCGTTCTACGCCTGATCAGTACTACGCAAGCAGCACGGAGGACGGTTTGAAGTTCCCCCGGGAGAAGCGGGAGTCCCGGACGATGGCCCAGCCACCGCCCGAGGCGGTCCGGCGGGTCGACGGCGGTGGGGCCTGGGGTCCCACCCAGTTCGACCTCCCGGACCGGAACGGCAGCAACAGCCAGGCGATCCTGATCGTCAGCCTGATCGGCATCGTCGTCCTGCTGATCATCGCGGGCCTCTGGGCCCTCGCGTACTTCCAGTTCACCTGACCCACAGCAAAACCCCACTCGCAAACAGTCTGCGAGTGGGGTTTTCGCGTGGGTCAGGCGGTGGCGCGGATGGTTACGGCGAGGGAGGCCAGGTAGGAGAGGCGGGCTACCTCGGAGCCGAGGAACTCGGGGCCGCCGCGGCGGCCGATGACGAGGACCCGGCGGTCGGAGTCCAGGGGCGCGGCGACCAGCACGGACTCCGACAGGCCCTTGTGGTCCGGGGCTTGCAGCGTCGTCGCCTTCTCCAGCGGGAGCTGTGAGGATGATGGCGTGCTGTCCCGGACCGCGGTTTGACTCGCGTGAGAGCAGACCGGTGTGTCCTGGCTTGGATCTGTCGACCGTTGGT
>NZ_SNWS01000027.1:0-103789 GCF_004362255.1 Kribbella sp. VKM Ac-2571
TTGAGCAGCGTGATCAACGCACGCGCCGTGCTGCTCGCGCCGACGATCCCCACCTTCGCGCCGGCCAGTTCATGCCCCCGGTACTCGGTCTGCTTTCACCCGCCGCCGCGGACCGCACTGTCGAACCGGGGCAGTCGCCGGGCCAGCGTGAGCATCGACGCCAGGCAGTACTCACCGACCGACCACGCGATCCGCGGACCTGCCGAGAACACCCCGACGCCCTGGTCGAGGATGACCGGATCGATCAGGTTCTTCACCGTGCCCGCGGCATGCGCGACGACCTTCGGACCGTTGCCGTCGGCCCACAGTTCCTTGCCGAGGTGCGGCGTACCCCAGCTGGTCAGCAGCACGTCGGCGCCTTCGGCCAGCAGCGGTACGGCGGCCGGGTCGAGCGCCGGCGGCCTGGCAAGCGAGCCCGGGCCGGTTGTGTGATCGGCGGTGGCCCAGACCACGTCGAAGCGGTCCTCGAGCAGGCGGCGGGTCTCCGGGTCGATCACGTCGGCGGCGCGTTCGGGGGAGATGAGGGCGGCGAGTTTCGGCACCGTGTCGGCTCCTTCGGTGGTCGGTGATCCGACGGTAGGCGCTTTCCGTTATGCCGGTCCAAGCCCATTTACGTATGGACCGATACCGTGCTTGCATGGCCGCCATGGACCTGTCGCTCCAGCAACTTCGTGGATTCGTCGCCGTCGCCGAGGAACTGCACTACGGCCGGGCCGCTCAGCGCCTGAACCTGACCCAGCCGCCGCTGACCCGCCAGATCCAGGGCCTCGAGCGCACACTCGACGTCCGCTTGTTCGACCGCACCGGCCGCGGTGTGCGGCTGACCGCCGCGGGGGGAGTCTTCCTCGAGCACGCGCGCCGGGTGCTAGCACTGCTAGAAGTCGCACCCGAGGCGACCCGGCGTGCTGCGGACGGGACGACCGGGACGCTCCGTCTCGCCTTCACCGCGATCGGCGCGTACGCCGTACTTGCCGACTTCCTGACCATGGTCGGGAAACGGACGCCCGGGGTGACGGCCGAGCTGACCGAGCTGGTGAGCCCGGCGCAGTTCGAGGCGCTGGCGAACCTGGAGATCGACATCGGCCTGGTGCGCCCGCCGATCCCGGCGCAGTTCGAATCGTTGCTGGTCCACTCGGAGGACCTGGTCCTCGCCGTACCCGCCTCGCATCCGCTGGCGCCCGGCGACGGGACGGTTTCGCTGGTGGACGTGACCGACGACTACATCGGGTACAGCCCGGAGGGATCGCAGTACCTGCACGACATCTGTGCGGCGATGATCGGCATGGATCGCTACGCGGTCAGCCAGTTGGCGTCGCAGGTGCCCACGATGCTCGCGTTGGTCCGCGCCGGCCTCGGCTGCGCGTTGATCCCGCGCTCGATCATGGCGATGGGTGTCGAAGGCGTCCGCTACCGCGAACTGGACGCGGCCGACGCGCACTCGGTCACCCTGCACGCCTGCTGGAGCCCCGACAACCCCAACCCGGCCCTGCAGCGCCTGGCCGAATCCCTGCGGCTCGATCCGCGCCTCACGACTTGACTTAGAGCGAACTCTAATTCGTAGGCTCGACGGCATGAGTGCACAACACAAGATCGGCTCGGGTTTCGGGCACGACAGCACCGCGGACGACGTCCTCGCCGGGATCGACCTGACCGGCAAGCTGGCGATCGTCACCGGTGGATATTCCGGTCTCGGTCTGGAGACCACCAAGGCGCTGGCGAAGGCCGGCGCGCACGTCGTCGTACCGGCGCGGCGACCGGACGCGGCGCGGGACGTTCTCGGCGAGCTCGCTGAGGTCGACGAGCTGGATCTGGGCTCGTTGGAGAGTGTGAAGGCGTTCGCGGAGCGGTTTCTGGCGTCGGGCCGGTCGGTGGACATCGTGATCGACAACGCGGCGATCATGGCGTCACCGGAGACGCGGGTCGGACCGGGATGGGAGGCACAGTTCGCGACCAACCACCTGGGACACTTCGCGCTGGTGAACCGGCTGTGGCCGGCGATCGCGGCCGGCGGCGGCGCACGGGTCGTCTCGGTGTCGTCGACCGGGCACCGGCGGTCGGACATCCGGTGGGACGACCTCGAGTTCCGGCTGGGGTACGACAAGTGGGAGGCGTACGGGCAGGCGAAGACGGCCAACGTGCTGTTCGCCGTCCAGCTCGATGCCCTCGGCAAGGATTCCGGCGTACGGGCGTTCGCGCTGCATCCTGGCGGGATCCTGACTCCGCTGCAGCGACACCTCGACAAGCAGGAGATGGTCGACTTCGGCTGGATCGACGAGGACGGCAATCCACTGAACCCGGCGTTCAAGAGCCCGGAGCAGGGCGCCGCGACGCAGGTGTGGGCGGCGACGTCGCCGCAGCTCGAGGGGCTCGGCGGCGTGTTCCTCGAGGACTGCGAGGTCGCCGAGGTGTCGACCGACGACGCGCCGGGAGTACGCCCGTACGCGATCGACCCGGCGTCGGCCGAGCGGCTGTGGACGGTCTCGGCGCAGCTCACCGGAGTGAACGCGTTCGGCTAAGCTGACGCGGTTCTCAAGGAGTTCGGTGTCTGTCTCGTCTTCTGCTGTGGAGCTCGGCCTCGTCGTCGAGCGGTTGCGCGCGTCCGGGTGTGTGTTCGCCGAGGAGGAAGCTGCGCTGATCGCCGAGACCGCGCGGGACGCGGCCGAGCTCGCAGCGATGGTCGACCGGCGGGTTGCCGGATCGCCGTTGGAGTACGTCGTCGGCTGGGCGTCGTTCCGCGGGCTGCGGATCGCTGTCGATCCCGGCGTGTTCATCCCACGTCGCCGTACCGAGTTCCTGGTCGCCGAAGCGCTGCGGGTCACCGTCGCGGGCTCGGTCGTGGTGGACCTCGGCTGTGGCTCCGGTGCCCTGGGCGCCGCGGTCGCGGCCGAGCGCGAGGTGGCGCTGTACGCCGCTGACATCGAGTCGGCCGCGGTGCGATGCGCACGCCGGAACCTGGAGCCGTTTGGCGGGACGGTCTATCAGGGCGACCTGTTCGCGGCGTTGCCGGAACGGTTGCGCGGTGAGGTCGACGTACTGCTGGCGAATGTTCCGTACGTGCCGACCGACGAGATCCGGCTGCTTCCACCGGAGGCGCGGCTGTACGAGCCGCGCGTCACGCTGGACGGCGGACCCGACGGCCTGGCGATCCTTCGTCGCGTGGTCGCCGGCGCCGCGGAGTGGCTCAAGCCCGGCGGTCGCCTGTTCGTCGAGATGAGCGACCGCCAGGCACCGATCGCACGAGCAGTGATGATTGAACACGGCCTGGACGCCGAGATCACCACAGACGAGGACCTCGGCGCCAACGTCGTGCACGGCCTCAAACCCGGCGCTGTACGTGGAGTAGATACTCCCGGCGGTTGAGGGGGTCGTGGTCGGTGCGCGGGCGTTCCGGGATCGGGCCGGTCACCGGTTGGTAGCGCTCGAAGGCCGACTCCAGGATCCCCTCGCCGCGAGTGAGGGCGGGGAGTTGTTGCTCGAGTTCGTACACGGCGGCCGCGGGGATTTCTCCTTCCAGGGTTGAGATTTCTGCGGCCAGCGCCGGTACCTGGGGGATCGCCCGGAGCCGGGCGAGGGCCGCGAGTACGGCGCGGGTCGTGTCGGTCGGGATCTCCAGCCGGAAGCGGTGCATCGGCTCGTGCACCGTCGTACCTGCTTCCTGGAGCGCGGTCATCAGGACCAGCGGGGTGAGGAACCGGAAGTCGCCGGCCGTGCTGGACATGCTCTTGTCGAACACGGCGTGGGCGTGACTCTGGCGGGCGGAATACCCCGAGTGCGTCATCATCACGCGGGCGTCGGGGATCTCCCAGCCGTGGATCCCCTGGTGCAGGGTTTCGCGCACGGTTTCCTCGACGGCCTTGATGAACGCGTACGGCATCGAGCCGAGTTCGACCTCCAGCTCGAAGCTGACACCGGCGTTGACCGGTGCCGCTTCGACGCGGAGCCCGACGGTCGCGAGGAACGGGTTCGCGTCCTTCTTGTTGAACTCGACCGCCTGTCCGGTCCCGGCGATCCGCTCGATGCAGATCGTGGTCGTCTCACGGAAGTCGACCTCGATCCCGAAGTCGGTCGCCAGCGTGGACTCGATGACCTCCTTCTGCACCTCGCCGTACAGGGAAACGTAGGTTTCCTGGCGCAGGTCGTCCTGGCGGAGGTTGATCAGCGGGTCCTGCTCCGCCAGTTGGGTGAGCGCGACGCGGAGATTGCCCTTGTCGGAGCGCTTCCGCGGAGTGATCACCGTTTCGAGCGTGGGCGGGGAGAACGCCGGTGCGGAAACAATGTGTCGTTCCGTGCCGGAAACGTTCCGGAAATCGGTCAGGCTGTCGCCGATGCGGATTTCCGCGAGGCCCCAGAAACGGCCGATCTGGCCGGCGCGGATCGTCGCCGCGGGGCCTTCGCCGACGACCTCGAGCGCGGTGATCTTCCCGTCGGTGTCGCCGTACCGCACGCGTTCGCGGACCTGGGCCGTGCCGGAGAACATCCGTACGTAGGCGATCTTCTCGCCGGCCGGACCGCGCTCGACCTTGAACACAGTGCCGTCGAGCGGTACGCCGGTGGTGCGGGCGCGGGGGAGCAGCTCCCGGATGCCGTCGGCGAGTGCTTCCGTGCCCGCGCCGGTGATCGCGGACCCGAAGTACACAGGGTGGACGATCGCCTGATGCGTCTGGGCAATGAGTGCCTCGTGCAACGACAGTGGCTCGTTGTCGACGTACCGCTGCAGGAGCGCGTCGTCGTGCCTGGTGAGGACCTCCAGCAGGACGTCCTCCTGCACGATCGGTTTGAACGTCGCCTCGGGTGTGCCGAGGTACGCCGCCTCGCCCATCGGGACGATCTGCCGGGTGAGTTTCGCGGCGGTCTGCTCCAGTACGCCGTCGTACTGCGCGCCGGGGCGATCGAGCTTGTTGACGAAGATGAGGGTGGGGATGCGCAGACGTTGGAGGGTGCGCATGAGTACGCGCGTCTGCGCCTGGACACCCTCGACCGCCGAGACGACCAGGACCGCGCCGTCGAGCACGCTCAGCGCGCGCTCCACCTCGGCGATGAAGTCCGGGTGCCCCGGGGTGTCGATCAGGTTGATGCCGACGTCGCCGATCGTGAACGCCGCGACGGCGGACTTGATCGTGATCCCGCGCTGCCGTTCGAGCGCGAGCGAGTCGGTCTGGGTACTTCCGTCGTCGACGCTGCCGACCTCGTCGATGACTCCGGCCGCGTACAGCAGCCGCTCGGTCAGGCTGGTCTTTCCGGCGTCAACATGCGCCAGGATCCCGAGATTCAGTACTTCCACGCCGCTTCATGTCCTTAGAACAGGTGCCATCGGTCTCCGCAACAGCCATGAAGCGAGGTCGCATGACGGACTCCTTTACAAGACACCTGTTCGTTCGTACGCCCCGAGTACACCAATCCTCTCCACCCCCGACCAAACCATTTAGCTCCCACCTACAACGACTCGTAGGCTGACTCGGATGCTCGATCCCATCGCCCTCGCGACACCACACGTCGGCGCCGTCCTCCAAGCGAGGCCGGTGAACGGCTTCGTCGGCAATCAGACGTTTCGTCTGGAGACGCGGGACGGCGTCTACTACCTGAAGGCCGGCCCGACGGTCGCGGACGAGGCCGATGCGTGTCGCCGCGCCCGGTCGGTCGGTGTACCCGCGCCTGAGGTGGTTGCGTCGCCTGCGGAGTACGTGATCATGCGGGAGCTTCCTGGCGGGCCGCTCGCCGCAGACTCACCAGACCTCGGCGCGGTGCTGCGGACAGTTGGGGAGCGCATCCGACGTGTGCACACGATCGTTGACGTGTCGGCATCCTGGGCGGATCGGTTGTGGAAGGTGCTGGACGGGCTGGATGTGTTGCCGGATGGGCTCGCGGCGCGTGTTCGGGCGGTGGTGCCGGGGTTCGTCGAGTATGTGGCGGGGGTGACGCCTGCCTTGCTGCACGGGGATCTGCATCTGCGGCACGTGTACGCCGAGGGTCCCGAGCTGACCGGCATCCTCGACTGGGGCGACGCGACGTACGGCGATCCACTGTTCGATCTCGCCCGGTTGTCCATGGCCGGGCCGGAGGTCACCGCCGCGTTCCTGGCGGGGTACGGCGTCGTCGACGCACCGGCCCGGACGCTCTCGATGTACCGCGCGCTGTGGTCACTGATCGCGCTGCAAGCAGAGCACGCAGCAGGCGGCGACTGGATTCAGCCGCATCTCGGCACGATCGCGCGGGAGATCGGTTGATGAGAGCTCAGGTGCGATCCCGGATGCCAGGTTGTCAGGGAACCAGACTGACATGGCGATGGGCTGAGAAGGCTGCAACCTTTGACCGATCCTCAGCAGGATCGGCAGCGTTGTCCCGCCGCCAGAAGGCAATATCGCTGCGCAGACGCGCACGGATCAGCGATATCAGATCAGTCGGCGAAGGGTCAGGAATGGATCTCAGTTGATGAGGGTGCCGAGGGGGGTGCCGTTGAGGATGGCGGAGGCGGCGCCGGGGCGGTCTATGTCGAAGACGTGCAGGGGGAGGTGGTGGTCGCGGGCGAGGATGAAGGCGGCCTGGTCCATCACGCCGAGGCCGCGGTCGATGACCTCGGCGTACGTGAGGTGGTCGAACCGCCGCGCGTCGGGGTGCTTGTTCGGGTCGGCGTCGTACACGCCGTCGGTGCCGTTCTTCGCGACCAGTAGCGCGTCCGCCTCCAGCTCGACGGCACGCTGCACCGACGGGTAGTCGGTGGTGGTGAACGGCTGCCCGTTGCCGCAGGCAAGCAGTACGATCGAGCCCTTCTCCAGGTGCCGGAGCGCGCGCAGCCGGATGTACGGCTCGGCCAGGTTGTCGATCGGGATCGCGGTCATCAGCCGTACGCCGTGCGCCCCGAGCGCCGCGAGCCGCCCACGTAGCAGCACCGCGTTGATGACAGTGCCGAGCATCCCGATGTTGTCCGCCTCGACCCGGTCGATGCCCCAATCGTCCGCGCGATTGCCCCGGAACACGTTCCCGCCGCCGACGACGACCGCGACCTGGACGCCGGTGGCGCGCAGCGCGATCACCTCAGTCGCGAGATGGGTGAGCCGGTCGCTGGCGAAACCGAATTCGTTCGGGCCGGCGATCGCCTGGCCGGACAGCTTGAGGACGAGCCTGCGGTACATGCCGCTCCGTTCTGAAGGCGGGAGGCACGTCCGAATGCGGCGTACCGACAGCAGATGTATCACGGGGCGGTTCCGCTGGGGGCGGTGGTCTGTGAAGCTGGCGGGGTGACCGAGTTCAAGGGGCGGGATCTGGCCGGGGCGCGATTCGAGCAGTCGATGCTTCGGGGCGCGGTGTTCCGGGACGTCGATCTCAGCGGCGCGTCCTTCGACGACGTGGACCTGAGCGGTACGACGATCCGCAACGCCCGACTGGTGGACGTGTCGCTCGACGGCGACATCAGCAACCTGACGGTCTGGGGCATCGACGTAGTACCGCTGGTCGACGCGGAGCTCAACCGCCTGTACCCGGGCCGCGAGCGGATGCGCCCGACCGATGCCGACGGCTACCGCGAGGCCTGGGATCTGCTCGAACAGCTGTGGTCGGAGACGGTGACGAAGGCCCGTCGGTTGCCGCCGGAGCTGCTGCACGAGTCGGTGGACGGCGAGTGGTCGTTCATCGAGACACTCCGCCACCTCGTGTTCGCCACTGATGCCTGGGTACGTCGTGCAGTCCTCGGCGTACCCGAGCCGTGGCACCCCCTGGACCTGCCTCACGACGAGATGCACGACACCCCACCCGTGCCACGCGACCGCGCTGCTCGTCCCTCGCTCGACGAGGTACTCGATCTACGGGCCGATCGGATGACGACGGTACGAACGGTCCTCGCCGACCTCACCGACGACCAGTTGACCGAGCAGACGACGCCCGTCCCGGAGCCTGGCTACCCGGCGTCCGAGAGCTATGCGGTCAGCAGGTGCCTGGGCGCGATCCTCAGTGAGGAGTTCGAGCACCGCCGGTACGCCGAGCGTGATCTCGCGACCCTGCAGGCGAGAACTGTCGGTGCGGAGTCCTAGCCTCGATTCATGGTGCCCGAGACCGGACTGCAGGACTGGCGAAAGCTCGCGCAGAAGTTGCACGCGAGATTCGTGATCGACGCCTATGCCGACGGCGCGCGCTTCGTGGCGGCAGTGGGGGAGGCCTGTCAGGACGCCGGACCTGAGGTGCGGCTCGGGGCGTCCTTCGTGGACGTCGCCACTCGCGACGCGCAGTTGGCCGGACGGATCAGCGCGATCGCGGCGGAGCACGGTCTGACCGCCGACCCGACGGCCGTGGCGCAACTGGAGATCGGCTTGGACACGGCGGATCTCGTCGAGCTCGGTCCGTTCTGGGCCGCGGTGCTCACCGGCAGCACGGAATCCTTCACGGGCAACGACATCCTCGATCCGACGGGCCGCGTCGCCAGCTTGTGGTTCCAGGGCACGACACCGGACGAGACGCCCCGCCAGCGGTTCCATCTCGACCTCTGGCTGCCGCTGGAGGTCGTTCCGGGAAGGATCGAGGCGGCGCTCGCCGCCGGCGGCAAGGTCGTGTACGACGAGGAGGCGCCGGCGTTCATCGTGCTCGCGGATCCCCAGGGCAACAAGGTCTGCCTGTGTACGTCGGAAGGCCGCTAAACCGCGAGCGCGGTACGGCGTGCTCTGTTACATTCGTGCTGAATCGAGGAGGTGTGTGATGGCTTGCAAGGTTATCCGGTTCCGCGCCATTCCCTCCTCGACTGCTGCCCGCTGACAGGCTGACAGCTCTTCCCGGACCGATTGGTGCGTCGCGGCGTCTGGCCGCGGATCACGTGCGCCCTCGAACAGGTGCGCACTCCGTGCCGATCGAACCGGAGATCCCTCATGTCCTCCGTGGACATTCAGCTGCATGCTGCCCTCGCACGCGCCGTCGCCGGCGTGCCGCATCACGAACTCCGCGGCCGCGTCGCCGCGCTCTCACACCGCTACCGGGCCGAACAGGTCGCCGACACCGCCCCGGGGATCCGCGACGCGCTCGATGCCCTCGCGTACGCCGTCGTACGAATGCCGGCCACCTTCCGCGCCCTCCAGACCGCGCTCTCGACCGTGGAGCATGAGCCCAGCACCCATGTGGACCTCGGCGGCGGAACCGGCGCCGCAGCCTGGGCCGCCGCCGCGCTCTGGCCCTCAGTCACCACCGAGATCGTCGAACGCCAACCCGCCGCGATCCGCCTCGGCCGGCAACTTGCCGCAGGCAACTTCTCGCCCGACTGGCGCTGGACGACCGCCGACCTCCGCGACTGGACCTCACCGACCACAGTCGACCTCGTCACCATCGGCTACGTGCTGAACGAGCTGACCGATGAGACCCGCCGCGACGTCATCCGCGCCGCAGCACAGTCGGCGAAAACGATCGTCGTCGTCGAACCGGGCACGCCGAGCGCTCACCGCCGTACTCTCGCGGCCCGAGACCTCCTGATCGAGCAGGGATTCACGATCACAGCGCCCTGCCCGCATCAGGGACCGTGCCCGGTCGACTGGTGTCACTTCGCCGCACGCCTGCCGCGCACCGAACTCCACCGCCTCCTCAAGGACGGCACCCGCAACTACGAGGACGAGAAGTTCACGTACGTCGTCGCAACCCGCCTCCCGACCCACCCGAAGCCGGCGCGGGTGATCGCCCGGCCGGGCAGGGCGAAGAACCGGGTCGTGCTCGAGCTGTGTACGTCGACGGGCACAGCGCAGCAGGTCGTCGTACCGAAGTCATCGGAGGCGTATCGCGCTGCGCGCCGTACGAGTTGGGGTGACGCCTGGCCTCCGGGTTCGTAAGGTGCCGCGATCCGGTCGCCGAAAATCACCTGTGCCCGCGCGTATCGGCTGGCAGCATGTCGGACATGGCCGACATGCTGCCGGGTGGGTTCGACCGTGGTGCCGCGCTGGTCGACGGGACCGTTCGCCGTACGGCGGGACCGTGGACGTCGGCCGTGCATGCGCTGCTCGCGCATCTCGATCTGGTGGGCTTCGAGGGTGCACCACGTCCGCTGGGTTTCGACGCCGACGGCCGCGAGATGCTGACGTTCCTGGCCGGAGAGACAGTCGGACAGGCGCGGCCGTGGCCCAGCTGGACGCACAGCGACGATGCCCTGGGCGACGTCGCCGGTTGGCTCCGGCGCTACCACGCTGCGGTCGCGGATTTCGTCCCGCCCAGTTCGTCGTACTGGCGCGAGGGCGGCGCATGGGAACCCGGGCAGGTCATCGCCCACAACGACGCGGCGC
This sequence comes from Kribbella sp. VKM Ac-2571, assembly GCF_004362255.1. Classification (NCBI taxonomy): domain Bacteria; kingdom Bacillati; phylum Actinomycetota; class Actinomycetes; order Propionibacteriales; family Kribbellaceae; genus Kribbella; species Kribbella sp. VKM Ac-2571. The sequence continues at coordinate 10,242 of NZ_SNWS01000027.1, forward strand.
CCTACAACGCCGTGTGGAGTGCTGATGGCCTCGTGGGCTTCGTCGATTGGGACATGGCCGGGCCGATGCCGGCGGAGCTCGACGCAGCCTGGGTCGCCTTCTCCTGGGTTCCACTCCATGCCCCACACGTGGTGATCGCCGAAGGCTTCACCGATCTGCCAAGCCGGCCTCGGCGTCTGGAACTCTTCCTCCGTAGCTACGACTGGCATGGCATGACCAAGGACTTCCTCGACCTGATCGCCACTCGCCTGACGCGTCAACTGGCGATCATGGCGAACAACGCAACTGCCGGCGATGCCACCTACCAACAGATGCTCACGCACGGCCGCCACCACGACCTCGAGATCGCCCTGAACGAACTTCAGGACGCGGCCCTCGCACCGTAGGCCGGCCTGCTCGGCGTGAAGTCAGGCGTCGAGGAAGGTGGTGACGGTGTCGAGGACCAGGGGAGTGCGGGCGAGGCCGGTGAAGTGCGTCGTACCGGGGAAGATCGCCAGTTGCGACGCGGGGACACCGACGAAGTCGCCGTTGACGTCGCCGCCGCGGAGCTGGTGGAAGCGGACGGCGTGCTCGAGCTTGACCGCGTCGGAGTCGCCGAACGTCAGCAGCGTCGGCGCCTCGATACCGCGGATGTCGTCGTCGCTCCAGCCGCTGGTGCCGCGGTCGTAGCTGCCGAGCTTGTCGAGCAGCGTCTGCAGGTGCTCGTGATCGGGGTGCGGCGACTTCGCCAGGTAGTCGGCCTCCATCGGCGTACCGGCGATCATCTCCACCTTCATCGAGCCGACCGCCTGCGCGTTCTCCTCCCGGTCGCCGGAAGGGCTGAACGAGACCGACGAGATGACCGCCTTCCGGACCAGCTCCGGGTACTCGATCGCGAGGTACAGGGCGACTGCGCCGCCGACGCTGAACCCGAACAGGTCAGCCTTCGGTACGTCGAGACGCGCGAGCAGCGCCACCACGTCCGAAGCCAGCTCCGCCGTACCGAGCGGGCGGTCGATGTCGTTGGTGTAGCCGTGTCCCTGGAAGTCGGCGGCGATGACCTTCCGCCCGGCCGACAGCCCTTCGAGCAGTTCGCCGAACTGGAGGTCGATGTTGAACAGTCCGCCGTGCAGCAGCACCAACGGCGTACCGCCCTCGCCGTGCACCTCGTAGTACATGCGCAGCCCGTTGACGTCGGCGTACCCAGTCTGCTTGCTCACGGTTCTCCCACCAGTAGACAAAACGGATGCCCCGCTGGATCTGCCAGGACGAACAGCGGCTCGTCGTCGTCGGCGCTGCGGTCGGACAACAGCCGCGCACCGAGCTCCTCGGCCCGCCGCCGATGCCGATGGAGTTCGTCCACCGACAGTACGGCGTAGTCGAGGTGCATCTGCATCGGCACGTCGGGCGACGGCCACGTCGACGGCGTCAACTCGTCCACCTGCTGGATCGCCAGCTGACGATTCCCTTCCTCGTCAACGAGCACAAGCCAACTGGCATCGTCCTCGACACCGTCCGCCGGCGGCTCGTCCCCCGCCCGGTACCGCAACCCGAGCAACACCCGATAAAACTCAGCCAGCCCCCGCCCATCGGTCGTATCGAGCGCGGTATGCATCCGCCGCGGGTAGGTGTCCATGGCGGTAACCCTAGTCAGTCTCTGGGTTTGGGGAAGTGGTGCGGAACGAGCGTCGGTAGGTGTTCGGGGGTACGCCGACTACGCGTTGGAAGTGGCGGCGGAGGGTGGTGGCTGTTCCTAGGCCGGTGGCAGAGGCAACCTTTTCGATGCCGTCGTCGGTGGACTCGAGGAGTTGCTGCGCGCGGCGGACGCGCTGGGTCAGGAGCCATTGGAGAGGCGTCTGGCCGGTGACCGAGCGGAACTGCCGGCCGAGGTGTCGCGGGCTGGTGTTGGCCCGCCTCGCCAGGTCCGTGACGGTCAACGGCTGGTCCAGGCGCTCTTGCGCCCAGGCCAGCAACTGCGCGAGCGAGTGATCCCCGTTGACCTGCAGCGGCGTCGCCACGAACTGCGCTTGCCCACCAGCCCGATGCGGCGGTACGACGAGACGCCGGGCAACCGTGTTCGCGATCGTGGCGCCGTGGTCGAGATGGATCAGATGCAGACACAGGTCGACCGCCGCCGCCTTCCCCGCCGCGGTCAGCACGTTGCCGTTGTCTGTGTAGAGCACGTCCGGATCCACAACAGCCTCCGGATACCGCGCGCTCAGTACGTCGGTGTGCGCCCAGTGCGTCGTGGCCCGCCGGCCGTCGAGAAGCCCGGCCGCACCGAGGACGAACGCGCCGGTACACAACGACGCCACCCGCGCCCCGGCCTCGTACGCTGCCCGTACCGCATCCGCCAGTTCACCCGGCACCGGCTCGTCGACGTCCGCGAGCGCCGGCACCAGCACGGTGTCCGCCCGCGTGATCGCATCGAGAGGCTCGTTCGGCTCGACCATGAACGGCCCGACCTGTACCGGATGCGGTCCGCACAGGCGTACGTCGTACCACTCGTCGACGCCGAGCGGTGGATTGCCGAAGATCTCGTACGCGATCCCGAGCTCGAAATGGAGCAGGTGCCCGGCGGCGGCGAGCGCTACGGTGTGCATGTCCGAAAGTGTACGGATGGTGTCGTTCCGGACTCTCACGGCGGCCTGGGGAAACCGGCGAGACTCGTCGCATGAACGCAATCGTGGTGTACGGCGCCACCGGTCACACCGGCCGCTTCGTCGTCGAGGAACTCCTCCGGCAGAACCTTCCCATCGCTGTCTCCGGACGCAACGCAGCGGCCCTCACTGCGCAGTGGGGCGACCTCGACGTCCGCGCGGCCGCTGTCGACGACCCGCACGCCCTCGACCTCGCCTTGAAGAACGCTGCGGCCGTGATCAATGCCGCCGGGCCGTTCGCCGCCACCGCCGATCCGATCATCGACGCGGCCGCCCGCGCAGGCATCCCGTACGTCGACGTCGCGGCCGAGCTCGAGGCCAATGTCTCGACGTTCGCCAGGCAGAGCGCTCTACCGGTGGTCCCGGCGATGGCGTTCTACGGCGGACTCGGCGACCTGCTGACGACCGTGGCGCTGGGGGAGCGGACCAGCGCTGACGAGGTGCACGTGGCTTACGGGCTGAGCAGTTGGCACCCCACGCCCGGCACACGCGCCGCCGGTCAGGTTTCGCACGATCGGCGGAACGGGCAGCGCGTTCGGTTCAGCGGCGGGCGCCTGCAATACCACCAGGACCCGGCGGTCCAGGAGAACTGGACGTTTCCGGATCCGCTCGGCCGGCGCCGCGTGATCGCCGAGTTCACGATGGCCGACGTGATCACGATCCCGACGCACATCGCCGTACCCGAGGTCCGCACGTACATGACCCTCGAGGCCGCCGGTGATCTCGCGGATTCGGAAACGCCGGCGCCTGCTGCCGTCGACGAGCTGGGCCGGTCGGACCAGACGTTCGTGGTGGATGTCCGGGTGCGGACCGGCGGCGAGGAGCGGCGGGCGACGGCAACCGGGCAGGACATTTACGCGATTTCGGCGCCGCTCGCGGTCGGCGCGGTACGCCGGATCCTCGCCGGTGAGACGCGTTCCTCGGGGGTGGCATCCGCGGGCGCGATGTTCGACGCCGTCGAGTTCCTCAAGGATTTACCGCTGACGCTCGACCTGCCGTAACTCGCTTTCCTGCGGGAGAATGTTGGGCCCCTGCTGTGTTCAACGCCCACGAACAGCTGGAGGCCGCCTACCATGCCCAGCATCCCCCTGCCCCACAGCGATCTGCCCCACAGCGATCTGTCCCGCCGTGATCTCCTCCGGCTGACCGCAGCCGGTGCGGTCGCGGGAACGGCGGGGAGCGCTCTGTCCGCGTTCCCGGCGTACGCCGCTGACATCGACTACACGGCGCGCAAGACGTTCGACGACTGGGATCGGCTGTTCCAGGAAGGTGGTCCCGGGCAGCCCGATCAGCCGAACGACAACACGAACCGGGACGGCCGGTCCGGCATGCTCGCCTGGAGTCAGTCGTACGTGCTGCTCGGTCTGGTCCGCATGTACGAGAAATACCGCGACACCTACTACCTGGACCGCCTCATCGACAACGTCGACCAGGTGCTCGCCGTCCGCGACAGCGAACGCGGTGTCACCGACTACCGCGGTCTCTCGCTGCCCGCCTGGCGAGCCGACCACCCATACACGACCGGCTACGCAACCCTTGCCGACGGCAACGGTCAGCCGCTGCTCGACCTCCGCGAGGCGCTGTCGTACGCCGAGGACACCACGGTCACGGTCACCGCCGGGACCCGCCCGGACACGTTCACCGTCCAGCTCGTCAACACGTTCGTGAACCGCGCCGTCACGCTCTCCGACCTCTCCCTGGATCCGGCGAGCCCTGATTACGCCGTGAACCGGATCTACGCAGCCGCCCCGGGGCCGCTCCAGCTCACCGCTGCCGATCGACGGCCGACTCCGCGCGCAGGCGACGTACCGCGGCTGGGTGCCTACGAGATGCACTGCAAGCCGGTGATCTTCGCCGTGCACACCGGGATGATCACGTACCCGATTGCGAGCTTCGTCCGGCTCGTGGCCGGCTCCCCGGTTCTCCGCCGGCGCTACCAGCGGAAGGCGGCCGAGTACCTCATGGCGTGCCGCGAGGCGGTCGCCGTGCACGACTGGGAGTACGACGAGGAGGGCGGTCACCTGATCTGGCCGAAGGCCCAGCCGCTCGCGTACGACGGGTGCGAGCAGCCGATCAACCAGTCGGTCGGTCTCGGGCAGACGCTGATCGAGCTCGCGCTGGCAACCGGAGACAGCGAATACCGACGGAAGGTCGCCGCGATGGGTCGGATGCTGGCCGGCCAACTCACGGTGGACGCGGGGGACGCCTACCAGTGGCATTACTGGCCGGCGGGCGGCCGCATCTACGAGGGATTCACGAAGACGGGAAATCCGGAGGGCGATGTATCGATCTTCACGCCGTCGGGTGGCCCGGCGCGGCAGTTCGAGGACATCAGCCACGGCGCGATCGACGTCGAGTTCGCCGTACGGGCGTTCCGGGCGCGGCTCGCGTTCACCGGCCGGGACATGGAGCGGCTCGCGCGCACGTTCACCCAGAACGTCGCGGCGACCGACGCCGACGACCTCCCCGCCGTACACACGACCGTCGCCGGTACGGCGATCGGCGCGGCCTCGGTCGCCCATCAGGCGCCGCGCTGGATGCAGGTGAGCCCGTGGAACCCGCAGGTCCACGCACACTGTCTCGCGCTCTACAACCGCTACCAGCCAACACCGGAGCGCGACGGGCAACAAGCGATCGGCTTCGGCTGGCTACTGGCCAACGTCGCCTATCTCAACTGGGGAGCCCGATAGCCGCGCCGCCGGGCGCTGACCCACGTACTTGTTAGCGGCGCGGGTGACTTCGCTCGGCTGACATGGCAGGATTCCTACGGTGAGTAGCGGTACGACGGAGGAACAGCGCCTGCAGGACCTGGCGCGGCTGCGCCGTGTGAAGGACCGGATCGACCGGGAGTACGCGCAGCCGCTGGATGTCGAGGCGCTGGCGCGTGGCGCGCACATGTCGTCCGGGCACCTCAGCCGTGAGTTCAAGCGCGCTTACGGAGAGTCGCCGTACGGGTATCTGATGACCCGGCGGATCGAGCGGGCGATGATGCTGCTGCGACGCGGCGGAATGAGCGTCACCGACGTCTGCTTCGCCGTCGGCTGTCAGTCGCTGGGCACGTTCAGCACCCGGTTCACCGAGCTGGTCGGGATGCCGCCGAGCGCCTACAAGGAGCGCGCCGGCGACGCCACGCTCGGCATCCCGTCGTGTGTCGCCAAACAGGTGACGCGACCGATCAGGAATCGAGAAGCATCTCCGACCTCCGGCAGCTAGGTTGACGCCCATGGAGATCAAGATTCTCGCCAGCTTCCTGCCGCACACCGACCCCGAGGAGTCGCTGAAGTTCTACCGCGACATCCTCGGCTTCGAGGTCCGCACCGACGTCGGGTACGGCGGCATGCGCTGGATCACCGTCGGCCCGCCCGGCCAGCCCGACACGGGGATCGTGCTCTGCCCGCCGTTCGCGGACCCCGGTATCACCGAGGACGAGCGCCGTACGATCGGCGAGATGATGGCGAAGGGCACGTACGCCACGGTGGTGCTCCAGACCGACGACATCGACGGTCTGTTCGAGCGGCTGCAGGCGACCGACGCCGAGGTGATCCAGGAACCGGTGGACCAGCCGTACGGCGTCCGCGACTGCGCGTTCCGCGACCCGGCCGGTAACCACATCCGAATCAACCAGGCATCCTGAGCCCCTTCGCCGAGAGGTAAGACATGAGCCGCGCCGACCACGTTGCCGACAGCCACGACCTGATCCGGGTGACCGGGGCTCGGGTGAACAACCTGAAGGACATCAGCGTCGAGATCCCGAAGCGCCGGCTGACCGCGTTCACCGGGGTGTCCGGGTCGGGCAAGAGTTCGCTCGTGTTCGGCACCATCGCGGCGGAGTCGCAGCGGCTGATCAACGAGACGTACAGCGCGTTCGTCCAGGGCTTCATGCCGAACCAGGCCCGCCCGGAGGTCGACGTACTCGAGGGCCTGACCACCGCGATCATCGTGGACCAGGAGCGGATGGGCGCGAACCCGCGCTCCACCGTCGGCACGGCGACCGACGCGAACGCGATGCTCCGGATCCTGTTCAGCCGGATCGCGAAACCGCACGCCGGCCCGCCGACGGCGTACTCGTTCAACGTCCCGAAGCGGACCGCGACCGGTTCGATGACCGCGGACAAGGGCGCCGGGGAGAAGAAGGTCGTCCGCGAGGCCGTGTACGCCGGCGGCATGTGCCCGCGCTGCGAGGGCATGGGCTCGGTGACGGACTTCGACCTGACCGCGCTGTACGACGAGAACAAGTCGCTGAACGAGGGCGCGCTGACGATCCCCGGCTACAGCATGGACGGCTGGTACGGGCGGATCTTCCGCGGTTCCGGGTACTTCAACCCGGACAAGCCGATCAAGAAGTACACCAAGAAGGAACTGCACGACCTGCTGTACCGGGAAGCGACCAAGATCAAGGTCGAGGGCATCAACCTCACCTACACCGGCATCATCCCGGCGATCCAGCGGTCGTTCCTGTCCAAGGACGTGGACGCGATGCAGCCGCACATCCGCGCGTTCGTCGAGCGGGCGGTGACGTTCACGATCTGCCCGGACTGCGACGGGACCCGGCTCGGCGCCGAGGCGCGGGCCTCGAAGATCAAGGGCAAGAACATCGCGGACCTGTGCGCGATGCAGATCACCGACCTGGCCGCGTGGATCCGCGAGCTGAAGGAGCCGTCGGTCGCCCCGCTGCTGAAGGCGCTGGGCGACGCGCTCGACTCGTTCGTCGACATCGGCCTCGGCTACCTGTCGCTGGAGCGGCCGGCCGGCACGCTGTCCGGCGGTGAGGCGCAGCGGACGAAGATGATCCGCCACCTCGGGTCGTCGCTGACCGACGTCACGTACGTGTTCGACGAGCCGACGATCGGCCTGCACCCGCACGACATCCAGCGGATGAACGAGTTGCTGCTGCAGCTGCGCGACAAGGGCAACACGGTTCTCGTCGTCGAGCACAAGCCGGAGACGATCGCGATCGCGGACCACGTGATCGATCTCGGTCCCGGCGCGGGCTCCGGCGGTGGCGAGGTGGTGTTCGAGGGGCCTCTGGACAAGCTGCGGACGAGCGGGACGCTCACCGGACGGCACCTCGACTACCGGGTCTCGGTGAAGTCGTCGGTGCGATCGCCGTCCGGCGCGCTCGAGGTGCGCGGCGCCTCGACGAACAACCTGCAGGACGTGGATGTCGACGTACCGCTCGGCGTCCTGGTGGTAGTGACCGGGGTCGCCGGGTCGGGGAAGAGTTCGCTGATCCAGGGGTCGGTCGCGGATCGCGAGGGCGTGGTGGCGATCGATCAGGCCGCGATCCGCGGGTCGCGGCGGAGCAATCCGGCGACGTACACGGGGCTGCTGGAGCCGATCCGGAAGGCGTTCGCGAAGGCCAACGGGGTGAAGCCGGCGCTGTTCAGCGCGAACTCCGAGGGCGCGTGCCCGGCGTGCAAGGGCGCGGGCGTGATCTACACCGAGCTCGGCGTGATGGCGACCGTCGAGGCGCCGTGCGAGGAGTGCGAGGGTCGTCGCTTCCAGGCGGCCGTGCTGGAGTACACGTTCGGCGGGAAGAACATCGCCGAGGTGCTCGCGATGCCGGTCTCGGAGGCGTTGACGTACTTCGCCGACGGTGAGGCGAAGACGCCGGCCGCGGAGAAGATCCTGGAGCGGCTGGCGGACGTCGGGCTCGGGTACCTGTCGCTCGGGCAGCCGTTGACCACGCTCTCCGGCGGTGAGCGGCAGCGGCTGAAGCTCGCGACGCACATGGGGGAGAAGGGCGGCATTCTCGTCCTCGACGAGCCGACGACCGGCCTGCACCTGGCCGATGTCGAGCAGCTCCTCGCTCTGCTGGACCGCCTGGTCGACTCCGGCAAGTCGGTCATCGTCATCGAGCACCACCAGGCCGTCATGGCCCACGCCGACTGGATCATCGACCTCGGCCCCGGCGCCGGCCACGACGGGGGCAAGGTCGTCTTCGAAGGCACCCCGGCCGACCTCATCAAAAAGCCGAAAACCCTGACCGGCAAACACCTCGCGGAGTACGTCGCCTGACGCTGCCGCAACTGATCAGGAATCGAGAAGCACCCGGAAGCGGTGCGGAATAGCGTGAGAGTCACTGAACGTCAGGGGCAACCGCCCCAGAGAATTGGAGACGAAATGACTGGCACGCAAGGCGTCAACACGATCCTGCACCCCGTGACCGACCTCGAGAAGGCCACGCCGGTGTACGCCGCTCTGCTCGGGGTCGAGCCGATGGCCGACTCGCCGTACTACGTCGGGTTCGAGGCCGAAGGCCAGCAGATCGGGCTGGTCCCGAACAGCGACATGACCTCGCCGATCGCGTACTGGCACGTGACCGACATCGAGGCCAAGATCAAGGAGATCACCGAGGCCGGCGGTGCCCTCAAGGACGCCCCGAAGGACGTCGGCGCCGGGCGGCTCGTCGCCACCCTCACGGATCCCGACGGCAACGTTCTCGGCATTCTCCAGGACCCGTCCTGATCATGTGCCACGTCCCCGAGGAGTACCGCGCGGCGCTGTTCGGCGTACGCCGTCAGCCGGAGGAGGCCGCCGGCGTCGAGGAAATCCCCGTGTGCGTGGACGAGCAGCTGGGGCATGATCTGGTCCATGGGCGACCCGATCCGGCACGTGCTGTTCGACGCTGACGGCGTACTGCAGGATCTTCCTGGCGGTTGGTACGCGGCCATGGAGCCGTATCTCGGCGATCGGGCCCGGGACTTCCTCCACGAGACCTGGTCCGATGAGCTGCCGATGCTCGCCGGGCGTGGTGACTACCTGCCGGTGCTCGCGGCGTCGCTGGAGAAGTACGGCGTGAGCACACCGGCGACCGAGGTGTACGACACGGTGTGGAAGAACATCGTGCTGATCGAGGAGTCACTCGACATCGTGCGGACCCTGAAGCGGAACGGGTACGGCGTACACCTCGGCACCAACCAGGAGTGCTACCGCGGCGCGCACATGCGAGAGGTCCTCGGGTACGACGACCTGTTCGACGTCAGCTGCTACTCGTACGACCTCGGCGTCGCGAAACCCGACCCGGCCTTCTTCACGCGCGCCGCGGAGCGCATCGGCGCCGACGCGGACTCGATCTTGTTCATCGACGACACGGCCAAGAACATCACCGGCGCCCGCACCGCCGGCCTGCACGCCGAACAATGGGACTTCACCCAGGGCCACGCCGCCCTCCGCACCGTCTTCACACGCCACGGCATTACGGCTGCTTAGGTCACTCGACGACGATTTCGACCGGGATGTTGCCGTCGGTGGCGCGGGAGTAGGGGCAGATGTTGTGGGCTGCTTCGATCAGTTTGCGACCGGGCTCGCCGTGGAGGTGGTCGGGGAGCTCGATCCGCAGTACGGCGGCCAGGGTGAACCTCTGACCGGTCGGGACGAGGCTGATCTCCGCGGTGACCGCGATGTCCTTGGCGTCGAGGTTCTGGGTCTGGCCGATGCGGTCCAGGACCGTGGAGAAGCAGGCGGCCCAGCCCGCGGCGAGCAGCTGTTCGGGGTTGAGGCCGTCGCCGGTGCCGCCGAGCTCCTTCGGCAGGGCGAGTCGGACGTCCAGTTGCCCGTCGGCGGTGACGGCGCGGGCGTCGCGCCCGGACGAGGTCGCTACTGCTGTGTAGGTGGGGTTCATGCGGACAACGATCCGGGGCGATGAGGGAGCGGCTCAATTACCTCTTTGTTAATGGAGGCGCAGCGTGCGTCCGCCGTACGCTGACTTTGTGACCGTGCTGGAAGAGCCGCAGACCGTGGGGGAGATGCTTCGCTTCTGGCGGATGCATCGGAAGCTGAGTCAGCTCGAGTTGGCGCTCGATGCCGAAGTGTCGACCAAGCACCTGAGTTTCGTGGAGACGGGCCGCGCGCAGCCGAGCCGGCAACTGCTGGTGCATCTCTCGAACCATCTCGACCTGCCGCTGGCCGAGCAGAACCGGTTGCTGCTCGCGGGTGGATTCGCGCCGCGGTACCTCGACGAGCCGTACCACTCCGACGCGATGCTCCCGCTCCGCGAACCGCTGCGCCAACTTCTCGACGCACACCTGCCGAACCCGGCGCTGATCGTCGACGGCCTCTGGAACCTGATCGACGCGAACGCCGCCGCGTCACTGCTCTGGGACGGCGTCGACCCCGAACTCCTGAAGCCGCCGATGAACATGCTGCGCCTCGCCCTCCACCCCGGCGGCCTGCCCAGCATCTCGTCCATGACCGCGGCGTGCAGCGTCCCGCTCATCCACCAGCTGAAACGCAAGAGCCGCGACACCGCCGACCAACCACTCGCGGACCTCCTCGAACAACTCGAGCCCTACCTCCCCGACAATCCGGTCACCGGCCCGTCCCAACAGCCCATGGTCACCCTCGACCTCCAAACCCGCCTAGGCCCCGTCCGCCTCTTCACCCTCATAGCCACCATCGGCGCCCCCTTAGAAGTAACAGCCGCCAACCTGGCCATAGAAACCTTCCTCCCCACAGACCCCACCAGCAGCGAGCGGCTACGCGCCCTGGCACAGACGCAATGACGCCCGCCCTGGACCAAGCGGTCCTGGGCGCCGCCCGCGCCGCTATCGTGGAACTCTGCAAGTCCGGCTCACCGGTCGTACGTCCCGAAACCGTCGACGAGATCCTGGCAGTCGCCATACGTCGCTGGCAGTCCTTTCACCGCCGCAACGACCGCAGTGCAGACGTCAACACCCGCACCATCGACCTGGCCAAAGGCCTCCTCAACACCTTCGAACCCGATCCGCCCCTCGCCGGCCCCCTCAAAGCCGACTACCACCACCTAGCCGCAACCCTGGCGAACCTCTTTGCCTCCGCCTAGTCTCGGTGGCGTTGGAGGAGTTGGGGGGATGACTCGAAGCCTAGGCGCTCGTAGACCGGTACTGCCTTGCGGCCAGAGTGGACCGTTACGTGTAGGGCGCCGGCGTCTATTGCGTGCTCCGATGCAGCCTTGACGAGGGCCGACCCGATTCCTCGGCCCCGGGTTTCCGGGATGACGAAGACGCTCTGGATGTCCGCGGACATCCGGCTCATCGCCCCAGGTCTCGGAACGCGTGGAACGAGTGCAACCCACGCCATACCGACGAGCTCCGGCTGATCGAGCCGTGCGACGTACGCCACATGCGACTTGTCACGGGCCGCCCACCACTGCCCGAGCTCCACTGTGAATGCGTCGACCGCCTGCTCCTCCAGCTCCTCGTCGCTGCTGTTCAACCACAACAACCGCGCGAGCCCCGCAACATCATCTGCATCAGCCTGACTGATCCGCACGACCTGAAGTCTTTCACGGAACCGGATCCCAGTGCGGGCGGTCCGTTTCGAGCAGCCGGAGCCAGATCTCGCTCATCGTCGGGTACGCCGGGACGGCATGCCAGAGACGATCCAGCGGCACCTCACCGGCGATGGCGATGGTGGCCGCGTGCAGCAGTTCGGCGACATCGGGGCCGACCGCGGTGAACCCGATCAGGATGTTGCGGTCGGCATCGACGATCATCCGCGCCTGACCACGGTAGTCGTCGGCGTGCAGCGCCGCTCCGGCGATTGCTCCGAGGTCGTAGTCGACAATCCGAATGTTCACACCGGCGGCGGCAGCAGCTTCGGCGGACAGACCGACTGCGGCGACCTCTGGATCGGTGAAGATCACCTGCGTCGCGGCACGTACGTCAGCCGTGACCGCCTGCCGTCCCCACCGAGCCAGGTCGGGCTCCTCGCCACGAGCTCGTACGGCGATCGCGTCGCCCAGCGCACGTCCTTGGTACTTGCCGTGATGGGTGAGGAGTACCCGCTTGTTCACGTCGCCCGCGGCGTACAGCCAACCCTCGCCGACAGGATCGCCGGCGTCGTCGACAACAGCGAGCGTGTCATCGACGTGCAGCCAGTCTCCCGGCGTGAGACCGACGTGATCCAAGCCGAGGTCCTTCGTATTGGGCGCGCGCCCGGTCGCGACGAGCACCTCGTCCGCTTCGACCGTCGCGCCGTCGGAGAGCGTCAGATGTACGCCGTCTGCATCCCGACGAGCCTCAGCGACCTCGACGTCCAGGTGAAGCGACACTCCCGCCGTACGGAGAGCGGCCGCCACGTGTTCACCGGCGAACGGTTCCACTCCGGGCAGCAGTCGGCTCTGAGAAATGAGGGTCACCTGCGAGCCGAGCGCGCTGAAGGCGGTAGCCATCTCGGAGCCGACGACTCCGCCACCGATGATGGCCAACCTCGTCGGGACGTTCTGTACGGCGGCCGCCTCGCGACTCGTCCACGGTGTCACGTCCGCCAGCCCGCGGATGGGTGGGATGTGAGCGCTGCTGCCGGTGGCGATCACGACCGCGTGGCGTGCTGTGACGGTGGTCGTCGTACCGTCCGCCTGGGTGACGGTGACAGTACGCATCCCAGTGATGCGTCCGTGGCCGCGGACCAGGTTGATGCCGGCGTGGTTCAGCCACTCGACTTGGCCGGAGTCGCTCCAGTTGGAGGCGAACCGGTCGCGCCGGGCGAGCACCGCGGCTGTGTCCAGATTGCTGGTGACGGTTCGGCCGGCGGCCGGCAGTGCGCGAGCGGCGCGTAGGGCGGCGGCGTCGCGAAGCAGGGCCTTGGTCGGCATGCAGGCCCAGTACGAGCACTCGCCGCCGACGAGTTCGTGTTCGACGATCGCCGCCGTCAGGCCGCCTTGCACTACTCGGTCGGCGACGTTCTCACCGACCGGTCCGCCACCGATGATCACGACGTCGAAGAGCTTCTCCGTCATGTCAGCTCACCTTCGCGGCGAGGCGATGCAGACGGACCGCGGAGATCAGGAAGAAGATGCCGCCCAGGATCGCGTACCCGGCAATGCTCGTGAGCGACGCCTTCGCGCCACCGGCCATCACGATGAAGCTGCCGCCGGCGAGGACCGAGATGCCGCCGCTGAGAATCATCGCCCACTGACCACCGAGCCGGTAGCGCAGGATCGCGACGACCAACTGGACGATGCCGGCTGTGATCGCCCACGCGCCCCACACCCGCAGCACGCTCGGGATGCCGGACCCGGCCGCGACGGCCAGGCCGATCGCGGTGAGCAGGCTCAACGCCATGTTCACGTAGAGCGGTGCCTTCGGGCGCGTCGTACCCGAGGACCGGAAGTCGATCACCGCCGCCGCGACGTCGAACAGCGGGTAGATCACCAAGAGCGCGGTTGCTCCCGGGTTGATCTTCTTGGCGATCGCCATCATCAGGACCGCCCAGACGATCGCGAAGCTGAAGCGGACGAAGTACAGCGTGCGCAGCGCCTTCGTACTGTCGGCGGCGCCGGCCATCGGGCCGGCAGTGGCTGCATAGGAACTGGACACCAGGTGCCTCTCATCTCGTGTAGATAGAACGATCGGTACACCGGGAGCCTGCAGCAAGCTGTCTCCCGTTGTCAAGACCGATCGTTCTATCTGCTAATCTCCGAGTACCGAAGCGATCTGGAAGGGGAGGCGGTATGTCGGAAGCACGGGCGCGACTGCTCAGCACGGCCACTGGGCTCTTCTACGCCGAAGGCATTCGCGCTGTGGGCGTCGACCGCGTCATCGCGGAGGCGCAAGTTACGCGTGCAACGCTGTACCGGCATTTCGCGAGCAAGGACGACCTGATCGTCGCTTATCTGACGCAGGCCGACGAGGCGATCAGGGCGCAGCTGAACACGGCGCGGGCCCAGGACGCGAGCCCGGCCGACATCATTCGAGCTGTCAGCCGATCGATCGCCGACGACATCCAGCGCCCTGGCTTCCGAGGCTGCGCGTTCCTGAACGCCGCTGCCGAGTACCCGGACCCAGCCTTCGCCGTGCACCAGGCGGTCCTCAAGCACCGGCAATGGTTCCTGTGGACCATGGCCGAACTCTTCACCGGCCTCGGCAAGATCGACCCCGAACCAGCCGCCCGCCATTTCGTCATGCTCCGAGACGGCGCCATGGCCGCCGGCTGCCTGACGGACCCCAAGCCCGTCTGCGAAACCTTCCTCCGCGGAGTAGAGGGCCTCCTCACCTACCGCAGCCGCGAAGAACAAGCCTGAAAAGCACGTATTGCCGTTCGGATGCTGCCCCGCCGACGGTCACGTACACAGCTATTCGTTGGCCTGCTGTCGTTCCCTTCGATGAAGGTGCGTTCGAGGAGGAGTCCCGTGCGATTCTCCGGGCACTCGCGTTCCGTCCGGGGCCGACGCCGTGGGGCCGTTGGGTGCGGGGTGACTGTTAATGTCGCCGGGATGGATGGGGATCTTCGGCTTGCGTTCGATGCCGTCGAGGTGGCGGCTGAGGTTGCTGTTGGGTATTTCGGGGCTGGGGTTGTGGCGACGTTGAAGGCTGACGGTACGCCGGTGACGGAGGCTGATCGGGCCGTCGAGCGGCTGCTTCGGCAGACGTTGTCGGTGGCTCGGCCCGGTGATGCGTTTCTCGGGGAGGAACTGGGGGAGTTGGGGGAGTCCGATCGAGTCTGGATTCTCGATCCGATCGACGGCACCCGGTTCTTCAGCGAGGGGGACCCGAACTGGCGGATCCAGATCGCGCTGGAGGTTCGAGGGGTCACCGAGCTGGCGGTGGTCGTAGCTCCCGCGCTGGGTCGCTGCTGGTGGGCGACGCGAGGAGGCGGTGCCTTCGAGTCGTCCTGGCCACGTGCCGAGGCACGCCGTCTCGGAGTGAGTACGACGGCGTCGCCGGAAAACGCCGTACTAGTTGCTTTGGACAACGACTCCGGAGCTCGCCTTCCGTCGGCTCGCCCGCCGTGGAGCCCGCTGCCGCTGATCGAACTCGTCCACGGCGAACTCGACGCGTTCCTCGTCGAGCGCTACTACAAATGGGACCACGCGCCGTGGATCCTGATCGTCGAAGAGGCCGGCGGCCGTTTCACGAACCCCGTTGGGGGCAACTCGGGCGATCAAGGCGGCGGCCTGTACTCGAACGCCGCCCTCCACGACAACCTGCTCGCCACTCTGCACTACCCACTCCGTCCCTGACCGGGCAACGGCGCGCCTCGCCCTCCGGCTGTCACGAGACGAACCGTTCCGGGCGAAAGTCTGCGAGCAGCTCATCTCGCTTCCCGTTGACGATCTCGGACGCGAGCAGCCGGCCGAGCACTGGTCCGAGCGTGATCCCACTGTGCGAAACGGCCTCGTAGTACCCCGGCACAGACGGCACCGCGCCCACCGACGGGAAACCGTCGATCGGGATCGCCCGTTCGACGACCCGTGTGTCTGCGATGCGGGAGCTCCTCAGCTCGGGTACGACGTACTGCGCCCGTTCATGCAGCCGCCGGGCGAGCGCGGCAGGATCCTCGCCGGTGTCGATCAGTGCGTCGACCTCGCGACTGTGGAGCACTACCGAGTCGTCACCATCAGGACGGATCTCGATGTGCGGCGCGTGCATGGCCCGACGAACAGGGACCTGCGCACAGTCGAGCCGCGTGACGACGCCGGGTTCGCGGCGCATCGGCAAATGTCGTGAGATGAGCCCGGCGACATGGGCGGCGTTGGGGCCTGCCGCGTTCACCACTACGTCGACGTCGAGGCGAGTCCCGTCGGAGAGCCCAACGGTCCAGTCAGCATCGATCTCACGGACAGCAGTGCCGAAGCGATGCTCAGCGCCGGACGCAACAGCCAGGCGGGTCAGGCAGCCAACGAGCTGACGGCCATGCACCCAGGCTTCGTCCGGGTAGAACGCGACTGGAGCCTCGTCGGGTATCGCGACAGCAGGCTCGAGGTGGCGGCGTACCTCGGCTCCTGTCTGCAGCTCGACCCGGTAGTCCCACGCAGCCAACAGATCCGCGGTCTTCAGCAGCTGTGCCGGATCGTCGGCCCAGCGTAGGTGGCCGGTGGGATGCCACCATGAGCCTGGCCCGATGGCGTCGGCGAGTTCACGGTACGCCGCCATCCCCGCGACTTTCAGATCGAAGTAGGACTTGCGCGCGGTCTTGTTGCTGGCGTTGACCCACGAGAACGACCAGTTGGTGACACCTTCGCCCGGCCGGCCGGCGTCGACGAAGATCACCTCGACGCCGAGCCGGGACAGATTCCAGCCCACACAGGCTCCGAGGACCCCCACTCCAATGACAACAACCTTCATCGCCGACGCTCCGCATCGTCTTTGTTTACAAGGGTTTTCGCCCAGTGTTCAGCCTGGCCGCCGACGAGGGCGCCGGTGAGCCAGCCCATTGCAAGGAGCAGGCCGAGGGATCCGGCCGTGATGAGTACCGCGAGCAACATGCCATTCATCGTCGAGCGGATCGAGACACGGAGACAGTGGCAAGAATGCCGTTCTCCGATAGATTCTGGTCATGCATCGAATCGCTGTTCTCGCGGTCGAGGGGATCCACAGCTTCGACCTGTCGATGCCGCTGCAGGTGTTCAGTACGGCGCATTCGCTGGAGAAGGCACCCGGGGAGCTCTTCGGTCCGCGGCTGTACGACGTACGGGTCTGTGGTAACGGTCGCGACCTGCTTGTCGCCGGCGTCGGCGGGGTAGAGATGTTCCGGCTCACGCCGCCGTACCCGCTGGCCGCCGCGATCGACGCGGACACCATCGTGGTCATCGGCGCACCCGCAGGCCGCGAACCGCTGACCGAAGCACTCGAGCTGCTGCGGGAGGCGCACCGGCGCGGCATCAGGATCGCCTCGATCAGCGCCGGTGGCGCTGCGGTGATGGCGGCGTCCGGCTTGCTGGACGGCCGGCGGTTGGCGACGCACTGGTCGCGGGCCAACGTGCTGGCCGAGCGTTACCCGCAGGTGGTGGTCGACACCGACGCGCTCTACATCGACCACGGCGACGTGCTGACCTCTGCCGGCGCGGCCAGTGGCATCGACATGTGCCTGCACATGATCCGTCAGGACTTCGGATCCGCGGTCGCGGCCGATGTCGCTCGGCACATGGTCGTGCCACCACAACGCGACGGCGGCCAGGCGCCGTACATCGCACACCCGGATCCCGGAGACGACCACGGATCACTGGAGCCGACGATGCGGTGGCTACGAGAACGCCTGGGGGAGCCGGTGACCTTGGCGGAGATTGCGTCGTACGCCGGAACCAGCCCGCGCACGCTCAACCGGAGATTCCGCGAACAGACCGGCACGACGCCACTGCAATGGTTGCTGCGGCAACGAGTTCATCATGCGCAGGAGCTGCTGGAAACCACCGACCTGTCCGTCGAGGAGATCTCCAGGCACTGCGGATTCGGTACGTCGATCGCGATGCGCCAGCACTTCGCCAAACACATCAGAACCTCACCGATGGCCTACCGCCGCACCTTCCGCGCCCGCACCGACTGACATCGGCTGACTTCGACTGACTTCGACTGACTTCGCCGAGAACGAGGACGGAGCCCCACCGCGGTGTGCGGCGGGGCTCCGTCCCTGGACGACCTAGCGAGTGGTCGGCGCCGGCTCGCGGCGGCCGGTGTCGATCGCGAGGTCACCGACGTAGTTGGTGCGCAGGGCGAAACGGTCCCGGCTGTTGGTCTTGACCCACTCCGCGGCCCTCGCGGCGGCGGTGTCGGCCTGCGCCCGGGTCTCCCAGGTGCTGATGGAGATGAAGGCGTTCTTCTCGACCTGGGCAACCCCGTAGGACACGAAGCCCTGGCTCTCCTTGAACAAGGGAACCATCCCGGACTGCGCCTGGCCGACGACCTCGTCGAAGGTGCCGGTCTTGATGTCGTACAGAGCGACGCGCGTGCAGCGCATGGTGTGCCTTCCTGTGGTGGAGCGGCTCACGTAACCGCGAACCAGTTCCAACCACCGAACCTACGCTAGTAATTTAATACTGGCAATACAGTTCCTAGATCTGAGCATCTAGTATGATCTCTCTCATGGCCTGGGGCTTTCTGACGAACCACGCGCAGGCACTGCTGTGCATCGCGCACGATCCGGGCGTGCGGTTGCGGGAGATCGCGATCGCGCTCGGCATCACCGAGCGCGCCGCCTTCGGCATCGTCACCGATCTGGTGGACGCCGGATACGTGGTCAAGGACAAGAACGGCCGCCGCAACCGCTATGCGGTCCAGGTCGACAAACCGCTGCCGGAAGCTCTGCTGAACCAGCGAACGGTCGGCCAGCTCGTGGACATCCTCGCGCACACCGAACTCGAGACGCACGACGCCACCTGAGCCCCGCACCGAGATCGAGTGCCGGATTCTCGGCGATCTCGGACACCGACGCCTCACCTGACTCAGCGGACGCCTGGCCTCGGGTACGACGCGTTCGTCAGGTCGTCTCGAGCACCGCTTCGACGATCGTGCTAAACGCGTCGCGGGCTGGGCTGTCGGCGTCTTTCAGCCCTGCCAACGCGCAGATGGAAGGCGGCAGGTCGCGGAGCGGAACGGCGACCACGTCAGGGTGCTGGAAATGCTGCGCGAACGGTACGACGGTGGGATGGACGAGTTGACCACGCGCCAGGAGGTAGAGGAGTTCGGCGTTGTCGTCGACGGGTGCCTCGACGAACCGGATGAGTCGTCCCGATGGCGTCCTTGCCGGACAGGTCGGCTCGGCCAGCTCGGCGGGGACGCCGTGGGGTCGCCGGACGTCGTGACCTACGAGGTCCTCCGTGGTCACGTCGGTGCGGCCGGCGAGTGGGTGGGTTCTGCCGACCATGACAACGCGCTTGTCGGTACTCAACACCGAACCGACTGCGATGTCCGGTTGGTCGAGCGGCAGCCGCGTCATGACCAGGTCGATCTCGCGTCGACGCAGAGGACCGAGCCGGTCATCGAACGGCGTGGTGGTCAGCTGCACCTTGGCGCCCGCGTAGACCGCCTCGTACCGTTCGATCGCTCGGCTCAGGACGCCCACACCGGAAGCAAAGTTGAGCAGGCCCACACGCACCACACCTGGCCCCCGACCTCTTGCTTGGGCTCTACGTAGTACCCGGTCCAGACCCGTGACGGCTGGATCCAGCTCGGCGTACAACTCGCGTCCGGCCACGGTGAGACTGACGACGCGACTGGTGCGGTGGAAGAGCAAATCACCGCCGAGCTTGCGCTCGAGGACCCGCAGGCTCTGGGAGACGCGCGAGGTCGTCAGACCGAGCCGTTCGGCGGCGCGGCCGAAGTGCAACTCCTCAGCGAGCACCAGAAACAGGCGCACTTCTCGCAGCTCGACCTCCGGAATCATGTACCGACGCTACACGCTGCGTGGAACAGATCGTCGTTGATGCGGTCCGCTCGCGCTGCCAGGCTCAGAGCCATGAAGTCCGGGAACATCATCACGGTAGGCGTGCTCACCCCTCACGCCTCTGAGGGGCAGTACGCGGAGTGGCGGTGCATGGCTGCGACGCATGTTCGCGTCTACTTCTCGAGGACGCAGAACCCGGCGTCGCCCGGAACTGAACCGCCGACCTCTGTAGCCGACCTACTCGCGCGGACCACGCCGGCCGCGCTCGACGAGGCAGTATCGACGTTGCCACTCGCCGCACTGGATGCGCTGGTCCTGGCATCGACGAGCTCGGGCTACGCCCTTGGCCGCCGCGAAGAATCGGCACTGGTGCAGCGGCTCTCCGAGCGGTGGGGCGTGCCCGCGTGCGCCACCGCGATGTCGGTGGTGTCGGCATTGCGGGCACGCGACATCGAGCGGGTCAGTCTCATTCACCCACCGTGGTTCGGGGCCTCGCTCAACGATCTCGGCGCCGAATACTTCCGCAGCCAGGGCTTCGAGGTCGTCGAGGCCCTGATAGCGGAGCTTCCGAACGACCCGGACCGGATCGAGCCGGCCTCGGTCGTCGACTGGATCTCCGACCATCTCAGCCCGCGCGCCGAAGCTGTGGTCATCGGCGGGAACGGCTTCCGGGCGGCCCGGTCGGTCCACGCGTTGGAGAGCAGGATCGGACGGCTCGTTTTGGAGGCGAACCAGGTCCTGCTGAGATCCGTCCTCGACAGCGCGGGAGCAGCAATCACCATCGACGGATTCGGAAGGCTGCTCAACGGCCTTCCTGGCCCAGCAAACACAAGGAACGAGAGGTAGTCATGCGGAACGTCATCCTGTACATGTCCATGTCGCTGGACGGCATCGTCGCCAGCGACCGCGAGCACCCCGGCGGCGCGGTCGAGGATCCCGAGGTGAAGGAGTGGAAGCTGGAACGGATCAGGAAGGCCGGCGCTCACCTGATGGGTCGCGTCTCGTACCAAGAGATGGCGCCGTTCTGGCAGCAATCCGACGACCCGTACGCCGCGCCGATGAACGACATCCCCAAGGTCGTGTTCTCCAAGACGCTCAGTGACGCCGAGGCCACGTGGCCGATCACCCGCGTCGCGCGCGGAGACCTCGCCACCGAGATCGCCGGCATCAAGGCCGAACCAGGCCCCGACGTCATCGTCTGGGGCGGAGCCGGCCTCGCCGGGGCACTGGCCGCGGCAGACTTGATCGACGAGTACCGCCTCCTGGTCCAGCCGATGGTCCTGGGGCAAGGGCAGACCCTGTTCGACCAACTGCCGGAGTCGCGACACCTGGACCTGGTCGAAGCCACGCCGTACCCCAGCGGCATCGTCGTACAGATCTATCGCCCGCAGCGCACCTGACAACTTTCTCGGCCACAGCGACGTCCCTAGTCAGCCGAGTGAATACCGCTGACAAAGGAGCGTTTGGTGCCGAAGACTGATTACGACGAGTTCGCTGAGGCGTACTCCGCGGACAACGAGACTAATCTGCTCAACGGCCACTACGAGCGGCCGGCGATGGTGAGCCTTGCCGGTGACGTGGACGGCCGTCGCATCCTCGACGCCGGTTGCGGCTCCGGTCCGTTGTCCGCGGCGCTCCGTGACAAGGGCGCGATCGTGTCCGGCTTCGACCTGAGCGCGGCGATGATCGAGCTGGCCCGCCGAAGGCTGGGGGAGGACGCCGACCTGACCGTCGCCGACCTGGCCAAGCCGCTGCCGTACGACGATGCCGCCTTCGATGACGTCGTTGCCTCCCTCGTCCTGCACTATCTGCAGGACTGGACCGAGCCGCTCGCAGAGCTGCGCCGGGTGCTGAAGCCGGGCGGACGCCTGATCCTGTCGCTGAACCACCCGTACGTCTACACGGCTTTGAACCCCGACGGCGAGTACTTCGACATCGCCGAGTTCACCTTCGACGCCGAGCACGCCGGCCGTACGGTCGTCTACTCGATCTGGCACCGGCCGCTCCAGGCGATGTCCGACGCCTTCACGGCGGCAGGTTTCCGGATCTCGGTCATCAGCGAGCCGCCGATCTCCCCGGACACGCCGCCCGAACTGCGTCCGCAGAACATGAAGCACCCGGCACGGTTCATCAGCTTCATCTTCTTCGTCCTCGAGGCGTGCTGAAGCCACTCTTCGTCGACCGACCACCGGTAGCGTCTCGTCGCGGGCGCGCGCCTGGTTGGCTAAATGGTTGGCTAAATGGTTGTGACCTGGACGGCGCTCAGGAGGCTGGGCAGGCTCTCCGGGTGGGCCATCGTCAAGTCCGCGAGTTCGCTGGGCCGGAACCAGCGAAGATCGTCGTGCTCCTCGGGTGCGGCGTTGACGGGTTCTCCGTCCCAGCGCGTGATGAGGAACGCGTGTACGTCGAGGGTCGGGTCGTTGACCGTCATCGGGACCGGTATGGGGTCGTGGATGTGGACACCGAGTTCTTCGAGGCATTCCCGGCGTACGGCCTGATGAGGCAACTCGCCCGACTCGACATGTCCGCCGGCGGAGAAGCTCCAGGAGTCGGGATACCACTGTCGCGATGGGTGGCGATGCACAAGGAGCACGAGACCGTCGCGAACGAGTACAGCGACTGAGATCGGAATCAGGGCGACCATGCAGGCACACTAGCCACCGCATCCGACAGCTCACGGTCGACCGGAGCTGATGAGTCGCGGGGGAGTGATCAAACTGGCGCCTACTGTCTGCGCCCCCGCTTACTGTCCGGCCAGCTCGGCCACGACCGGCGCGAGGGTTTCGGCGAAGTCGCCTCCGATGACGAAGTAGGAGAAGCCGATCTCCTCGCGACGTCGTTGGATTTCTTCGGCGGCTGCCGCCGGGTCACTCGGCAGTATGAGGAGCGAGTCGGCTGCGCGAAGCGCCGCGGTGTCGAGGGTGGGCGGCGCCATGAACGCAGCGACACCGTCGCCGACGGCGGAGACGTGCTGGACGAGTTCGATGTCCCGGCCGCCCGCAAACTCGCTGACCCGCCTCGTGGTTTCGGCCCGATCATCGTCCGGCGAGAGTACGAATGTGACGGCGTCAGCAACTTCGCGCGCCAGCGCCTGCGACTTCGGTCCGCTGACCGCCATGACAACCGGCGTGTGCAGGTCGGGGCCGTCGAACTCGCGCAGGGTGGCCACGGTCTCGCGCATCCTGGCGCGACGGTCAGCGGGGGAGACGGCAGGCAAGCCTACTTCGACTTCGATCCCGGGCCGGCCGGCGCCGATGCCCATTTCGAAGCGGCCTTCCGTCAGTACTGAGAGTGAGTGGGCCTCCCAGGCTGTGCTCCATGGTTCGCGCAGCGCGGCGGCATAGACCCACGAGCCAATCCGCAGGTCAGTGAGCGCCGCCGCGGTTGCCAGCGTCGGTGCGAGTGCCGGTTGCCACGTAGGAACATCGGGCATCAGCAACGTTGAGTAACCACTGTCGGCGATGCGGCGCACGCGGTCTCGCCACGCCGGCAGGTCAGAACGGATCGGCGCAACAACCCCGAACCGGAAGGGTCTGGTCACTCGCCTGGCCTGGTCGTCCATCGTGTTCTCCTCAAGTCCGGGACCTTGTCCGGTCCGCTTGCCTTATCCACGACCCAGCCACCCAGAATCCGACAACCCCACCCAAAAACTTCGAACCACCGTCGCCGACGGCCGCGTTGTTGGCGGGCGCGGGACAGTTCTGCGGGCCGGCTCATCGTCCACGTCGACCTCGGAGAGTCAGTCGCTCAGCTGTTGGTCTTCAGGCGGTGTTGGGTGTGAAGTTTCGTGAGCCAGGCGGCGAAGGCGCCGAGGTCTTCGACGTTCGTTTGGGGGATATGGAGTTTGGTGCCGCGAGTGGAAGTGATGGTCAGGTACGGGGCAGCGAGCCCGCTGGGTGTGACGAGGGTGGAACCCCCGAACTCGGACCACCGGATCTGCCGCCACCAAGCGAAGCGGATGCCAGTGGCGTTCACGGTCACTCGCGGGTGACCGAGGAGGAACAGGACGGCGAGCGCGATACAGACGGCGAGGAGTACGCCGAGCAGCGCCACCCGGATCGTGAACCAGGTGTCGCGGGTGTCGAGGTCCCCGACAACAGAGACGATCGGGATGCCGGCCAGCGTCAGCACGACGACCAGCCCGCCAAACGCCAGCGCCCGCCGGACCGCGAAGACCACCCTGCCGGAACGATGCAACTCCGCGTCCCAGGCACCGATGTCCTGATTCCCCATCACCATGTGTCAATCCCTCCGGCGCGGAAGTCTACTTGGCCCATGTCCGGCTGCTCATGCCAGCCGCCAGCATCACCTCGAACACCTGTTCGCCCGGCCGCAGCACCTGTGAAGCCGAGCCCGGCACCAGCCACGGACCCGTGAGGGCATGGGAGTTGATGAGCGGGGAGTAGTCGGGGGAGCGGAGCGGCTGGATCGGGCCGTCTGCGGAGTTTCCCTGCGCCGTGGTCTCCGGGAGTTCGAGTGCTGAATCGGTTCGCCGCGGGTTTGAAATCTCGTCAGCGTCGGTGGTACTCCAGTGCCGCGAGCACGCGCCGGTTCACGGTCGGATCGGCGTGCAAGCCGAGCTTGCGGAAGACGGTACTGATGAGGGGTTCGACCGTCTTCACACTCAGGTGCAGCTCTTGGCAGATCGCTGCGTTGCTCAGCCCGCGCGCCATGAGCTCGAGGACCTCACGCTCGCGCGGCGTGAGGTCCTCGAGGTGCCCGGCACTCGACTCCCGCCGAACCATTTCGGCCAGCGTGAGCCGGTCCAGGAGCAGGGCCTCCTGGGCGCTGAGGTCCTGCATCATCCGCTTCTCACTGCGCGTGAGAACCGTGACTCCCGGCACCACGAGTGCGCCCACCACTCGGCCGCCGGAACTGACCGGCCACGTGCGCTCGGGAAGCGCGTCCAGCGGACACGGCGCCGGGTCGACGTCGGTCTCGGGCCAAACGCCCACGGCGTGCAGCGCCGCCTCGTCGCCCATCCACACGGTCGCTCCTGGTGCGTCCAGCGCCTCTGCGGCAGTCCGGGCCAGCGCTGTGGGCAGCCCTGCCTGACCCTTGTGCGCGTCCGTGAGCCAGGACAGGGCGCGGTACCGCCCGAGCACATGGCCGTAGAGGGCTGACCACCCAGCGACCAGAGGGATCAGCGACACCACGACCAATCCCGGCGTTGTCGAGCCCACCGCCACCACTCCCACAGCGAGCACCACGAAGGCTATGGCGACTCCGAGGAGTAGACCCAGGAGCGGTGCGCGGCTGCGGCCCGCGCGCCATCGCACCGTAACCGCGACGACCCACGAGATCTGCAGGACGAGGTAGAGCGGATGTGCCAGGACCTGCCAGACCACCGCGGCCGTTGTACGTCCCGGCAGGCTGAACGGTGGCGGGCCCGTGAGCCCCGCCGACGCCCACTCGACCGGCCACAGTGCCGAGAGCATCGCACAGACCGCAGCGAGCACGCAGGCGACCACGACGGCCGGCCGCCACCGGCGCGAAGGCAGGTGCCCCTCGGGGAAACAGATCACGGCGAGGGTCGTCACCAGCATGCCGACGACGATCGGCCAAACACCGAGCCAGCCCAGCCACGAGGAGACGGTTCCGGTCGCCGTGTGGCCGATCTGACGGCCGGCGAACATGACCGCCTCGACCAGACCGGCAGCCAGGAAGAGATCGCTCTCGCGGCTGCGCGGCCGTTCGGCCGCGAACCAGGCACCCACCAACGAGAGGGTGATGCCGAGGATCCCGTTGTGCATGTTGCTCCACCAGATTCCCCGGGTGAAGCCGACCGCGACCAAGACACACGCGGAGCTCGCAGCGACCAGCGAGAGCATCTCGCGCCTGGCGAACCTCGTCACGCAGCTGATCTTCACACAAACGACAGCCGCCGTACCCAGAAACACCCTGCTTTCGCGATTGCAGGGACAACCCCGTACCGGGGAGCACGGGCGTCGGCAGATCGTGGAGGCCTCCAACGAAGGGAATGGTCATGACCACCAGCCTCGACTCGCCCGCCTCCTCGCGCCGCCTCACGCTGGACGGCTGGACCCTCGCCGCCCTGGCCGGCGCCGCGGTGGCGTTCAACCTCGGTGGGGCCCTGCACCCCAACGACAGCGGCACCGGCAACAAGGTCGCCCAGTTGCATCAAATGCTGCTCCAGAGCAGCTGGTATCCCGCGCACCTGGGCCTGCTGGCCTCGTTCGGCCTGTTCACGGTCGCTTTCCTACGGCTGCCCGGCCGACTCGAGCTGGCGCCGGTCACCCGACGCATTGTCCGCGTGATGGCCGTGGTCTCGGCCCTGACAACAGTCGCGATGATCCCGCACCTGCTCGCACCGCTGGGTGCCGACTCCATCGCCGATGGGCAGTTGAACGCGTTGAGCGTGTTCATGACTGTCGACGAGACGCTCGCCGACGCCCCGTGGGCACTCGGCATCGCGCTGCTCGCCGTCGTCGCCGGCGTGACAGGCAACCTCGGCAACCGCCTGACGGCCGTCCTCGGCACGGTCGGAGGCGTCAGCTTCGCCGCCGCAGCCGTCACGATCCCGTTCACAGACGCGCTCGACGGGCTCTTCGCGGTCGGCGGAATGGGCATCACGCTGTGGGTCCTCAGCGTCGTCGCCGTGGGCGCATGGCGCCGCAGGCGCCTACTTCTACTCCCGTAGTCTAACTGGCAGGCACGGGAGTCGATGAGCCGGGAGTAGGGCGGCCGTGGCTGAGCTGGCGAATGTTCGCACCGGCTCATATGAGGCGGACGAAGACTGGGTCGGGAGCCGCGACGTGATCGCCGTCGCCGAGCTGGCTTGCGAGGCGTGTAGCACCACCTGGGCAGAACGGCGTGAGCTCCGTAGTGATCGTGCGGCAGGCGTGGACGACGCGGCTTAGGAGACGGTGGATTCGGTGAGCTTCCCCGTCGGGGTTCTTGAGTGCTTTCCAGGGTGTTGCCGCGTTCAGCAGCTGATTGGCGAGGTTGACGGCGGCAACCAAGTGTGCGGTTGCCGACCGGAAGTCTGCGGTTCTGAGGGCGGCGTCGATGTTCGATGGCAGGGCAGCGCAGGCGGTGTCCAGATCGACGCTGCCCCAGGCCGGCCCGGTCACTGGTTCATCGTCGAGGCGCAGTCGGCCGTCGTAGTACTTGTGAAGCAAGGTCACGGTGCGGTTGGCGAGGTTTCCGACTCCGTTGGCGAGGTCGGTGTTGTATGCCTGGATCAGGCGTGCGGTGGTGAACTCGGTGTCGCCGAGGAGCGGAACTTCGCGGGTGATCCACCAGCGTAGGGCGTCCGTGCCATAGGTGTTGACTAGGTCGACGGGATCGACGATGTTGCCGGTGCTCTTGGAGAGCTTGGCGCCGCCCACGTTGACGTAGTCGTGGACATGGATGGTGGTCGGGAGTGGCTGGCCGGCGGAGAGCAGGAGGCCGATCCAATACACGGCGTGAAAGCGTGTGATGCCTTTGCCGATCACATGGACGCGTTCACCGTCACCGGCCCACCAGAACTTGTAGTCTTCGCCGGGCCGATCGACGCCAAGTGCGGTGAGGTAGTTGGTGAGGGCGTCCCACCAAACGTAGATCACCTGACTCGGGTCGCCAGGGACAGGGATGCCCCATCCGCCGGCGCGAACTGCTGGGCGGGAAACGCTGAAGTCCTGTAGGCCATTGTCGAGGAGCACGAGGACTTCGTTGCGCTTTTTGGGTGGGTTGATCGTGAGAGCGCCGGAGGTGATCGCGTCCTTTATCTGATCGCGGTATCGGGACAGGCGGAAGAACCAGTTGGTCTCAGTTACCTGCTCGGGCTCCGTGCCGTGCTCCGGACAGACTCCGTCAGCCAATGCGTCCGGCTCGTAGAACTGCTCGCACCCAACGCAATAGAGACCCGTGTAGGCGTGTTGGTAGAAGTCGCCCGCATCAGCGCAGCGCTGCCACAGATAGTCGACGCCGGGGCGATGTCGCGGGTCGGATGATGTTCGGATGTAGTCGTCGCAACTCAGATCGAGAAGGCCTTGGAGTGCCTGGAAGCGGTCGGCGGCACTATTCACGTAGTCGGCCACCGGTTCCCCGGCATTCCGCGCGGCGAGAACGTTCTTCAGCGCGTGGTCGTCGGTGCCGGAGAGGAACCGGACCGGTTGGCCGCGGAGCCTACGGTGGCGGGCGAGCACGTCAGCCTGGACGAACTCCAGCGCGTGGCCGAGGTGCGGTGCCGCGTTCACGTAGGGGATCGCGGTGGTGATGTAGTACGGGTTCATAGGTGGGTTCCCTTCCCTGTCATGTCGGCAGGGAGGCTCCACATCGAGTCGAGCCCACTGCCGTGGGCTCGACTGGCTGAGATCAGCGCGCGACGAGAAGCCCCACCGAGGGGCCCATCATTCGCTGCGCGGTGACCATGAAACAGAGGTTACCGCCACATTCAGGTTCCGCCGAATCCGTTTCCGACCCTGCCAGCAGGTCGCGCGACCCTTTAGTCGCCGCGGACAGCGGCCACGTATCGGCTGTATGCGGCCGCTGAGTCGACGGCGTGGCGTTCGATGGTCGACGGATGGTAGCCGAGCGCCTCCGCCAGGATCGCGACTGGAGCGAGTTTGGTGAGCTCGTGCAAAGTGCCGAGCCGCGCGGCACGTGTGCTGAAGACCTGACGAAGTCGGTTGCGGAGGTGACTGGCGTCGATGTGGCGACCCGGGGAGTATCCCCGGAAGACCCAGTTGCTGTTGGGGTGCGCAGCAGTCCGCTCGCTACCGGGGTTCCTCGCTAGCCGGCGCCACGGTCCGTCGAGCGGGTCGGGCAGCGCGATCTCGATCGCACCGACGCGGACGGTGACCAGGTCTTTGGTGACCTTGACGTCGTCCCAAGTGAGTCCGACGACACCTTCGATCTGCTGCCCGAAGACGAGGACCAGAATCGCCGCAGCACGGTCCCGCGGGGCGAGTTCGTCGGTGTGGACGACACGTTGCACCGCCTGCTCCTGGTCGACCGCGCTCATCCGCGGGCTGGTGCCACGACGATGGCGCTGGATCTTCAGATCCGGTCGGACCAGCCTGGTCTTAATCGCCCAGCCGAGGAACCGGTCGGCAACCAATCGCGTAGACGGTCCTGTGGCCTGCCACGCATCGAGGTGTTCCTGCTCGAGTTCGCCGAGTTCGATGCCGTGATCGGTGAGCCAGTTCAGTAAGTCGATCGCGACGGTGACCGTCTGCTTGCTGCGCAGGAAGGTGCCTTGTGGAACCTGGTCCATCTGGTTCATCCGACGTTGGTGCTGCCAGCGGATGTAGCGGCGGACCACGTCGCGGTTGACGGGATCCGTGAGCCGATCGAGTACGTCCCGGGACCACAGGTCGTAACGGGCTCGGTAGAGGTCTCGCTGGGGGAGGACGCCGTGCTCGATGAGGAGGCCGCGGACGAACTCGCGGGTGCGTGACGAAGGCAGGGCATCAACCGCCTCGTGCGTCACGGCCGGTGCCATAGCGAGCTCTTGCAGGAATTGGGTTACGTGCTTCTGACGGATCCAGGTGAGGCCGCTGTTGGCGCGCTTCATCGCTTTCAGCGCGTCGGCGAAGGGCACGAGCTCGGTCGAGATCGATCCGGTTGTCGGGTTTGCGAGTAGCCGATCCACAGTGGTCGCCAGGGCGCAACTCCAGCAGCGACCGCCAGCGTAGAGCTCGCCCTCAGCGCCGCACATCCAGCAATCCACGTTGAGTACGACACCTGAGCATCGCCGGCAAACTGGCTGGCCCTCTATCAGTCCGGGCAGGACACCCTGATGCCCGCATCGACAGGCGCCGCGGGTCCGTTTGGCCAGTTGATAGCAGTAGCCGCAGATGCCGCCGTCGGGCCAGTTCGCCACGATCTGGTGGTGCTGTCTGCAGCGGCTGCAGGGGACTGGCCAGGTGGCAGGATCCTCTGGCTTGCGTGGCCTACTCATCCTCGTCGGCTGGCACCAGGCGCACGCGATGCGCGATCGGGTCGCCCGGTTGCACCACCCCTATGTCCTCGCTGCGCTTAGGAGCGTTCGCCGTGGCCGCTGCACGCATCTCGACGTAGGGCTCGAACAGGTCGTTGGGTGTGCAGTCCAAGATGTCGCACAGGGCTGCGAAGGTCCGTGCTGGAATTCGTTCTGGAGTGCCGGTGACGAGGCGGTAGACCTGGCTCTCGGACAGGTTGATCCCGCGCGCCTTGAGAAGCGGCATCAACTCGGTGGTCTTCCACAGGTTCCGCTGAGCCATGATCGTGCGCAGTTTCCAGTTGAAGCCGATGCGGCGCTGCTCAGCCATCGGTGGCCTCCTCGGGCGTGGCGATACGACGGGCGATCATTTGCTGGACGGCCTTCTGCTTGAAGTCGGAGGAGACTGACGTATAGAGGCTGGTTGTCGAGGCATAGGAGTGTCCGACCTGGGCCTGGACGAAGGTGGGGTCGTAGCCCGCCTCGATGAGGTGGGTGACGTAGGAGTGCCTCAGGCAATGCAATCCCAGGTCCTTCGGGAGTCCGACCGCATCGCGTGCAGCGGCGAATGAGTCGCCGAAGGTGACGCGGTCACGGCGCTCGCTCGGCCACAGCGCTGCAGAACGATCCGCGGTCGTGAAGCGGTCACGCCGCCCCGGTGAGGTCCAGGTCTGCAGCATCGGCACGACCCAGTCGAACTCGGGGACCGTCAGCACGGTGCGACGCCGCGGCCCCGATCCTGCCGTGCCCTTGGCCCATCGGATGGTGACGGCGCCGAACATGCTGTACTCGGGGACGTGCGGATTCGGGCCAAAGTCGTGCAAGTCCAGCATGGTCAGCTCGCGTCGGCGGAGTCCGTAGGCGTAGCAAAGCTTGAAGGCGATCGAGTCGCGGTAGACGGGAAGCCAGCGCTTGGAACCGGCGGCGTGCTCACGGTCGACGAGATCGTCCAGGTAGTCGAAGAACCGCTGGAGCTCCCTCTTTGTGAATGCACGACGCCCAACTGGCACAGCGTCGTCGGTGGTGTGCTTAGGCCTGTTCCAGTCGAAGCAGATCTGTGACGGGATGTCGCCGAAGGTCCGCTCGCAAAACTCGGTCCAGCCATACGCCGGGTGCGTGAGGTAAGAGCAGAACATAGCGACTGAGTTGCTGTCGGAGCGCAGGGTCGTAAGACTGATCGGCTTCTCACCGGAGCGCCGCTCGGCGAGAAAGTCCTCGATGTCCGCGGGACGCCACTGCCAGGGGAACTCGCCGGTGAACTGTTGGAACCGTCCCACCAGGCCGCAACGGTTCTCGATCGTCGAAGTGGTCAGTCCTCGGGCCAGCATCTGCGCCCGCCAGCCGTCCAGCATGGCGTCGAACACGCGCTCATCGGCACGGAACAGCCCGACGGTCGGGTCGCTCAGGAGCCTCGGAACGAACCCTGGAACGCTGCCGTCCATCGCACCTCGCCGCCGTGGAATCATGCATTAGATTCACGAACCGTACGGCCACCTGCGCGAAACTCCGCCAGCAACACGCCGCACGAGCGACCAACCATCTAGCGAAGAAGCTGCTGACCTGGGCGAACGACTTCATCGGCCCGGGACGGGAGTTCCTGCATCTAATGCAACTCCCGTGGTTTTAACGCCGATAAGGGACATTATGTCAACTACTAGTCTGCGTATTGCATCAGATGAATCAGGTACGAGTTGCTGGACGAGCGGGCTCCTTGCCCCGCGGCGGTCAGAAGGCGGTGCCGGCGAATGGCGCTCAGCTGTCGCGTTCGGCGCTGACGATCAGGAAGTTCGGCAGTGCCACGTAGGACTCGATCGCGTCGATTCCGCTGTCTCGTGCGACCTGTGGATCAAGTCCCGGTTCGCACAGTTCAATCACGCGACACCCGAGACCGACGACCTCGTTGATGTAGGCAGACAGCGGGCGGTGGAAGTCGGGTGCATGGCCCTCTGGCATCTCGTACTCATCCAGATACCGATCAAGCTGATAATGACCGTGATCCCGCCACGTTCCGTAGAGATTCTCAAACGCCGGGTGAGTGATCGAGAACACGAACCGGCCGCCCGGCTTCAGTGCGCCGACGCACGCCGCCATCGCCGACTGCCAGGCGGGTATGGCGAGCAGCACCATGCTGCAGACCACCGCATCGAACGGCTGACCAACCTCCGGCAACGTCGAGAGATCAGCCTGCACGAACCTGATCCCCTGACGCCGCTCCTGCTCGATCTTCTGAGCGCGCGCCAGCAGCGCGGCAGCCGGCTCCACACCAACGACCTCAGCTCCGCCTTCGGCCAACAGCCGGCTCAAATAGCCTTCGCCACTGCCTGCATCGAGGACTTTCCGACCATCGACAGGCCCCAGCATCCGGAGCAGGTTCCCATTCATCAAGTGGCGCTTGGGAAAGTCGCCCTGATCGTCGTACGCCTCAATCGCGTCAGTCGGCATCGCCGACCACGCTGCGATCGCCTCTGAGTTACTGATCGTGGACATGCGGCCACACCTCTCCGACGACAGATAGGCAGGGACAGCCACGTAAACCTACCGCCCCGCCAGCCAGCTCTGCATGCGGTTCCACCACCGGACTGACGACCACCGGACGCCGAATGCGCACGATCTTGATACGCAGAGTGCCGGGTATGCTGGGCCGATCTGAGCCCTCCCCGACGAAGCCGGTTGGGATCCCCCACCGGGCATTGTCAACATTCCACTCGCGCGCCCAGATTCGGGCGCAGCTCACGATGTCCTGTGTAGGTGCGAAGGCGACCTACCAAACGAGTCCGTCGAGATGGTTATGGCCGGAAAGCAGACGAGCGATGCGGCCCTGCGCCGCTTCGCGTTCGTCCGGATGGGGGTGGTGTGCGTAGAGCGTGAG
This sequence comes from Kribbella sp. VKM Ac-2571, assembly GCF_004362255.1. Classification (NCBI taxonomy): domain Bacteria; kingdom Bacillati; phylum Actinomycetota; class Actinomycetes; order Propionibacteriales; family Kribbellaceae; genus Kribbella; species Kribbella sp. VKM Ac-2571. The sequence continues at coordinate 42,760 of NZ_SNWS01000027.1, forward strand.
CTCCCCGTACATGTCGTAGAAGTTCAACCGTTCGCGCAGATGCTCGCGCTCGAACAGCTCCGGATACGCGCCGTTCAGCCATCGGGGAACATCGGTGAGTGTGATCTCGTCGAGCCCTTGTTCGTCGGGTGTTGGTGGGAACTCACGCGCCTTCGCGCACCAGCGCAAAATGGTGTCGAGCTCGACATCCGCTGGCTGAGCCAACGCCTCCGCGAAGTCGATCAGACCAGTGACGCGTCCTTGGTCGACCATCAGATTGGACCCATGTAAATCACCATGGACGAGGGCAGGTCGGTCGGTGGCGAACAATGCCAGCCGCTCCTGGACCCAATCGGCAACATCGGCGAGCAGGCGCGAGTCATGACCGCGCACGCGCTGGGCAGCCTCGACCTGCTGGAGCGTCGCATCCACGACGGGTGGATGGAACGCAGACCATGGCTTGCCGGCGAGCGCGCTGGCCAGCCAGGGCGGCAGCAGGCCTGCTGGAGCAGGAACCCGGTGCAGGGCCCGCAACGCAGTACCGAGGCTCTCGATGATTGCCTGGCGCGTGGACGAATCCGCCGCCGGCCACGCTTCGTACAGGGTTCGTCCGGGCAAGCGTTCGGAGACGTACCACGGCCCGTCGGGGCTGTCGCCATGGGCGACGTGCCGGGCGTGTGGGACCTCGCTACCGGCGAGCAGGTTGACGACTGCAGCCTCGTGGCGATACGCGTCGCGGAACCGTCCGTCGTTGTTCAGTCGTACGACATGCTCGTCACCCACCCACGCCCGGCTGACCCAGCCGGCCTTAGGCACAAAATGCCCGGTTGCTGGCAGATCAGCGGCCGCCAGGATCCTCAGCAGCACCGGCTCGGTAGCCGGCTCGACGAACGATGTTGATCGGGTGATCGCGGTGCTCCTCAGAACGGTCGACCAAGAACATCAACGTATCGACCCTCAACCGAACAGAGCGATCGATTTTCACCCAAGCAGGACTCGCGTGGCGCGGCGAGCGTGCCGTGCGATCGCGCGGGAAAGGTCCGTTGCCCGCGCGATCCGATCGGGCTCTTACGTCGGACCAGGCGAACCGAAACCGGGTTGACCGCGGAGGTGTCTGAGCCTGGCCCGATAGACGTTCCTCCACTGGGCCGACGCCGGCAGATCCGGCAGGAGGCGCGACGGGGTGCCCGCAGCCACCCGCCCGGCTCCGCCCGGTCAACGGGCGACCTACGGACCCCCTGATCATGGGCGAATACGCGCGAACTCAATACGCAGAGTCTCCACCACTGGTCTGCGGACTGCGTGCCGCTGCCGTGTCTATGCCTTGCTCGCGACGACCATGTAGTTCTCGGCCTGGAGATCGAACGTGCTCACGTCCGTCCGGAGTCCGGCCCGGTGCAGCTCGACTTCGAGTTCGTCGTACCGGTAGGGCCAGCAGGACAGCAGTTCCGAGCGGACAAGAACCGACCCGGTCGCATCAACTTGCGCGATCGCAATCTCGATGTGGTGCTCGTCCTCCCAATGCGGCGCGATCTCCCAGCGGTAGACCACGACGGCATCGCGACCGTTCCGGCGGACGAGTCGGTCACTGATGTCCAGCCGGGAACCTCTGGCCCTCACGAGTTCCCAAGTGCGGGATGTGAGTACCAGGCGCCCGCCAGGGCGCAGAACCCGTGACATCGACTCCAGAGCAGCACCCCTGCCTGTCGCGCCCGCGGCATGGTGAAGCGAGTTGCCAACGCAGAACACCATGTCGAACGTGCCGTCCTCGAAATGGTCAGGCAACTCTTCCCAGTTCGCCTGCACCGCCCGGACGGATGCCCCGAACTCCTCGGACAACTCTGCCGTCCGACGAACCATCGCTTCGCTGGCGTCAGTTGCGACAACCTGTATGCCACGACCGGCGAGGCCAACCGCCAACTGTCCGGTTCCGCACGAACAGTCGAGGACGTGAGCGTTCGACGGCAGGAGACTGAGGACCTCATCGAACGACGCAGCGAACTCGGCTGGAGGCAACTTTGCATCCGAGATGAGCCATTCGTACACCTCGGCAAGCACGTCATAATCCGTCACAACCACTACCTCCGTCACACGGCAGACACCCGGCGGGACGTCAGTCCATCAGCGGAACAAGCCCGGCACCAACGGTTTTCGCAAGGACAACCCGTCGTCGCTCCCCCGGCGTACCGGAGTCTCTTGAGGGGATTGCGGAGTCGTTGCCGGTCTACAGTGCTCGGCGTAGGGCGGGGGTGATCGCGTTCAGGCGGCGGAGCTCGGTGGCGAGGAACTCTAGGGAGCCGGCGGCTCCGGCTGCGTCGATTGGCCAGTGCTGGATCTGCTCGACCAGCTTCAGTTTTGCCTGCTGCAGGGCGGGGATGATTGTCGGCCGGTCGGTGAGGCCGTAGGCGTCGACGAACACGCGCAACCGGTGGGGCAGGTCGGGCAGCGGATCGAAGCCGGTCTCGGCGAGCTGACGGTCCGACTCCAGCGGCAGGAACGCCCAGGCGGCGGATGCGAGATCGAGCAGCGGGTCGATCGGGCCGGCCGCATCCCAGTCGATGAAGGCGACCGGCACACCATCTCGATAGACGGTGTTCCACGGACCCAGGTCGCCGTGCGACACAATTTCGCCGGGATTTGGCGCGTGCGGATGGAAGCGGTAGCCGGTGTGCTCCGGCTCGAAGCCGCGGGACGCCTCGTGCAGGTCTCTCAGCAGCTCCCCTACGGCGGCCAGTGCATCGTCGCTCCGGGCGTACGCCGGCAGCGGGTTGCCGCGCCCCGGCTCCCACTCCGGATCCGAGAGTACGTCGCCTTCGAGGAACGTCAGCACTTCCTGGTTCCCCTCGATGCCGACGACCCGCGGTGCTCCGTGGAACCCGACGGACTCGAGGTGCTTCAGGTACTCGTGCACTGCCGGGGTCCATGGGCCGACCGGGCGGAGCAGGTCGGAACCGCGGCGCTCGAGACCGCTCGTCGTACGGCCGCCCGCCAGCTCATCCATCGAGAAGCGCATGGTCACGCGCCCAACCGTAGTACGACTACCCACGGGGATCGTGTCGCGCGAGCGGCGGCACGATGATCGCGACCGTGAGGACGTAGAACGCGAGCGAGAAGCGTGCATCTCCGATAATTCCGGTGCGGCGATGGGTTGTGCGGCCTAGATTGCTGGGCGTGAATCTCTCGCATCTCGGTGTGCCGGTCGGGCCAATGGTTCGCGTTCACGGCGGGTTCGCCAACCGGATGTATCGGCTCGACACCGACCAGGGATCGTTCGCGGTCAAGGAGCTGAATCTCGTCGACCGTCGTTGGACGTATCACGTCGAGGACGTGTTCAGGTTCGAGCGGGCCGCCTTCGCTGCCGGGATCCCGATGCCGGAGCCGATCTCGGCCGGCGACAACACGATCGTCCACCGGTGGGTCGACGGAGAGAAGTTGCCCGAGGCACCGGTGTCGGAGGCCTACGCGTTCGAGATCGGCGAGATTCTTGCCCGCCTCCACGCTCTCCACGTCGAGTGGCCCCACGCGTCGATCGAGGAGCCGACGTCACGGGACTGGCCCGAGCTCGCCGAGCGGGCGGTAGCGACCGGACAACCGTGGGCCGACGAACTGGCCTCCCACGTCGAGACGTTCCTCGCGATTGCGCACTTCGTCGACACCTGCGAACGGCCAGGTCCCGTCGTGCTGACCCACAAGGACATCCAGCCGTGGAACCTGCTCGCTCGAGACGGTCGACCGGTGGTGCTCGACTGGGAACTCTCGGGGATGCTCGACCTGTCCGGCGAGCTCGGCTCGACCGCGCTGAGCATCGCAAAGGGACCTGGCTTCGACCACATCGAGCCCGCCGTCTTCCGCGCTGTTCTCGACGGGTACGTCGCAGGTGGCGGAACGTTGCCGCCGCCGGGGCCGAGCTGGTTCGTGTTCATGATCGGCGGCTGGCTGGGACACACGAGATGGAACATCCTCCGATGCCTCGCCGGTACCGAGGCGAGCACCGGCCCTGACCTCGCGCTGTCGCAGGAGTCGGCGGGCAACGGCGTACGCGGTCTCCCCGACATGTTCGCCCGGCTGCCAGAGCTCGAGACGCTGCTCGGGTGACTCCCCCGCCTGTCGGTGTCGAAATGCGGATGCCCGGTGGCGGATCGTTGGGTGAGACTTGGCTGATGGTGACAACGCCTCGCTCGATCATCGACTCGGTGGTGCGGTCGGTTTGCGGTCGCGCCGTCGAACGGCTTGTTCCTCTGGCCGGTGGCGGGATGAACGAGACGTACCGCGTCCAGCTTGCCGGTGATGACGCGGTGGTCGTGCGGATCGCGCGTCAGGATGTGCCGTGGTTCGTCGACGAGGCGTACCTCATGACGCAGGCGCGCGCTGTGGGCGTGCCGACAGCCGAGGTGCTCGGTCTCGAGCACCTCGATCACGACGGCCAGCTGCTGTCCTTCTCGGTCCAGCAGTTCCTGCCGGGCCGTTCGCTCGACGAGCTCGTGGGTGAACTGTCTGGCGCCGAGCTCGAGCGGTTGGTTCTGGACGCGGGTGAGATTTTGGCGCGCGTGCACAGCGTGGGCCCGGAGGACCGACGCGTCCGCCACGTACTGCGGTCGCCCGAAGAGCATGAGATCACCCGGGTCGCAGGCATTGTCAGGGAGGCCTTCGGCTCGGCGGAAGCCGCGGTCGTCGAGCGCGGTGCTCAGTTCCTGCGCCAACAGGTGACGACCCGTGCCGCTCCCCCGGTCTCGCTCGTCCATGGCGACTTCTGCCCGAAGAACCTGCTGATTCGCGACGGAGCGGTCGTCGGCATCATCGACTGGGAGTTCGCCGGCCGCACGGCGCCGGCGTACGACTTCGCCCAATGGGAGCTGGATGCCGGCGACGTGCTGCATGACCGATTGGACCTGGTACGGCGCGGGTACGCGCGGATCGCCGATCCCGAGACGGCCGAGGCGGGGTGGACACCGGCGTTCGCCATCGACTGGGCACTTGAAAAGCTCGGCTGGAAGAACCCTGCCTCGCCGGCACAGGCCCGACGCTGCCTGGACGTGATTGCCCGCTACACCACCCCTTGAGCAGCACTCGCGGTCAGTAGGTAGGTGGCGGGGATGCTCATGGCCTGCTCCCCCAGGCCTGGGTACATCTCCTGAACTGGAAACTCCTGCAGAGAACGAACGGTTAGACCAGCGGTCAGAACTGCGGTGACGATGCTGCTGATGCTCCAGACGAAACTCCGGTGCGGAACATCTGGTGTACCCAGCGTCCGGGTGATTTCCGGGGCTTTCAGTGGATCTGCGTAGCCGTCACGGGCAACGCCGAAATAGTCGCCGCTGACGGACAATGCGTTGTCTCCGCGTACTGTCAGAATCTCCCACAACGGATGATGTTCGCTGATCACCAGGACACCGCCGGGATTGAGTCGACCGGCGACCGATCGCGTCCATTCGGTGAGCGTGGGAACCCAGCACAGGCCGCCCCACGAAATGTAGATGACGTCGAATCCGGTGATCTCCGGATCCAGCGTCATCATGTCCTGCAGAACGAACGTGACCTCCAGCCCGAGCGCCTCGGCCTTCGCTCGGCCAGTCGCCAGGTGCGACGGTGCGATATCCACGGCGGTGACGTCTGCGCCGAGCTGTGCGAACGTCAACGCCTCGTCGCCAACTGAACATGCCAGCTGCAGTACCCGGCGACCGCGCAGGTTGCCGACAGCGGCCAGTTCGTCGTTTGTCAGCGCACTGCCACCGCCCAAGAAGAACTCGACCGGCTCACCGTGACGATGTGGTGCCAGCTGTTCCCAGTACTCGCTGTTCTGCCTGACAACCTCGGAAACTCGCGGCTCAGACACAGCGCTGACTGTCCGTTAAAGGCAAGAATGTTCGGCAGGCTTCGAGGTTGTGAAGTCGGATGTCGGTTCTGCGGTGCGGTTCCCAGTCTTGTCTGGTCAGGCGCCAGCGGTTGATGAGGGCGGGTTCACCTTGCCTGGTGTCCCAGTCCGAACCGTTGGGCTCGTAGCCGAGAGCTTTCGAGATCGCGTTCGAGCTGTGGTTGTCGACGAAGGCGTCGCTGCTCGCTTCCTTCGCTCCGAGTCCGTCGAATCCGAGGTGCAGGATCGCTGACCGCATCTCGCGTCCGAGCCCGCGGCCGCGGTGATCGGCAGACAGCCAGGAGAACGTCGTGAAGGTCCCGAAGGTAGCAAACTTCACACCGCACAGGTCCTGCATGCCGACAGGCCGGCCGTCGACGACAACCACGAAGTACAGCCGCCAGGCATCGGGCTCGACCCTCCCCCGGCCTCGCCAGATCGATCGCAGCCACTGGGCCACCCGTTGGTCGGGATCGGGCTCATAGAGCGAGATCGGGTCGTCGTACGGCAGCGGATCGGCATGGGTCTTGCCCGCGCGTACGTCGTCCGCGAGCTGGTCCAGTAGCTCGTCCGTGGCGCCGCGTAGCTGGAGCGTCGGCGTGCTCACGCGTACGTCGAGCGGAGGGTAGGACCTCATGGCGCGGTGACTCGGTTCATCGGCACGATCCGATCCAAGCGCATCCCAGAGCGATCACGCACGTGCTTTTGCGGTGTATAGGCTGCCGTAATGCAATCCGAGGGGCGATCGCGTTCGGCTGACGGCTGGGATGCCAATGCCGGGGCGTGGATCGAGTGGACCAGGCGAGGGCTCGACAGCTACAACACCCACAAGCTGGCGTTCCTGCCGTTGATCCCGCCGCCTGGCCGGCTCACGGTGGACGTCGGCGCCGGTGAGGGTCGGGTCAGCCGCGAACTGCTGGCGCGTGGGCATCGCGTCCTGGCGATCGATCGGTCGCCGACCATGATTCGCTCCGCAGCGACCCACCCCGAGGAACCGGTGCCGGCCGTTGTCGCCGACGCCATGCACCTCCCGGTACCTGATGCGGCCGCAGACTGCGCGGTGGCATTCATGAGTTTGCACGACATCGACGACGTCGTACCGGCGATCATGGAAATCGGCCGTATTCTCGCCGTCGGCGGCAGATTGGTGATGGCGATCGTGCACCCGCTCAATTCAGCGGGCGATTTCGACCGTACGGCGGCCGGCCCGAATCCGCCGTACATCATTCCGGATTCCTACAACGAGGCCAGGCATTACACCGACACGCGCAGCCGAGACGGTCTGTCGATGACGTATCACGGAATCCACCGGCCGCTGCAGACGTACACCGAGGCTCTTGCCGACGCAGGTCTGGTGATCGAGCGACTTCGGGAACAGGCCTCAGACGATCCCCGAAACAAGTGGTACCGGATTCCGTTGTTCCTGCACATCGTTGCTTCCCGCAACTGAAATCCTCCGGCCGAAACCCCCCTTGTGAAGGCGATCACAAGAGCCGGTATGGTGAGGCGATGACGCGCGACGGTGCCCGACGACGTACGGCGGCCGTCCGCGAGTGGCTGGACCGGACGAGCGAGACGGGGAACCGGGCAACCGCCAACGACCTGGCCGGTCCGTTCCGCTTCCTCTTCTGGCTCGCACGGTCGCAGTCCCGACGGATCGCGTGGGGCGGAGTGCTCGGCACTCTCTGGATGGTTGGCCTCGCGGTGCCTCCCTGGGTGCTGTCCCGTGCAGTCGACCAAGGACTCGTGGCCCGCGATACCCGCGCCCTGATCAGGTGGGCATTGGTCCTGCTGGTCGTCACCGTCCTGAATGCGTTGCTGGGTATCGCTCGGCACCGGACGATGACCAAGGTCCGCATGGACGCATCGTTCCGCGCGGTCCGCGCCGCGGTCGGACACACCTCCCGCCTGGGTGCCTCGTTGCCGGGGCGCGTCAGCACCGGCGAGGTCGTCACAGTCGGCATTGCCGACGTGTACACAGTCGCGATGGCGCTGACCGTCGCCGGTCCTGGCGTCGGCGCGGTCGTCGCGTACGCCGTGGTTGCCGTCGTACTGTTCACCACTTCCCCACTGCTGGCCGCCGTCGTGCTCGCCGGCGTTCCGCTGCTTGCGGTCGCGGTAGGACCGTTCTTGCAGCGCATCGAACGGACCGGCGGCGAGTACCGCGTGCACCAGGGACGGCTGACGACCCGCCTGGTCGATGTGTTGGCCGGCCTTCGCGTGCTCAACGGCCTTGGTGGGAAGGCTTTCGTCGCGGAGCGGTACGAGCAACAGTCACAGGGCCTGGTGGGACACGGCTACCGCGTCGCGGGACCCGCGAGCTGGGTCGGCGCGTTGTCGACCGGTTTGCCGGCACTGTTCCTGGCCGCGGTCGTGTGGTTGTCGGCGCGGATGGCCGCCACCGGGGCCATCACGATCGGTGAGGTCGTCGCCGTCTACGGGTACGTCGCCGTACTCGTCGTTCCTGTGTCCGCGTTCATCGAGGGTGGTGGCGACATCGCCCGCGCCAGAGTGGCCGGGCAACGCATCATCGACTTGCTCAACCTGCCTGCGGCCCGCGACAACAAATGGGCCAGCCCGAGCGGTTGCGGCCCATTGGCCGACCCTGCCTCGGGAGTGATCGTTCGTCCCGGCTCGTTGACGGCCTTGGTCGCTGCCCGGCCCGCGGAGACGAGGACGGTGATCGAGCGGCTGGGCCGGCTGAGCACCGACGCGGGTGCGACGTGGGCGGGTGTGCCGATCGACGACGTCGCGCGTGCGGAGCTCCGGCGCCGGTTGGTTGTCGCCGACAACGATGCCGAGGTCTTCGCAGGCACTGTTCGCGAGGTGATCGCGGGCCGTCTCGAGCCGGACGACAGCCGGATCCGCGCGGCTCTCCGAGTGGCTGTGGCCGAGGACGTGGTGGAGGCGCTGCCCGGCGGTCTGGACGCGACGATCGCCGCCGGCGGGAGTGATCTGTCCGGCGGGCAACGGCAGCGGATCCGGCTCGCCCGCGCTGTCTATGCCGCACCTGACGTCCTGCTCGCCGTCGAACCGACGTCCGCGGTCGACGCGAACACCGAGGCGGCCATGATCGACCGGATCCGCGAGGCACGGCGGGACACGACGACAGTGATCACGACGTCGTCACCGCTCGTGCTGGACCGCGCCGACGAGGTCGTCGTACTGATCGACGGCAAGGCGTCATCGGTCGGGACACACACGGAACTTCTGCGCACTGATCCCTACTACCGCGAGCTCGTCTCCCGCGGGCAGGACGACCGATGAGCAGTCAGTTGCCGGTGGCGGGGCCCGCCGAAGTCCGTGCCGCGGCACGGCGTGATCTCCGTGTGGAACGACGTACCGTGGTCGGCCTCGTCCTGGTCAACGGGCTCGCCTCCGCGGCAGGGCTGATCGGTCCGTGGTTGCTCGGCCGCATCATCGACACGATCCAGTCGGGCTCCGGGGACGTGCTCAGCACGGTCGACCGTCTTGCCTTCGGCGCTCTGGTGTTCACCGTCGTACAGACAGTGCTGGCGTGGTGGGCGCTCAAGATCGGCTACCGGTTCGGCGAGCGTACGGCGGCGCGGGTGCGGGAACGGTTCTTACGGCGGACTCTGGCGCTGCCTCCACGCGTGGCGGACCACCTTCCGGCCGGCGATCTGATCTCGCGTGGAAGCACGGATGCCTCGGTGGTGGCATTCACCTTGCGGTCTGCCGTGCCTGAGGTTCTCGTGGCGCTCGTGCACGCTTTGTTCCTCATCGTCGCGGTGCTCGTCCTGGACCTGCGGCTCGGGCTGTGCGGACTCGTGTCCCTGCTCGGCGTCGGCGCAGCCGTGCGGTGGTACGTACGACGTGCGCGGCCCGCCTACCTGGCGGTTGCGGCGACCGGTGCGGACATGGCCGATGTCGTCGCCAGCACTGCCAAAGGCGCCCGTACGGTCGAACTTCTCGGATTGGAGCGCCGCCGGTCGGAGGCCACAGAGGCCGCCGTGACCGGAGCCCGCTCCGCGCGTCTGAGTGCATTGTGGCTGCGGACGGTCCTGTTTCCGTGGGCTGAGGTGTCGCTGGCGCTTCCGGTGGTGGGAGTCCTGCTGATCGGCGGCGCGCTGTACGCGAAGGATCTGGTCAGTCTCGGAGTCGTCGTGACGGCCACGGTGTACCTTCGCCAGCTCGTCGGCCCGCTCGACACGCTGATGCTGTGGATCGAGCAACTACAAGGTGCCGGTGCCTCCTACGCACGGGTCGAGGGTCTGGCGGATGTCCGTACGACGGAGTCCGAGCCGACCGCGCTTCGGAACGCTGACGGCGACCGGATCCGGGTGGACAACGCGCGCTACAGCTACACGGGAGCTCGCGACGTACTTCGAGGAATCGACCTCGTGGTGCAGCCCGGGGAACGACTGGCGATCGTCGGCACGTCCGGAGCCGGGAAGTCGACCCTCGCGCGTCTGCTCGCCGGTCTCGACCGCCCGCACACCGGGTCGGTGACGATCGGCGGTACGCCGGTTGCGGATCTGCCACCCGACAAGCTCCGTGAACACGTCGTACTGATCACCCAAGATCATCACGTCTTCCACGACACCGTGCGCGACAACCTGCTGATCGCGAAACCGGACGCGACGGACGACGAGCTGCGCGCGGCGCTCGCCGCGGTCGGAGCCACGTGGTGGGAGGACCTGCCCCACGGGCTGGACACCGAGGTAGGCGTCGACACCGAACTCGACGACGCCGGCGCCCAGCAACTCTCGCTGGCACGGGTCGTCCTCGCCGATCCGCACACGCTGATCCTCGACGAAGCGACCGCCCTCCTCGACCCGAAGACGGCGCGGCAAACCGAGCAATCGCTGGCCGGCGTCCTGCGCGGCCGCACCGTGATCGCGATCGCCCATCGCCTGCAGACAGCCCACGACGCCGACAGAATCGCGGTCATGGAAGCCGGCAAACTCGTCGAACTCGGCACCCACGCCGAACTCGTCACCGCAGGCCACGTCTACGGCCGCCTCTGGCAGACGTGGCACGGAGAAACCCTGAACCCATAGTCCTGTGGGCCCGTTGGGCTGTAGAAACGTGACGTGCTGAACAAGCGTGTACTGCGGCGGCGTGTGGCCGGGTTGTTGGAGCAGCATCGGGTTCCGGGGATCGCGGTGGGGATCTGTGACCGGAAGTCGATGCTGTGGTCGGCCGGGTTCGGGCGGACGCGGGCCGGTGGTGGTGAGTCGGTTACTCCGCAGACGATGTTCGGCGTCCAGTCGTGCTCGAAGATGTACACCGCGACCGCGGTCCTCCTCGCAGTTCGAGATGGCCTGGTCGACCTTGACGTTCCGATCGTCGAATATCTGCCGGAGATTCGTCTCAACAGTTCGTTCGAGACTCGTCCTGAGCGGGTGATCACACTGCGGCATCTGCTGAGGCACACCGCTGGATTCACGCATGAGGCGCCGGTCGGTTCGAACTATCTGGTCGGCCGGGGGTCGTTCGAGGCGCATTGCCGCAGCATCTATGACACGTGGTTGCGGTTTCCCGTCGGTCACCACTTCCAGTATTCGAATCTCGGGATCGATCTGGCCGGATACATCCTGCAGCGGCGCAGCGGACTGCCGTTCGACCGCTTCGTACGCCGGACAGTGTTCGAGCCACTGGGATTGACGCGTACGACGTTCAACGCGGCGGAGATCCAGCGGGAGAAGGACCGGGCGATCGGGCATTCGCCGGAATACTCGCGGATCCCGGTCCGGGTCCCGATGGTTGCCGCGGGCGGGCTGTACACGACTGTCAACGACGCGTGCCGTTTCATACAGTTCCAGTTGGCCGGCGGCGCTGACCTTGCCGAACTGCACCGGCTGCCCGGCCGCGACCGGGGATACGGTCTCGGTCTGCGCATCACTGACGTGGACGGAATCCCTGTGCACGGGCACGGCGGTGGCGGATTCGGGTTCCTGTCGGACATCTACTGGGCGCCCGATGCCGGGGTCGGCGTCGTCGTACTGACCAATTCGACTGAGCACTCGTTGCAGTGGGAGCTCGCTTCGGAGATCTTCCGCGAGGTCATCCCACACCGCCCTCCGCGAGAGGTTCCCGCTCCCCCTGAGGTGTCCCCTGGATCGCTGACCGGTCTGGCGGGGAACTACAGCGGGAGCGGGACCGACCAGGTCACGTTCGCGGTGGAAGGAGACCGTGGCGTCCTGGTCCAGGGCGATACCCGGCATCCGGTTCGATTCGTCGGTCCCCTCGAGTTCACGATCGGGCAGGGCGAGCGGCTCCGGTTCCGCGATCTCGACGACGCGGGACGCCCGGCGTACCTCGAGCGCGTCGATGACGGGCACGTTCGCTTTCGCAACGACGTACCGGAAGCGCCACCGACCAAGCCGACTGAGCAGATCGAGCCGCCCAGGCCGGACGGGCCGTGGAACCGGGACTATGCGGTCCGGGCGAACGGCGTCCGCGAAGGGACCGCCAGGCTGCGTAAGGAGAACGGCGTACACCTCTTCGACCACTGGCACGGTGGAACCGTCCGCCTGCGCCGGCACCGTCGCGATCTGTACATTTCCGCAACCGGCGAAGCCCTCGACCTGACCTGCACGCCCCCGACGTACGCAAACATCCGCCTCCACGGTCTGTGAGGTACTGAGGAAATTCTGGTGGGGTGTGTAGGAATGGCGGGGCGGGGTTCGTTGGGTGGGTGTAGGCGGGGTTCGGCAGAGTGAACTGGAGAGCGTGATGCAGTATCTGATTTCTGTGATTGACAATCGGACGGGATCGTCGACTCCGGACGAGGACGCCGCGATCGACGCGTTCAACGAGCAGCTGGTGGCGGGCGGGCACTGGGTGTTCGCGGGTGGGCTCAGCGCCCCCAGCGACGCGACGGTGATCGACGCCCGGGGTGAGGGCGAGCCGATCTTCACCGACGGGCCGTACCTGGAGTCGAAGGAGCACGTGGCCGGCTTCTGGGTGTTCGAGGCGCCGGATCTCGACGTGGCACTGAAACTTGCCGCCGCGGCTTCGAAGGCGTGCAATCGCCGGCTCGAGGTGCGGCCGTTCCTGTGAGCGACGTCCAGGAAGCGATCACCCGGGTCCACCACGAGGAATGGGCGCGGGTGGTCGCCTCGCTGACCAGGCGGTTCGGTGACCTCGACATCGCCGAGGAGGCCGCCGCCGAGGCGTTCGCGACGGCGGTCGAGCGCTGGCCCGCGGACGGCGTACCGCCCAACCCCGGCGCCTGGCTGACCACCGCCGCCAACCGCAAGGCGATCGACCGGATCCGGCGCGAGAGCAAACGTGACGACAAGCAGAAGGAGGCTCAGATGTCGTACGACGAACCGCCTGAGCCTCTCGGCGTGATCGACGACGAGCGGCTCCGGCTGATCTTCACCTGTTGCCACCCGGCGCTGGCGATGGAGACCCGGGTGGCGCTGACGCTGCGGATGGTCGGCGGTCTGACCGTGCCGGAGATCGCCCGCGGGTTCCTGGTCCAGGAGACCGCGATGGGTCAGCGGATCACCCGTGCGAAGGCGAAGATCAAGGCCGCCAAGATCCCGTATCGGGTCCCGTCCGCGGAAGACCTTCCGGGACGCGTGTCCGGCGTACTCTCGGTGCTGTTTCTCGTCTTCAACGAGGGCTATCTGGCGACCGGTCCCGACACGGATCCCATCCGTCACGAGCTGACCGCGGAGGCGATTCGGCTCACCCGCTTGATCCGGGCACTGCTGCCCGACGACGGCGAGGTCGCCGGTCTGCTCGCACTGATGCTCCTCACCGAGGCCCGCCGTACCGCACGAGTGTCGGCGAGCGGCGAACTGATCTCACTGCGCGACCAGGACCGTGGCGCGTGGGACAGGGCGTTGGTTGCCGAGGGCCATCGTCTCGTCCGCGAGCGCCTCGCGACCCGGATGCCTCCAGGCCGCTACCAGATCCTCGCCGCGATCAACGCCGTACACACGTCTGCGCGCGACGCGGCGGACACCGACTGGTCGCAGGTCGTGGCGCTGTACGACCAGCTCGTCCGGGTCGATCGCTCACCGATCGTCGCCCTCAACCGCGCGATCGCGGTCGCGGAGGTCGACGGTCCCGAGGTTGCCCTGGCGACGATCGACCGGCTGGGCGACAAGCTGGCCGGGTACCACGCGTATCACGCCGCGCGCGCCGATCTGCTGCGACGGGTGGGTCGCAGTCAGGAGTCGCGGGCCGCGTACGACGCAGCGATCGAGCTGGCCGAGAACACTGCCGAGGTCGCGTACCTGAGCCGCCGACGCGATCAGTTGGCCGGCTGACGACCGTAGCGCGCGAGGTAGTGCCAGACGTACTTGATCGACTGCGCCGGATGCGCGCCGGCCGCTCGACCGAGAAGGTCGGGGGTGAGTTCGGGGCCGAGTGAGCGGGCGAGGTCGACGATCTCGGGGCCGCGGTACGCCGGGTCGAAGGTGGCCGGCGCCGCGCGAAAGCCCGGGTGGTACTCGATCGGGCAACCGAGCTCGCGGGCGGCGTCCTCGACGGGTGTGCCGATGAAGGACGGGTCCAGGACCACCGCTTCGACGTCGGTTCTGAGGCGGACCGGCCCGTGGACCTGTGCTTCGACGTAATCGTCCAGGTCGTCGAGAGGCGCCGCGTCGGCGAGTTGGCACAGGTGCGGCAGGACGCTCTGGTCGCCGAAATCGGCCGGTTCGAGCGCGGAGTCCGGGAAACAGAACGTCGCCCTCTCGATCGTGCCCGGCTTCAGGCGCAGGTACGACGACCCGAAGCGGATCGCTCCCCCGTACACGTCACGTCGCCGGTTCCACACCCCGTAGACCGGGCGATCCAGTTCCGGTCGGTCGTCGTACCGCCCGGAGAACAACCGGCTCTCCCACACCCACCGGTCTCCCCCGCGGAACGCCGTCAGCCCGCCGTTGGAGATGCCCGTTGCGAACTGCGACCGGTAAACCCCGTCCGCGGCCAGCGACTCGATCACCGTCCGCGCACCGTGCGGCCAATTGGGATGGAACTGCACGGTGATCATCACAACGGGCCCGTCTCGCGGCCGTCGGCGTTGATCATGATGAAACGAAGCTGCTCGTCGTGACGTCCGCTGGCGAGCCAGTGCGCGAAGGCGATGCGCGCGGTGGGCGGCATGTCGAGCGTCGTTGGATCCATCGTCAGATCGAACCACCGGAGATCGCCCTCGGTGCATTCCGTCGGCAACGGCGCCGCGGGGCGGAGGGTTGCGGTGAAGTAGTACGTCGTACGCACCTCGTCGCCGGTGTCGCGTACGGCGACGTACCGAAGCGCGAGGTCGGTCAGTTGATCGGCCGTGACACCGATCTCCTCGTGGAGTTCCCGGAGGGCGGCCGCTGTGGGGTCGGTGAGCTCGTGTGGCTCGAGGTGACCGCCGATGCCGACCCAGGAGTCCGCGATCGCGCGGGATCCGCGGCGGTAGAGGAGCAGGACGCTCCCCTCCCGCACGAGGAAGACCGACGTCAGGTGCCGGGCCGAGCGGAGTGACACGTCAGACGTTGACGTTGAAGCCGAGGTCCAGGTCGGACGCGGCCTGTCCGCCGCGGATGCCCCAGTTCGAGGTGGGGTGGTCCCGGACGAGGATGGTCACGTGGTCCGCGGGGATGCCGAACGGCTTCAGGTTGCCGACGATCTCGGTGTAGAGCTTGCGCTTGGCGTCGATCGAGCGGCCGGCGAAACAGTCGACGGTGACGAGCGTGAAGAACTCGGGCTCGGTCAGCCGCGGCGAGCACGCGAACCGGTGCGGCGCGTGCACCACCAGGCGCACGTCCTTGTCCTGCGGCGGGATCTGGAAGGCGGTCACGAGCGCACCATGCACCGCCTCGATCAGACCCGCCTCATCGGCCTCGGAGTACTCCCGACGAACCTCGATCTGCGCACTGGGCATCTAAAACAATCCTTCCACGATCGACGACAACACCCCCGACCCCACCACGAAGCCGCCACTCCGGCGACCGAATATCCGACTCCTGTGACACATGTATGGGTGGGAGCGGCCCGCCACGGCACGGCCGGGTTTGTCGGTCGGGGCTGGGAGACTCGGCGATATGGGTTCGAGGATTCCGCGTGGGGCGGCGGTTGTGGTTGACGCCGGCAAGGTTCTGGTGGTGAAGCGGTATCTGCGGCAGGGCGCGTCGGCTGAGTGTGTGATGTGCGAGTACGGCGACGTGCCGGGGCCTCGGTGTGCGGGGCATCGGTACGCCGTTCTGCCCGGCGGGCATGTGGAGACGGGTGAGTCGGCGGCGGGTGCTGCGCTTCGGGAGCTCGAGGAGGAGACGACGCTCACCGGCAGCGTGGGGCGGTTGCTGTGGACCGGCACGCACAACGGGCGGCCGGCGTACTACTTCCTGATCAGCGATGTGAACGGCGTACCAGAACTGTCAGGTGACGAAGCGGTCGAGCATTCTGCGACGAATCATTTCGAACTGCGATGGGCCGACGCGGCGGACCTGGAGGAATTCGGGATCTACCCGCCTGAGCTACAGCAGCATTTGACGCGTCTACTTGAGACGGGCGACGACGCGGGTTAGTCCGAGGAGGTTTCCTTGGTCGGCTTCCAGAAGGTGTTCGTCGGGTTCGTATCCGCGGCCTACCTTTGCGCACGTCTGCAACCAGAGAAGCCAGTCGGCCCAGCCGTTCGGTACGAAATCGGCGGTTTCGACGGTGACCAGGCCGGTGCGTTCCCACAGGTGCCGCCACCAGTCGGGCGGGAGCCAGGTGCAGAGATCCGGACCCCAGCGATCCGCGACGTACGGGGGCGGGGTGAAGTCGGGAGCGGTCCGGATGCCTGGGGCGATGATGCCGAGCATCCCGTTCGGGCGGACGAAGTCGGCGAGGTACGGGAGGTAGTCGACGCCGGTGCCGAAGTAGTTGTACGCGCCGACGCTGACGACCGCGTCGAAGAACCCCTGCGCGAACGGGAGTTTGCGGGCGTCGGACCGGATCGGATGCACCCGGCCCGCCACGCCGGCGTCCTGAACACGCTGCCAGTTCTCGGTGGGGTCGACCCAGAGGTCGGTGGCCCACACGTCGACATCGCATTCGCGGGCCAGGAAGATCGACGTCAGCGCCGTACCGCAGCCGAGGTCGAGGACTCGCATGCCGGGCCGCAGCGGCATTGCCTGCAGCAGACTTTCGGCGCTCCACAGCGGGTGCGGGCCCATGAGATTGTCGACGACCCATTGCTGGTCGTAGGTGTTCGATCGTGGATAACGGTCAAGGGTGAGCGCTTCGCGCAGGAGTTCGCTGGACATGGAGTGACGATGGCAGCGTCCTCCGTGAACTCACAATGCAATTTCGGCGACGGCCTCGGCGATCATGCGATGTCCTTGCTGCTCGAACGATTCGTCGCCGACCTGGTGCGCCCACACCGCCGTACTGATTGCCTCCCGGAGCCGGGCGCGCTGCCAGGCCGCCGGTTCGCGCGGGTCCGCACCGTAGCCGGTGATGAACGCCGGCTCCAGGCTCGGTTCGGAGCGGAACTGCTGCGCGGCCAGTCGGACGAGATCGGTGTACGCCGGGCGTAGAGCCGCACGCCCGAAGTCGATGATGCGGACCATGCCGTTGTCGATGAGCCAGTTGCGGGGCTGCCAGTCGCCGTGCGTCGGCACAAGCGTCGCGGGAGGTGTCGGCCAGGCCTTCATCGCGGCCCGGAGAACGTCGGCGAGGTCCGGCGCGATCCGGTGCGGTTTGTCGAGGAACCCGAGCGCGCGCTGGTTCTCACGGGCTTCGTAGTCGTCGTCCAGTACGGCGGATTGCCGGTGAAATGCCGCGAGCAGTTCGCCCGCCTGGTGATAAGTATCCGAAGCCCATTCGTACGGCGTGCCTTCGACGAGCTGACCGGGCAGGAAACGGGTCACGAGGAGCTTGGCGTCCTCGTCCGCGTTGAGCAGTTCGGCCGCTCGGCCCCGCGTGGTCCACGGCTGCAACCAGTTGCGGTGGGCACGGATCTCGCGGGCCAGGTGGTGGTCGGTGTCGTCACCGGCCTTCGCGATGTAGCGCTGTCCGCCGTGCTCGAGCTCCAGGACGAGCGTGCCGATGAGGCCCCAGCTGTGGTCACGCACGATCGCCGCCGACGGCAGCCAGGTGTCGAGGAGCTGTTGCTGTCGCTCGGTGAGTCCCACGCGCACGAGAGTAGCGCAATAAATATGCGGGAAAAGGTGGACGAATTACTTGGAAAGATTTATCCTGGCCGAATGCAGAATTCACAGGAGAATGCGTCCCTACCAATTAACTTATCATCGCAAATTGCGGAAAGCAAGTCCGGCGAATTCTGGACGCTCGGAGACGTGGCGGTCCGGCGGATCGGGTTCGGCGCGAAGCGGCTCGCGGGCGGCGAGAGCGGCGGCGCCGACGTCCAGGACCGGGCGATCGCGCTTCTGCGGCGAGTCGTGGAGCTCGGGGTCAATCACGTCGACACCGCGGCGTTCTACCCGAGTCACGGCCAGGCCGGCGGGACGCGGTTCGAGAGCCTGGGATGGGCGAACGACGTGATCCGTCGCGCGCTCGCGCCGTACCCGGAAGAATTCATGCTCGCGACGAAGGTCGGGCCGACCGAACACGGGCTGGCGCGGCCGGATCGGTTGCGGGAACTAGTGGAGCGCGATCTCCGGGTTCTCGGGGTGGATTCGCTGGACCTCGTGTACCTGCGGCAGATGGGGCTGGAGTCGATTGCGGAGCACTTCGGTGTGCTGGCCGAGCTGCAGGAGAAGGGCATGATCCGGCACCTGGGTGTCTCGAACGTGCGGGTCGCGCACCTCCACGAGGCACGGGAAATCGCGCCGGTCGTTGCGGTGCAGAACCGGTACAGCGTGGGATTCGGTCGGGTGAACGACGAGATCCTGCAGTTGTGCGGTGAGCTGGGGATCGCGTTCATCCCGTTCTTCACGCTCACCGCGGAGTCGCGGGAGGCCGGCGGGGTGCCTGACTCCGGGCCGGTTCAGGAGATCGCGGATCGCCACGGGGCGACAGTTGCGCAGGTGCGGTTGGCGTGGACGCTGAGCCGTGGCGAGCACGTGCTCGCGATCCCGGGTACGTCGAGCCCGCAACACCTGGAGGAGAACCTGCGAGCCGGCGACCTCACCCTCTCCCCCGAGGACTTCGCCGTACTCGACTCGCTCGTCGACTGATTCCAGCCTCGGCCGGCGCGGTCGTGAAAGCCGCGCCGGCTTCAGTCGTAGTACCGCCGGACGCTCGAACCGATCCGGGTCACGTCGGTGCCGTAGATGTGCAGCGAGATCGCGGTCTCGTCGAAGGTGTTGTGGACCCGGTGGATGTCGCCAGGCGGCGCGAACGCGCTCACTTCGCCGACGTGGTTGTCACTCTCACCGATCAGCCGCAGGTCGGCGTCGAACAACTCCTCGTGCTCGACGCCCTGGAGCACCCCGACCACGCACCACGTCACATGGTCGTGGATCCGCGTCAGCTGCCCGGGCCGCCACACCACGGCGATGATCGAGAACGCACCGTCCGGCTCGACGTGCAGTGTGTGGCTCTGGTAGCTGTCGGGCGATCCGAGGCGCTGCTCGGCGGTCAGTACGTCGGGGCTCGGAAAGTTGCGCCGCAGCCCGTCGCCGACGTGTTGAGCGGTCTGGTTCCAGTCGGAGTGCCGGCCGATGGCGTGCCGGACGCTGCTGATCAGGGCGGTGAGTTCGCTGGTTTCGGTTGCCGTAGTGGTCATGTCTCGAGATTGCGCCGGGTCAACCCATAACGTCCAATGCCAACTTTCGTGCTCATTGATAGATAGAGTTGATACATGCTCGATGTCACGAGGTTGCGGGTGATCGACGCGGTAGCACGCCACGGCTCGGTGACTGCTGCCGCGCGCGAGCTGCACTACTCCCAGCCGTCGGTCACGCACCACCTCGGGCGCCTGGAAGCCGAGACCGGCGCGCAACTGCTGCAACGGGTCGGCCGCGGGATCCGGTTGACCGAGGCCGGGCGGTTGCTCGCGGCCCGGGCGGCGGAGATCATCGGCCGGATCGACGCCGTGGATGCGGAGCTGGCGGCGCACATCGGCCTGAGCGCGGGCCGGATCCGGCTCGCGGGCTTCTCGTCGGCGATCGGCGCGCTTGTTCCGGCTGCCATGGCCGAGCTGGCCGCGAAGCATCCCGGGCTCGAGGTCAGCCTCGTCGACACGCATCCACCCGAGGCGTTCGAGCTGCTCCGCACCGGGAAGGTCGACGTGGCGATCGTGTTCCGGTACGACGAGACCGAGCCCGAGCCACCCGGCGTACGACTGCACCATCTGGTCGACGATCCGCTGTACGTGCTGTCGGACGGACCGGCCACGGTGGCCGACCTGCGCGACGCGACCTGGATCGCCGGGTGCGATCGTTGCCGAAGCCATCTGATCGCGCTCTGTGCCGCGGAGGGCTACGAGCCGCGAATCGGATACACGTCGGACGACATGGTCGTGATGCAGGCCCTCGTGGCGGCCGGACTCGGTGTCACGACAATGCCGGACCTCGCGCTGCGCACCCACCACGCAGCCGGCATCACCGCCAACGAGCTGCCGGGCTCACGACGTCACGTGTACGCCGCGACGTACGGCGAACCGCCCGACCCACCGCCCGTTGCTGCACTCCTCGACGCACTGCAGCAGTCGGCCGCACACTGACATCGCATTTCCGCCCCTCGAGGCATCGCTCAGAAGGTGAGTTCGTCGGTTTGCTGGACGGCGGCGGTTCGGCCCGGGGCGCGGTGGTACTGCCAGTAGAGGTTGGTGTGGGCGATCACCTTGTCGGGGGTGGGGGCGCCGTACTCACTCAGGTCCTCGGTGGTGTGGGCGTCGGCGACCAGCGTCACGTCGTACCCGCGGACCATCGCGCCGTGGATCGTCGAGCGGATGCACTCGTCGGTCTGCGCGCCGCTGACGATCAGGTGGCCGATGCCGGCGCGGGCGAGGACGTCCTCGAGGTCGGTGGCTTCGAAGCTGTCGGCGTACGTCTTGTGGACGAGCGGCTCCGAGCCGTCGCGGGACAGTTCGGGCACGAGTTGCCACTGGTCGCTGTCCTTGACGAGGTTCTCGCTGGAGTGCTGGACCCACACGACCGGGACTCCCCCGGTGCGGGCCTTGCCGACGAGCGTGCTGATGTTGGCGACGACGCGGTCCCGCTCGTACGCCTCCCCGACGACACCGTTCTGGACGTCGATCACGAGCACGGCCGTGTGCGGCCGGTCGGACAGCGTGGACATCTCGGCTCCTCCCATTCGACAACGTGTACGGCGAACGCTAGACCCGACCGCCGACATTCAGGGCTCGAACGGGCTCGGGTACGGCCGGCCGGTGTGGCACGCTTTGACCATGTCGGTCCGCCGTGCACCCAGGCGATTCCGCGCCGGTGCGCTCTTTCCGATCTCGAACATCGTTCTGGGCACCGCGTTTTTCGTGGGGATGGTGGCGGTCGACGTCTTCGGCGTCGCCGTCGGGTTCATGGATGCTTCGAGTACGAGCGAGCGGGTCTGGTGCATCGTCGCACTGGTGATGTCGCTGGTGGGGTACGCGATCGCGCTGGGTTGGCTGTGCCTCGGGATCAACGCCGCCCGCCCGATCCGGATGGATGCCGAGCGGCTCTACCTCCCGACCATCGACCTTCGCCGCGGTGTCACGCACACGGCTGTGCCGCTCGTCGAGATCGCAGGCGTCGAGCTGGTCTTTCGGTCTACGCCACGTAACGGTCGCTGGCAACTGTCGATCATCCGGATGCACGGCAAGAACCTGGCCAGCGACAGCCTCACGTCGGCGCGCGGAGCGAAACGCGGGCCAGCCGGCACCCGTGCTTCACAGGTTGCCGAGGAGATCCGGCGCTCGCTGCCCTCGCGGACACTGGGCTGACGACCGGACTTCACGCCTTCGTCCAGCTCCGCAATCGCAGCCGCACGGTCGGTACGTCGCCGTCGTCGAGGTCCTCGGCCCGCCGTACGGACGCCTTCACCGGCAGGATGTACCGCCCGTCCTTCGGGAACATCGACGTGTCCCAGACACTCGCGCCGATCTCGGCGGTCACCGGGATCATCCCCCACCCGTACGTGACGAAGTTCGACTCCGCCTCGAAATACGCACTCTCCTCCTCCGGAACCGTGATGAAGTACCAAGGCGCCGGCCCCCGCCAATACCAAACCTCCCCCGAAAACTCGACCTCGTTCATCCCGCTCCCAGCCATCAGTCGGGGGTGCTGGCGGTGAGGAGGCGGTGGGCTACAAGTTGGCAGGCGGATTGGAGTTCGGGGCCGCTGATGATTCGGAACGGGGCGCGGATCTCGGAGAGTTTGCCGGCGTACCAGTCGGGTTCGTCGGTGCTGGCGAGAAGGCGGGTGCGGTTCTCGTCGATGGGTTCGAGGCGGCCCATGCTGCGCGGGATCCAGCAGGCGGCGGCGTCGAGAGGTGCGTCGATCTCCACCTCGATCGGGTACCGCCAGCCCATCGCGAGGTGTTCCTCGACGGCGGCCAGCGGATCGAGATCGGCGGGCGCCGCGAACGAGGCCGACTGCGCCTCGACCTTGGTGATCTTGTCGACGCGGAGCACGCGCCGGGCGTCCTTGGCGTGCGACCAGCACAGCAGATACCAGCGGCCACGCCGTACGACGACCGCCCAGGGATCGACGTCCATCGGCCACTCGTCCTCGTGGCGTCGGTAGTGGATCGTCACGCGCCGCGAGTCCGCGCTGTGCGAGACGAGGGCGGCGGTGATCTCGGGATCAGGGGTCCGGGCCCCGGGATCGGGTCCGCGCGCGGAGACCCGGCGGATCGCGTCGGTCGACCGGGCGACGGCCTCGGGGAGCACCCGGACGATCTTCCCGAGCGCGTCCTCGACCGGATCCGCGGCGCCGCGCGGTCCTTCGAGCACCGCCATCACCAGGCCGAGCGCCTCGGTCGGGCTGAACATCAACGGCGGCAGCCGTAGACCCCGTCCGACCCGGTAGCCGCCGTACGGCCCCCGCACCGACTCGATCGGCATGTCGGCCTCGCGCAGGATCGCGACGTACCGGCGGGCCGCGCGCTCGGAGACCCCGAGCTTGTCTCCCAGCTGCTCCGCGGTGATGCCGGGACTGTTCTGGATCAGCTCGAGGACCATCAGGGTCCGCGCCGTCGGGCTCACGTCGTACGCCATCAGTCACCATTCCGGAAGAAGGCCGTCCGGAACTGAGGGTAACCCGTTTTAACTGCTCAGACGGTGAGCGGTTTGTCTGCGACGATCGGGGTCATGCGGGCGGATCGGTTGGTGGCGGTGCTGTTGCTGATGCAGGCCCGGGGCCGGGTGACCGCGGCCGACGTCGCGGCGGAGCTGGAGATCTCGGTGGCGACCGCGCGCCGGGACCTGGAGGCGTTGTCGACGGCCGGCATCCCGGTCTATCCACAGCCGGGGCGGAACGGCGGCTGGCAGCTGGTCGGCGGTGCCCGGACCGATCTGAGCGGGCTGACGGCGACCGAGGCGCAGGCGTTGTTCCTGCTCGTCGGACCTGCGGCGTCGATCGCTCCCGACGCGAAAGCCGCCCTGCGCAAACTCGTGCGGGCGCTGCCGGACACTTTCCGCGAGCACGCCCAGGCGGCGGCCGAGGCGGTCGTGATCGACCCCGCCCGCTGGGGCGAGCACGTGAAGGAACGGCCAGAGTTGGTACGTCGCCTGCAGGACGCCGTCGTAGGCCGGGAACGCGTCCGACTGCGCTACTCGGGACGCGGCCGGGATACGTCGGAGCGGGTGGTGGATCCGCTCGGTCTCGTGGACAAGGACGACGTCTGGTACCTGATCGCGTGGACCGGGAAGGGTCAGCGGACGTTCCGCATCGATCGGGTGGTCGACGCGGACGCGACCGGCGAAACCTTCGAGCGCCCGGACGGGTTCGAGCTGTCGACGGCGTGGGCCGAGATCGTCGAGCGGATGGAGGAACGCCGATCGGGGCTGACGGCAACTGTCCTGATGGACGAGCGGTTCGTGTGGGTGATGCAGGACCGGCTCGGCCGCAACTGTGAGGTCGACGGGACCGACGGTGACCGGGTCCGGCTCAAGGTCACAGCGCCCACTCCGTTGATGATCGCGCAGCACCTCGCCGGCTGGGGTGGGTCGATCGAGGTCGTGGACCCGCCGTCGGTGCAGGCCGAGCTGGCGCGACTTGGCCGGGAATTGACGCGGCGCTATGCCGCGGTGGACCACCTGGATGAGTAAGGTGCCGTGGTCAACGTGTCCCGACACCGCCCCTCGATCAGCCCCAGGAACCATCCGTGACCACATCCCCTCCCCAGCCGCCGCAGAACCCGTACTCAGGTGAGCCGGCCGGCTACGGTCCGCCGCCGCAGCAGTTCCCGCAGTACAGCGACCAGCCCGGCCAGCCTCAACAGCCGGCTCAGCCGGTTCAGCCGGGTCAGCCGGGTCAGCAGCAGTACGCGGGCCAGCAGTACGCGGGCCAGCAGTACGGCGGCCAGCAGTACCCGCCGCAGGGCCAGTACCCGGGCCCGCAGTACCAGGGCCAGCAGCAGTACCAGTCGTTCCCGCAGCAGGGCCACGCGCCGCAGGGCCAGATGGCGTGCCGCTTCTGCGGCGGCTACCCGGCGGCCGAGGCCACCGTGCGCGGCCACCAGGGCCTGATCATCATCATGCGGTTCCTGAAGCTGCAGGGCCCGTTCTGCCGGACCTGCGGGATCGCGTCGGTGCGTGACATGACCGCGAAGAGCCTCTGGCAGGGCTGGTGGGGCATCGCGTCGTCGATCGTCAACCCGATCACGATGCTGCTGAACATCGGCCCGATGCAGAAGTTCAAGGGTCTTCCGGAGCCGACGCCGGGTCCGGGCCGCCCGATGGATCCGGGCAAACCGCTGTTCCAGCGGCCAGCGATCCTCGGTCTGCTACTGCCGGTCGCGCTGATCGCGGCGATCGTGTTCGCGAACCTGAACTCGACCGAGTCGAAGGCCAAGATCGGCGCCTGCGTCGTCAACCAGGGCACGGCGGCCAAGCCGGACGTGAAGGTCGTCGACTGCACGTCCTCGGAGGCCGAGTACAAGATCGTCGACAAGATCGACGACTCGACCGATGACAGCCAGTGCGGCGAGGACGCGGAGGCGTCGTACGTCTACCAGAGCGGTTCGACGAAGTACACGCTCTGCCTGACCCCGGTGAAGTAGCGAGTGCGGGGGTCCCGGCGACGGGACCCCCGGCTCAGCTGTAGTACCCGTCCACCGGCACGCGCGCCTCGTCGTACAGCGCCGGCCCTTCCAGCGGTACGGCGGGGAAGCCGCCCATCGACTTGAGTCCGTCGAGCTGTTCACCGGACAGCGCGAACACGACCTTGCCGAGGCCGGACCTCGCGAGCGCCCCCGAGCACATCCCGCACGGCTGGCAGCTCGTGTACATGGTGGTGCCGGCAGCGACCTCCGGCGACAGTTGCTGAGCCGCCCACACCGCGAGCTTCAGCTCCGGGTGGAAGCTGATGTTCCCTTCGGTGATCGTCGTGTTCCGCTCCTCGACCAGCACGCTGCCGTCTGGGCCGACCAGTAGCGAGCCGAACGGCGGGTTCCCGCCCTTCCGTGCCTCCGCGGCGAGTTCGATCGCACGGCGCAGGAATCCTTCTGCCTCAGGTGTCACGTCGTCTCCAGTCCACTTCGTCGCGCGGCGACCGTCGCCAGCGCCTGCCAGGCCGCCTCGGGCCGTTCGGTCTCGTCCGGGTCGCCGACGAACGGATCGAGTACGACGCTCTGCGCGCCGACCTCCCGCAGTACGACCAGATCCTCCATCACCTGCTCGATCGTGCCCTCCCCCGCCACTCGATCATCCTCGCCCAGCGGCTCGTCCGTGAGCCGCACCAGGATCCGCGGCGCGAACCCCGGCACCGGCCGGTCCTCCGACGCCGCGACCGTCCGCAGGCGATCCAGCCCGGACCGCAGCTCCGCCATCGTCTGCCGCAACGGATGCCACGCGTCGCCGTACCGAACGGTCCGCCGCAAACCCGCCGTACTCGAACCGCCGACCCAGATCGGGATCGCCCCGTCCCCGTAGTCGGCGGTATCGGCCCAGGCGCGTCGCACCTCGGCGAGCACCTCGTCCGTACGCCGACCGCGGTGCGCATGCTCCGCGCCGAGCGCCTCGAACTCCTGCCGCGCCCAGCCGACCCCGACACCGAGCACGAACCGCCCGCCGCTCAACGCGTCGAGGTTCGCCGCCATCCTTGCCACCAGCAACGGATGCCGGTACGGCGCGATCAGCACCGTCGTGCCGAGCCGGACCCGCTCGGTGAGCCCGGCCAGCCAACTCAGTGCGGTGAACGGCTCGTAGAACGGTGCGGGGTACTGTTCCGCGACGTCCGGCGTGATCACCACATGGTCCGACACCATCAGCAGGTCGTACCCGAGTCCCTCGACGACGCGCGCCCAGTCCCGCAGTCGCGCCGGATTCGTCCCCGGGCCGAAGTTCGGCACGTTCACTCCAAGTTCCACGCCCTCAGGCTATCCAGGCGACGCCCTGATTCTGAAGGCATTCTTCCCGGCGTACGCCGCCATGCACCGGGAAATCAGCGGTAGATTGTGCGTATGACCGAGAGTCTCGATCCGACCGACTGGGCGATCCTCACCGAGCTGCAGGAGGATGCCCGGCTGTCGCTGACGCAGCTCGGCAAGCGGGTCAACCTGAGCCCCTCCGCCACCACCGAGCGGGTACGTCGGCTGGAGTCGATCGGCGTGATCACCGGCTACCGCGCGGAGGTCGACCTGACGAAGGTCGGCTACCCGGTGCTCGCCGTCGTACGGCTGAAGTACCCCGGCAACAAGCACGAGCCCTTGCACCGCCTGCTGGCCGAGCGACGCGAGATCCTCGAGTGCCTGCGAACCACCGGCGACGACTGCTACACGCTGAAGGTCGCGGCCGCGTCGATGCCGCACCTGGAGGAACTGGTCAACGAGCTCACCGACTTCGGCAGCACGACCACCAACCTTGTCTACTCACAGACCCAGCGCTACCGCGGCCCGCAGAAACCGATGGCCGATCAGCGCTGAGGATGAACCGTTGGCCGGGTGCTGACCGTGCTGGGTGTCGACGTTTCGCCTGACCTGTTGGATCGATGGGTCGATTGGCTCGCGCCGGACGAGCAGCCGTTCTTCGTGACGAAAAGGCAGGCGACTGCCTGGAAGTTGGCGACGGACGATCGGGAGCCGAGCCGCGAGGATCACGACACGTACCGCACGTACAGGGTCGACCGGAAGGCTGCTCGGACTGCCTGGCTGAGCGAGGCGGCGTACGGCGACCTACCGAAGGCGACACGTGCCGCACTGGTCCGGGCGCAGGTGGATTACGACCGTGGGGCAGTTCCGACGGTGAGGAGATGGGCGGGGATCGTCGGGCCGGAGGTTCGGCAGCAGGCGGACGGGCATCGCTTCGTCTGGTGGAAGTCGCTGCTCCGGGAGCCGGCGCGCGTGCTGCCCGATGTCGTGAGCGAGGATCTCGGGCCGAGCCGGCATGCCGAGGTCCGGACCTGGCCCGCGGAGTTGCCGCGCGTGCGCGAGTTGGCAGGCACGTTCGCGGACGGCAGCGGGCCGAACTGCTTCGGCACCGTGATGGCGGCCTGCGGCATCGAAGGTGCCGAGACGGTCTGGATGCTGCGCGAGCCGTTCGACGAATGGCTGGCGAACCACACCGAGCGCGGCGGCCAGGACGACGTACCGGGCACGGTGTTCGTCTGGCGTGACACTGCGCGGCTGGTCCAGCATGCGGCGCTGACCATCGGAGACGGGTGGATGTTCCACAAGCCGTCGCAGTCGTGGATGTCGCCGCGGAAGGTGCGGACGCTCGCCGAGGTGAAGCGCGCCACGCGGACCGCCGGCTGGCGGCTCGAGCGTCATAGGCTGGTCGGGTGAGGTTGCTCGTCACCGGAGCCGCTGGTCTGCTCGGCCGTGAACTCCTGCGCACGGCCGACCACGAGGTCGTGCCTGGGTATCACTCGCAGGTTGTGCCAGGTGGCGTGCAGTTCGACGTACGGCGCCGTGACGCGGTGCGCGACGTGATCCGCAGCATCCGGCCGGACGGGATCATCCACACCGCCTACAAGCAGGACGACTGGGCCGCGACCGCCGACGGCGCCGTCAATGTCGCGCTGGCAGCTGGTGGTGCAAGGCTCGTATTCGTGTCGAGCGACGCTGTGTTCGGCCCGCGGGAAACGGCCTATCGAGAGGACGACTCGCCCTGTCCGATCACGCCGTACGGCGCGGCCAAGGCAGCGGCCGAAACCGCGATCCAGGCGATGCTGCCCGAGGCGGTCATCGTCCGGACGTCGATCATCGTCGGCTCGGACGGACAGTCGGGCGAGGAGCAGCGGGTACGTCGCTTGGCGGCCGGCGAGCCCGGTGTGTTCTACAGCGGCAACATCCGTCGTCCCGTCCACGTCACCGACCTCGCCGCCGCGCTGCTCGAACTGCTCACGTCGGACGTCACCGGCATCGCCCATGTCGCGGGACCGGAGGCCCTGAGCCGGTACGAGCTGGGCCGCAGGATCGCGATCCGCGACGGACTCGATCCGGATCAGCTGCCCTCGGAGCCGGGCGAGCCGTCGGACATCCAGCTCGACTCCCGGCGTACTCAAGAGCAATTGAAGACGCGCCTCAGATCCGCCGACGAGTTCCTACTCGCCTGACCTCTGCAGGTCGCGAGCGAGTTGCTGCAGAGTGCGCACGACCTCGGCGACGCGAGCGGGGTCGTCGGTGCCCAGCGCCGCGACGAGGGCCGGTTCGATGCTCGTGGCACGGACCTGAGCCAAGCGGTCCGAGACGTCGGGCGCCTGACTGACCAATGCCCGGCGGCGGTCGGCGGGGTCGGTTGTCGTGATGACCGAGCTGGCCTCCTTCAGCCGGGCGATCGCGGTCGACACCTGGCTCTGCGGCAGACCGGTGCGGGCCGCGATCTCCCCCACAGCGCTCGCCGGATGCTCGGCGATGTCACTCGCGACGATCAGCACCATCCGCGCGCTGCCGGCGTACTTCGCCGCACCGCCCGGCGGCTCCGGCAACGCGTCCTCGCCGATCTTCATCAGCGCCCGCCCGAGCAGGAAGAGCTCCACACCATTCACACCGGGAGAATCTACATCAAATCAGATACATCTTGATAGATGTATCTACTTCGATGTAATCTACGGCCATGACCACGATCGATGTTCCCGGAGCTGTCCTCCACTACCAGCTCGAAGGCAACGGGCCACTGCTACTGATCTCGCAGAGCGGTGAAGGCGATGCCGACCGCAGCACCGACCTCGTCAGCCAGCTCGTCGACGAGTACACCGTCCTGACCTACGACCGCCGAGGCCTGTCCCGGAGCAAGCTCGAAGAACCGGGCGCCACGATCGCCGACCACGCGGACGACGTACACCGTCTGCTCCAGCACGTCACCGACGAACCCGTCGCCATGCTCGGCTGCAGCCTCGGCGCGGTCATCGGTCTGCATCTGACCGTGAAGCATCCGGTGCAGCTGCACACGCTCGTCGCGCACGAGCCGATCGCGCCGTGGCTGCTCGCCGAGCCCAAGCCCAAACTGCACCGCGACGAACTCACGGAGCTTCGCGACCACTACCTCGCCAACGGACTCCAGGCCACGATCCCGGCGATCGTCCGCTCACTCGGCATCGACCCGTCGAATGGCGAACCGGGCCGCACCGAGTTCCCGATGGACGCCAACCGGCTCGCGAACTTCGACTACTTCATCCGCCACGACTTCACCGCCGCCGCTGCAGACGACCTCGATCCCGCCGAGCTGTCAGCAACCGACGTGCGGATCGTCCCGGCCGCGGGTACGACGACTCCGCGCACCGTCTTCGACTACCAGTGCGCCGAGGCCCTGGCCGAGCTCATCGGCCAGGACCTGCAGACCTTCCCAGGTGGTCACAACGGCAACCTCAGCCACCCGAAGGCCAATGCACAGCGCCTTCGCGAGCTGCTCAGTCGTTGACGGTCGTGGTGACCGGGGTGCCGAGTTCGACGGTGCGGCTGACCGTGCAGAGGCGGTCGTGGGACATCTTCACGGCGCGCGGCAAGGCTTCACGGGCCTTGTCACCGTCCTCGCCCTCGGGGAAGCGCACGGTGAACTCGACCGCGAGGTTCTCCATCCGGTTGCCTTCTTCGGCGTCCCGGATCTTGTCGCCGCGGACGACCGCGCTGAACTCGGTCGGTTCGGCGCGGCGGCTCACCACGACGTCGACGTCGATCGCCGAGCAGGTCCCGATCGCGGCCAGCAGCAGTTCGACCGGCGTGAAGTCGGTGTCCTCGCCGCCCGAGCCGATCCGGATGGTCCCGCCGCGGGCGTTCCGCACCTCGTAGCTGCTGTTCGCCAGGCGCTCGAAGGTCACCTGCCGCAGTGTGTCTGCCATAGTGTCGCAGTCCCGTCACATTCTGTTGCTTGTGGCAACGTCATAGGGTCAGAGGTTCTCGAGGGCCTCAGCGACGGGCGTGTCCCCGCCGATGAGCTCGAGCGTCCGGCCGATCGAGGCCGGAGCGTCACAGAGGCCGGCCAGCACCAGCGCGACGTCGTCGCGGGTGACCCGGCCGCGACCGGTCTTGTCGGCGAGGTACACCGTGCCGGTCCCGGGATCGTCGGTCAGACTGCCGGGCCGCAGTACCGTCCAGTCCAGGTCCCTGGCCCGCAGATCTTCCTCGGCGGCCCATTTGGCCCGGAGGTAGACCGTGAACGTCTCGTCGTCGGTCAGTGACGGGGCGAGGTCCGCGCCCATCGAGCCGACCTGGATGTGCCGCCGAACGCCGGCCTGCTCGGCGGCGTCCGCGAACAGGGCGGCCGCACCGCGGTCGACGGTGTCCTTGCGCGCGTTCCCGCTGCCCGGCCCGGCGCCCGCCGCGAAGATCGCGACGTCCGCGCCCGCGAGGACCTTGGCGACCGCGCCGACCTCGGCCTGCTCGAGATCCAGTACGGCGGCCTCACCGCCGGCTGCCGCGATGTCGGCCTCGTGATCCGGGTTCCGCACCACCCCGACCACCTGATGGCCGTCGGCACTCAGCACCCGGGTCAGCCGCAACGCGATCTGCCCGTGTCCACCCGCAATCACGACTCGCATACCTGCAGACTATCTCTGTGCCCAACGCAGCAGCCATTGACGGGACGAGGATCGCCTACCAGGTTGGGGGCGTCGGGCAACCACTTGTTCTGCTCGCCGGGCAGTCCAACAACCACACCTGGTGGGATCCGGTCCGGTCGGACTTCGAGGCGCAGTACCGGACGATCACCCTGGACTGGCGAGGAACCGGCGAGAGCGACAAGCCGGACGAGGTCTACAGCACGGTCGGGTTCGCGGACGACGTGGTCGCGGTGCTCGATCACCTCGGGCTGGACAGTGCGCACATCTACGGAACGTCCATGGGCGGGCGGGTCGCGCAGTGGCTGGCGATCAACCATCCTCAGCGTGTCGACGCACTGGTCCTGGGCTGTACCTCACCCGGCGCGGCGCACGGCTACGAGCGCAGCCAGGAGATCCGCAAGGCGCTGGCCGATCCGCAGCGAGCCGATCGCGTGCTGCTCGAGCTCATGTACACCCCGGCCTGGCTCGCACACAATCCCGGTCCGTACCACGTGCTCGGTGACCCGACCATGCCGTCGTACGCCAAGCGCAGGCATCTGGTGGCCAGCAACAAGCACGACGCGTGGGACGGCCTACCGTCCGTCACCGCGCCGACTCTGATCCTGCACGGCACCGACGACATCTTCAGTCCGGCCGCGAACGCGCAGTTGCTCGCCGACCGGATCCCGGGGGCTCGGGCCGAACTCATCACGGGTGCCCGGCACGCCTACTTCCACGAGTTCCGGTCGGTCGCGAGTCCGGCGGTCCTAACCTTCCTGACCGCCGCGCAGGACCGGGCGTAGCGCGTCCAGGACGGTGGGGTCCTCGATGGTCGACGGGACCGGTTCGTCGCGGCCGTCGGCGATTCCGCGCATCGTGCGGCGCAGGATCTTGCCCGAGCGGGTCTTCGGCAGCGCGTCGACCACCGACACGTCCCGGAACGCCGCGACCGGCCCGATCTCCCGGCGTACGGCGGCCACGAGCTCGTCCCGCAGTACGTCGTCCGACACCGTCGCGCCTGCCTTGAGTACGACGAGTGCCCGCGGCAGCTGGCCCTTCAGCGGGTCGTGCACACCGATCACCGCACACTCCGCGACCGCCGGGTTCGCCGCGACGACCGCCTCGATCGAGCCCGTCGACAAGCGGTGGCCGGCCACGTTGATGACGTCGTCGGTGCGGCCCATCACGAAGATGTAGCCGTCGTCGTCGATGAACCCGCCGTCCCCGGTCAGGTAGTAGCCGTCGTACTCCTTGAGGTAGCTGTCGATGTAGCGCTGGTCGTCGCCCCACAGCGTCGGCAGAGCGCCCGGCGGCAGCGGCAGCTTGATCGCGATCGCGCCCTCCTCGTGCGCGAGCAACTCCTTGCCGTACGGGTCGAGGATCTGCACGTTCCAGCCCGGCATCGGCACAGTCGCCGAGCCCGGCTTGGTCGGCAGCGGCTCCAGTCCGCGCGGGTTGGCCGCGATCGGCCAGCCGGTCTCGGTCTGCCACCAGTGGTCGACGACCGGTACGCCGAGATGCTCGTGCGCCCAGTGGTACGTCTCCGGGTCGAGCCGCTCCCCCGCCAGGAACAACGTCCGGAACCGCTCCAGCGGGTACTTGGCCAGCTCGGCCGCCTCGGGATCGACCTTCTTGATCGCGCGGATCGCGGTCGGCGCGGTGAACAACGCCTTCACGCCGTGCTCTGAGATCACCCGCCAGAACGCGCCCGCATCCGGCGTCCCGACCGGTTTGCCTTCGTACAGGACCGTGGTCGCTCCGACCAGGAGCGGTGCGTAGACGATGTACGAGTGGCCGACGACCCAGCCGACGTCGGACGCGGTCCACCAGACGTCACCCGGCCCGATGTCGTACACGTTGCGCATCGTCCAGGCGAGTGCGACCGCGTGGCCGCCGTTGTCGCGGACGACGCCCTTCGGACGTCCCGTCGTACCGGACGTGTAGAGGATGTAGAGCGGGTCGGTCGCCGCGACCTGCACCGGGCCTGCCGGCTGGGTCTTCGCGGTCAGGGTGGTCCAGTCGAGATCGCGTTCGCCCAGTTCAGCGGGGGCTTGTTCGCGCTGGAAGACGACGGTGTGCTCGGGCTGGTGCGACGAGATCTTCAGCGCCTCGTCGATGATCGGCTTGTACTCGACGATCCGCGTCGGCTCGATGCCGCACGAAGCCGCGACGATCACGCGAGGCCCGGCGTCCTCGATCCGGGCCGCGAGCTCACGCGGCGCGAAGCCGCCGAACACCACCGAGTGGATCGCCCCGAGTCTTGCGCAGGCCAGCATCGCGACGACTGCCTCCGGGATCATCGGCATGTAGACGATCACCCGGTCGCCCTTGCCGACCCCCAGTGACGCCAGCGCGCCCGCGAACACCGCCACCTCGTCCCGCAGTTGCGCGTAGGTGTAGGTACGGCCGGTTCCCGTCACGGGTGAGTCATAGATCAGAGCGGGCCGCTGCCCGTCTCCGGCTTCGACATGCCGATCGAGCGCGTTGTACGACGTGTTCAGCGTCCCGTCCGGGAACCAGTGGTAGATCGGGGCATGGGTCGCGTCGAGCGCCCGGGTGGGTGCCGTCGTCCAGGTGATCGCCTCGGCCGCCTCGAGCCAGAACCCGT
The DNA here is from genome assembly GCF_004362255.1 of Kribbella sp. VKM Ac-2571. Taxonomy (NCBI): domain Bacteria; kingdom Bacillati; phylum Actinomycetota; class Actinomycetes; order Propionibacteriales; family Kribbellaceae; genus Kribbella; species Kribbella sp. VKM Ac-2571. Next base: position 76,199 of record NZ_SNWS01000027.1, read on the forward strand.
GCGGGTCGTTGAGGCTCCGCCGGTAAGTCTCCTCGTACACGCCCATCCCATTCATGTGCAGGGCCTCCCGTCCGTCGGCTGTTCACCATCGTGGCAGGGTTGAGGTATGACGGTAAGCCTCGACGACGTGAAGCAGGCCGCGGAGCGCATCACTGGGCGGGTACGGCGTACGCCGGTGATCGAGGTGGCGCCGGGACTCACGTTCAAGCTGGAACTGCTCCAGCACACCGGTTCGTTCAAGCCGCGCGGCGCGTTCAACCGGCTAATCACCGCGAAGGACAGCGGCGCCCTGACCGGTCAGGGGATCGTCGCCGCGTCCGGCGGCAACCACGGGCTGGCGGCCGCGTACGCGGCCCGCGAGCTCGGCGTACCGGCCCGGATCTTCGTCCCTGAGACGACACCGGCCGCGAAGCTCGGGAAGCTGCGGACCCTCGACGCGGACATCGTGCAGGTCGGATCGGAGTACGCCGAGGCGTACCAGGCGGCGCTCGCGGCGCGGGACGAGACGGATGCGCTGCTGGTGCACGCCTACGACCAGCCTGAGGTCGTCGCCGGGCAGGGCACGGTCGGTCTCGAACTGCTCGACCAGGCCGGCAGGTTCGACACGGTCCTCGTCGCGGTCGGCGGCGGCGGCTTGATCGCCGGCATCGCAACCGCCATCGGCGACAACGCCCAGGTCGTCAGCGTGGAGCCGGCGCTCGCCCCGACCCTGCAGCGGGCGCTCGAAACCGGCGAGCCGACCGACGGAGCCGTCGGCGGAGTGGCCGCGGACTCGCTCGGTGCGCGCCGCATCGGTTCATTGGCCTTCGAGGCCGCCCAGACGTACGGCGTCCGACCGGTGCTCGTCGACGACGAGGCGATCGTTGCTGCCCGCAAGGAGTTGTGGCAGCAGTACCACCTGGCGACCGAGCACGGCGGCGCAACGGCGTACGCCGCGTTGCTGTCGGGTGCCTACCGCCCGGCGACCGGTGAGCGTGTGGTCGTCGTGGTCTGCGGGGCGAACACCGACCCCGCCACGCTCATTTGACGCGTTGCTGCTTGTCGTCGGCCAGGACCCACGCCGCGAGGACACCGGCGATGCCGCCGAAGAGGTGACCCTGCCAGGAGATCCCGTCCTGCGGCAGCAGCCCGCCGAGCAACGCACTCCCCCACACCATCACGACGATAATGCCGAGCAGCACCTGCCCGAGCCGGCGGTTGAACAGGCCGCGGAGGATCAGGTAGGACGCGTACCCGAAGACCAGTCCGCTGGCGCCGATCGTGATCGTGTTCGGCGGTGAGATCAGCCAGGTCCCGAACCCGCCGATCACCGTCACGATCGCGGTCACCGCGAACAGCCGGGCCGCGCCGCTGACCGCGATCAGCGCGCCGAGCGTGACCAGCGGCAGCGTGTTCGAGATCAGGTGACCGAACCCGAGATGCAGGAACGGCGCGGTCAGGATCCCGAACAGGCCGCGAGGCTCGCGGGAGATGATCCCGTACTGGTCGAGCGCGCCGTGCGTCGCGGTGTCGACGACCTCGCTGAGCCACATCAGCCCCACCAGAGCAACGAGCAGCTTCAGCCCGCTCCCGATCCGGGCGGTGTCCACAGCCCGCCCGGTCCGCTTCGCCGGAGTCTGAAAGCTCATACCTCAACGATGCCGCATCACCTCAAATCTCAACCAGCGACAGGCGCGGCGACGGCGGACAGTGATCCCTGAGATACTACGAGTGGCATTCGTCGAGGCGAGGGGAAACGATGCCGATAGCTGTCTATGTCCTCGGGCTGAGCATCTTCGCGCAGGGCACGTCCGAACTGATGCTGGCCGGACTGCTTCCGGAACTCGCGACCGATCTGCATGTCTCGATCCCCCAGGCCGGCCTGCTGATCTCCGCGTTCGCGATCGGCATGCTCATCGGCGCCCCGATCCTCGCGGTCGTCACGCTCACCTGGTCCCGGCGTACGGCGGCACTCGTCTTCCTGGCGATCTTCGCGCTCACCCATGTCGTGGGCGCGCTGACGTCGAGCTACGCCGTACTGCTCGCCACCCGGATCGTCAGTGCCTTCGTGTACGCCGGGTTCTGGTCGGTGGCCGCGGTGACCGTGGTCGCCCTCGTACCGGCGAGCAGCCGAGCGCGGGCGATGAGCATCGTCACCGGCGGCCTCACGATCGCGACCATCGTCGGTCTCCCGCTCGGAACGGTCCTCGGTCAGCACCTCGGCTGGCAGTCGGCGTTCTGGACCGTGGCCGGGATGTGCGTGCTCGCGATGGGAGGCGTCTTCGCCACACTGCCGGCCGACCGCCCGGAACCCGCCAGTGCACCACGCCTCACCGACGAACTTGGAGTGTTCCGCAACGCCCGGCTCTGGCTCGCGTTCGGCACCACAGTGATGGTCACAGCGACGATCCTGGTCGTGTTCAGCTACCTCGCTCCGCTGCTGACGGAATCCACTGGTCTATCGCCCGGTGCCGTCCCGGGTGTGCTGGCTCTCTACGGTCTCGGGTCGTTCATCGGGATCACCATCGGCGGCAGATTCGCGGACGCGCTGCCGTTCCACACCCTCTTCATGAGCATCGTCGGATTGATCGCGCTCTCCGCCGTACTGGCGCTCACGGCAACCGATCCGGTGGTGGCGATCTGCGTGATCGCGCTGCTCGGCGGCTTCGGCTTCGCCGCGAACCCGGCCCTGAACGCCCGCGTTTTCAGCCTGGCCGGTGACGCGCCGCGACTCGCGACCGCGGCGAACTTCTCCGCGTTCAACATCGGCATCACGGTCGGGCCGTGGCTCGGCGGCCTGGCGATCGACGCCGGTGCGGGCTACCCCGCACTCGGCTGGATCGCCGTCGGCACCGGCGCCGTGGCCCTCGCGACCGTGCTGTTCGCGGCGCTCGTCCCCGTCAGTTCACCGGACCTTGCGGGTCGAGGTGCGACGGGTCGAAGTCGGCGTGCCGGTTGAACACGTACTTGTTCAGCAGCCAGGTGATGATCCACAGCCCGACCCCGACGAGCATCAGCCAGCCGGCGATCTTGTAGTCCGCCGAGTCCCGCCCGGACAACGGGCTCGCGAGGTACACGCACAGCACGACGCCCAGCACCGGCAACGCGGTCGGCGCGCGGAAGTGCTTGTGCTCGACCCGGTCCCGCCGCAGGACCAGCACCGCGACATTCACGATCGCGAACACGCACAGCAGCAGGAATGCCGTCGTACCGCCGAGCGCCGCGAGATCGGCGTACCCGATCAGGACGAACGCGAGCAGCGTGGTGAACAGGATCGCGACGTACGGCGTACGGCGCCGGCGGAGCACCCGGCCGAGCGGACCGGGCAGCACCTGCTCGTGCGACATGCCGTACAGCAGGCGGCTGGCCATCAGCATGTTGATCAGCGCCGAGTTCGCGACCGCGAACATCGTGATCCACGCGAACAGTTCGAGCGGGAACCCGGGCGCGCCGGCCTGGACGACCTTGAGCAGCGGCGTCGCGCCCTTGTTCAGCTCGTCCGGCGAAAGCAGCGCGACCGCGGAGATCGCGACCAGCACGTAGATGACGCCGGTGATACACAGCCCGAGCAGCATGATCTTCGGGAAGATCCGCACCGGGTCCTTGGTCTCCTCCGCCATGTTCACCGAGTCCTCGAACCCGACCATCGCGAAGAACGCCAGGGCGGTCGCGGCAGTCACCGCACTGAACGGCGACTCGCCCTCGGGGACGTGGAAGTCGGTCAGCCGGGAGGTGTCGCCGCCGCCGCCGATCAGCGCCCAGGCGCCGATCCCGATCACGATCAGCAGACCGCTGAGCTCGACGCAGGTGAGCACGACGTTCGCCTTGACGCTCTCGCCGACCCCGCGCAGGTTCACCAGCGCGATCAGCGTCATGAAGCCGAGCGCGGTGATCATCAGCAGCGCGCCGCGGTCGGCGTCGAGGTGCGCGGCGGAGAAGAAGTTCGCCGCGAACGCCTTCGACGCGCTCGACGCCGAGGTCAGGCCGGAGCACATCACCGCGAACGTGAGCAGGAAGGTGAGGAAATGGATCCCGAACGCCTTGTGCGTGTAGACCGCCGCGCCACCGGCCTTCGGGTACTTCGTGACGAGCTCCAGGTAGCTGGTCGCTGTCAGCAGCGCGACCACGAACGCGCACAGGAACGGCAGCCAGACCGCGCCGCCGACCTCACCGGCGACCTTGCCGGTCAGTGCGTACACACCGGTCCCCAGGATGTCCCCGACGACGAACAGCAGGAGCAGTCCGGGGCCCATGACCCGCTTCAGCTCAGGACGCTCACCAGCTTGCACTACTGCGGCGGAATCACTCATGAAGGCTCCCCGGAGTCGATCTGACAGCATGTGGCCCGTGATGCACCTTCGACTCATCGTCCCATCGGACCGCAGCGACCGCGTCCTGAACACGCTCGTCGCGGACCCGCGAGTCACCAGCATCGTCCGGCTGCCCGGCGCCGCCCGCCGCCCCGAAGGTGATGTCGTCGAGTGCGACGTGACCCGCGAAGCCACCTCCGACATCCTCACCTGGCTCAAGGCACAGGGCCTGTACGACGAGGGCTCTGTGGCGCTGGCCTCCGTGGACGCGGCGCCGTCGCGGAACGCCCAGGCCGCGGAGAAGGCGGCGCCCGGCGCGCCCGACGACGCGGTCATCTGGGATGCCGTCGTGGACCAGGCGTACAACGAGGCCGGCGGGTCCTGGGTGTACTACGCGTTCCTCACGCTCGCGACCATGATCGCCTCGGTTGCCGTGATCACCGACTCCGCGATCCTCGTCGTCGGCGCCATGGTGGTCGGTCCGGAGTTCGGCGTCGTTGCTGCTCTGGCCGTCGGCATCTTCCTGCGCAAGGGCGGTCTGACCCAGCGGTCGTTGTCCCTGCTCGTGAAGGGGTTCTTGCTCGCGATCGCACTGACAGCACTCACGGCGTTGCTGGCCCGCGCGGTCGGCTGGGTCGACGTCAGCGACGTCACGGCCGCGCGGCCGCTCACCGGCTTCATCTGGCGACCGGACAGGTGGTCCGCGGTGGTCGCCGTACTCGCTGGATGCGCCGGGGTGTTGTCGCAGACCGCCGGCCGCGGCAACGCGCTGGTCGGTGTGTTCATCTCCGTCACGACCGTCCCCGCTGCGGGCGACCTCGCGCTGTCCGTCGCCCTGTGGGCACCGCACCAGATCGGCGGGTCCGCGGCCCAGCTCGGCATCAACCTCGCCGGAATGACAGCCGCCGGCGTCGTCACCCTCATGCTGCAGCGACTGATCTGGCGCAGCTACCTGAAGGTGAAGCGAAGGACGGGCGCGCGCGTTGAGGCTTGACCAGACGTCCCCTGTCCGATCCGCGCGCGCCCGGCACCGTCAGACATACCCCACCTGACGGGTCCCCGCACCTGCGAATGTGCTGACGTATCCCGGACATGGCGCGAAGTAGCCAAACCGGTCGAGTCCGTCCAACCGACGAGATAGCCTGATCGGATGCTGGAGTCGGTGGGGGTGGAGCCGTCCGATGAGGAGGCGTACCGTGCATTGCTGTCGGCCCCGGGCTGCGGCGTCCGCGAGCTCGCCGACCAGCTCGGCCGTGACGAGCAGGAGGTCGTCGCGACGATCGGCCGGCTCGAGAAGCTCGGCCTGCTGACCAGCACCTCCGACGACCCGCTCCGCCTGCTCCCGACCCGTCCGGACGTCGCGGTCGACGCGTTGGTCGCCGTACGCCGGGCCGAGCTCGATCGGGTGCGCGCCGAGGCCCGGGTGCTGCTGTCCGAGCTGAGCACGCAGGAGCAGTACCGGCCGGAGAACCTGGTCGAGGTGATCGTCGGCCAGGAAGCGATCGCCGCCCGGTTCGCGCAGCTGCTCAACGGGACCGAGCACCAGCTGCTCGTCCTCGACCGGCCGCCGTACGCCGCGCAGGCCGCCGAATCGGACAGCACCGTGCGCGGGCTGCTCGGCGACGGGGTCGTCGTCCACGGCATCTACTCCCCCGACTCGCTCGACATCCCGGGCGGCGTCGACGAGGCGTACAGCGCGGCCGACGCCGGCGAGACATCGCGCGTGCATCCGCAGGTGCCGATGAAGCTGGCCGTGTTCGACCGGAAGATCGCGCTCCTGCCGCTGTCGGTGGACCAGTTGGTCGACAGCGCTCTCGTCGTACACCCCTGCGCGTTGCTGGACGCGCTGATCGAGATGTTCTGGCTGCTGTGGGACCAGGCAGTGCCCGTGGTCCCGGCCGCCAAGGCCGACCCGACGGACGCGCGGCTGATGACGTTGCTGGCCGCCGGATTCAAGGACGACGCCATCGCGCGGCAGCTCGCGCTGAGCAGCCGGACCGTCGGCCGCCGGGTGGCCGAGCTGATGGAGACGCTGGGCGCGCGAACCCGCTTCCAGGCCGGCATCCAGGCCCAGCGCCGCCACCTACTCGAGGACTAACAGGTGCCAAGCATCTGTGTAAGTGCTGTCTTCTCCGCGGACTGCAGCGACAGCTTGTAGGTGTACTTCACCCAGATCCACTCGCGGGCGTAGATGCAGTGCACCGAGGTGTTCGGCGGCTTCCACTCCGACGGGTCCTTGTCGCCCTTCGAGCGGTTGCTCGACGCGGTCACCGCGATCAGCTGCGAGATGGTCAGGTTGTTCGCGAACTCCTGGCGTTTGGCCTGGGTCCACGCGCTCGCGCCGGACTTCCATGCCTCGGACAACGGCACGATGTGGTCGATGTCGACGCCCGAGGAATCGTTCACCCAGGTCGAGTCGTACACGCTGTACCAGCGGCCGGCGGTCGGCTGGCAGCTGCTGTCCACGGTCACACCGGAGCCGTCCCGCTTCAGCACCTCTTCGCGGGTGTCGCACGTGCCGGACTGGGTGATCCAGTGCGGGAACTTGTCCCGGCTGTAGCCGTCGCTGGAACCCTCCGCCTTCACGGCCAGGCTCGCCAGCTGGGTCGCGGCGGTGCTCGCCGACGGCGGGGTCGGCGGGTACGCCAGCGCCGGTCCGGCGCTCAGCGTCCACGCGGTCGTTGCCGCGGCCAAGGTTGTCAGTAGCGCGGTCGTACGTCTGGTCCGGCGTCGCATCGGTCAGGCCTCCGAGGGTTAGGGCGGATCCCCCCTGACGTTGCTGCCCTCAGCCTTCCCCGATCACGCGCTGCAGGAAACCACCCACCAGTTACAGTCCAGTGAACGTCAGTCGTGTTCGACGACGGTCAGTGTCCAGCCGGTCGAGGCGCGGTCCAGTTCGGCGTTCCAGCGCTCACTGATCAGCTTGTGCAGTGACTTCGGCGTTCCCGGATCCTTGCCGGACTCGAGCAGGTGCCGCGCGACCAGGCCGCGGGTGTGCTTCGCGTTGTGCGAGACGACCGACCGCACACCGTCGCGTTCTCGCACCACATTCACCGAGACCCATTTGTCCGCCTGGTCGCCGGATGGTCGCCACGGCGCGACGTACGTCGATGACCGGCAGTCCACGATCACGCCGTCGACGCCGGCCAGCGCGGCGTTCAGCGGATCGCGCCATACCGACGCCAGCGGTCCGTGGCCCGGCAGCGTCGTACCCATCGACAGCCGGTACGGCGGGACACGGTCGGCGGGCCGCAGCGCGCCCCAGGCCGCCGAGATGACGAGCAGGCGATTCGCGGCGCGGCGCTTCGTTCCCGCAGAGAGCGTGGAGTAGCCGAGGGCGTCGTACAGGACACCCGAGTACAGCTCGGAGACCGGCACGGACGGTTCGGTGCGCCAGCGGGTGTTCCGCTCGACCTCGTCGCGCAGCGAGGCGCCGACTTCGAGTACGTCGTGGGCGTCGGCGGATGCGGAGACCTTCGCCAGCGTCTCGAGCACCTGCTCGCGCACCGGGTTCAGCTCCGGGAACGACAACGTACCGAAGTCGACAGCACGCCCACGCGCCCGTCCAGTCTTCCCTTCGGAGGGCGGCAGAAGGATCTGGGTCATGGGGCCTCCCGGCCTGGACTGAGGAGCGCAGGGAGCGAAGCGACCGGAGCGACGAGGGAAGGCCGGGAGTTACAGCCCCATGACCCGCCGCGCGGCAGCGCGGCATTCAACACAGTCACGTGAGTTCGTCCAGGGCTGCTAGGTCGGCGGGGGTCGGGTCCCAGCGGCCGGCTGCGACGTTCTGGGTGATCTGCTCGGGTGTCGTGGCGCCGGCGATCACCGAGGCGACCGCGGGCTGCGCCGCGAGGCCGCCGATCGCGACGTCGATCATCGTCAGGTCGCGCTCGGCCGCGAACGTCTCGAGCGCCTCGATCTTGTCGAAGTCCGCACCTGCCAGCCGGTCGGGCTGCGTCGCGAGCCGGGAGCCGTCGGGCGCCGCCGCACCACGCTGGTACTTGCCGGAGAGCAGACCGGAGGCGAGCGGGAAGAACGGCAGGATGCCGAGCCCGAGATGCTCACACGCCGGGACCAGCTCGTCCTCGACGTCGCGCTCGAGCAGCGAGTACTGGTTCTGCGCGCTGATGAAGTGCTCCAGGCCGTTCGACCGGGCGGTCCAGTCGGCGTCGACCACCTGCCAGGCGGCGAACTGCGAGCTGCCGATGTACCTGACCTTGCCCTCGGCAACCAGTTCGGACAGCGCCGCCAGGGTCTCCTCGATCGGCGTCACCGGGTCCGGGAAGTGCAGCTGGTAGAGATCGATCCAGTCGGTCCCGAGCCGCTGCAGGCTCGACTCGACCGCCTTGCGGATGTATCGGCGGGAGCCGCGCACGCCCCAGTCGGGCCCGTTCACACCGCCGAGGTCACCGCCGAACTTGGTCGCGATCACGACCTCGTCGCGGCGCGCACCGAGCGCCTTGCCGAGCAGTTCCTCGCTGAACCCGTGCTCGCCGCGGTAGATGTCCGCGGTGTCGAACAACGTGATCCCCGCGTCGACCGCGGCGTTCACCACCGCGTCCGTCCGGCCCGCATCGAGCCGCCGACCGAAGTTGTTGCACCCCAGTCCGACAACGCTCACCGTAAGACCCGAGTCACCCAGTTGCCGGTACTCCATATCGCCCATGTGCTCAGCCTAGTCTCGGCATACAGTGGCCCTCATGCCGAGTCTCACCGTCGACGGGGCCCGCACTCGGGCCGCCGCGCTTTCCGTCCAGTCGTACGACGTCGACCTCGACCTCACCCAGGGCGAGCGGACGTTCGGGTCCACCACCACGATCAGGTTCACCGCCTCGGAGTCGTCGAGTTGGGTGGACGTGAAACCCGACGAGCTGATCTCCGTGACCCTCAACGGTACGGCGGTCGACGTGGCCGGACTGAACGACGGGCGGCTCGAGCTGACCGGCCTGCAACCGGAGAACGAACTCGTCGTGGTCGCGTCGATGCTGTACTCGCACGACGGCGAGGGACTGCACCGTGCGGTCGACGCCGCCGACGGTCTCGCCTACACGTACGCGATGTCGTTCCTCGACGCCGGCCCGCGGATCTTCGCGTGCTTCGACCAGCCCGACCTCAAGGCGCCGTACCGATTCAAGGTGACGGCTCCGGAAGAGTGGCTGGTGCTCGGCAACGGCGCCGCGACCCAGGTCTCCCCCGGTCGCTGGGAGCTGGCCGAGACCAAGCCGCTGTCGACGTACTTCGTCACCGTGGTCGCCGGGCCGTACCACCAGATCACCGACTCGCACGACGGCATCGCGCTCAGCGTCGTCTCGCGGCAGTCGCTGAAGGACGCGCTCGACCGGGAGGCCGCGGACATCTTCGAGGTCACCAAGCAGTCCTTCGACGCGTACCACCGGATGTTCGGGTACCGGTACCCGTTCGGCGACTACCACCAGGCGTTCGTCCCGGAGTTCAACGCCGGCGCGATGGAGAACCCGGGCTGCGTGACGTTCCGGGACCAGATGGTGTTCCGCTCGGCGGTCACCGACGGCGAGCGCAGCCAGCGGGCCCGGACCATCGTGCACGAGATGGCGCACCAGTGGTTCGGCGACACCGTGACGATGAAGTGGTGGAACGACCTCTGGCTGAACGAGTCGTTCGCGGAGTACATGGCGCACCGGGTGTCGACCGAGGCGACCCGGTACACCGACAACTGGATCGACTTCGCCTACATGCGCAAGTGGTGGGGTCTGCAGGCCGACCAGCGGTCCTCGACCCACCCGGTCGCCGCAGACGCGGTCAAGGACGCACTCGCGTCGCTCGACGACTTCGACGGCATCTCCTACGCGAAGGGCGCCGCGGTCCTCAAGCAGCTGGCGGCGTACCTCGGTGACGACGTGTTCCTGGCCGGCGTCAACGCGCACATCGTCGCCAACGAGTTCGGCAATGCGACCTTCGCCGACTTGGTCGCGAAGTGGACCGAAGCCGGCGCGGTCGGTCTGGACGACTGGGCCTTGGCCTGGCTGCGGACGCCGGGCGTCGACACGATCAGCGTCGCCCGGACGGCCACCGGCATCAAGCTGCACCGCAAGGCGCCCGAGGCCTACCCGGCAACGCGGCCGCACAAGCTGACTGTCGGCGGGTACGACACGGAGGGCCGCCGTACGACGGTCGACGTACTGATCGACGCCGACGAGGTGGACGTCGACCTGGACCCGTCCCTCGCGGTCGTGATCCCGGACGCCGGCGACGACAGCTGGGCGAAGATCCGGCTCGACTCCGTGAGCCTGGACAACCTCGCGACGCTGCTGCCGAAGATCGACGACGGTGTGACGCGCGCTGTCATCCTGAACAGCGTGCGGGACGCCGTCGCCGACGCCGAGCTGGACCCGAGGATCGGGTTCGACGTAGTCCTCGGGATGCTGCCGACCGAGACCAGCGACATCGCGGTCGGGACGCTGCTGAACTGGTCGAACACCCACCTGCTCGGCGTCTACCTGCCGTACGAGCCGTACCGCGGGCAGCTGGCCGACGTACTGCGTGCGCGTCTGGAGACCGTCGAAGCCGGAAGCAGCGTGCAACTGTCGGTCGCCCGCGGGTTCGCGCGATTCAGCGACGACGTCGATCGGTTGCAGGGCTGGCTCGCGGGCCAGGGCGTACCTGAGGGCGTCACGATGGACGCCGACCTGCGCTGGATCGTGACGCTGCAGCTGGCCCGTCTCGGCGCGATCGGCGAGGCCGAGATCGACGCCGAGCTCGAACGGGACTCGTCGTCCGAAGGCATCGTCCACGCCACCCGCTGCCGCGCCGCGCTGCCGACGGCCGCCGCGAAGGAGCGGGCGTGGGCGCAGATCACCACCGACGCCGACATCGCCAACTACGAGCTGTACGCCGCGTGCGAAGGGTTCTGGTACCCGACGCAGGCCGAACTCACCGCGCCGTACGTCGACCGGTACTTCGCGGAGATCGCCGGCACCGAGAAACTGCGCTCCGGCTGGGTCGTGGCAACCAGCGCGAAGCTCGCGTTCCCCAGGTACGCGGTCGAGCAGCGCGTCGTCGACCGGGCCGCCGACCTGATCGCGGACGAGTCTGTCGCGGCCGGCATCCGGCGATCCGTCGGCGACAGCGTCGACGACCTGAAGCGTGCGCTTGCGGTGCGATCCGCCTTCTGAGTCAGCTGCAGAGCTGACGAGTCGTTAGCAGTCACACCGTGTTGTGACTAATGTGACTGGTGTGATCAGGAGGACCCTGGTGACCAGGCAAGATGTGTTTTCGTGACGTAACCTCCACAATGACCGGGCGGCACGGCGCGCCGGTCTTGGTCAGGCCCAGCGTCCGGGAGAGACTGTCTAGAACCGCACAGGAGAACAAGGTCAATGCGCGAGGCGAGGCTCGTCGGTCTGAGCCAGGATGGGAATCAGCTCATCCTGGCGATGGCAGAGACGGGTGAGGAGTTCGCCGTACCGGTCGACGACCGGTTGCGTGCGGCCCTCCGCGGCGACCGTGCCCGACTCGGCCAGCTGGAGATTCAAATGGAGAGCGCGCTGCGCCCACGAGACATCCAGGCTCGTATCCGCGCCGGCGAAAGTCCCGAGGCGGTCGCTGCCGTCGCCCAGATGCCGATGGAACGCGTGATGGCGTTCGCCGGCCCCGTTCTGGCCGAGCGGGACCACATCGCCAGCCTCGCGCAGCGTGCCTCCGTGCGTCGTCGCGGCGGCGGTGACGCACCCACGCGCAACCTCGGCGCCTGGGTCACCGACCGGCTGCGGACGCGGCACGTCGACCCGGCCTCGGCCGAGTGGGACGCGTGGCGGCGCGAGGACGGCCGCTGGGCCGTCCGGGTGTCGTACTTCGTCGAGTCCGAGGACAGTGCCGATTCTGGGGCGGAGCCGAAGGACGAGAAGATCGCGATGTTCGCGTACGACGCCCCCGGGCGGTACGCGGTGCCCGACGACGACGAGGCGCGCTGGCTCGTCGGCGAGCAGGCGCAGGTGACGACAACGACGCCGGTGCAGCCGCAGCCTGGTGAGCGGCGGCTGACCGCGGTCGCGGACATCGACCCGCTGATCGCCCCCGACCACGGCGCCGACAGCTACGAGGCAGGCTTCGAGGACACCGTCGGCCTCCGCCGCCGCAACCACCCTGCCCCCCGCGGCAGCGGGAGTGATGCAGCCGGCGACGGCCGCGAGTTCGGCCTGGAGTCCCGCGATACTCGGGACGCTCGTGATGGTGGGCGTGAGTATCCGCGTGAGGTTGCGCGCGAGGGTTCACGGGAAGCGGATCGAGGTCCGCGGCGGGTGCATTCGGTGCCGGACCCGGACGAGGAGCCGACGCTGATCGACGTACCGGTCGACCAGCCCCCGGCCCCGCGCCCCGCCGTACGCGCTGTCGAACGACCCGCCGACCCACCCGCCTTCGCCTCCCCCGCCACCCCGGACGACCACCCCGAGGCTGCTCGCCCGGAGCGCCCGGAACCAGCACCGCGGCAGGCAGCCCGTCCGTCGGAAGCTCGCCGCCCGGACCCTGTCCGCGAGCCGGCAACCCCCGAGCCGCCGACCACTCCCGAGCAGACCCCGGCAGCCACCGTGCAACCGGACCTGCCCGACAGCGCCGACACCACCCAGCCCGCAACCGACGACACCATGGCCGAGCCCAAGAAGAAGCCCGCCCGCCGGGGTAAGCGCGCCAGCGTGCCGAGCTGGGACGAGATCATGTTCGGCAAGAAAGCCGACTGACCGGACGTTGCGGTGGGCCGACACCACCCGGCAGGGTGCGACACCCCTGCCGGCGACCGGCTGCACCCCGCCAGCAAGTTCTTCGACCGGCCCATCACGGACAGTCGTCTCGCATCGCGAACAGTGTTTGGCAGGAGAGGAGTGCTCTGCCATCATCTTCGGCATGCAGATGCTGTGTTGTTGCTGTTGTCGCTGACGCGCGCCGGCTCCCGGCGCACGAGGCCCTGACCTTTTCCGTGGCCCGCCCGCCGACACACAGCACTCACAGGAATTCGCATGAATCTCCCGGCTCTCGCCGATCTGCTCGCATCCCGTGGTCTCCGGCTCCTTCCCGGTTCGTACGCCGTACCGGTCGAGCTGCTCGTCCAGTTGCCTGACGCCACGATCGTGCGGTTCACGGCGCGCGGTACGACGCTCCGGCTGCGCAGCTACTCCCCCGACGCCCTCACCACGATCACCATCCCGGCCGAGTGCGGCTGCGGCGACCATCACCCACAGACCGGACCGGCCCGCGTGACGCTCAGCCGGTACGCCGTACCGCTCGACGAACGCACCATCGACGGCGAACTCGAGTTCGGCTGGCGCCACCACGAAGCCGGCCTCCTCCGCCTCGCCGACGCCACCACGCACTTCCTCACCCTGCTCGACACCCTCCGCACCCGAGACCTCGTCGGCGTCGCCTGACCACAACGCCGGATATCCCGTCGCGTGCGGAACGGGCTGGCGGGGTCAGGGGCGGCGGTGGGCGGGTTCGTGCGTGTCGAAGGCTTCGCGGGCCGCCTCTACCTTGGCGAGGTTGGGGGACCAATCGGCGAGGGAGTGGAAGAGCGGGGCGAGGCTGCGGCCCAGGGGGCTGATGTCGTATTCGACCCGCGGCGGGACCTCGGCGTGGTAGGTGCGGGTGACCAGGCCGTCGCGTTCCAGCTGACGCAGGCGCTGCGTCAGGACCTTCGGCGTGATCACCCCGATCCGGCGCTGCAACTCGACGAACCGTTGCCGGCCGTACTCGTTCAGCGTCCACAGGATCGGCGTCGTCCACCGGCTGAAGACCAGGTCGACGACCGGCGCGATCGGGCAGGCCTGCACGGGATCGACTGCCGCATCAACTGCTGTGTTCTGGCTCACAAATCCAATACTATCCTCTAGGTACCTACTATCCCGAGGCCAGTAGCGTCATCAGCATGATCGTAATCACCGGAGCAACCGGCAACGTAGGCCGCCCACTCGTCCAGATCCTGACCGCCGCCGGCGAGGACGTCGTCCCCGTGTCACGGCACGGCGACGGCCACCAGGCAGACCTCACCCGTCCCGAAACTCTCGCACCGGCCCTCGACGGCGCGAAAGCCGTCTTCCTGCTCACCTCCGCCGACTTCCTTGCCGGCGGCAACCTCCGGCCCGTCGTCGACGTGATCCGCAACGCCGGCGTGCCGCGCGTCGTGCTGCTCTCGTCCCAAGGGGTCACCACCGGGCGCCACCCTTCGGTGCACGAGGACGCCGTGACCGGATCGGGTCTCGACTGGACCATCCTGCGTCCTGGCAACTTCGCCAGCAACGCCTTCGCGTGGGCCGAGTCGATCCGGACCCGGCGTGCGATGGCCGCGCCGTTCGCGGACGTCGCGCTACCGGCCGTCGACCCGCAGGACATCGCCGAGGTCGCCGCGGCGGCACTCCGCGACACCGGCCATGCGAACGCCGTCTACACGCTGACCGGTCCCGCGGCCATCTCACCGCGCCAGCAGGCGGCGTCGATCCAGGACGCGATCGGTACGCCGATCAGCTTCACGGAGCTGAGCCGGGACGAGGCTCGGGCCGGCATGCTCGCGTTCATGCCGGCAGCCGTCGTCGAGGCCACGCTCGATGTGCTCAGTACCCCCACACCGGTCGAGCAAGCGATCAGCCCCGACGTCGAGAAGGTCCTAGGCCGCCCACCCCACACCTTCACCGACTGGCTAACCCGCAACCTAGCCGCCTTCCGCTGACCCACAAGCACAGCCTGTTGCCGCGGCGTCCAGCACAGTCGCCTGGCGCGGCGGCACAGGCTCCTGTGGCGGCGGCGTAGCGGTTAGCCCGCGGGCGTGGGTGGGTTGTCGTGGTCGCGGGGTTTCTGTTTCGTGCCGGTGGTCGGCGGCGCGGTCGTCAGCTCCTCCGCGTCAGGTGGCGGGGTGGAGCGGGTGGCGAGTTGGTCGCGGAGGGATTCGGCGAATTGTTCGGCGGCTCGTTGGGCGGCGGCCAGGGCGGCGACGCGGTCTTCGGCTGATCGCCTGGCGTCGGCCAGTTGGGCCTGGTGGTCGGCTCGTAGCTGTTCCCGGTCGGTGCGGTGTTCGGTGCGGAGGGCGTCCAGCTCCGCCCGGTGTCGCTCGCGTTCCTGGTGGAGCTCGGTGCGGAGTTGGTCTGCGGTCTGCTGCCCGGTGTGGCGTTCGGCCTCAGCTGCGGCCTGGGCGATTCGTGCGGCCTCGAGCTCGCCACGGGCCTGGCGGAGCTGTTCCTCGGCCGTGGCCTGAAGGTCGCGGATCCGCTGCTCGGCCTCGGCGCGCACCTGCTCCACCTCCGCAGCTGCTGCTTCGCGGACGACAACCATCTCCTGCCGCAGCTGCTCCACCTCAGCGGCGGCGCTTTCACGCAGGGCCGCCGCTTCTCGCCGAGCCCGTTCTGCCGCTTCCTCGGCGACCGCGACATCGACGCGAGCCTCGTCGAGCGCCGCCACGGCCTCCCGGGCAGCCTCGTCGGCCTCCTCCCGCGCGTCCTCGGCTTCAGCAGCCTGCTGCTCCGCCTTCCGACGCCGGTGCTCCTCCTCCCCACGCCGCCGCTCGAGGTCAGCCAGCTCCGCACGCGATTCCGCCTGCAACTGCTCCACCTCGGCCGCGACCGCTTCCGCGTCGCCGTACGTGCGGACCGCGTCCGCCAACTGCGCGAGGTATCCCTCCAGCTCGTCCACCAAGCGTGGCAGGTTGCTCTTCATCAACTGCTCGAGCGTCATCCGGGCCGCCGTCACCCTGCCCGGCACCGGTTCGGAGCCGGGAGCCGCGGTGTCAGAGCGCACCGGTTGTCTGGCCAGCCGATTCTTCGCGGCCCACGCGTTCGCCTTGTTGTGGACGACCGGCTTGCCGTCGACGCCTGCGCCTTCACGGCCGCAGTACTTCGGCGGTCGCCCCGGCGTGCCGGGATCAACCTGCTTCGGGTTCGCGCAACTCACCCCAGGGAACTCGCACAGCCCCGCCCGGGCCCGCGCGAGGGCTTCCGCCTCCGTCGTCGTCATGACGCCACCCTATCGGATTTCGTCGATAAAGTTCCGGTTTGAGTATGGGTAACGTCTACGAATCTTGACACAACGAAACTGAACTGAACTAGCGCATAATCCCCGTTATGCGCTAGTTTCTCTCCTGTGGACGATCTGCCGGCGCCGCTCGTGTTCCGCCCGACGGAGACTGCCGTTGAGCTCCCGAGACCCGATGCGACGACGGAAGCTGCCGTACGCCGCGTCCTCGGCCGCCGACGCCCCCTCCACGATCGGGGTACGGCCCCCGTCGACCGCCTCGACCTGCTCGCCGAAGCCCTGACCCCGGAGCTGACCGCGCTGGTCGTGCTGTGGCTCGGCGGCACCAGGCGGGCAAGTCGCGACACGCGGATCGGGTATGCCGACGACCTGTTGCTGTGGGCCGACTGGGCCCGCCGTGAGCTCGGCCGGGAGCGGTTCGGTCTCGACCTGCACCGCGGCGAGGTGACGATGTGGCTGACCGGTCAGCAGGACGCGGGGGCGGCCGCGTCCTCGGTCTCACGCCGTCTGTCGACGCTGTCCAGCCTGTACCGGTACGCCGCGGGCTGGGGCCTGCCCGTGGTGTCCCCCATCTCCGACGACGACCACCGACCGAAGTTCCACCGCGGACGGCGCGCCACGTCGGCGCGTGTCCTGGACGCTGAACAGGTTGCCGCGTTGCTCGCCGCAGCGGGTGACGTCCGCGACGCCTTGGTCGTCGGCCTCCTCTATACCGGCGCTCTGCGAGTCTCCGAGCTCTGCGGTGCGAACGACGCCGACCGGCAGGACGAGGGCCGGCGTACATGGCTTGTCGTTACCCGCAAGGGCGGGAAGTCGATCCGCGTACCACTCGAGACGACTGTGGCCGAGCTTCTCGACCTCTACCGCGCGAGCCGTCCGGCCTGGACCGGGACGGGACCGGTCCCGCTCATCGCCGATGCCGACGGCGATCGGCTCGACCGGCACGACGTCACCCGGCTGCTTCGCCGCCTGGCCAGAGCGGCCGGTATCCCCCGCCCGGAAACCGTCGGCCCGCACTCCTTGCGTGCCACCGCCATCACCGACCAGAAGCGCCGCGGTCACAGCGCCGAAGACCTCCAGGAACTGTCCGGGCACGCGGACGTCCGCACCGTCATGATCTACATCGACGACGACGGCCGCGCCGAACGGGTCGCCGCGCTGACCGACGACCTCGGCCGCGTCATGACGGCCGTGCCCCGCCACCTCAAGACCCCTACCTGAACCCCACCCGGGCGCTCGCCCAGATGCCCACCCGGGCGCCTCGAAGCCAGGCTCTTGATTAAGTAACACGCTTGGTTTAACTTATCCGCGCAGCTGCCCTCGCATGTACTCCGGTCCGCCACCTGGAGGTTTCCGCATGTCTGTATCTGATGCCGCGCCTCCGGCGCGGCGGGTCATGGGGGTTGTGCTCCCCGCTTCCGGACGTCTGCTCGCGCGGGTTCTTCCCGTCGTGCTTCTCACGAGCGTTCTCGCCTTGCCGTCGGCGCGCGCTGCCACCATGTATCCCAGTGGGGTCGGTGCCGATCTTGGCCCGACCCCGACCACGCTCGGCGTACAGCCCGCCGCCGGCGACGACCCGGCCGGTCTCCGGACCGGGACCGAACAAGGTCGCACGTACTGGCAGACCAACCAGGCCGCCGGCACCGGGTATCTGGAATTCGATGTCGACAGTGACTACGTCGACGAGATCGGCACCGACGACGTCCTGGTGACGGTGACCTATCTCGACAGCGGCTCGGGCACGCTCGAACTCCAGTACGACGCCGAGGCCGACCCGCAGCAGGACACCACCGACGTGCAGCTCACGAACACCGCCCAGTGGAAGACCGGCGTCTTCTCGTTGACCGGCATCGCGTTAACCAACCGTCTCGGCGACGCCGACGTCCGCCTGTTCGGCAGCGCCGACATCACGATCGCCGGCCTGCGGATCAGTACGGCGGGAGCGTCGGTGCAGCTCGGCGCGACGCCGGTCCAGAACGGGATCAGCCCGCGCGCCGGTGACGACGCCTCACACCTGATCACCGGCGTCCAGGAAGGTCGCCCGTACTGGCAGACCGACCGCACCGCGCCGGCGCCGGGCACCAACTTCTTCTACCTGAACGTTGCCGACACCTACCTGTACGACAACCGCAGTCTGGTGCTGGTCAGCATCGACTACTTCGACGAGGGCAGCGGGCAGTTCGGTCTGCACTACGACTCCCCCGGCGAGACGATCCCGGACAAGTTCAAGAACTCCGAGGTCGTTCGGTACGGCGACACCAGGACGTGGAAGACGTACACGTTCGCGCTGCCGGATGCCGTGATGACGAACCGCTCGAACGGCGGCGACTTCCGGATCCACAACGGCGACGGCGCAGTCGATCTCAAGGTCGCCGCCGTACGCGTCGCCAAGGTCGCGACCACACTCGACGTCACGAAGGGGCTCGTCGACCTGATCGGTCAGGCCACCCGCACCGAGAAGGCCGCCCGCGAAGGGACGCGCGACGGGCAGTACCCGGCCGGCAGCCGCGCCATCCTGCAGGACGCGATCGACAATGCTCAGGCGATCGCGTCCACTCCGGGCGTCACCGACGTACAGGTCAAGGAAGCGCTCACCACGTTGCAGGCCAAGCTGGATGCGTTCACAGCGTCGGTCGTGGACACCAACTTCGCGGACGACGGTACGGCGACTGCGAGCGGTGGGACCGGGGCTGCTCAGGTCAACGACAACGACCATCAGACTGTATGGACCGGTGGTGCGGACTCATGGCTGCAGATCGATCTCGGCGCGCCGCGTCCCGTGAACGATGTGCGGGTCGAATGGGGCGACGCGTCCTCCCCTGACTACTCCGTGCAGGTGTCCAACGACGGCCGGACGTTCGTCAGCGCCGGCCGGATCGGGTCGCCGGGCGGCAACCAGTTCAGCCGGACGCGGTTCGCGACGGTCAGCGCGCGGTACGTCCGGGTCGCGATGACCGGGGCCGATTCCTTTGCCGTCAAGGAGTTGCAGCTGCGGCTGGCGCCGGTCGTGAAGCCGCAGCCGCGGCTCGTGGCGACAAGCAATCCGACCGAGGACGGCGTTGTCGCGGACTTCGACGCCACACAGTTCGGCGCCGACCGCAGTGGCAGGCGGGACTCCACGAAGGCGATCCAGCAGGCGATCTACGCCTGTCAGGATGCGGGCGGTGGAACGGTGTGGCTGCCGGCCGGGCAGTACAGGGTGACCGACACGATCGAGGTGCACGCGTTTTGCAGTCTCCGTGGTGACCACCGTCAGAAGCTTGGCACGGGCACGGTGATCGTCGCCGACCTGCCGTCGGGTGACGACGGGCCGAGCCTGTTCCGGATCGGCGGCAGCGCGGGCGTTCTCGGCGTGACGACGTACTACCCGCATCAGAGCGCGAACACTCCGGTCCCGTACAACTACACGTTCGAGATCCCCGGCGGGGCCTGGATCGGCAACGAGAACTACATGATGGCGACGGTCTCCGACGTCACCATGCTGAACTCGTACCGCGGCATCGGCGTCAGCACGATGCCGAACGACCACGGCAACGCCCCCAGCTCGGGTCAGGTCCACGAATCGACGACGATCCGCAACGTTCGCGGTACGGCGCTGTTCGAGGGCGCCCGCGCCTACAACGGCGCCGACGTCGGCACCTGGGAGAACGTTGCCTTCAGCAACTCGTACTGGTCGTCCGCGCCGGCCGCCTTCCACCCGCCGTCCCGGGCCGCCCTCGACGCGTGGACCCGGGCGCACGGCACCGGCCTGGTGCTCGGCGACCTCGAGTGGGACCAGTTCTACCGGATCATGCTCTCCGACTACGCCGTCGGCATCCACGTCGTCGCGGGCCAGCGCGCCCAGTTCACCGGCAGCTTCCTGGAACCCGACGTACGCCGGGCCGGGACCGGGCTGCTCGTCGACGTGATGGACGACCGCTGGGGACTCACCCTGGCGGGCGGTCACGTCGACGGCGGGATCACCAACAACTCCCGCGGCTACGTGAAGATCACCGGTACGGAGGTCGTTGGCGCACAAACCGGAATCATCCACCGCATGTCCGGCAGCGCCCCGACGTACACGCAGAAGCCGCTGCCCAAGCCGGTGCAGAAGCTGTACGTCGTGGAGGCGCCGCACGGGGTCGGGTACCTGCCGGCCGCCGACGCGACGCGTGCGGTGCAGAAGGTGCTCGATCGCGCCGGGCGTGAGGGCGGCGGGATCGTCTACCTGCCCGCCGGCTGGTACCGGATCGGTACGCATCTGAGCGTTCCGGCGACGGTCGAGCTGCGCGGTGCTTCCGCCGTACCGAACCGGGACCAGGGCGGGGCGAGCGGCGGGACGGTCTTGCAGGCGTTCGAGGGACGTGGCGCGGGAGAGTCGGCGACCGCTCTCCTGACGTTCTCCGGGAAGGGCGCCGGTATCCGCGGACTGCGGATCTTCTACCCGGAGAACAACCCGGCCAAGAGCGTCGTCCCCTATCCGTACGCCGTCCGAGGCCACGCAGGCGGGAACTACGTCATCAACGCCGGCTTCCCGAACGCCTGGAACGGCATCGACCTCAGCGGCGACGGCGTCGTGGTCCGCAAGGTCGCGGGGGCGTTCTTCGACCACGCGATCGCGATCGGCCCGGGACGCGACGGCCGCGTCGAGGGCGTGCTCTCGAACGGGAACGCGGTCACCCGGGTCGGGTACCAGCAGCCGTACTGGATGAACGAGGGCCGCATCTTCGAGCTCGTCATCGACAAGTACATGCGGAGGACCGCCAAGATCGTCACCGTCGACGGGGCGAGCGGGCTGACACTGCTCAACGTGTTCGCGTACGGGTTCCACGACGGCCTCGTGGTGAACTCCGGGCAGGTGGACGCGTTCAACCTGGGTACCGACAACCTCGGCGGCGACGGGCACACCGTGCGGGTCGTGAGTGGCGACGTCGAGGCCACGAACCTTGCCCGCTACAACGGCGCCACGCTGAGCGGACCGGCCACGTTGCACAACGTGATGGTCATCAACGTCGTCCAGCGCACGATTGCCGTCCAGACGAACGGGAACGGCACTGTGAAGATCACCGGAAACGAGTCCGAGCCCGGAACGTACGAGGTCGGCGCGCAGGTCACCGTGACGGCAGCGCCAGGATCGGATAGCGTTTTCCGAGATTGGACCGTGGACGGGACCGTGGTGTCGACAACGCCGTCGTACACCTTCACCGTCTCCGCGGACCAGAAACTGATAGCCAACTTTAGAGGGTGACTTGGGACTTTGCGCCGCGCAGTAGGCGAGAGTTCCAAGTCACCCTCTGACACCGAAGTAGGAGCGAGATGGCTGACACACAACAGCAGGTCGCGATCGTCGGGTGCGGCATCATCGGCCGCACCCACGCCAAGACCATCGCGGAACGGCCGGACGCGATCGTCACCGCCCTGGTGGACGGTGACGCCGCGGCCGCGGAGGCACTCAAGGCACAACTGGTCGAACTCGGGCAGCCGGAGCCGAAGGTGTACGCCGACCTGACCGCCGCGCTGGGTGGGTCGGACGTCTCCCTCGTCGCGATCTGCACCCCCAGTGGCACGCACGCGGCGCTGGCCGAGCAGGCACTGAATGAGAAGAAGCACGTCGTGATCGAGAAGCCGCTCGACGTCGACCTGGTCCGGGCCCGCCGCCTCGGCGCCGCGGCGACCCGGGCCGGGAGCCACGGTGTGCTGTCGTCGGTGATCAGCCAGCACCGCTTCGACGCCGGCAGCGCGGTGGTCAAGCAGGCGATCGACGCCGGGCGGTTCGGGCAGCTGACGTCGTCCGTCGCGACGGTGGCCTGGTGGCGCAGCGACGAGTACTACGCGTCCGCGGGCTGGCGTGGGACGTGGACGCAGGACGGCGGTGGCGCGCTGATGAACCAGGGCGTCCACACCGTCGACCTGATGCTGTGGTTCATGGGCCGCCCGGTGAGCATCCAGGCCCAGGCGCTGCGGGCCGCCCACCACGCGATCGAGGTCGAGGACACGGTCGTTGCCACGATCACCTTCGAGAGCGGCGCCGTCGGCACGCTGCACGCCACCACGGCGGCGTTCCCCGGCGGCCGTACCCGGGTCTCCGTGCACGGCACCGAAGGCGGCGCCGAGGTGGAGGACGACCGCCTCCGCCGGCTGAACGTGGACGGCTCCACCGACGACCAGCCCGTCGACGTGGGCGGTCCCGGCGGCCACAAGGCGCAGTACGACGACATCCTCAAGGCGATCGCCGACGGCACCCCGCCGGCCATCACCGTGCAGGACGCGATCGACGCGCTCGCCACAGTGCGGGCCGTCTACATCGCCTCCACCCTGCAACGCCCGGTGAAGTTCCTCGACGTACTCGAAGGCCGCTACGACGACGTGGATGTGTCGCGCGGCGTCGGCCTCCCACCGAGGTGACTGGATCTCCAGGCCATCACAATGTGCCGAGCGGGACTCGGCTCAGCGTGGCCACGCTGAGCCGACAACGATTGTGATGGCCTGGGGATCCGCCTACGCGCCGGGCTCGCGAGAGTTCAGGATGCGCTGGTAGAGGTTGCAGTCCTGCCAGTGGCCGTCGATGTGGAGGTACGTCGGAGCCATGCCGATCTGGGTGAACCCGGTGCGCTGCAGGACTCGCTGGGAGGCGACGTTCCCGGTGAGCGTGCTGGCCTCGATACGGTGCAGCTTCAGCTCCGTGTCGGCGATCTCGGCGACCGCCTCGACGGCGCGGGTGGCGAGGCCGCGGCCGAGTACGTCGACGGCCAGCCAGTAGCCGAGGGCGGCGCTGCGGAACGGGCCGGGGACCAGGTCGCTCAACGTGATCTGGCCGACGATCCGATCGTCCGAGGCCAGCACCCACGGCACGACCAGCCCGTTCTTGTAGCGCTCGAGCTGGTACGTCATCCGCTCCACCTGCCCGGCAGTGGTGAACCACTTCTCGTCCCGCACCGGCTCCCACGGCCGCAGATGTTCGCGGCTCCGGGTCTGCGCGTCGGCGAGGGCAGGGGCGTCGTCGAGGGTCGCGATCCGGAGCTCGACGTCCGGCGTCAGCGGGCGGGGTTCGATCACTGTTCCATCACTGTTTCATCACTTGGGCAGCCTACGTGCCTGACTCGATCCCGAGACCCGAGGGGTGAACGCGTCGTGGAAGATCGTCGACGCCGCCCCGACCGCGGCCGCGTCGGTCTGCAGCATCGACTCCTCGACCGCGACCGGCCGGGTCTCCCGGGCGACCGGATGCGCGTTCACCGCGCGCCCGATCTCGGTCAGCAGGATCTCCGAGATCTCCTTGCCGTACGCCGGACCGCCGAGGACCACGAGGTCGATGTCGAGCAGATCCACCAGGCCGACCGCGCCCTGCCCGATCACCCGGGCGACCTGCGTGACCGCCTTCACCGCCGCGGCATTCCCGTCGGCCGCCGCCTTGCACACGGCCCGGTACCGCTTGGCCTCGTCGGTCGCGGCCGGATCGGTCTCGACGTACCCGAACTCGCTCGCAATCACCGGCAGCGATGCCGTCGGGTTGCACTCCGGCACCATCCGCGGCCCGTTGTCCGGGTCCCACTCCCCCATCCGCAGCGCCGCGATCTGCCCGAACTCGCCGGCGTTCGCCGTGCCGCCGCGGTAGATCGAGCCGTTCAGGATCAGGCCGCTGCCGACGCCGGTGCCGAGATAGAGGTACGCGAAGTCCCGCGCCCGCGCCGACCGGCCGATCCACCGCTCGCCGATCGCGGCCGCCGTACCGTCCTTCTCCACCAGCACCGGATGGTTCAGCTTCTGCTGCAGCAGTTGCCGGATCTTCAACCCGCGCCAGGCCGGCTGCAACGGCAGCGCGAGCAGGGTCCCGTCCGCGTCGATCGGGCCTGGTACGGCGACGCCGACACCGAGCATCGACGCGAGGTCGACCTGGCTGATGCTGAGTGCGGCGTTCACCGTGGCCGCGGTCAGGTCGATCAACTGGTCCGCCGCGAGGTCCTCGGCAAGGTCGACCGTTTCGCGCCGCACGATCGTGCCGTCCAGGTCGACCACGGCAACGGTGAGCAGTTCGGGATCGATATGGATGCCAACCGCATGAGCGGCCTTCGACCGCAACCGCACCGGAGTCCGAGGCTTGCCGAGCCGCTCAGCGCGCTCCTGCGCCTCCTCCACCAGCAACCCCTGCTGGAGAAGGAGACGCAGGATCCGCGACACCGACTGCTGGGTGAGGCCGGTACGGCGGGAGATCTCGGTCCGGCTGATGATGCCGGCCAGCCGGATCGTCTCGATGATCACGGCCTCGTTGAACGAGCCCAGGTCGTACTGGTTCGCGCCCGCGCGCCGCAGCTCCGCGAGCCCTTCGACCGAATCGCTCATCGCCACCTCCCGGTCTCGTCCCTCACTGGCCGTGATCGTACTGCTGAATCACGGTGCTTCCAGCGCACCGTCGATCCGCCGTACACCGGCCGCCCACTCGTCGTGACCGGACAGTTCCGCCGGATAACGAGCCGCTGCCTCCAGATCGATGTCGATTCCCCAGCCGGGCGCGTCGTTCGGCCGCAGCCAGCCGTCCTCGATCCGCAGCGTTCCGGGGAACACCTCGTACGTCGCCTCGTTGTAGATGTGCCCCTCTTGGATGCCGAAGGCAACCGATGTCACGTCCAGCGCGACGTT
The DNA here is from genome assembly GCF_004362255.1 of Kribbella sp. VKM Ac-2571. Lineage (NCBI taxonomy): Bacteria > Bacillati > Actinomycetota > Actinomycetes > Propionibacteriales > Kribbellaceae > Kribbella > Kribbella sp. VKM Ac-2571. The sequence goes on from NZ_SNWS01000027.1 coordinate 101,092, forward strand.
CGCCGCAGCGCCGATCGGCGACGTGTCGCCGGGACCGTGCCAGGCCGTCCGTACGCCGGAGATCTCGGCGAGATCGGCCAGCTTGCGGGCCGGGGTGAGGCCGCCGATGTCCGAGACATGCGAGCGGATGAAGTCGACGCCGCCGTCCCGGATCAGCCGAACCGCGTCGCCGAACGACGTCGTGAGCTCGCCCACGGCCAGCGGAATCGGAGAGGCGGCCCGGACCTCGGGCAGCCGGTCCCACAACTCCGGCGCGAGCACATCCTCGAGGAAGAACAACCGGTGTGGCTCGAGCGAACGAGCCAGCAGCACAGCCTCCTTCGGCGTCAGCCGCGAATGCACGTCGTGGAGCAGTTCGATGTTGTCGGGCAGCGCGTGCCGCGCCTCGGCGAACAGCTCCGGCGTGGTCCGCAGGTAGTCCCGCGCCGACCAGCCGTTGCGGTACGGCGCGTCCGGGTAGAGCGTCGGCACCTGCGGAGCGCCGTACCCGCCACCGCCCGGTGTGGAGATCTGCAGCCGGATGTGCCGCCAGCCCTGCGCGATCAGCTTCTGCGCGTGGTCGATCGTGTCCTCGATCGTCTTGCCGCTGGCGTGGATGTAGGTGTCGGCGGCGGCGCGGACCTTGCCGCCGAGCAGCTCGTACACGGGCATGCCGGCGCGCTTGCCCGCGATGTCCCACAGCGCCTGGTCGATGCCGGAGATGGCGTTGTTCGTGACCGGTCCGCCGCGCCAGTACCCGGAGTACGACGCCAGCCGGGTGAGGTCGCCGATGTCACCCGGGTAGCGGCCGACGAGCAGCCGGGACAGGTGCTCGTCGACGAACGTCTGGACCGCCTTCCAGCGCTGCGTGAACGTGGCGCACCCGAGCCCGTACAGGCCCGGTTCGGTGGTGTCGATCTTCACGACCACCAGCGGGATGCCTTGCGGTGCCGTGACGATCGCCTTCACCTCGCGGATCCGGAGGTCGTCCCGCACGGGCCACGGCTGGTCGAAGTTCGCCGGAATGTGATGCGGCATTCAGTGCTCCAGGGAGAGGGTGGGTAGGTCGAGTTCGTGCCGGGCCTCGAAGCCGAGCACGGTCCGTACGGCGGTCAGGTCGATCGGCACCTCGCGTCCGGCGAACCGGCGCGACCGCGGCACGTCCGGCGCGTACGCGTCCAGCAGGTCCTCGGTCGGGTACGGCGCAGTGGTGGTGCTCGCGGTCACGAAGAAGGTGTGGGCGCCCGACAACGGCGCGGTCAGTCCGAGCTCCACGGCGTACGCCGCGTCTCGGGTGTCCAGGTAACTCCACCCCTCCCGCAGTCCGCTGCCCGGATGCTCCCGGACATGGTCGGACATCTGCTGCAGCACTTCCGGCGAGTTCACGTGCGGGAACCGGAACGCGACCACGTCGATCCCCCATCGCCGCCACGCCATCCGCGCGGTGTTCTCGTCGTTCTGCTTCGACAGCGAGTACGCGTCGCCGACATCACTCGCCGCCTGCTCGTCCCACGGGAAGTACGGCGGCCGGATCTCGTGCGGGTTGAACGGTACGCCGGTCGCGTTGATGCTGCTCGCGATCACGGCCCGGTCGATGCCGAGCGCACCGGCCTGGGCCAGCACGTTGAACGTCGACACCACGTTGATCGAGTACACCTCGTACGGCGTACCGGCCGAGGGGTGCGGGAGCGCTGCCAGGTGGACGACGTACTCCGCGCCCTCCAGGGCATGCGCCACGTCCGTCTCGGACCGCGTGTCTCCGATCAGCACCCGGTCCGCCTTCAGATCCGGGTGCTCGACGTTCGACAGCGTGGTCACCTTGGCACCCAACCCGTTCAGATGCTCGACCGTGACCAGCCCGATCCGGCCGGCGGCCCCCGTCACCAGGACCCGCCGACCGTTGAGCGAAGAGGTGAAGGAGGGAGAATCGAGGAGGTTCTGTCGGTCAGACTCGAGAGGATCCACAGGTCCTCCATTCCGACATTCGGAACTGTCGGTTCCGGATGATTGGATCGATTGCATGTCGCGGTTCCGCATGTACCCCTCGCCTGTGCAGCGGTGCGACCTGTTCGAGCAGTGCAGGCATGCCCGGTACGTCTGGAACCTGGCGCTCGAACAATGGTCGATGTGGAGACGGGACCGGGGCCCGGCACCGACCTTTACTGAGCAGTGTCGGCAGCTTACCGAGGCACGAGCTGCGTCTGTCCGACTCAAAAGCCTGCAGCGACGCCTCGCTCGCTGTCGCAGCGGCTCCGCCCGACGCCGCAAGGTGAAGGCGGCGGTCGCGAAGCTGTTCGCTCGGGCACGGAACCGGCGCAAGGACTGGGTGGAGAAGACCAGCACCGAGCTTGCCCGGCGATTCGACGTCATCCGTGTCGAAGACCTGCGAATCGTTCAGCTCACCAGGCGTCCCAAACCCAAACCCGACCCCGAACGCCCAGATGTCTACCTGCCGAACCGACGCCGAGCGAAAGCTGGTCTCAACCGGGCGGTCCTCGCCAACGGATGGGGTGGCCTGGTACGCCGTTTGCAGGACAAAGGACCCGGACGGGTCGAGAAAGTCCACCCTGCGTACACGTCGCAGACATGCAGCGACTGCGGGCATTGCGCACCAGAGAATCGTGAGAGCTGTGAGGATGATGGCGTGCTGTCCCGGACCGCGGTTTGACTCGCGTGAGAGCAGACCGGTGTGTCCTGGCTTGGATCTGTCGACCGTTGG
>NZ_SNWS01000028.1:0-67235 GCF_004362255.1 Kribbella sp. VKM Ac-2571
ACGACCGCTGCCAACCCTTCACCTGGACCAAGACCGCCGACGACATCCTCGACCACGCCACCCCAGGTCAAAGAACATCATTTACGCGACACTAGCACTCCTGCTCGGGGCCGCGTGGTTCGGCAACCCCGAGCCGTCCCTGAATCCGGCCCCGACCTGGCTGTACGTGTGGATCTGGGTCGGCATCATCCCGCTCTCGCTGCTCTGCGGACCGATCTGGCGGCTGGCGAACCCGTTGCGGACGATCGCGGGCCTGGTACGGCGTACGTCGTACCGGCCCCTCCCGCACGGGATCGCGTACTGGCCCGCGGTGGCCGGTCTGGCCGGCTTCCTCTGGCTCGAACTGGTGTACCCGGAAGGTTCCGACCCGCGGGTGGTCGCGATCTTCACCACGACGTACGCCGTCCTGAATGTTGCCGCGGGCATCGTTTACGGACCGTCCTGGTTCGCGATCGGGGACAGCTTCGAGGTGTACGCCGAGACGCTCGGCCGACTGAGCCCGCTCGGCCGTGGCGCGAGCGGCCGGCTTGAACTGCGGAATCCGCTCGCCGGACTCACGACGATGCCGCAGCAGCCGGGAATCGTCGGGTTGCTGTGTCTGCTGCTCGGGTCGACGGCCTTCGACGGGATCTCCCGCTGGTCAGTGTGGACGCGGCTGGCAGGCGGACTGAGCCACATCCCTGTTTACACGTCGGGGTTGATCGCCGCGGTCGCGATCGTGACGTCCCTGTTTCTGCTGGCCGCGCGGACAACCGGCGCGGCGCAGATCCGACCAGCCGCACTTGGTCCCGCCGGGCTCCCGGGTGCGTTCGTGCACTCGCTGGTGCCGATCGCGATCGGGTACGCCGTCGCGCACTACTTCTCGTTCGCGATGTTCCAGGGTCAGGAGGGCTGGTTGCTCGCAACCGACCCGTTCGGGCGCGGCTGGGACCTGCTCGGGACGAGCGGTACGCGGATCGACTACGCGTTCCTCGGGACCGGCCTGATCGCGGGGGTCCAGATCGGTGCGATCGTGCTCGGACACGTACTCGGGGTCGTGTCCGCGCATGATCGCGCTGCCGAGCTGTTCCGGCGCCGGCAGTTGCGCAGGGCGCAGTACCCGATGCTGGCCGCGATGGTCGCGTTCACGGCCGGCGGAATCGCCTTGGTGACGGCCTCATGATCGGCGAAATGATCACGCTGCACTTGGGCGGGATCCCCGAGACCGCGATGGTCCTCGGCCCGATCCTGCTGATCCTCGCCTTCGTCCGCATCGCCCGCCGCAACGAAGCGAACCTCCCCGACGACGAGGACGACTGGAACTCCGATCTAGGTGATCTTCCCGATCGGCGCGACCTCACCGAGAAACCTCACTGAGAAAGAGAACCCAAGGAACAAGTGAGGCCCGGCAAACCCCCTGCGGTTCGCCGGGCCTCGATCCCCGTTGGTTCAGGCGGCCAGAGCCGGTTCGTAGTACCCGCTGACGCGGGACGGAGCGGTCGTGCGGGACAGTTCGGCGAGCCGGGCGCAGCCGGCGGCGAGGGCGGACTCGAGGGTCGGCCACGCGTCGACGCACCAGTAGGGGTCGTCGGGCTGCCGGTCGTTGTCGTCGTCGATGTCGGCACACCAGCCGCCGGAGCGGACGCGGTGGACATGCAGTCGGAGATTCATGGCCGCCGGCCCTCCCTGCCTGGTCTGTTCTGGTAGCTATACGTTCGCGCATGAGGGGCGGTTCACACATGCGGAGGATTACCTATCTGTCCCCTGACCTTCCCTAAGGGAGACTGAGCTTCTCTCAGGGGAAGATGCGGGGTGGACAGTCTGCCGTAGCAGTGGGGACTTAGGGGGTACGACGTACGCCCGCTCAGCAATGGCACAACAACACCGGCATTTACATCGGCGACGAGTTCGTGCTGCGCATCCATCGCAATGCGATCGCCCCGACGTACGAACACGCGGTACCGCGGGCGCTGAGCGGCCTGTCCTTCGCTGTACCGACGTCCGTGCCGACTAAGGACGGCGCGACCGCAGTACACGGGGAACTCCACGGTGAACCTGTTCTGGCGTGTCTGAGTCGCCGCATCCTCGGCGAGCATCCGGCGGGGGGACGCGGTACGGCGGGAGGCCTGCGGACGAGCTCTGGCCGAGTTGGACGTCGAGCTAGCCGCGCTGCCGAAACTCGAACTGATGCGCGAGGCAACAAGTCTGGCGCATTTGGAACGGGCGCCACCTCGATGGTGACATCTCGCCGGCGAATCCCTCCGACCGCCTCGTGGCCCTTCCAGGCTGTAAGGGAAGGTGACCTGGACAGGGCGGCGATCTCGTTCGCGACGGCTAGGGCCTTCGTCCTGGCCGCCACCCGTGAAGCTGGAGCAGCATGGCGGCGTTTGTCCGAAGCTCCCGGTCGAGTTTGCGACCGTGTGCGAGTTCGAACAGGACTTGGAACCCGTTCGGACTGCCCATGGAAATCAGGTGATCAGCTGCCTGCATGCGGTACTCCGGCGCGAGCCCGCTGTCCCGGGCGAGATGCACAAACACCCTGTCGGTGGACAGATCCTCGAATGCGGCCAGTCGCATCGCCGCTTTGAACCGGAGCGCGCCATCGATTCGCCCATCTCGCGCGATCGCCTCCAGCACGCTGAAACCCGTCGAGTCCTTCCGCCGCGCCCGTTGATATGACCGGTTCAGGTAGCCGGTGGCCGTCGCCTCGTGCAGCAGACCCGACCCTAACGAATCGCCGTGTCTGGCCAGCAGCTCGGCAGCCCGGATCCGTCCCTCGACGCCCACATCGGGGTTTAGGGCAAGACGGTCCAGCGATGCCACTCCGCGGGCATCGCCGATGCTTACCAGTTGCTCGGCTGACTGAACGCGTACGTGGTCGCCGAGCAACGCGTGAGTCGTGAGCTCCTCCAGTCGTGCCGCGCCGCGGGCGTCGCCCAGCGCCGCGAGCCGACTGGCGGCTCGCAGCCGACTGCCTCCGTGAAGAGCTGGGTCGCGGGCCATGGTGTCGAGCAACTGCAGGCCTCGCAGGCGGGCAGTCGCAGCCAACGCCGCTGCCGCATGGATCCGTTGATACGCGGGCCGTGAAGCGTCGCACGCGAGATCCTCGAGGACCTCGCCGGCTCGTGGGACGCCGATGTCCGCCAGTGTGTCGATGGCCGCCGCACGCTCGGCTCCAGGATTGTCGTCACGGGCAATGGCGGCCAGCGTCTCGACCGCTGACTGGGTGGCTGCTGGCGGCACCTGTGTTCCGAGTTGCAACTGCACAGCCACGAACCGGCTCCCGCGAAAGCCACGATCGCTCGCGAGCAACTCGAGAAACGTGCACGCCGCTTCGGCGCCGGCGCCACCTGCGAACATGAGCTCGTCCAGGACGAATCCGACATAGGACTCTGCATCCGGGCTGGGGGTGGACCGTTCGCCGTCGACGTATTGTCGAAGTGGTACGGCGGTCTCGCGGACGGCGGCCTCGGCGGCGAAGAACTCGAGTAGCGTGTGGTGCGCGAATGTGTAACCGTCCGCATGGCTGACGAGTAACCCGCTGCTGCGGAGAGCTGATCCGAGGAACGCGATCCAGGCCGAGTGCGGCATGCCCTGCGGTACAGCGGCCTCCGGATGGGTTGCGACGATGTCCATCGTGTGTCGCCGGTCTCCGCCGTACTCCGCTGCGGCGATATGCCTGACCAGGTCGTGGAGGTGATCCAGTGTCCGGTCGGCCCTGGCCACAGTTCGATCGCCGTAGCGTCGCAGACTTGCGCGTGCCTGCAGTCGCGACCCAGAGCCCCCCGCCTGTGCCCGATCCTGGAGCATGTCGATGAATTCCCGATAGATGGCGCCACGGCTTCTCGGGAGCGGGCTGTCCGGCGCCTCCGAATGCAGTTGGCAGAGCATGGTCGCGACCAGCGGGGTGCTCGCCAGGTCCGTGAGCTTGCGGTCAGCGATCAATCGCAGAAAATGCGCGGCCGCGCGTTCGGGATCGGCGGACCCGACGGCGCGGAACCAGCGTTCGGCAAAAGCCGAAAGGTCGTCAGGGTCGAATCCGGCCAGCTGAAACCGTGAATGGTCCGGTCCCAGCGTGTCGAGTTCGTGAAAGGGCAGCGGCCGGGTCGTCACGACCAACCTGTACGAGTGCATGCTGCCGCTGATGTTCGAGCGCAGCGTTGTCAGCAATTGCAGCCTGACGTAGGCATCCAGGATCTCGTCGAGACCATCGATCAGTACGAGCCAGGGGACACCGGACAGCGGCCGTCGGCGGAACAGGGAAGGTGACAGCTCCTCCTGCAATCCGAACATGACGAGTTGTTCGGTGGCCGCGGCGGCGATGGCAGCCGGCAGCGTCAGCCGGGGCTGACCTTCCGGCCGCGTATCGGTGACCAGTCCGGCGAGATCCGCGGCGGACACGATGACCGGCAAGGCCGGGACCTTCAGTCCTGATCGAACGTTGCCGACGGCCTCGGCGAGCATGCTGCGCAACAAGCTGGACTTGCCACCTCCGGGACCGGCGAGCACCACGCTGGTCTCAGGACTCTTGAAGACCTCTGTTGCAAGCACGAGGCTGAGCCCACTCACGTCGAGCAGGGAATCATCCGCGTTCCCGTGCGCTCCGCGGCTGACGAACTGCCGGAGGTAGACGGCGCGAAGAGGCGGCAAGGGCCCGCGGGAGAGTGGACCGAAATAGGGATGGCTCTGGGCAGCTTTCTCGGCAGCTCTGAGGTAGTCGTCCAGCTGACTCGACGGACGAGCCGCCTCCGAGCTGGCGGGCAACCATGGAACCGGGTCCGTAACGTGGAGCGCCTTCCAGAACTCCGCCGCTACATCGGGCGGAAGATCGCGGATGCTTTGGAGCGAGGTCATGCTGAGCGACATGCCGCCCTCGGCAAGGTTGTGACTACGGATGACCCCGATGACGCTCGACGAATCCGCGATGACAGCCGCTCCCGACATGCCGGCCCATTGACTGGCGGATCTGTCGAGTTCGCCCGTCGTGGTGATGATCTGCTGGACCGCAGGACCCGTCATCTTGAAGGTCAGCAGCGGAGCCGCTCCGACGGGCCGGCCCGGATCATGCCCTTCCGCTGTTGGCACATAGCCGTCACATTGGGCCAGCGTCGGTCGCCGCCGCGCGGGCGGTTGGTCGTCCTGGCGGTCCTTCCACACGGGGAACCCGAGCGCTTGGCATGTGTCCATCCGTGCCGCCACCGAGCCGTTGACCAACGCAACCTGCATCGGTTCGACTTGGGGAAGCCCGATGCCACGAAGAATTGCCACATCCACAGTCTCGGTTCGGCTTCTGACCACCACCTCGGCAGCGTGCTGTGTGCCTCCGAAGACGAGCTGATGGTCGGTGCCGTCAGCGCAGTGATCGGCGGTCAGCACGAGGTCGGCGGCAATACGCAAACCCGAGCCGCGCCGACGCAGACCGTCCCTGGTGTACCGAATCAACACCGCCCGATCCGTTGACAGCATGGGACGCAGTTCAGTTGTGCGCGCCCAGCGGGATGTCGTCCGTGCGTGAGTCCGGCAACGACTCGTCGGCCTCGACGAGGAGATCGACGGGGTTGTCGTCTGCGTCGAAGAGTCTGGGGTCGAGCGTCAGCTTGACGGTCTGCGTGGCAACCGACTGTCGTGACGCCTCGCCACCCGCGCTGATCAGCCACCACCGCACCCCCGCCTTGACCGATCCGGCGGTGGTCATCGCGACCTGCAGAGTCAGCTCCACCGGGGCAGGGACGAAGCGCAGCGATTTGCCCTTGCCTGCCGCGAAGGCCTGGGTTAACTCGATGCGTAACGCCTCCACGGCTGCCGCGAGTGGCACACCGCCTTCGGGCGCTCCGTCGTACTCTTCCTGTGGCATCATCTTCCCCCCTCGGCGAACACTGCTGGTAACTATGCGCCGATTGGGCGGGTGGCGCTAGGTGCCGATTAGCCCCAAGCAAGGTGAGCCCGTCGGGGCGTGCCAGGTGCCGGTGCGCTCCGGGGCGGTGATGTCGGCGGACGGCCGCCGGATCGCCTATGTGTTGACGACCGTCGACGAGGATGCCGACGCGTACCACCGCGCGATCTGGACGATCGACGCCGACGGGGGAACGCTATCGCCGGCCGCATCTGTTCGTGATCGAGGTCGCGACCGGTGAGACAACGCACCTCACCGACGGCGACTGGTCCGCTCACTCGCCGGTCTGGTCCCCGGACGGAACCCAGTTGGCGTGCACAGGCCTCCAGGACGCCCGCACCGACAAGCTCGTTGTCCACGGCACCTTTCGTGCTGACGCCCGGCGACGCGTCGGGACCGAGGGCATGCTTCGCGCACTGAGCTGGATGCCCGACGGCGAGGCGCTGATCATGGGCCGCCTCGCAGCCCGGTCGGAGACCCAGCCACGAACTCGACCCGGTCGTGCATTGACCGACGAGGAACGGATCTGGATTACCACGCTGTGGGGTGCGACCACCCGCGCCGCGATCACGTACGCGTCCCCGGACACGTACGGCGAGGTCGCGACTCTCGACCTGTCGACCGGCGTCCGCCAAGGTCCTCACGTCCTACACCGCCGCCGCCCTGCACGACATCGACTGCGCACGCCGCCCCGAACTATGCGCCTTCCAGATCTCCGACGACACCACGGTCTTCGGCTCGATGGTAGAATGGTGTAGCTGTCTGGGTAGAAGGGTAGATCGGTGAGTCTGAACATCAAGAACGAGGAGACACACGGATTGGTGCGTGAGTTGGCGCGACTGACCGGCGAGTCTCAGACGGCGGCGGTGGATGTCGCGGTCCGGGAGCGCTTGGCTCGAGTGCGGCGCCTTCGCGGTGCGGGACTTGCGCATCGATTGCTGGCGATCGGTGCGGACACCGCTCATCGTCTGCCGGAAGACCTGCGAACCGCTGACCATGGAGACCTTCTGTACGACGAGAACGGATTGCCCCGATGATCATCGACACCTCGGCGCTGATCGCGATCCTGCGGGCCGAACCGGATGCGGCGGACTTCGCCGAGGCGATCGAGGGTGCGACCGTGCGCCGGATGTCCGCCGCGAACTTCCTGGAAGCTGCCGTCGTCATGGACAGCGCGCGGGATCCGGTTGTCAGCCGGCGTTTCGACGAGTTGTGCTCAGCTGCCGACCTTCAGATCGAGCCCGTGACCGAGCGGCAGGCGCGGACCGCCCGTGAGGCGTACCGCGACTTCGGCAAGGGCAGCGGTCATCCTGCCGGCCTCAACTTCGGTGACTGCTTCGCCTATGCGCTGGCGAAGGACACCGGGGAACCTCTGTTGTTCAAGGGCAAGGACTTCGTCCACACCGACCTGGCATCAGTGCTTCCTGACTCAGCCGGTTGACGGCAAGGCTTTCGGGTCGAGTCCGAGCTCTTCGTAGGCGACGATCTCGATCTCGCGGGACATCGCCTCGCGGAACGCCGCGACCAGCGCCTGCCCGGCCAGCGGGATGATGCCCTCGAGGGTGCGCTGGATCTCGGGCCATCCCTCCGTCGGCATGCCGGCGTTGGTGAAGTCGCGCCAGACGGTCGAGCGGAACAGTTCGACGTACGTCTTGGCGACCGCGTCGGCCTGCGCGAAGAGCTTCGGCAGCATCTCGAAGATCGCCTGCATCGGTACGCCGAGCTTGATCACCTCGAGGCCGGTCCGCAGCAGGTCCGAGTTCGTTATCCGGAGCCGCCCGTCGTCCAGCCGCTCGGCGATCCCGAGCTCGACCAGCCGCTCGATCACCGCGGGATCGTGCGGTACGCCGGCCCGTTCGGCCAGCTGGAACTCGTCGAGCACCTCCGGTTCGGCCGGGGTCCACGGATTCACGAGGGTTTCGAAGACACCGAGCGCCATCGCGCCGTCGGGCAGTTCGCCCAGCATCCGCTCGACGGCGGCCAGCGTGTACCCCTTGGCGAGCAGCTCGCGGACCAGCGTCAGCCGGGCCACGTGGTCCTGGCCGTAGTACCCGGTCCGGCCGACCAGCCGCGGCGGCGGGATCAGGCCGCGCCCGGCGTACGCGCGTACGTTCCGCACCGTCATGCCCACCTTGGCGGCGAGCTGGTCGACGGTGAGCTCCTCGTCCTGTGCATCCACCCTTGACAGTCTTCCAGACTTCACGTTACATAGCTGATGTAACATCACCCATGGCGCATGCCTTGTGTTGGAAACGACGCAGTGTCCCGAAGGAGTCCCATGGTCATCCCGCTGGCGACCACCGGTACGGCGACGTTCGACCAGATCGCCATCGTCACCGGCGTGGTCGGGCTGCTGTACGTCGCACTCGCCGGGCTGTTGTGGCGCGAACGCACCGGCCACGTCACGCTGGTAGGTAGGTTCGCGGACACCATCGGGAGACTGGACGGAGTCCCCCGATGGGCCGCGCTGACGCCGTACCTGCACGCCGTATCGCTGCTCGCCTGCGCGTTCGGGGTCTGGTGGGACATCGCGGTGCACATCGACAAGGGCCGCGACACCGGACCGTTCGGGACGCCGGCGCACTACCCGATCTTCTTCGGGATCCTCGGTGTGATCGTCTCCGGCGTACTGCCGATCGCGCTCGCACGGAAGCCACTGCCGGCCAGGACGATCAAGCTGACCAAGGGCTGGCGCATTCCATGCAGCGCGGCGTTGATCACGGTCTGCGGCACGTTCGCGTTGGTCGGCTTCCCGCTCGACGATGTCTGGCACCGGCTGTTCGGTGAGGACGTCACGCTCTGGGGGCCGACGCACCTGCTGATGATCGGCGGCGTGGTCTTCTCGATCTTCGCGCGGCTGCTGGCGATCGCCGAGGTCGAGCAACTGATGGGTGTGAACAAGCGGCGGCTGTTCCAGGAGTTCGTGTCGGTCGGCGCGCTGCTGATCGCGTGGGACCTGTTCAGCACCGAGTTCAACTACGGCGTACCGCAGTTCCCGCTGATCCTGCAGCCGCTGCTGATCGTGTTCGGCTCGGCGATGGCGTTCACGATCCTGCGGGCGCGCCGCGGTCCGGGGACGACGTTCGCCGCATTGGCCGTGTACCTGGTGATCCGCGGCGGGATCGCGTGGGCGGTCGCCGAGCCGCTCGGTGAGATCGTCGGGCATTTCCCGTTGCTGATCGTCGAGGCGCTGCTGGTCGAGGTCGTGGCGTTTGCCCTCGGCAACAAGAACCGCTTCCGGCTCGGGCTCGTCTCCGGCGTCCTGATCGGGACCGTCGGCGTGGTCGCGGAGTACGCCTGGAGCCAGGTCTGGATGCCGATCGCGTGGCCGTCGTCGATGCTGCCGTCGGCGATCGGGTACGGCGTGATCGTCGGAGCCGGCGCCGGCCTGGTCGGAGCCTGGCTCGCGACCCGGTACGCCGAGGTGGCCGGCGAGGAGCGCGCGATCGGGATCAAGCACATCCGCCCGATCGCGGTCCGGCGTACCCATCAACTGGGTGCGGCCGGACTGGTTGCGGTCGTGGCGACGGTGTTCTTCTGCGTGCCGCGGACGGCGGATCCGGGTGTGTCGGGGGTCGTGTCGTTGGAGCGGGTGGCCACGGGGGCCGAGCCGACGGCGTACGTCACGATCACGATGTCTCCGGATGACGCGGCCGCCCATGTCGACCGGGCGCGGTGGTTCGAGGCGCTCGCCTGGCAGGGCGGCGGGCTGGTGTATCACCCGATGCAGAAGGTTGCCGACGGCACGTATCGTTCGGCGGACCCGCTGCCGATGTACGGGAAGTGGAAGTCGATGATCCGGCTGCACCAAGGCCCGCGGGACATGGTGGCGAGCTGGGTCTACGCGCCGGAGGACGTGGCGATCGCGAAGCCCGCGATCCAGGTGTCGAACGGGCAGAGGGTCGAGTTCGTGAACGAACAGCAGACGCTGCGCCGCGAGGAACGGACCGACGTGCCACGATGGATGTGGAACGCCGGCTACGCGCTGCTCGCGGTCGTCGGGCTGCTCGAGATGATCGGGATCGCTTGGCTGGTCGGGCGCGGCGCCCGCGGCGGACGGATGCGGGCGGCTCATCTCGCCGCCGGCGAACGGGAACGGGAGATTGCGTGACGATCCAGTTGGAGCGGTCCGGGGTGACGGCCGCGGACGGAGTACGGCTGAACGTCGAGATGACCGGGCCGGCCGACGCGCCGGTGACAGTGCTGCTCGTGCACGGATGGACGTGCTCGACGCGCTCCTGGCACAACCAGGTGGAAGGGTTGCCGCAGATCCTCGGGCCGGACGCCGTGCGCGTCGTCACGTACGACCACCGCGGGCACGGTCGTTCGGACCCCGCGCCTGCCGGTACGACGCGGCTCGATCAGCTGGCCGACGACCTGATCACGGTCCTCGACGAGGTCGTCGGCGACGGACCGGTCGTGTACGCCGGGCACTCGATGGGTGGCATGACCCTGATGGCGGCCGCCGACCGGCACCCGGAACTCTTCGGCGCCCGGATCCGCGCGGCGGCCCTCGTCAGCACCACCTCGGGCCATCTGACCGAAGGCGCCCTCGGCCTCCCCACGAGGTTCGATCCCGCAGCCACCCGGATCGCACCACGGGTGCTGAACGCGGTCGGTAAAAGAATCGATCGCCGCGACGCGCGCCGAGCACAGGCGCGCGCGGCGGAGGCGGAGGCCCGCGCGGCGGAGTTGGCTGCTCGTAGTCGGGTCGCGGGTGCCGCGCGCCGGGCGGCGGTGCTCGCCGCCGGCCTGCAACGGCCGGCTCTGCAGCGGGTCGTCTTCGGCAGGAAACCGGACCCGGCCGAGGTCGAGCTGTTCATGGCGGACCTGGCCGTGGTGCCCGGGGCGTCGTACGGCGGATTCTTCGAGACGATGCTGGAGCACGATCGCGGTCACGCGCTGAAGGTGCTCGACCAACTGCCTGTGGAGATCATGCACGGCACCCGCGACCGCCTCCTCCCGCCACGGCATGCAAACCGCATTGCCGCAGAGCTCCCGAGCGCACGCCTGTGGATCTACCCGGGCGCCGGTCACATGCTCATGCAGGAGCGGCCCAGGGACGTCACCCATCGGCTCGCGTCCCTGGCCCGCAAAGTGACCGCCTGAGAGTCGCGTCACGGCCCTCAGCGGCGTACTCGCCTACGCTCGACCTCGTGCAGAACCTTCTCTCCGATGTCGTGGTCGTGGATCTGACCCGTGCGCTGGCCGGGCCGCATGCGGCGATGATGCTGGGGGATCTCGGGGCGCGGGTGATCAAGGTCGAGACGCCGAACGGCGGCGACGACAGCCGCGGCTGGGGTCCGCCGTTCGTGGACGGCGAGTCGACGTACTACCTCTCGGCGAACCGCAACAAGGAGTCGGTGACCGCCGACCTGAAGTCGGACGAGGGCAAGGAGTTCCTGACCAAGCTGGTCCGCAAGGCCGACGTCCTGATCGAGAACTTCCGGCCAGGGGTGCTGGACCGGCTCGGGTTCGGAGTTGACCGGCTGCACGAGCTCAACCCCGGCCTGGTGATCCTGTCGATCACCGGGTTCGGGCACGACGGCCCGGAGGGCGGCCGCGCCGGGTACGACCAGATCGCCCAGGGTGAAGGCGGCCTCATGAGCATCACCGGCGAGAGCGAGCCGACGAAGGTCGGTGCCCCGATCGCCGACCTGCTGGCCGGGATGTACGGCGCGTACGGCGCCCTGGCCGCGCTCCACGAGCGATCGATCACCGGCAAGGGCCGGGTCGTCCGGACCAGCCTGCTCGCCTCGGTCGTCGGCGTGCACGCGTTCCACGGCACGAAGTGGACGGTCGCCCACGAGTTGCCCGAACGCGTCGGCAATCATCACGCGCAGATCGCGCCGTACGGGCTCTATCGGACCCAGGACGACATCGTGCAGGTCGCGGTCGGCAGCGAAGGCCTCTGGCGGTCGTTCGCGCCGATCGTGGGACTCGACCCGGCCGACGAGCGCTTCGCCACGAATTCCCAGCGGGTCGCACACCGCGACGAACTGACGGCCGCGATCGAGAGCGCGTTTGCCGTCGATCGCGCCGACGTGTGGCTGCAACGCCTTGCGGACAAGGGGATCCCGGCCGGCAAGGTCCGCGACTTCCAGCAGGTGTACGACTGGGAGCAGACCCGCTCACAAGGCCTGCTGATCGACGTCGAGCACCCGACCCTCGGCACCATCCAGCTCCCCGGCCCGCCGTTGCGCTTCGACGACAACCAGTACGCCGGCGCGCGCGAGACCAACCTCCCACCGCCGCGGCTCGGCGAACACAACGAGTCGGTCAGAGCCTGGCTGGAGTCCGAGTAGACGCGCGAACCACCAGCTCGGGACGGATCAGCGTCTTGCGCGGGCGCTCGTTCGCATCCCGCTTCAGCCGTTGCAGGAGCAGATCTACCGCCGTCGTACCGACCTCGGCGGCCGGTAGCCGGACACTGGTGAGAGGCGTCTGCAGGTACGCCGCGTAGGGGTGGTCGCCGTACCCGGTGATCGCCACGTCGCGCGGGACCTGCAGGCCGCGTTCGGCGAGGATCCGGAGCAGACCGAGCGCGAAATAGTCGTTGCCGGTGACGATCGCGTCCGGCAGGGCGAGCGACTGCGCGAACCGGTACGCCTCCTCCGGCTGCCAGGGCAGCGCCAACGAGTCGTACCGTCGCGTCGGGACCGTGCGGAT
Organism: Kribbella sp. VKM Ac-2571; assembly: GCF_004362255.1. NCBI lineage: Bacteria > Bacillati > Actinomycetota > Actinomycetes > Propionibacteriales > Kribbellaceae > Kribbella > Kribbella sp. VKM Ac-2571. Next base: position 12,542 of record NZ_SNWS01000028.1, read on the forward strand.
CAGGTCGTCGGAGACATCGAGCCCGCCGTCGGCCATGGCGCGGCGGAAGCCGGTGATCCGGTCCGCCGTGGTGGTGATCGGCAGGTCTTCTTCCAGCAGGAGCAGTCGGCGTGCACCGCCCGCGATCAGGTGGCTGGTGGCCTCGTACGACCCGCGTTCGTAGTCGACCCCGACCATGTCGCAGTCGAGCTCGGGCACGTCACGGTTGACGAATACCAGCGGGATCCCGCTGTCCCGGACGCGGCGCCAGTGGTCCCACTCGGCCTGCACCGGTACGACCACGGCGCCGTCGACCGCGGAGCGCAGCAACGCCTCGGTGGCGCGCTGCTCGTTCTCCACGCTCTCGTCTGTGACGAGCAACAGCAACGAATACCCCTGGGCGCGGACCCGGAGCTCGATGCTGCTGATCAGCTGCGCGTAGAACGGGTTCGAGGGGTTGGTGATGACGAGGCCCAGTGTCATCGCGGAGCCCAATACCAGTGACCGCGCCAGCGTGTTCGGGACGTACCCGATCCGCGCGGCCTCGGCCTGGACAGCGGCCCGCGTGCTCGCGCTGACGCTGTCCTTGTCGCCGAGCGCGCGCGACACGGTGTTCACCGACAGGCCGAGTGCCGTCGCGATGTCTCGCAACGTCGGCCGCGGCCGTGGGCCCTCCGTCATCCGAACCTCTCTTACGCCTTCACGGCCAGGTGGATCCGTACCTGCACCGAGCCTTCGACCTTAGCGCGAAGCCGCAGCCAGTGGCCGAAGCCGGTGGCCGGCCAGCTCACCAGTGCGCCGGGCTCGACCACATGTTCCAGGTCGTCCAGGTCGCACCAGGTGAGCCCGTCGGGGGAGACCTGGGTGACGTACGTCGCCGTACCGTCGCCGCCGACGTGCTGCACGAACCAGCGCGCCTCACCGGCCCAGGCGACCTCGTAGGGCTCGGTCGCGAAGCGGGTGTCGAACGTCGTGTCGCGTTCCAGCACCGCCGTCATGGACTGTCGCATGGGCCTACCAATCAACCGAGATGAGGACGGAGTCGAGGAAGAGGAAGTTGCGCACCGAGCTGTGCGTGCGGACCGAGAAGTAGAAGTTCAGCAGGTTCTCGAGCGTCTCGTAGCGTTCCTCGTACGGCGGAACCGGTACGTCGCGCATGTCCATCACCCGGTCGTTGACCTGCAGCTCCACGTTGCGCCGCTTGTCGGTGTCGATCAGCCAGCGCAGGTAGTGCCAGTTCACCTTGGTCGGGACCTCGTTGTAGCAGAGCTCCTGCGGCTCGCCGAACGCCTGCCAGTCCTCCGGGTTCGGCGCGGTGAAGTCGGCGGCGTACTCCAGCTTCACCTTGCCCTCGAAGTGCTCGCGCGGCGTCGGCTCGGGGACGGTCGGCGCCATCCACTGCCGGGTGAAGTGGTTGTCCAGGTCGGTGTTCTGGTAGCGCGCGACCGTGTGGTAGCGCAGACCGCCGTCACCGCACAGGTCGGTGGCGACCGTGAACGCACCGAACTGCGCCTCGGACGGGTGCGTGTTGCCGTCCCACTGGACGTCGCCGAAGTTGTCCAGCTCGGCGCCGCCCCCGAGGGTTGCCTCGGACTTGAAGGCGAAGTACGTCTCGAGCTGGACGAGGCCGCGGCCGCTCATCGTGAGCCGGCGGATCGCGACCGCGGTGTGACCCTTGTACGGGCGGGTCGCGAGCTTCAGCGCGTACGTGCCGCTGAGCGCTCCGTGCGTACCGATGTCGAAGAAGTTGCAGGCCGACAGCTGCGGCGGCCGGAAGTCGCGCATGTGGTCGTCGACCGTGCTGAGGTCGCCGCGGCCGTTGTAGTTGCCGAGCAGCTCGGTCCAGCCGTGCGTCCCGCTGTCGAACTCGTCGAAGGCCAGGATCCGCGGCAACGGCGAGAACTTGGACAGCCGGGGATCGGCGGACAGTAGCGCGGCGCGCACGTCGGATGTCGTCACGCAGTGCCTCCCAGGGCGGGTTAGGTGGATGTTCTGTGAAGTTAACGTTCACGGGAATTGACCGTCAACGGGCCGTTTCATCCTCAGCAACGGCGGTCTATTGACACGTAAATCACACACTTCTACGGTGCATTAACGCTACCGTTAACGTTCACGGCAGCTTCCCTTTGATTCCGCCGGGAGGCACCAATGCAGTCGCTGAGCCGTGCCCTCACCGTCCTGGCTGAGCTCAACCGCGAGGACCGCGCGTACGGCGTGACCGAGCTGGCCGTCACCGTCGGTCTGCACAAGAGCACCGTGCACCGCATCCTCGCCACGTTCTGCGCCCACGGCCTGGCCGACCGCGTCGACGACCACCGCTACACGGCCCGCGACGGCCTCGCCGCGCTCCGCCTGACGACGCAGCGCCGTGTGGGTCCCGAACACACGCTGACCGACCTCGGCGACCGCCTCGGTCGGCTGGTCGTGCTGGCGAAGCCGCTACCGAAGACCGGCGGAACGGTGCTGCAGGTAGCAGCAGTCGCGGGCGCCGGCACGCACGGCGGAGTGCGTGGCGCTCGGCCGCAGGGCGGGGCGAGCAGCACCTCGGCGTCGTCCGGCGGGCTCCGCGTTCAGCCGGGCCACGCCGTTTCGCTGCATCGCAGCGCTCTCGGCCGGGCCTACTTGTCGGCGCTTCCCGCCGACCAGGTGACGGGCACGCCCGATCTCCTCGACACGCTGCAGCGCATCCGGGTGTCGGGCTTCGCGCACAACTCCCGGCCGGTCGCCTCGCTCCCGCGGATGGTCGCCGTGCCGGTGCGGGGACCCGACGGCTCATGCGCCGGCGCGCTCGGCGCCGAACTCGTCCAGCCCGGGTCTGTCGACGAGGTCCGGCGCGTGGTCTCCGTACTGCGGAGCGGCGTCTGATGGGGGCGTACGTCGTCCGGCGGTTGTTCTTCTCGCTCTTCGTGTTGTGGGGCGCGGTCACGATCATCTTCGTCGTACTGCGGCTCGTACCCGGCGACCCGGCGTACATCATGCTCGGGCCCGATGCGGACCAGGCACAGGTGGCGGCGTTGCGGGCGCAACTCGGGCTCGACCAGTCGCTGATCCAGCAGTACGCGACGTACCTGGCGAACGTCGTGCATCTGGACTTCGGCGAGTCCTTCCGGCTGAACGCGGACTCGATGAGCCTTGTACTGCAACGGGTTCCGGCCACGATCCAGCTGGCGACGACCGCGCTGCTGCTGTCGTTGCTGATCGGTCTGCCGCTCGGTGTGGTCGCGGCATTGCGGGCGCACAGCTGGGTGGACCGGGCGATCTCGGTGTTCTCGCTGATGGGCCAGTCGACACCCTCGTTCTGGCTGGGGATCGTGCTGATCCTGGTGTTCGCCCGCGGGCTGAAGGTGCTGCCGAGTGCGGGCTCAGGGTCCTGGGCGCATTTGGTGCTGCCGACGATCACGCTCGCGTTGCCGTTCCTGGCGATCCTGGTGCGGCTGACACGCAGCGGACTGCTCGAGGTCGTGCACGAGGGCTACGTGCAGACCGCGCGCGCGAAGGGTCTCGGCGAGGGGACCGTCGTCCTCGTGCACGCGATGCGGAACGCGCTGATCCCGATCGTGACGGTCGTCGGCCTGCAGTTCGGGGCGCTGCTGGGCGGCACGGTGATCGTCGAGACGGTGTTCGCCTGGCCGGGTGTCGGGCGGTTGCTGATCGACTCGATCGGGCGCCGCGACTACGGCGTCGTCCAGGCCTCGATCTTGCTGGTGGCGACGATCTTCGTGCTGATCAATCTGCTCGTGGACCTCTTGTACGGCTTCCTGGACCCGCGGGTCCGTCTGGCTGGTGACTGAACGATGACTTCCTTCCCCACCCCGAGCGAAGCCGGCGATGCAGGGATTTCTTTGGCGGCCCCGGTGGCCGCGCGCCGTCGTACCCGGGCCGGCTCGGCTCGGATCCGGTTCGGGCTCGCGGTGATCGCGGTGTACGTCGTGGCCGCGGCGATCGGGCCGTGGCTGTTCCGGTACAACCCGGTCGACACCCGGACCGCGGACCGGCTGAAGCCGCCGTTCACCCGGTTGTCCGACGGGTCGTTCGCGATCTTCGGCACCGACCAGGTCGGGCAGGACCTGTTCGCGCAGATGTTGCAAGGGGCAAGGATCTCGATCGCGGTCGGTCTCGCGACGCTGGTGCTGGCCGGGACCATTGGAGTGACCATCGGTCTTGCCGCCGGGTATTTCGGCGGCTGGCTGGACGGCGTACTGATGCGCCTCGCGGACATCCAGTTGGCGTTCCCGTCGATTCTGCTGGCGATCTTCATCGCCGCGCTACTCGGCCCGTCGGTGGTGAACGTGGTGATCGTGCTCGCGGTGGCGAACTGGGTGACGTTCGCGCGGGTCGCTCGCGGGCAGGCGCTGGCGACGCGGCGGCGGGAGTTCGTCGACGCTTCGCGGACCCTGGGCGCCGGGACCTGGCGGCTGATCACCCGGTGCGTGCTGCCGGCCTGTGTCGCGCCGGTGCTGGTCGTGGCGACGGTCGAGATCGGTCATGTGATCCTGGCCGAGGCGTCGCTGAGCTTCCTCGGTCTCGGTACGCCGGCTTCGACACCCAGTTGGGGTGTGACGATCGCGAACGGGCGCAACTACCTCGCCGACGCGTGGTGGATCTCGACGATCCCGGGCATCGCGCTGGCGTTCCTGGTGATCTCGCTCGGCGTACTCGGCGACGCCCTCCGCGACCGCTACGACCCACGCTTGAGGAGTCTGTGATGGCTGCGCAAGTTGCATCTCCCACCCCACCACCCCGGTCGATGTTGAGTGTGCGCGACCTGCGGGTCGAGTTCGCCACCTCTGGTGGCGTGGTGACGGCCGTCGACGGGGCGTCGTTCGAGGTCGGCGCCGGTGAAACCGTCGCCCTGCTCGGGGAATCGGGCAGCGGCAAGAGCGTCACCGCACAGGCCGTGATGGGGATCGTGCCGAAACCGGCCGGCCGGGTGTGCGGCGGATCGATCACGTACGACGACCGCGACCTGCTCGCACCGGGTGTCGCGAAAGGCCTGCGCGGGCGGGAGATCGCGATGGTCTTCCAGGACCCGTTGAGCTCGCTGAACCCGGTGTTCCGGGTCGGTGCGCAGATCGGCGAGATGTTCCGCCGGCATCGTGGCGCCTCTCGCCGGGAGGCACGGGCCGCCGCGCTGGACCTGATGAAGCGGGTCGGGATCCCGGCCGCCTCCAAGCGGCTGGACGACTATCCGCACCAGTTCTCCGGCGGGATGCGGCAGCGGGTGATGATCGCCATGGCGCTCGCGTTGTCACCGCGGCTGCTGATCGCGGACGAGCCGACGACCGCGCTGGACGTCACGGTCCAGGCGCAGATCATGGACCTCCTTGCCCGGCTGCAGGCCGAGGAGGGCATGTCGCTCGTCCTGATCACCCACGACCTCGGCGTCGTCGCCGGCGTGGCCGACCGCGTGATCCTGATGTACGCCGGACGCGTCGTCGAGACCGGCCCGCTGCGCGAGGTCTACGAACACAGCGGCCACCCGTACACCTCCGGCCTGATGGCATCGATCCCCGAGCTCGATGGCCCGCGCGACCGCCTCGTCCCCATCCAGGGCTCACCACCCGACCTGCTGGCCCTGCCTTCTGGCTGCTCGTTCCGCCCGCGCTGCCAGTACGCCGACGAACAGTGCGCCGAGGTCGAGCCCGTTCTCCGTCAGTTGCCCGACCGCCCTAGCACCCACCAAGCCGCCTGCCACCACCCGGAAGGAGTGCTGACCGATGTCCGCTGAGTCTCCCTTGCTGTCGGTGCGCGATCTGCGGACCTCGTTCCCGATGCGGTCGGCTGTGCTCCGGCGTACCGTCGGGCAGATCCAAGCCGTCGCAGGCGTCTCCTTCGACATCCCGGCCGGTGGGACGCTGGGGCTGGTAGGGGAGTCGGGATCGGGGAAGTCGACCGTCGCGCGGACCGTCATCGGACTGGAGAAGGCGCGGTCGGGGAGCATCGTCTTCGACGGTGACGAGCTGACCTCGTTGCCCAAGGCATCCATGCGCCGGGTCCGTCGGCAGCTGCAGATGATCTTCCAGGACCCGTACGCGTCGCTCAACCCCCGCGCGACCGTCGAGCAGATCGTCGCCGAGGCCTGGCAGATCCACCCCGATGTCGTACCCCGGAACCGGCACCGCGCCGAGGTCCGCGACCTGCTCGAGCGGGTCGGTCTCAACCCCGACCACGCGGAGCGGTACCCGCACCAGTTCTCCGGCGGGCAACGGCAGCGCATCGGCATCGCCCGCGCGCTCGCGCTCCGCCCGAAGCTGGTGATCTGCGACGAAGCGGTCTCCGCACTGGACGTGTCGGTGCAGGCACAGGTCCTCAACCTGCTCGACGATCTGCGCCGCGACCTCGGGCTCGCGTACCTGTTCATCGCCCACGACCTGTCCGTCGTACGGCACATCTCCGACCGCGTCGCGGTGATGTACCTCGGGCGGATCGTCGAGACCGCATCCCAGGACGAGCTGTTCACCCGGCCGTTGCACCCGTACACCCAGGCGCTGTTGTCCGCGGTGCCGGATCCGAAGCCGTGGGACAAGCCGGCCCGCGAGCAGATCATCATCGGCGGCGATGTGCCGTCGCCTGCGGATCCGCCGTCCGGGTGCGGTTTCCGGACCCGCTGCTGGAAGGCCACGGACCGCTGCGCGCACGACGTTCCCGAGCTGACCACCCGCCTCGACCTGCACCCCGCTGCGTGCCACTTCGCCGCCGAACTGGAAGGAGCTGTCTCGTGACCGAACTGGTTCTCCTCCGCCACGGCGAGTCGGTGTGGAACGCCGAGCACCGCTACCAAGGTCAGCAAGGTACGGGGCTGAGTGCACTCGGCCGGCAGCAGGCGAAGCAGGCTGCGGAGTACCTGCAGTCGTTCGAGTTCGACGCGATTGTCGCGAGCGACCTGCAACGGGTGACGGAGACGTTGCAGCCCTACCTGGACAGCCAGGATCACCTCGAGATCCGCGTCGACAGGCGGTGGCGAGAGATCGACGTCGGGACGTGGGGCGGGCGGATGATCGCGGACATCGCTGCCGAGGAGCCGGACGTCGTCGAGGCCTTCGCGCGTGGTGAGGACGTTGCTCGCGGCGGCGGCGAGACCTTCCGACAGTTGCGAGCACGCGTGTGGGAGGCGGCGCAGGCCATCACGAGGTCCGGCGTACGGCGAGTGCTGGTGGTGACGCACGGCGGGCCGATTCGCGTAGCGGCGGCGTCGGCGCTCGGGCTGCCGGCGGGGGACGAGATGGTGCTGGATCCGCCGGGGAACTGCTCGCTCACCACGCTCCGGCTCGACGGACTCACGGCGTACAACGTGCCTACCGGGATGGACCGATGACTTTCACCTTCGTCGCGATGACCTACAACCTGTGGTCCGAGTTCTATCTCGACCAGCGCCGGGACGCGATCGCGAGCCTCTTCACGACGCGGCCGCCGGACCTGCTCGCCGTACAAGAGCTCCGGCCGGCGACTCGCAAGCTCCTCGACGACGTCCTGCCCGACCACGACCGCATCGACGGGACCGCGGGCTGGGAGACCCAGAGCAACCTGTGGTGGCGACGTGACCTGTTCATGTACGTCGAGCACGGGGCCGAGGACGTCGGCATCCTCTCGCCCGACGCGCGCCTGTTCTGGGTCCGGCTGCGCACGCCCGACGACACCGAGCTGATCTTCAGTACGGCGCACCTCACCTGGCCCGGCCACGAAGACGAGCGGACCGATCACGTCAACCGCCGGATCGCCCAGGCCCGCGCGATCGGGGAGGCCCTCGAACGGTTGGCCGGCGACGGCGCCTGCCTGTTCACCGTCGACATCAACGACATCGGCCCACCGCAGTGGGAGCTCGGGAACGCCGGATTCCTGGACAGCTTCACCGCCCTCGGCCGGCACTCACCGGTGACCCATCCGGTCGTGCCGACGGTCGCGACCGGTCCGATCCGGACCCGGCTGTCACCGCTCGCCTCACCACCCAAGGCGATCGACTGGATCTTCGCCCGCGGCCCGCTCGCCGCCCGGTCCAGCGAGGTCGTCGACTTCTTCCACGACGGCCGCGCCCCCTCCGACCACTACCCGGTCGTCGCCACCTACACGCTCTGAGGAGAACCCCTGTGTTGAGGAAGCGATTCGTGGCGGCGCTGGTCGCCGTCACCCTAGGTGTGGCCGCGTGCTCGCCGGCCAGTGAACCGAGCAGCGGTGAACAGGTCCTGCGGTACGCGCCGGCGATGTTCCCGGTGTCGCTGGACACCCACAAGTACGCAGGCGAGGAGGCCGTGCAGACCGCGATCCAGCAGATCATGGAGCCGCTGGTCCGCGTCGACGACGGCAAGATCGTCCCGGTCCTGGCCACCTCGTGGGAGAACCCGGACCCGAACACGTGGGTGTTCAAACTCCGCTCCGGCGTGAAGTTCTCCGACGGTACGCCGTTCACCGCGAAGGACGTGGTGGCGTCCTACGAACGGCACAAGAAGCTCGACGGTCCGCTCGTACCGCTCTATTCGACGGTGACGTCGTTCGCGGCCACCGACGACCAGACCGTCACGGTGAAGACCAGCAAGCCGCTCGGCACGTTGCTGAGCTCGCTGACGCTGCTGTTCATCGGGCCGGCGGACAAGATCAACACCGACGGGTTCTTCGCCAAGCCGATCGGGACGGGACCGTTCACGGTCTCCTCGTTCAAGCCCGACGAGAAGCTCGAGCTGGCCGCGAACCCGACGTACTGGGACGGCGCGCCGAAGCTGAGCAAGCTCGAGTTCGTGAACATCCCGGAGGTCGCCGGGCGGATCACCGGGCTGGAGAACGGCGAGGTCGACGTCCTGACGCAGATCCCGCCGGACCAGGTCGGCTCGGTCAAGGGCAGCGAGCAGATCAAGTACGAGACGACGCCGAGTTGGACGTACTACTTCGACTGGTTCAACTCCAACCGGAAACCGTTCAACGACAAGCGGGTCCGGCAGGCGATGTGGCACGCGCTCAACCTCGAAGGCACCGTGAAGGACCTCTTCGGCGATCTCGCATCCGTCGCGCAGGCGCCGCTGGCCCAAGGTGTCATCGGTGCGTCCAAGCTCTCGCCGTACACCTATGACCCGGCGAAGGCGAAGCAGTTGCTGACCGAGGCCGGCTACCCGAACGGGTTCACCACGTCGATGCAATGGCCGCTCGAAGGCGGGCCGAACATCCGGGCGCTGGCGCAGGCGATGATCTCGGACTGGGCGAAGATCGGCGTCACGGTCAAGCCGCTGGAGAAGGAACGCGCGCAGTGGCTCGAGGACTTCGGCAAGCTGAACTGGGACATGAACCTGCAGACCAACGTGACCGGCACTGGTGACGCCGACTACACACTGGCCCGCCTGTACGTGTGCACCGCCAAGCGCAACGGCTACTGCAACCCGGCGCTCGACAAGCTCCTGCTCGAGGCCCGCTCGTCGGTCGACCAAGCTGCCCGTCCCAAGCTCTACCAGCAGGCCGGTCAGACGATCTGGGACGACGCCGTCGGGATCTTCCCCGCCGAACTGGCCTCCAACTCCGCCGTCCGTTCCCGCGTCCAGGGCTTCGTGATGCCCCCGAGCGGCCGCCCGCTCTTCACGAAGGTGAGCGTCTCGGGCAGCTGACACCTTTCCATCACCTTTCCATCCAGATCGAACAGCTGCCCCTCCCACCCGTTCGGCACCGAAGCTGGGTCACGGTTCTTGCCGTTGACCCGGTGAGGGGTTGACGGGTCGGAGGGGCGCGGTCTAGCGTCCGGGAAATCGATTACTCGCCCGATCGGAGATGTGATGGCCGACCTTGTCAGGATGGCTGCGATCGGGAAGCGGTACGGCGGGGTGCAGGCGTGTCACGAGGTGGACTTCGTGCTCGGCGCCGGGGAGGTGCATGCCCTGCTGGGCGAGAACGGCGCCGGCAAGAGCACACTGATGAAGATCCTCTCCGGCGACGTGACGGAGTACGCGGGCAGCATCGCGATCAACGGCACCCCGGTGCGGTTCAGCGGCCCGACCGACGCGCAGGCCGCGGGGATCGCGATGATCCACCAGGAACTCGACCTGGTCCCCGGCCTGTCGGTCGCGGACAACATCTTCCTCGGCCGCGAACTACGGACGACGCTGCGCACAGTCGACCGCCGCCGGATGGAACGCGAGGCCCGCGAGCTCCTCGACCGCAGCGGTGTCAGCCTCGACCCGCGCCGGCCGGTCGGTGAGCTCCGCGTCGGCGAGCAGCAACTCGTCACGATCGCGAAGGCCATCTCGCTCGACGCGCGGGTGCTGATCATGGACGAGCCGACCTCCGCGCTGACCAGCTCCGAGGTCGAGCGGCTCTTCGACGTGATCCGCGAACTCCGGAGCAGCGGCGTCGGCATCGTCTACATCTCGCACCGGATGGAGGAGATCGCGAAGGTCGCCGACCGCGCGACCGTCCTCCGCAACGGCAAGATCGTCACCAGCTTCGACCCGCGCAAACTCAGTACGGCGGAAGTCGTCGAGGCGATGGTGGGGCGCCCGGTGCAGACCATGTTCACGACCCCCGACACCGACACCGGCGACGAACTGCTCCGGGTCGAGAACCTGAGCCTCAAGGCCCGCCGCCCACGCCCGGGCCGCCGTGATCCCGGCGGGATCTCGCTGACCGTCCGCTCCGGCGAGATCGTCGGCCTGGCCGGCCTGCTCGGAGCGGGCCGCACCGAGCTCCTCGAGACCCTGTACGGCGTCGCGCCCGCCGGCACCCGCACGGGCCGGATTCTCCTGCAGGGCAAGCCGATCCGTCCGCGCGGACCGCGTCAGGCGCTGGCCCACGGCATCGGATTCGTTCCGGAGGACCGGCGCGCGTCGGGGCTTGTGCTGTTCCACTCGATCCTCGCCAACACGGTCGTCTCGAGTCTCCCGTCGTACGGCCGGCTCGGGGTGATCGCGCGCCGGATGGAGCGTGCGGCGTCAACCAGGATGGCCGATCGGCTGCGGCTGAAGTTCGGCCGCCTGCAGGACGAGGTCGGCACGTTGTCCGGCGGGAACCAGCAGAAGGTCGTGTTCGGCCGGATGCTGCTCACCGAGCCCAAGCTGCTGCTCCTCGACGAGCCAACGCGCGGCGTCGATGTCGGCGCGAAGGCCGAGATCTACCGGTTGCTCGGTGACCTCGCGGCGCAGGGCCTCGGCGTACTGCTGGCCTCGTCCGAGCTTCCCGAACTCGTCGGGGTCTGCGACCGCGTCGTCGTACTGCGGGACGGCCGCGACGTCGCGTCGTTCAGTACGGCGGACTCCGGCGAAGGCGAACTGCTGGCCGCCGCGATGGGACAGGGCGAAGTGTTTGAAGAGGCTTTCGACGGTTCCGGAGGAGCGCAGTGACCGACGTACAGGACAAGATCCCGGACGGGACTGTCGGGGCGGCGACCCCGGTGGCCCAGTCGTCCGGCGGGGTGGCCGCCACGCTGTTCCGGTTCCAGAGCGTGTTCGGGCTGATCGCGGTCTTCGTCGCCGCGATCATCTTCTCGCCGCGCAAGAACGGCGCGATCCTGTTCGTCAGCGCGGACAACCTGGCGAACGTGGTCCGCGCAGTGTCCGAGATCGGGATCATCGCGGTCGGGATGACGTTCGTGATCCTGATCGGCGGAATCGATCTCTCGGTCGGCGCGGTGCTCGGGCTCGCCGCGGTCGGATCCGCCGTCTTGATGGTCGAGAACGATTGGGGCTTCCTGCCATCGGTCGTGCTGGTGCTGGCGATCGGCCTGGTCTTCGGTGCCCTGCAAGGGGTCGCGACCGCGATGATCGGGATCCAGTCGTTCATCGTCACGCTCGCGGGCCTGCAGATAGCACGCGGCCTGGCCCGGATCTGGTCGGGCGGCCAGGGTGTCGCGATCGCGTACGGCGACGGTCCGAAGGAGGCGCCGACCTCGTTCGCGCTGCTCGGTGAACGCACCTTCGGCGGCCTGGTACCGATCCCGGTGATCATCTTCGCGGTGGTCGCGATCGCCGCCGTGGTGTTCCTCCGCGTCAGCGCGTTCTCCCGGCACCTGTACGCCGTCGGCGGCAACGAGAAGGCCGCGCGGTTGTCCGGCGTACCCGTGGTCCGGGTCAAGATCGCGGTGTTCGCGATCTGCGGACTGCTCGCCTCGCTGGCCGGCATCGTGCACGCCGTCCAGCTCAACCAGGGCAGCCCGAACGACGGCATCGGTTACGAGCTGGACGCGATCGCCGCGGTGGTGATCGGCGGCACCAGCCTGGCGGGCGGCCGTGGTTCGGTCGCCGGAACGGTAGCGGGTGCGCTGCTGCTCGGCGTACTGAACAACATCCTTGCCCTGAACAACATCGACTCCAACATCCAGCTCCTGATCAAGGGCCTGGTGATCGTTGCCGCCGCCGCGCTGCAGCGACTCCGCCCCACCTCGTAAGGAAGGCTTCGTCATGCGCTCTGTACGAATCTCCCTGGCCGCCGCCGCTGTTGCCGCACTCGTGCTGGCCGGCTGCGGAACGACCAACGAACGGACGTCGGGCGGCGCGTCGCCCGGGTCGTCCAAGTCCTGCAAGGGAACCGACGGCAAGTACACGATCGGGATGAGCCAGGCGAACGTCGCCGAGCCGTACCGGCAGCGGATGGACGACGACATCCGGGCGGCCGCCAAGGACGTGCCGCAGTTCGATGTGAAGTTCGCGGACGCGGCGCAGGACAACGCCAAGCAGGTCGCGGACGTGGAGAACTACATCACCCAGCAGATCGACCTGCTGATCATCAGCCCGAACGAGGCGAAGCCGCTGACCGCGGTGGTCAAGAAGGCCTACGACAAGGGCATCCCGGTGATCGTGCTGGACCGGAAGGTCGAGGGCGACGCCTACACCGGGTTCATCGGCGGCGACAACGTGCAGATCGGGCGCGAGGCCGGGAAGTACATCGCCGAGAAGCTGCTGCCGCAGGGCGGGAACGTGGTCGAGCTCAAGGGGCTGGCCGGGGCGACGCCGCAGGCCGAGCGGCACCAGGGGTTCGTCGAGGGCATCAAGGGCAACCCGAAGGTCAAGGTGATCGCGAGCGCGAGTGGCGACTGGCTGCGGGAGAAGGGGCAGGCGCAGATGGACGCGCTGCTGAAGGCGAACCCGAAGATCGACGTCGTGTACTCGCACAACGACCCGATGGCCGAGGGCGCGTACCTGGCCGCGAAGGCGGTCGGCCGCGAGAAGGAGATGAAGTTCACCGGCATCGACGCGCTGCCGATCCCGTCCGGCGGTATCAAGGCCGTCGAACAGGGCCGCCTGTCCGCCACCTTCACGTACCCGACGAACGGCAAGGAAGCGATCGCCGCCGCCAAGAAGATCCTGGTCGACTGCGGCACCATCGAGAAGTCCCAGATCCTCCCCACCCGCCTCATCGACGCGTCCAACGCGGCCAAGATCTACGCCGAGGAAAACCCGACCGGCTGACCCACCCCTCGACAACCTCCCCGAACTGTTTTGGGGAGGTTTGCCCGCCCAAGTCGGGTGGTTGGCCTCCCCAAACTGTTTTGGGGAGGTTTGCCCGCCTAAGTCGGGTGGTTGGCCTCCCCGAACTGTTTTGGGGAGGTTTGCCAGCCTAAGTCGGGTGGTTGGCCTCCCCGAACTGGTTTGGGGAGGTTTGCCAGCCTAAGTCGGGTGGTTGGCCTCCCCGAACTGGTTTGGGGAGGTTTGCCCGCCCAAATCGGGTGGTTGGCCTCCCCGAACTGGTTTGGGGAGGTTTGCCCGCCCAGATCGGGCGGTTCGCCTCCCCGAACTGGTTTGGGGTGGGTCAGGGGCGGCGGGAGCTGGCTCGCTTGATGAGGCGGGCGCCGAGGGTGGTTGCGGTTGGTGGGCGGGTGGGGTCGGCGATGCGCGCGAGCAGGAGGCGGGCGGCGACGGCGCCGATCTCGTACGCCGGTTGCGCGACCACGGACAGCGGCGGGTCGACGAGCGCGGCCCACGGTGCGTCGTCGAATGTGACGAGGCCGACGTCCCGCCCCGCGCGCACACCGCGCTCCTGCAGGGCTTGCAGCACCCCGACCGCCATCGCGCTGTTCGCGATCAGAAGCGCGTCCGGCGGCTCGGGTTGCGACAACAGATCGAGGGCGGCCCGGTGCGCGCCGGCGGCCTTGTACTCGGTCCGCCGGACGAGCTTCGGCGTACGGCGGCGCGCAGCCTTGAGTGCGTCGCGGTACCCGGCGAGGCGGTCGTCGGCCGTCCGTACGCCGGCCGGTCCGGTGACGCAGCCGATCCGTTCGTAGCCTTGGGCAACCAAATGGGCGGTCGCCTCGCGGGCCGCGAGCCGGGTGTCGACCAGGACGACGTCACTGTCCTGGCCGGGCAGCGGCCGGTCCACCGCAACGTACGCCGTACCGCGCGACGCCAGTCTCGCGACCGTGGACGTCGGGCCGCTCGGGGACAGGATGACGCCCGCGACCCGTTCCTGGATGGCGATGTCGAGGTAGCGGTTCTCTTTCTCGACGCTCTCGTCGGAGTTGCAGAGCACCACCGAGTACCCGACCTCGTGCGCGACGTCCTCGACCCCGCGTGCGATCGCGGTGAAGAACGGGTTCTCCACGTCCGAGATGATCAGCGCCACCACCGCGGCCTCCTGGCGGCGCAGGTTCCGCGCCGGGCCGTTCGGCTGGTACCCGAGCTCGTCGGCCGCTTGCCGCACCCGCGCGGCGAGGTCCGGATCGACTGTCGGCTTGCCGTTCAGCGCCCGCGACACGGTCGCCGTCGACACCCCGGCGCGCGCGGCCACGTCGCTGACAGTCGGCACTCTGGCTCCCTTCCTGACGGAACAGTAACCGGTCGAGTAATGGATTACCCAGAGCTCTGTCGTGCACTTTACTTACGGAACCTCCGGGCATTACCAGTGACATGAGAGGATCACCCGCGTGACTGCATTGCCGAGTGTTTCGTACTCCATCACCGTTCGCCTCGAGGTGCCCGCGGGTGGCTCGACGGTGAGCAAGCTGACGACCGCGGTCGAGCAGGCCGGCGGTCTGGTCACCGCGCTCGACGTGACCGCGTCCGGTCACGAGCGGCTGCGGATCGACGTCACCTGCGCCGCGGCCGACACCGAGCACGCCGGCCGCCTGGTCGAGGCGATGCGCGCCGTACCGGGCGTCGAGATCGGCCGGGTGTCGGACCGGACCTTCCTGATGCACCTCGGCGGCAAGATCTCGATGGAGGCCAAGCACCCGATCCGCAACCGTGACGACCTGTCGATGATCTACACGCCGGGTGTCGCGCGGGTCTGCCTGGCGATCGCGGCCAACCCGGACGACGCGCGCCGGCTGACGATCAAGCGCAACAGCGTCGCGGTCGTCACCGACGGTTCCGCCGTCCTGGGCCTGGGCAACATCGGCCCGAAGGCCGCGCTGCCGGTGATGGAGGGCAAGGCCGCGCTGTTCAAGCGGTTCGCCGGGATCGACGCCTGGCCGTTGTGCCTGGACACCCAGGACCCGGACGAGATCGTCTCGGTCGTGAAGGCGATCGCGCCGGGCTTCGCCGGGATCAACCTGGAGGACATCTCCGCGCCGCGCTGCTTCGAGATCGAGGCCCGGCTGCGCGAGGAACTCGACATCCCGGTCTTCCACGACGACCAGCACGGTACGGCGGTCGTGGTCCTGGCGGCGCTCTACAACTCGCTGCGCGTGGTCGGCAAGAACATCAGCGACGTGCGGGTGGTGCTGTCCGGCGCGGGGGCAGCCGGAACGGCGATCCTCAAGCTGCTGATCGCGGCGGGCGTGAAGGACACCTGCGTCGCCGATATCGGCGGCGTCATCCACCCGGACCGCGACGGTCTGTCGCCGGAGCTGCGCTGGATCGCGGAGAACACCAACGCCGCCAAGTACAGCGGCGATCTGAAGGGTGCGCTGGCCGGTGCCGACGTGTTCATCGGTGTCTCCGCGCCGAACATCCTGACCGGCGCCGACATCGCCACGATGAACCCCGACTCGATCGTGTTCGCGCTGGCCAACCCGGTGCCCGAGGTCGACCCGGCCGAGGCCGGCGAGCACGCCGCCGTGGTCGCCACCGGCCGCAGCGACTACCCGAACCAGATCAACAACGTGCTGGTCTTCCCCGGTGTCTTCCGCGGCCTGCTCGACGCGCAGTCGTCGAAGGTGTCGATCGACATGGAGCTGGCCGCGGCGAAGGCCCTGGCCGGTGTCGTCACCGACGACGAGCTGAACGCGGACTACATCGTGCCGAGCGTCTTCCATCCGGAGGTGCACACGCGCGTCGCGCACGCCGTCCGCGACGCGGCCGGCGGCAAGGCCCCTGTGCACGAGAGCTTCCCGGACGACACCCCGGCGCTGTGAGCGGCCCTGTGACCGGCCCTGTGAGTGACCCTGTGAGTGACCCTGTGAGTGACGCTGTGACTGACACGGTTTCGGCGGACACCGGCTCGCGGATGCGGGTCTGGGCCTGGCGGATCGCCTTCGTCGCGGCGGTGGCGTTGCAGCTGTACGGCGTCTACGCGCCGCGCGAGGCGGGTCCGCACCTGGGGATCCCGCAGATCGACAAGGTCGCGCACTGCTTCCTGTTCGCGGCGGTCGCGTTCACCGGGACGAAGGTCGGGCTGCCGGCCCGCTGGTTGCTCGGGGCGCTGGTCGCGAACGCGGTCGTCAGCGAACTGGTGCAGCACTGGCTGCTGCCGCAGCGCGACGGCGATCCGTTCGACGCGCTCGCCGACGTGGCCGGGGTCGCGCTGGGGGCCTGGCTGGCCAGGTACGGGCGGAGCCGGGTGAGCCGTCTTACGCCATGATGGGGGTATGACGGCCTCGACCCTGACCGGTTCGCTGCTGGTGGCCACGCCGTTGCTCGACGAGCCGCCCTTCCGCCGGTCGGTGATCCTGCTGCTGGATCACGACGACGACGGCGCGCTCGGGGTGGTGGTGAACCGCGCCGCCGACCTGTCCGTGGGGCAGGTGCTGCCGAACTGGTCGTCCGCGGTCGACGAGCCCGGCGTGCTGTTCATGGGCGGCCCGGTCGGCACCGACAGCGCGCTCGCGGTCGCCGAGGTCGCCGAGTCCACGGACCCGCCCGGCTGGCGCGAGTGCTTCGGGCGGATCGGTCTGGTCGACCTCGACGTACCGCCGGCGCTGCTGGAGGGCGCGATCACCCGGATGCGGATCTTCGCCGGGTACGCCGGCTGGTCCGGCGGTCAGCTCGAGGGCGAGATCGCCGAGGGCGCCTGGTACGTCGTCGAGTCGGTGCCGGAGGACGTGTTCGGCCACGACCCGGACACCCTATGGCGCCGGGTCCTGCGCCGCCAGACCGACCAGATGGCGTACCTGGCGACGTATCCGGACGACCCGACCCAGAACTAGGCCGCGGGGCTACTCGTCCCCGCCCTCGTCGTCCGGGTTCAGCGAGTCCCAGATCTCCTTGCACTCCGGGCAGACCGGGAACCGCTGCGGGTCGCGGCTCGGGACCCACACCTTGCCGCACAGCGCGACCACCGGCGTGCCCATCACCATCGCCTCGGTCAGCTTGTCCTTCGGCACGTAGTGCGAGAACCGCTCGTGATCGCCCGGCTCTGCCGGCGACGTGTTGGTCCGCTCGTCGACAACCGTCTCCGCACCGGGGGTCAGCTGAGTACTCATACCCCCGAGTGTAGGACGTGTCACCAGCCGATCCGGAACTTTTCCACAACCCGCGGAATCCCCGATCTGATCTCGTCATCGATCTCGGGTAACCTTCCAGCCCGGCACACTGTCGACTTCGGGGAGTAGGTGTCTGTGGATTCGCACGTGCCGGCCAACCCTGCGGTCCTGCCACCGGCCTATCCGGACCGGGCCGCGTGGGGTACTGCGAGCAAGCTGCGAGCCTGGCAGGCCGAAGCGCTCCAGCTCTACCTGGACAAGAACCCGCGCGACTTCCTCGCGGTGGCGACACCGGGCGCCGGTAAGACGACGTTCGCGCTGACCGTGGCCGCCGAGCTGCTGCACCGGCGGCAGATCGAGCGGATCACCGTGGTCACGCCGACCGAGCACCTCAAGGTCCAGTGGGCCGAGGCCGCCGACAAGGCCGGGATCGCGATCGACCCCGCGTTCGCCGGGCGGCGCGGGAAGACGAACAAGGACTACCAGGGCGTCGCGGTGACGTACGCCGGGATCGCGGTGAACCCGCTGGCGTTCCGGGTCCGGACCGAGCGGTTCAAGACTCTGGTGATCCTGGACGAGGTGCACCACGGCGGCGACGCACTCAGCTGGGGTGACGGCGTCCGCGAGGCGTTCGAGCCCGCGACCCGCCGCCTCTGCCTGACCGGTACGCCGTTCCGCAGCGACGACAACCCGATCCCGTTCGTGACGTACGAGGAGGGTCACGACGGCGTCGCCCGGAGCAAGGCGGACTACACCTACGGGTATGGGCACGCGCTGCGCGACCACGTCGTACGTCCGGTGATCTTCATGTCGTACTCGGGCGAGATGCGCTGGCGGACCAAGGCTGGTGACGAGGTCGCCGCGCGGCTCGGCGAGCCGCTGACCAAGGACCTGACCGCCCAGGCGCTGCGGACCGCGTTGGACCCGGCCGGCGAGTGGATGGGTGCGGTGCTGGCGGCCGCGGACAAGCGGCTGACCGAGGTACGGCGGCACATGCCGGACGCCGGTGCGCTGGTGATCTCGGGCGACCAGAACACGGCCCGCGCCTACGCGAAGACGCTGCGCGAGCTCACCGGCGAGGCGCCGACGGTCGTGCTGTCGGACGAGAAGGCCGCGAGCAAGAAGATCCAGAAGTTCTCCGACGGCGACTCCCGGTGGATGGTCGCCGTGCGGATGGTGTCCGAGGGCGTCGACGTACCGCGGCTGGCGGTCGGTGTCTATGCGACGCCGACGTCGACGCCGCTGTTCTTCGCGCAGGCCGTCGGGCGGTTCGTGCGGGCCCGGAAGCGGGGTGAGACGGCGTCGGTGTTCGTGCCGTCGGTGACCCGGCTGCTCGGGTTCGCGGCCGAGATGGAGGTCGAGCGCGACCACGTCCTGGGCCGGAAGAACACAGGTGACGACGGCGACATCTTCGCGCTCGAGGACGACCTGCTGAAGCAGGCGAACCAGACCGAGGGCGCCAGCGACGAGCTCGAGGG
Source organism: Kribbella sp. VKM Ac-2571 (assembly GCF_004362255.1). NCBI lineage: Bacteria > Bacillati > Actinomycetota > Actinomycetes > Propionibacteriales > Kribbellaceae > Kribbella > Kribbella sp. VKM Ac-2571. The sequence goes on from NZ_SNWS01000028.1 coordinate 31,541, forward strand.
GAACTTCGAGGCGCTCGGGTCGGACGCGAGCTTCGACCGGGTGGTGTTCGACGGCGGCGACTACGGCACCGGCGGCGACAACGCGTCCGACGAGGAGCTGGACTTCCTCGGGTTGCCGGGCCTGCTCGAGCCGGACCAGGTGCGGGAGTTGCTGCACAAGCGCCAGCAGAAGTCGCTGGCGGCGCAGAAGAAGTCGCAGCGCTCCACGAACGACCGTGAGGACCCCACACCGACCGAGCTGGCCACGCACGAACAGATCGGGCTCCTCCGTCGGGAGCTGAACGGTCTGGTCGCCGCCTGGCACCACCGCACCGGCCAGCCCCACGGCGTCATCCACAACGACCTCCGCCGCAAACTCGGCGGCCCGGCCGCAGCCCACGCCTCCTCCGCCCAGCTGAAGGAGCGAATCGACCTGATCCGCGACTGGGCCACCCAACGCCGCGCCTGACCCAGCGAGCATCCAACCGAGACCCCGGCGTCCCCCGCGGTTGGTGGGAAAGAAAGTTGCCCCTGGTGACCATTTCTTTCCCGACTGGGGCCTCGGCTCTACGAGCGGTAGACGCGGACGTAGTCGAGGTGCATTGACTCGGAGGTCACGGTGGGTGGGATCTTCGCGTAGACGAACAGGTCGAGGATCAGGGCGTCGCCGGTGCCGGCGTACCGGCCTTGGCGGCAGATTTCTTTGCCGTCCAGGTACCAGACGGTTTCGTCGGGGCCGAGTTGCTGGGCGATCGTGTGCCAGTCGGCGGTGAGGTCGGTGGGGGACTGGTAGGTGCAGCCGCCGCCGGGGGACTGGTGGTTGGTGAGGTAGAGCGCGTTGTGGTTGTCGCTGTAGAACTCGTAGGTGTCCTGCTCGTTGGAGCCGTTGCCGTTCCAGGTCCACGTGGACGGCCAGAAGCCCTTGGCGGACGGGAGTTTCAGCCGCGTCTCGATGTAGTCGCCCGGCTGTACGGCGAACGACTGTGACGGCTCGTGCCCGCACGCCTGTCCGGTGGTGATCAGCGCGCCGGACCACTCGTACCCCGGGGCCGGATTGTTCTTCTTCGCCGTCATGGTGAGCGTGCCGTCGTGCACCGACAAGGCATCCCACGTGTGCCACTCGAGTTGCTGGTTGCCCTTGTTTCCCAGGCATTGGTCGGCTTCCGCGTTCGAGTGGATGGCCCACTTGGTGCGGTCGATGGCCGTACCGTCGAACTCGTCGGCGAACACGAGAGTCCCCGGCGCAGCCTCCGCGGCCCGCAGCGGTACGACGAGCAACCCGAGCACGACCAACGCTGTAAGTAACTTACGCATCAGGCAAGCCTCTCCGTCGGAAACCAACGGATCAAACAGTCGCTTGATCAGGGCCCGGTTGTCAACTCCTGCAGGCCGATCACGTCCAGCAGGCGGATCGCCTGCTCGGACGCCGATCCCGGCTCGGCCGTGTACAGCACCACGCGCTGGTCGCGCTCCGGCACCACGAGCACCTCGCAGATCACGTCGATCCGCCCCACCTGTGGGTGGAAGATCGTCTGGCACAGCGTCTGCTGCCGTCCGACCTCGTGCCGCACCCAGATCTCCGCGAACTCCGGGCTGCCGGCCAGGAGGTCCTTGACCAACTGGGCCAGGGCTGGATCGTTCGGGTATGTGCTGGTCGCCGCGCGAAGATCGGCGGCCGCGTCGCGGGCGAACTCCCGGGTGGCCTCTTCGCCGAACAGTTCGGCCTGCCGATCGGTGAGGAAGCGGAGGCGGAGCAGGTTCCGGTCCCGCGGCGGGAGCGCGGAGAAGTCCGTGATCAGCGCCGCGGCCAATGGATTCCATGCGAGTACGTCGTACTTCGCGTCCAGGACGAGACCCGGTACGTCGAGCCGCGCGAGCATCCGCAGTACGCCGGTCCGCACCTCGGCGGACGGACCTGGCGGCGGCCCGGGCTGCTCGCCCGCGAGCCGGAACAGGTGCCCGCGCTCGTCGTCCGACAACCGCAGCGCGCGAGCCAGTCCGGTCAGCACCGCTCGGGACGGGCGTGGACCACGGCCTTGCTCGAGGCGGGTGTAGTAGTCCGTCGACATGGTCGCGAGGCTCGCCACCTCTTCCCGGCGGAGCCCGGGCGTACGACGGCGCAGGCCGGCGGGGAGTCCTACGTCGGCGGGTTGCAGGGCTTCCCGCCGTACTCGCAGGAACTCCGCCAGCCCGTCGCGATCCATGGTCCCAGGATCCCAGGCGACGGCGGGCTCAGCCAGGGACCGCCGATCCCAGCCTCAGCCGACTCTGCCTGATCGCAGCGGACCACCGGAGGGTGGATGCCATGAACACGACGAAGATCGCGCTCGTCACGGGCGCCAACAAGGGCATCGGCAAGGAGATCGCACGGCAGCTCGGGCAGGCCGGGTTCACCGTGCTGGCGGCGGCGCGGGACCTGCACCGCGGCGAGCTCGCGGTGAAGGAACTGGTTGCCGAGGGCCTCGATGTGGTCGGGATCCAGCTGGAGGTGACGGACGAGATGTCGGTGCGGGCGGCGGCCGAGCGGGTCGCGGCGGAGCACGGGCGGCTCGACGTACTGGTCAACAACGCGGCGATCATTCCCGCGGGTGACGATGCGGTGTCGCGGATCGAGCCCGCCGTACTGCGGTCTGCGTTCGAGACCAATGTGCTCGGGGTGGTGGGCGCGACGCAGGCGTTCCTGCCGCTGCTCAGGAAGGCCGAGGCGGCGCGGGTCGTGAACCTGTCGACGTCGCTGGCGTCGTTCGCGCAGGTTGGCGATCCGGAGTCGCGGCTGTCGACCGTGCTGACGCTTGGCTACAACGCGTCGAAGGCGGCGGTGAACATGGTGACGGTCATGCTCGCCAACGAACTGCGCGGCACCGGCATCCTGGTGAACGGCGCCGACCCCGGCAACTGCGCAACCGACATGGGCGGCTGGACCGCCCCTCGCACCCCCGCCCAAGGCGCAGCGGTCGCCGTCAGCCTCGCGACGCTCGGCCCCGACGGCCCAACCGGCCACGTATACGCCGAGGAAGGCCGCCTCCCCTGGTGAGCCCCACGACCTCTCGTGGGTCCACCCACCAGATGCAGGGTTCGCCCACGGGATCTCGAGCGCAAACCCAACCTCTGGTGGGCCAACCCACCTGAGTGCGTGCAGGTCAGACGATGGCGCCGGACCAGGCCAGCGCCTGCTTGAGCAGTTGGCCGTGGCCGCCGCACGGACCCTTCCACCCGTGAACCCACCACATCTACCTCGGGTGGGGCGGCGGTGGTGAGGGTCAGACGATGGCGCCGGACCAGGCCAGCGCTTGCTTGAGCAGTTGGCCGCGGCCGCCCTCCATGTCGTTGAGCAGGCTCGGGGCGAGGGCCTCTTCGGGGGTCAGCCAGGTGAGCTCGAGCGCGTCCTGGCGTGGGTTGCACTCGCCGGTGACGGGGACGACGTACACGAGCGCGACCGCGTGCTGGCGCGGGTCGTGCAGCGGGGTCATACCGGGGAACGGGAAGTACTCCGCGACGGTGACCGGGACCAGCGTGGCGGGGAGCCGCGGGAAGGCGGCCGGGCCGAGGTCCTTGACGATGTTGCGCTGCAGCGCGTCGCGGAGCGACTCGTTGTGCAGCACGCGGCCGGAGACCAGCGTGCGGGTGATCTCGCCGGTCGCGGCGGAGGTCCGGAGCAGGACCCCGATGTGCTCGATCTGGCCGGAGGTGTCGACGCGCACCGGGACGGCCTCGACGTACAGGATCGGTACCCGCGTCCGGGTCTCCGCGAGTGCGAATTCGGACAGCCAGCCGGGATTCGGGTCAGGCGTTTGCAACGACGACGTCATGAAGGACATCTTTGCTTACGGCTTGAAAGCGATCATGCACTGGGAGGGGAGAAGAGGCGAAGGGGTTGCGGCTTGAAAGGGATTGTGCTCTGGGAGAGGAGGGGGAGGGGTTACGGGCTTGAAAGCGATCATGCAACTGGGAGGGAGAAGGGGCTACGGTCTGAAAGCGGAGCGGTAGCGGGTGGGGCTGAGTCCGAATGTGGAGCGGAATCGTCGGGTGGCGTGGCTCGGGTCGTGCCAGCCGACCAGGGTTCCGATGGTGCTGACCGGTAGTTCGGTCTCGATCAGGAGGCCGGCGGCGCGCTCGGCGCGGATGCGGTTTAGGTAGGCCATGGGAGAGAGGCCGACCGACTTGCCGAAGAGCCGGATCAGGTACCCGGGCGCGAGGTTGACGCGGGCGGCGAGCTGATCGAGCGTCCAGGGCTCGGCCAGATCGGACTCCAGAACGCGCATCGCGTGCTGCACCGCCGGATGGGCCGGAGCCCCGAGAGATCCCGGCACGAGGGCACCGGACAGCAGGCCGAACACATCCGGCCCGAGATACGCGTTCCGCACCACGAGGTCCTCGCAGTCGACGTACCCGTGCCACTCACCAGGCCGCAGTACGACGACCGAGTCCGGCGCCAGCGCTACCTCTCCGGCCGCCGACACGTGCGTGCCCCGCCCGGCCACCACGACCGCGATCTCGAAGAACGCGTGGCTGTGCGGCGCGACGTCCGCGAACACCTCGAGCCGCTCGCCGGCCACCGGCAACCGCGGGTCCGGGAAGACCTCGCTGCTCAGCACGTTGTGCATCCGGCCTCCAGGAGGTCAAGATCGGTCAAGTCCTGGTCAACCACCGCCTGTCCCCGGACCGAGGCAACCGCGACGCTGGAAAGACCTTCCAGGCCACCGGAATCCGAGGAGAACCCGATGACCACGACCGACCCTACGGCACCCGCGACCGTCGACGAAGAGACCATTTCCGCCTATCGCCGCGACGGCGTCGTCCGGATCCGGAACATCATCGGCCGCGACGAGGCGGCCCGGTTCGCCGAAGCCGCAGTCGCTGCGACCACGCAGGCCGACGACCTGTTCAAGGAGTCGAAGATCTTCAACCAGTACGTCAACGTCTGGCAGCAGAACGACGTACTGCGGGAACTCACCCTGGATCCGCGTCTCGCCGCCGCGGCGACCGCGCTGGCCGGCGTACCGCTGCGGATCTGGCACGACCAGGTGCTGATCAAGCCGCCGCACAACGGCGCGGCGACCGAGTTCCACCAGGACGCGCCGTACTGGCCGCACGCCGGTTCGCGAGCCTCGTTGTCGGCGTGGATCGCGCTGGTCGACGTACCGGTGGAGCGTGGCTGTATGACGTTCATCCCGGGCTCGCAGGACCACCAGGACCTGCGCAAACAGGACCTGTCGGACCGCGACGACCTGTTCCGCGCCGCGCCCGACCTGCGCTGGGAGAAGCGCCTGACGATTCCGCTGCAGGCCGGTGACTGCACCTTCCACAACGCATACCTGGCGCACTCCGCGACACCGAACTTCACCGACGACCCGCGGATCGCGCACGTCAACATCTACTTCGACGCCGAGGCGACGTACACCGGCGCCGGCCACGTCGTCACCGACGGCCTCGGCCTGACGGTCGGCGAACCCCTCGACCACGACCTCTTCCCGACGGTTTGATCTTTCACGTTGTGACATAAGTTGTCAGGGTGCGTCTGCTCACCGACCTCCGCCCGCTGCGTGAGTCCGCCGACTTCCGGAGGTTGTGGATCGGGTCGACGGTGTCGCAGCTCGGTCAGCAGATGACCGCGGTGACCGTCTCGATCCAGGTGTACGCGCTGACGCACTCGACGTTCGCGGTCGGGCTGGTCGGCCTGTGCTCACTGGTCCCGCTGATCGTCTTCGGGCTGTACGGCGGTGCGATGGCCGACGCGATCGACCGCCGTACGCTCGCCCTCGTCTCGTCGACGGGACTGTGGCTGCTCTCGATGGTCCTGGTGGTGCAGTCGCACTTCGACTGGGCCCAGGTGTCGGTGCTGTACGCCGTGGTTGCCTGTCAGTCGGCGTGCTTCGCGGTCAACAACCCGGCCCGGTCCGCGATCATCCCGCGGCTGATCCGGCCCGAACTGCTGCCGGCCGCGAACACGCTCAGCCAGGCCGCGTTCAACCTGGGCTTCACCGCCGGCCCGCTGCTCGGTGCGGCGGTGATCGCCTGGCGAGGGTTCGCGGCGGCGTACTTGATCGACGTGATCACGTTCACCGCCGCGCTGTACGCGCTGTTCCGGCTCCCGCCGGTGCCTCCGACCGGCGCCGTACGGCGGGCCGGGCTGCGCTCGGTGCTGGAGGGATTCACGTTCCTGCGCGCCGCGCCGGCGTTGCTGGCGACGTTCCTCGCGGACATCTTCGCGATGGTGTTCGCGCAACCCCGGGCGCTGTTCCCGGCGGTCGCGGGCGCGTTCTTCGGCGGCGGCGTACGGACCGTCGGTCTCCTGCAGGCCGCGCCCGCGATCGGGGCGCTGATCGGGGTGATCTTCTCCGGCTGGGTGACCCGGGTACGCCGTCAGGGCGTGGCGATCGTGCTGGCGATCACGGCGTACGCCGCTGCTGTCGGACTGTTCGGGCTGTCCCGGACGATCTGGCTGGGCGTCGCGCTGCTCGCGCTGTCCGGGGCGGCCGACATGGTGAGTTCGGCGTACCGGAACACGGTGCTGCAGTCCGCGGCGCCGGACGCGATGCGCGGCCGGCTGCAGGGGGTGTTCATCGTGGTCGTTGCCGGTGGCCCGCGGCTCGGTGACTTCGTCGCCGGTACGACGGCCTCACTGACCAGCCCGACCGTCGCGCTGCTCGGCGGCGCCGCGGTCTGCGTCACCGGGCTGCTGATCCTGCTGGCGCGGAACCGGCCGTTCCGGGTCTACGACTCGCAGACCCGCGCGCTCAGTTAGGCCCTGATCAGCCGCCGGTCGCCAGCTTCTTGAGGACGGTGAACCAGGAGTCCATGTCGGGTTTGATCTCGCTCACCGGCTCGTCGCCGACGGTCACGATCTTGCGGTCGCCGAGCGGCTTCTTCAGCTTGATCGGGGTGATCGACATGTTGCTGTCCTCCGGACAGGGCGAGTCGGCGTCGACGACCACCATGATCTTGTCCTCGAGTTGCTGGACGCTGAGGTCCGACGCGCACTTGCCGACGGTGCCGAACAGCAGGTCCGCCTCGTCGTACTTGGGGGCGTTCTGGATCCACTTGAGGTACTTCGGCTTCTTGCCGTCCACCCGCTGGTAGTACTTCACCGGCTGCGGGCTCTTCTCGTCGGGCGGGCGCGAGCCGTCGCCGATGAACGTGCCGTAGATCATGTCGATGCACGGATCCTTGGTGTCCGGGCCGTCGATCGCCCCGAACGCGCGGGCGGCCTTGTAGCAGCCGACCGCCTCGCGGTTCAGCGAGATGTTGAAGCCGATCAGCGCGACCGCTCCGACGACCATCGCGATCGCCAGCATCCGGCGGGACTTCAGCTGCTGCGGGCCGAGGATGCCGGCCGCCCGACGGGCCTCCTCACCGGTGGCGTCGGCCGGCACCGCCGTGGTGCGGAACATCGCCGTGATCGAGCTCGTCCACTGCGGATTGATGATGGTCGGAACGGCATAGACCAGGATCAGGACGACGATCACGACGACAGCTGGGAGCAGCGACCAGTAATTTCGCACGGCAGCAAGATACGGGGCCATCGGGCCGCGCCCGGATAACGGATACTCTTTCTAGGTGCCCGCCGAGACCTCGCAGACGCTCGACCGGGGGCTGACCGTCCTCGAGTTGCTGGCGGACGCCCCTGACGGGCTGTCCATCACCGAGCTGGCCGCGGCGCTCGGCGTCAGCCGCACGGTCGTCTACCGCCTGGTGAACACGCTCGAACTGCATCGGCTCGTACGTCGTGACAGCGAGGGCCGGGCCCGGCTCGGTCTCGCCGTACTGCACTACAGCCGCCGTGTGCAGCCGACGCTGCGTGACGCTGCGCTCCCCGTGCTGCGCTCGCTCGCCGAGGACACCGGCGCCACCGCACATCTGACGGTCGCGGACGGTGAGGAGGCCCTCGCGATCGCGGTCGTGGAGCCGAGCTGGACCGACTACCACGTCTCCTACCGGATGGGTTCGCGGCACTCGCTCGACCAGGGCGCCGCCGGCAAGGCGATCCTGGCCGGTCGGCGCAAACCCGACCCCGCCGGCCGCCCCTTCGTCGTCACCTCCGGCGAACTCCAGGCCGGCGCCCAAGGCGTGTCCTCGCCCGTCCTGGGCGTCCCCGGCGTCGAGGCCTCCATCGGCGTAGTCGTCCTCGGCAAACTCGACCGGGACTTCGTAGGCCCCCGAGTAGCCCGCGCCGCAGTAGAAGTAGCCAAACGCCTCGCCTAGTTGGTGGCGGCTTCTACCAGCGGTAGCACTCGGTGTTGGATCTGTTCGGCCAGTGCGATGACTGTTGAGGCTCTTTGGATGCCTCGGACGATGACTACCTGGTCGATCACGCGTTGGAGGTCGGCGTTCGAGCGGGCGACGATGCGGCACCACAGGTCCTCGGCGCCGGTGATGGTGTGCACCTCGAGGACCTCGGGGATGCGGGCGAGCGCCTCGGCGACCGTGGTGTGGCCTGACCCCTGCTCGATCTGCAGCGTCGCGAACGCCGTCACCGGATAGCCGATCGCGCTCGTGTCGATGTCCGGCCCCCACCCGCGCACCACGCCGTCGCGCTGCAGCCGGTCGAGCCGCGCCTGCACGGTCCCGCGCGCGACCCCCAGCCGTCGCGACGCCTCCAGTACGCCGACCCGCGGCTCGGCCGCGAACAACCCCAGGATCCGGGCGTCCAGCGCATCGACCGTCATGGCCAACCTCCCGCGATGGTCAGACTGACCAAATAGTCCAGCAACATCCGCAGCATACTGCACAGCTTGTCCAGCGAAACAAGGAACTGTTGCGCAACCTGCGCCCACCTACCAGGCTCGGCTGCACGATACCGACGCAGGAGGTCCCATGACCAGCACCGACCTCACGCCCGCAGAGCTCGACGCCGATCTCGACCTCGACCAGCTGAAGCAGCTCGTCGGCCTGGTGCCGTACGACGAGAGCACCGACCCGTTCCCGGTCACCGCCATGGACGCGGTGGTGTTCGTGGTCGGCAACGCCACCCAGACCGCGAAGTGGTACCAGCTCGCGTTCGGGATGGACCTGGTCGCGTACTCCGGGCCCGAGACCGGCTCCAAGGACAGCAAGTCGTACGTCCTCAAGGCCGGCTCCGCCCGCTTCGTGATCTCTGGCGGTGTCAGCCCGAAGAGCACGCTGCTCGACCACCACCGCAAGCACGGTGACGGCGTCGCCGACCTCGCCCTCGAGGTTCCGGATGTCGACAGGTGCATCGCACACGCCCGCAAGGTCGGCGCCGTCGTCCTCGAGGAGCCGAACGACGTCAGCGACGAACACGGCACGGTCCGCCGCGCGGCGATCGCGGCGTACGGCGACACCCGCCACACACTGATCGACCGGAGCAAGTACGACGGCCCGTACCTGCCCGGCTTCGTCGCGGCCACCACCAAGGTCACCCGCCCCGAGGGCCACCCGAAGCGGCTGTTCCAGGCCGTCGACCACGTGGTCGGCAACGTCGAGCTCGGCAAGATGGACGAGTGGGTTGCCTTCTACAACAAGGTGATGGGCTTCGTGAACATGGCCGAGTTCATCGGCGACGACATCGCCACCGACTACTCGGCGCTGATGAGCAAGGTCGTCGCCAACGGCAACCACCGGGTGAAGTTCCCGCTGAACGAGCCGGCGGTGGCGAAGAAGAAGTCGCAGATCGACGAGTTCCTGGAGTTCTACGACGGCGCCGGCGCGCAGCACATCGCGCTCGCGACCAACGACATCCTGCGCACCGTCGACATCATGCGCGCAGGAGGCGTCGAGTTCCTCAACACCCCGGACTCCTACTACGAGGACCCCGAGCTGCGGGCCCGGATCGGCGAGGTGCGGGTGCCGATCGAGGACCTTCAGTCGCGCGGCATCCTGGTCGACCGGGACGAGGACGGCTACCTGCTGCAGATCTTCACCGCGCCGATCGGCGACCGCCCGACGGTGTTCTACGAACTGATCGAGCGGCACGGCTCGCTCGGCTTCGGCAAGGGCAACTTCAAGGCGCTCTTCGAGGCCATCGAGCGCGAACAAGAGCGCCGCGGCAACCTCTAGACGCGGTTAAACGCGTTACCGACGTCCAGAACCTTGCCGGGAGCAACTGCACACGGCGTGTCGCCGTCCGATTACCGGAATGACTGTCCGGGCAGGCTCCGTTCGCGTAGTGTGCCTTCCTGAGTGTGCGTCGGGGCGTGCGCTCAGGAAGGGTTTCGTCATGAAGACACTGAGCATTCTGCTCAGCACCGCCGGCCTGGCCGGCGTAGGCGCGATCGCGTTGTCCGCCCTCCCGGCCGAGGCGGCCACGGCCGCCAGCTGCTCGGGCGCGAGGTCCATCGCATCGGCGCCGATGCTGCGTAACCATCAGCCGCCCAGCTGGGGAACGGTCCGGCTCGTCCGGGACAGCTGCTATCAGTACTGGGCCGAGATCACCATGGCGTCGCCGCTCGTGGCCAACGCGAAGGCCAACGCCTTCCTGGTGCAGTACGGCGGCGGCAACAACGGCCGGGTGCTCAGCTGCGACAGCAGCGGCGGCAACGGTTCGGTGGTCCAGGGCCAGCGCACGTGCCGGACGCCGAAGGTGAAGGCGACCGCCGGCGGCATCACGTTCGCCGCCATCGGCCGCGAGTACCACAACTACGGCGGCGGCTACGAGGAGATCTCGGAGAACGCCACCAAGCGCACCCGCTGAAACCAGCGTCCGAAGGCGGACTGGGGCGCGCAGTACCGCGGAGTATTCATTAGGCTCGACTCATGAGTGAGGTTGTCGAGCAGCTGCGTCAGGTGCTGCCGCCCGAGGCGCTGGTAACCGATCCGGACCGGATGGAGAGCTACCGGTACGACCGGGCAATGTTCTGCCCGGCCGGGGTGCCGCTCGCCGTCGTCCTGGCCCGGGAGACCGCGCACGTCCAGGCGGCGGTGCGGATCGCGGCCGAGGCCGGCGTACCGATCGTGCCGCAGGGCGCGCGGTCCGGCCTGTCCGGCGCCGCCAACGCGCTCGACGGGTGCATCGTCGTCTCGCTGGAGAAGATGGACCGGATCCTGGCGATCGAGCCGATCGACCGGTACGTCGTCACACAGCCGGGTGTCTACAACGCCGTCCTGTCCCGCGCGGTCGCCGAGCACGGGCTGTTCTACCCGCCCGACCCGTCCAGCTGGGAGTTCTGCTCGATCGGCGGCAACCTGTCCACGAACTCGGGCGGCCTGTGCTGCGTGAAGTACGGCGTGACCACGGACTACGTGCTCGGCCTGGAGGTCGTGCTCGCCGACGGCCGGATCCTGCGGACCGGGCGGAAGACCGTGAAGGGCGTCGCCGGGTACGACCTGGCGAAGCTGATCGTCGGCAGCGAAGGCACGCTCGGCATCATCACCGAGGCCACCCTGGCACTGCGCCCGGCCGCCGCGAAACCGAGGACCATGGTCGCCCTGTTCGGCTCCGGCGTCGAGGCCGGGAACGCGATCCTGGAGATCATCCGCAGCGGCGTCTCACTGAGCCTGCTGGAGATCATGGACCGGACCACGATCCGCGCGGTCAACAAGTACAAGCGGATGGACCTTCCCGACGAGGCGGCCGCGATGCTGATCGCGCAGTCCGACGCGGGCGGCGAAGCGGGTGCGGCCGATATCGCCGCGGTGGCCAAGCTGTGCCGCGACCACGGCGCGCTGGAGTGCATCGAGGCCGAGGACGACGCCGAGGGCGAGTTGCTGCTCGAGGGCCGCCGGGCCGCGCTGACCGCGCTGGAGGAACTCGGTACGACGATGATCGACGACGTCGCCGTACCGCGGTCGAGGCTGGCCGAGTTCATCGGCCGGGTCGAGGAACTGTCGGCCGAGCTGGACATCACGATCGGTGTCCTCGGGCACGCCGGCGACGGCAACATGCACCCGACGGTTGTCTTCGACCAGACCGATCCTGCGCAGGCCGAGCGGGCCCAGATCGCGTTCGACCGGGTGATGGAGATAGGGCTGGAGCTCGGCGGCACGATCACCGGCGAGCACGGGGTCGGGGTCCTGAAGCGCACGTGGCTGGCGGAGGAGATCGGGCCGGTCGCACTCGACGTACACCGGGCGATCAAGGCCGCGCTGGACCCGAAGAACCTGCTGAATCCTGGGAAGGTCGTCGCCGGGTGACCTGCTGACCGACCCCTTGAGTGATGCTGTGACGGAACCGCAATACAACTGCCGGGGCCACTCGACGTCCATGCCCGTCGAATGTGACGTCCGGCCGAGACCATGGAAGTGAGGACGTGTTCGAATTCGCGGGGGGACTTGATGCAGGGTAGGAGGCGCCCGATGGGTCTGTGGCGCCGTACCGTGCCGCCTGCCGTCGCCGCGATGGTCGCGACGATCGCGCTCGCCGCTTGCGGGAACGGCGGCGGGCTGCGCGTCGAGGGCCCCGAGTCACCCCCTCCGGCGACGCCGTCGGTCGCGTCCGGCAGCGTCTCTCCGCACGCCCAGCGGACCCCGGTAGCGCCCGTCGACCTGTACAAAGTCCGTGCCCGGCTACTCGCCGATCGGCACCTGTCCAGCTACTCGCGGACAGTCCTTTCGAATTGCACCGTGATTTCGCGTTGCCTCAGCAGGGGTAAGACCGTTGATGTATTGCACAGCGGTACACCTCAGCAGATCGTTCTGATCCATACTCTGGAGAAGTTCGTCTTCGGAATCTTCCTGATCGCCGTCGAGCCGACCGGCCCGCGACCGATCTGGAACCTGGACGTCGAGCAACCGACCGTGAACGCCAGCCCGCAAGGGGACCTGGTGGTCGAGTCGAAGATCTTCGCGATCGACGACCCGGTCTGCTGCCCGTCCGGCCGGCGGGTCGAGGTCTACCGTTGGAACGGGCGGCAGATGATCAAGGTGAGCTCGACGGACCAGTAGGGAGACTGAAGTTCGTGGTACCGGAAGAACCGGCAGCGCGCATTCTCATGGTTGAGGACGACGCGGTGATCCGTGAGGCGACGCAGTTGACCCTCGAGCGGCACGGCTACGACGTGACCACGGCCGAGGACGGCCTGGAAGCGATCGAGCGATTCGAGAAGATCCATCCGGACGTCGTGATGCTCGACATCATGCTGCCCGGGCTGGACGGGATCTCGGTGTGCCGACGGATCCGTGAGACCAGCACGGTCCCGATCGTGATGGTGTCGGCGCGAGGAGACGCGCTCGACGTCGTCCTCGGTCTCGAGGCCGGCGCGGACGACTACGTGACCAAACCGTTCGACACCCAGGTGCTGGTGGCACGGCTGCGGGCGGTGATGCGGCGCGCGGTCTCCGACCCGGAGCGTCCGGCACCGGCGGCCGGCTCCGGCGTGGAGTCGTTCGGCGACCTCGAGCTGGATCGGGAGGCGCTGGAGGTACGGCGCAGCGGACAGACCGTTCAGTTGACGCCGACCGAGCTCAAGCTGCTGATCGAGTTCGCGAACAACCCCGGTGTGGTGCTGAGCCGGTCGACGTTGCTGCAACGGGTCTGGGACTACGAGTGGGGCGGCGACGGCCGGCTGGTCGACGTCCACCTGCAGCGGCTCCGGACCAAGATCGGTGCCGACCGCATCGAAACCGTCCGCGGCTTCGGGTACAAACTCAGGGCCTAGTAAGTGCCCGCCGCCCAAGACCCGCACGCCATCTCCGGCGCCCAGGCGGGCGCCTCGCTGCGTTGTCGGAAGCGCACGATGAACCCCGCATCGAGCGCTTCCTCCGCCTTGCGATGCACCCACCTGAACACCGGAGCTGACGCACTGGCCTCGGACGGAGGACACTGATGGGACTGCGCGGCAAGCTCGGTCTCATCTTCCTGCTGGTCTCCGCGCTCGCGATCCTGGTGCTGTGCGTCGCGGTCTACACCCAGGCCCAGTCGGCCCGGCTGGACCGGACGCGCAGCTTCGCCGACGAGCGGATCCAGCTCGCGGCGCAGAGCTACGACACCAACGACGTACCGGTGTTCGGGGCGAAGCTGGACGATCCGGACCTGCCGCCGCAGTTGCGGGAGGCGGTGCTCCAGGGCAAGCGGGCCACGTTCAAGACCGGGTCGCCGCACGCGAAGATGTGGGCGGCGGTGGCGGTCAAGGACGGCAAGGTGCTCTCGATCGAGCAGAACTACGAGAGCACCGACGACTCGATGAAGGCGTTGCAGCAGGCCCTGATCCTCGGCGGGATCGGCACGGTCGCGCTGGTCGCGCTGGTCAGCGTGATCCTGGCCGGCAGCCTGTCCAAACGGATCGTCGCGGTCGCGGGTACGGCCCGGCGGATCGCGGCGGGTGACCTGGACGCGTCCGCTGCCGAGGCCGTTGGCAAGGGCAAGGACGAGGTGCAGTCGTTGGCAACCGCGCTCGACACGATGGCCAGTTCGCTGCGCGGCCAGCTCGAGGCTGAGCGCCGCTTCACCGCGGACGTTGCCCACGATCTGCGTACGCCGGTGACCGGGCTGACCACCGCCGCCGAGCTCCTGCCACCCGGCCGCCCCAGTGAACTGGTGCGCGACCGGGCCAAGGTGCTGCGGCGACTGGTCGAGGATCTCCTGGAGATCGCCCGGTTCGACTCGGGCGTCGAGCAGGCCGATCTGGAGCTGGTCGGACTCGGCGCGTTCGTCGGCTCGGCGGTCGGGCGGCTGCGGATGCAGCAGTCGCTCGCGGCGGACAGCGTGATCGTGCGCCAGACCGGGCCTGACGAGACGGTGTCGACCGACTCGCGACGGATCGAGCGGATCCTGGCAAACCTGATCGTCAACGGGTTGCGGCACGGCCGGCCGCCGGTCGAGGTCACGGTCAGCGGCCGGACCGTCGAGGTCGTTGACCACGGCAACGGTTACCCCGAGGAACTGATTGCCGAAGGCCCGCGCCGGTTCCGGTCCGGGATGGCCGAACGCGGCGCCGGGCACGGCCTCGGCCTGACCATCGCGGTCGGGCACGCCAAGGTCCTGGGTGCCGAGCTGACGTTCGGCGAAGCACCCGGCGGCGGCGCCCTCGCCCGGCTGGTGTTGCCGCCCGGACCTGAGACGGAGTCGTAACACAACCTTTCCTGCGGCCGGCGCGTCTTCCCCTCCGTAACACCAACAAAACGAGGGGAAACCAGACATCATGCGTGCACAGTTCATCCGCCGTTCCGCCGCCGTCGTCGCCGGTCTCGCACTGGCTGCCGGGGGACTCGGTATCGCCGGCGCCCTGCAGGCCAACGCGGCCGGTACGTCGACCACCGCCGTCAGCGCTTCCGTCGCGGCGAAGTCGATCACGATCAAGTCGGACAAGACCACCGCGAAGGCGTGGACGAAGGTCTCGTTCACCGGCAAGACGTCCGGTATCGCGAAGAACACCGTCGTCCAGGTGCAGCGCCTGCAGAACGGCAAGTGGGTCAACTTCCCGGCCACCACCAAGGTGACCAGCCGGGCGACCTACTCGGTGTGGGTGCAGAGCGGCCGGGTCGGCGTGAACAAGTTCCGCGTCGTCGCGGCGAACACCGCGTCCGCGCCGGTCTCGGTGACCATCACCAAGTAACTCGGCGCCGGCCAACTGCCGGGGGTGGGGACTGGGACTGGGGGCGCTGCACAGGTTATTGCCTGTGCAACGCCCCCAGTTGTTGTTCAATGCCCCCGTTAGTGGGTGCCGTAGACGTTGAACTCGGCGGCCGAGCCGAAGACCGCGCCGTTGAGCGAGCTGGTGCCGACGAACTTCACGTACCGTCCGGGCTTCGCGGTGAAGTCGACCCGCTGTACGGCGGTGGAGTTCGGGAACTGCCCGGTCGCAACCGGCGTACCCCAGTCCTGACCGTCCGCGCTCACATAGATCTCGTATCCCTTGAACATCCCGTTCGTGCCGCTCTGCCGCGGCAGGTAGCCGAACCCGTTCACCTGGTACGTCGACCCGAGATCGAGCGTCATGTAGTGCGGGTAACCGGCCGGCGTACTGACCTCGGACCAGGCGGAATGCCAAAGAGTGCTGGGGTTTCCGTCCAGCGCCGAGGTTGCGGCACCGCCCGTGGCGACATCCTCACTGCTCACGTCGGCCACCTTGATCCGCGACTGCGGAACGATCCCCGGCGGCAGCACGGTGGCCTCCGCACTGATGGTCGCCTGCCCGCCCGTCGCCGTCACCGGATACTTGCCTTCCGGCGTGCCGGCTGGGGGAGTCACATCCCACGTTGTCGTCACACTCGTGCCTGCGGCAACGGTTGCGTGAGTCGTGGGCGTGGTCGCCGTGGCGGTCCAGCCGTTCGGTGCGGTCAGACCCAGCGTGATGTTGCTGGCGGCCACCACGTCGTTGTTGGTGAACGTGGTGGTGACGGTGTTCGCTTCACCGGAGACAAGCCCAGTCAGGCCCGAAACCGCGACCGAAGTGCAGTCCGCCGGCTGGGACGTCGTACCGAGATCGGTCACGGCGAAGTTGTCCATGACGAAGTCGCTCTGGTCGCCGCCGTCGGTGAGCTTGCGCAGTCCGACCCAGTAGTCGCCACCGCAACCGGCCACGAACTCTTGGTTGAACGTCGCCTTCGTCCGCTGCTCGCCGATCGGCGTCGCCTTGACCTCGACGGACGCCGGCCGATCGACTCCCTGGACCCACGCGTACTGACCGGCGCGGCCGCTCTCGTAGTCGAAGCTGACCTTGTACTTGTGGCCCGGCTGGAAGTTCACCGTCCACGGCGCGGTCCGGTAGACCAGGCCCTCGTTCTCCTCGTGCGACTTGAGCGACCAGTTGCCGTCGAGCACGTCGTCGACCAGCTTCCCGTTCCAGCCCGCCTGCGTGTACGGCGCATGCTTGGGAGCGAGCACCGTCCGCGGGTCGGTAACACCACCGGCATCGCCCTTCACGAACGGGCCCCAGCCCTGGTCGACGTGCTCGAAGTCGTCGACGAGTCCGGCCGCGGGGGTGGTCGTTTCGACCACCCGCACATCGTCGACACGAACCCGCGCGGCGCCTGCGGCGGCCCCGATGGTCAGGTCGGCGGTGCTTCCCTTGGCCTGGAACACGACCCGAACGCGCTGGTAGTACGCCTCGTGTTTGTCGTCGGCGGCAACCATGTTCTGCGCCGTCGATCTGATGACCTGGTTGCGAGCGCCGTCGACGCTCACCGTAGTCGGGCGGGACTTGCCCGGCTCGACCTCGATCCAGGCCGAGGCGCTGTACGTGCGACCGCGGGTCAGCCCCGTGAGCTGCTGCCGGATCGATGACGCCCTGGAGCCGAGCTCGGCGACGTGCTGACCGTTCTCGAGGGTGCCGATCGTCGCGTTACCGGTGACGTTCCAGGCCGCGAGGTTGCCGGCGTTGAAGCCGGGGTCCTTGACGTGCGAGCTCTCGCCCCAGTTCGCGGGCCGCGGCGCCGGAGCCGTGTCGGGGTAGACGACGTACGGCTGGCCGGCTTTCGCGTCGAGGCTGATGCTGCCGTTGCGGACGGGTGCGGTGGCGACCTTGACCCGTCCGGTGTCGGTCAGCTTGTAGACGGAGAAGGACCGGGTGCCGGCGAACTTCGCAGGCACCTGCCAGGTGGTGTGGCCGCCCGCCGGGTTGTAGTGGTACAGCTTCTTGTTGTTGTCCCACGGCAGCAGGTACTTGTCGCCGTCGAGCACCTTCGCGTTCCCGGCGTACACCGTGCGCTTGCCGTTCTCGACCGCGCCGCGGACGCCGCCTGTGAACGTGATGTCGCCGCTGTTCCAGTCGAGAATCTTCTGCTGCTGCAGGAACTTCGCGGGCAGGTTGTGCTGCCAGATGTTGGTGTAGAACGCGTTCCAGTCCGTCTCACCGGTCCAGCCCTCGAACTCGACGATCGCCGACTGGCCGAGGATCGCGTCGTTGTTCCAGACGTCCTTCTCGTGGTTACGGACGAACCGGATGATCTGCGAGTTCAGGCCCTTGTTGGTCGGACCGCCGTAGTCGAGGTCGTTGGCCCAGTGCGACCACAGCGATGTCCGCTCGTGCCGGTCGGCCCACTCGGTCGCGATCTGCCAGCCCTGGGCGGCGAGCTGCCGGGACAGGCCGTCGGCGAGCCAGCCGGACTGGTAGTACACGTCGATGTACAGCTCCTGCAGGTTCTTGTCGGTCTCGTCGCGGAGCTGCTGGAACCGCTTCACGATGTTGCCGGAGGCAAGATCCGGGCGCTGCTTGATGTAGTAGCTCTGGTTCAGCCAGTTCCAGCCCTTGGCGTTCTTGTCCACCAGGTCCTCGCTGAACGCGTTTGCCTCCGGGTAGGACTCGGTCGCGTTGACGTGGACGCCGAACGCCGCGTTCCAGGACTTGCCCTGCTTGAGCAGCGTGTTCAGGTCGGTCAGGCCGCCGGCGCGGGTGTTGTAGTTGCCGCCGTAGTCCGGGTGGGCGGAGTCGTGGCCTTCAGCGCCGTACCCCTTGAGGACCGCCAGCTGGCCGAGGCCGTCGGTGGCCAGCGAGATCCGTTTGACGTCGTCGAGCGTCCGCAGGAACGGGTGCGTGGCCTGGCTGGCGAAGTTGAACGGGATGTGGGTGATCACCCGGTTCTTGACCTGGTCGCCGCCGTTCGGCTCGGTCATGATCGAGCGGAACGCGACCGCGCCGTCCTCCCAGTCGACGGTCCGGTCCTGGTTCGCGTCGGGCGTGACGACGACCTTCGCCCAGGGGAGCGGTTCGGTGTACGGCGAGGTGTCGGCACGGTAGGTCCATTGGCCGCTCCACACGCCGACACGCGTACTGCCGTCGACGGCCTTGCGGGCGCGGTGCCAGAACCGGGCGCCGTCGTCGACCGATTGACCGGACGGCTTGTCGTACACCGAGTTCGACTCGATGCCCGCCGCGAGCCCGCTGGTGTTGACGAACGCGTACGCCGCTCCGGTCGCGGCCGTCTCGCCCGGGATGCTCGCGGTGACCGGCGTGATCTTGTCCGCGGTCCGGGTCGAGTCCGGATCCAGCGTGGTGAACGCGGTGGTCGCGCCCGCGTCAGTACTCGCCACCGAAACCAGGTCGTGGTCGGGGATGTCGATGGTGTGCACGCGACTCGTTTCGGTGTCGCGGACCGCGTCGATCGCGAACTTCGTCACCCGCCCCGTCACGCTCAGGCTCGCATCCAGCTCGACGCCGGGGAGGGCGTCGAAGGCCAGCGTGTACGACGCTCGCCCGCCGGCGACTCCGCCGTCGACCGTCGGCGACGCGGCGAGATGCGCGGTGCGGGCCACGCCGTCGATCGTGACCGTCGAGATCGCGTCCGGCTGACCCCCGAGGGCCTGCCCGGAGGCGTTGTCGACGTACTTGACCACCCGGGGGAAGTCCGCCCCGACGGTGACCGTCAACTCGCTCGACCGCAGCGTCAGATCGCCGTCCGTGCTGTCAGCGTGCGCACCGGAAGGCACGCTCAGCACGCCGGCGACCAGGGCTACAGCCAGTACTCCACACCCCACTGAACGTTTCATGCGGAGAAAGTTCGCACGTAAGAGCTAACAGGTCAAGAGAAACGAACACTTATGAACAGATCGGCCCAACCTGCCGAGCATGCCGCCGTCAGATCGCCGCCGCGCCGAACACCCACGGAGTGTTCTGCGCGATGAAGTCGGTCGGGAAGCCGGCCGTGAATCCGGTGACGTCTTCCAGGCGCTGCACCAGATCGGGATCGAGGCGCACGTCGGTGCAGCCCAGATTGTCCGAAACCTGTTCCAGCGTCCGTGCACCGATGATCGGCAGGACCCCCGGCCACCGGGCTCGGGTCCACGCCAGAGCGACCTGTGACGGCGTCGCTCCCACCTCGTCGGCGACAGATTGCACCGCGCGCGCGACGGTCAGGTCGTGCTCGTCGATCGAGGCGGCGTCCAGGCGGGTCCGCCGTTGCTCGAGGGGCACGTCAGACGAGGTGTACTTCCCGGAGAGCACTCCGCCGCCGAGCGGGCTCCAGGCCGTCACCGCCATGCCGTACGCCGCGGCCATCGGTAGCAGTTCGCGCTCGGCATCGCGGTTGAGCAGGCTGTAGGGCACCTGCAGGCCGGCGAACTGCGTCCAGCCGCGCCACTCGGCCAGGGTATTGGCACGCGAAACCACCCAGGCGGGCGCGTCGGAGATGCCGACGTAGAGGACCTTGCCGGACGAGACGGCGTCGTCGAGGGCGCGCATGGTCTCCTCGAGCGGACTGTGCCGGTCCCACAGGTGCACCCAGTAGATGTCGACGTAGTCCGAGCGCAACCGCCGCAGGCTGGTCTCGAGCGACAGGCGCAGGTTCTTGCGGTGGTTGCCGCCACCATTGGCGTCGGTGGAGTCGCGGGTCACGGTGTACTTCGTGCCGAGCACGAACCTGTCGCGACGGCCCTGCAGCAGCTCGCCGACGATCTCCTCACTGGCGCCGCCGCGATAGTTGATCGCGGTGTCGATGACGTTGCCGCCGGCGTCCGCGTAGGCGTCGAGGATCCGTCGGCACTCCTCAGGCGGAGCGCCGACGCCGCCCTGCTCGCCGAAGGTCATCGCGCCGAGGACGAGTTCCGAGACGCGCAGGCCGGTCGGGCCGAAGGTCCGGTACCTCACCCGAACATCGCCGCCACGTGCGCGGCGAGCTCGTCCGGTGCAACGTCACGCAGGTGCTGGTCGATCGCCCAGCGGTGGCCGGACGGGTCGAGGAACTGCGCGGTCCGGTCACCCCAGAACGCGTCGTGCGGGGCCTCGAACTCGGTCGCTCCCGCGGCGATCGCGCGTCGCCAGGCGGCGTCGACGTCCGGCACTCGCAGATGGAACGCGGCCGGCGTCCCGCCCAGCGCCGCGGGCGTCCGGAGTCCGGCGTCCGGAACCTCGCCGGCGACGGCCAGGACCGTGTCGCCGAGGAGCAGTTCGACGGTGAGCGGCTGCCCGCTCGGCAGGTCGATCCGGCTCGTCTCCCGGGCGCCGAGGACTTCGGCGTACCAGGTGGCGGCAGCGGCCGGATCGTCGACGACGAGATGAAGTGCCAGCGATGTCATGATGGGACCATACAACGTGTCTGGTCAACATGTCCAGACTTGATGTCAGGTATGGTGGCCGGGTGAATGCCCGACGCGACCATCCGCCGCCGTCGGCGGCGGCGCCCGAACTGCGCGAACGCGTGCTCGACGCGCTCCGCGACCTGCTTCGGGAGCGCACCTTCGACTCGCTGAGCGTGGCCGAGATCATCGCCGCGGCGGAGGTGTCCAGGGCGAGCTTCTACTTCTACTTTCCGAGCAAGCAGGCGGCGCTCGCCGACCTGGTACGCCGAGCGGTCGGCGCCGGACACGACGCGGCGCAGCCATGGGCGGAGTCGTCGCCGGCCTCGCCGGCGGACTCGCGCGCCGCGTTGCGCGGTGGCATCGACGACGGCGCCACCCTCTGGCTCGACAACGCCGGGGTGCTGCGCGCGATCGTGGAAAGCTGGGGCTCCGACCCGCAACTGCGCGAACTGTGGCTGGACCAGATGGCGACGTTCACGGCCGCGGCCGTCGCCCGGATCGAAGCCGACCCCGACGCGATGCGGCGCCTGGCCGGGGTCGATGTACAGGCCGTGGCCGCGTCGCTCACCTGGCTGGGCGAGCGGCTGTACTACCTGGCGGCGTGTGGCGTGCCGCCCTTCGACGACCGTGAGGTGCTCGTCGATACGCTCGCCCACGTGTGGACGTCGACGCTGTACTGACGCCCGTTATCGCTCACCCGGCCGGATCCGGCCGGTCACCTCGCCCAGGCCGATCCGCGAGCCGTCCGCGGCGTGCGCCCACGCGGAGATCGTGACCTCGTCACCGTCCTCGAGGAACGTGTGTTCCTTCCCGTCCACGATCAGCGGCTCGCGGCCGCCCCAGCTCAGCTCGATGAACGAGCCGCGCTGGTCCTTGGCGGGCCCGCTCACGGTCCCGGACGCGTAGAAGTCGCCGGTGCGGACGCTGGCTCCGTTGACGGTCAGGTGCGCGAGCATCTGCGCGGGCGACCAGTAGAGATCCTTGTACGGCGGGGTGCTCACGAGGTGACCGTTCAGGTAGACCTCGAAGGTGATGTCGTAGTTCGTCAGGCTGCTCCCGCTGAGATAGGGGAGGACGGGCGGGTCCTGCGCCGGCAGTGGGACCGCGGCGGCCGCGAGCGCGTCGAGCGAGACGACCCAGGGGGAGATCGACGTGGCGAAGGACTTGCCGAGGAACGGGCCGAGCGGCACGTACTCCCAGGCCTGCAGGTCGCGCGCGGACCAGTCGTTGACGACGACCACGCCGTACACGTGCTCCTCGAAATCCTCAACAGGCACAGGCTTTCCGAGCTTTGACGGCGTACCGACGACGTAGCCGAGCTCGACCTCGATGTCGAGTCGCTGGGACGGGCCGAAGGTCGGCGCCGCCGCGTCCGGCGGCTTGCGCTGGCCGGAGGGGCGGACGATGTCGGTGCCGCTGACAACGATCGTGCCGGCGCGGCCGTGGTAGCCGACCGGGAGGTGTTTCCAGTTCGGGAGCAACGGCTCGGAGTCCGGGCGGAAGAGGCGGCCGAGGTTCGACGCGTGCTGCTCCGAGGCGTAGAAGTCGACGTAGTCACCGACCTCGAACGGCAGCTGCATCGTCACGGCGGACTGCGGGATCAGGTGCGGCTCGACGGTATCCCGGTCGTTCTCGTTGCGGACCAGGTCGAGCAGCCAGTTCCGGGTCGCGCGCCAGGCCGGGCGGCCGAGCGCGAGGAACGCGTTCAGGGTCGGCTCCGCGAACAGTTGCGCGCCGTCGAGCATCTGCGCGGACGCGACCGGCGCGAGGTCGATGATCATGTCGCCGATCGCCGCACCCACCCGCGGCTCCTCGTCGCCGTGCCGGAACACACCGAGCGGCAGGTTATCCGCCCCGAACGGCGAACCGTCGGGGATGTCGATCCAGGTCATGGGGCCTCCCGGTCTGGACTGAGGAGCGGCGGGAGCGAAGCGACCAGGGCGACGAGGGAAGACCGGGAGCAACAGCCCCATGACCCGCCGCGACGGAGTCGCGGCATGTGCACAGTCATGCCATCAACCCCAACGTTGCAAGGTCCGCGCGTGGCTCGTCGATGCTGCAGGAGCCGAAGGACGTGAACCAGCGGCGCGTGCTCGCTGCCTGATCGTCGGACAACTCGCGCGCCCGCGCCGCCAGGACCTCGCCGTTCCGCTGGTCGAGTAGCTCGACCAGCTCGTCGTGTGTGGCTCCGTCGAGCGACGCCCGGGTCGCGAGCAGGACGTTGAGGAACCCGTGGTGCTCGAAGCCGGTGTCCTCAGCGGTGTGCCGGACCGCGTTGTGCAGGCCGGCTGTGCACTTGAAGGCCACCTCGCGGTCCAGACAAGCAGTGATGAAGGACGCCACTTGGCCGGCCGACGGGAACAGCGCGGCGTCGAGGCCGCCGGTGCGGAGCTTCGCGGCGTACCCGGCGTCGGCGACGACGTCGAGCGCGC
The DNA here is from genome assembly GCF_004362255.1 of Kribbella sp. VKM Ac-2571. NCBI lineage: Bacteria > Bacillati > Actinomycetota > Actinomycetes > Propionibacteriales > Kribbellaceae > Kribbella > Kribbella sp. VKM Ac-2571. The sequence continues at coordinate 54,800 of NZ_SNWS01000028.1, forward strand.
GTTCCCACGCTCCGTCCAGGCCGACTTCGACGTACGCCGTCTCCTCGTCGAGGCAGTCGTCGCATGCGCGGACCACGCGCAGCGCGTTCCGGGACAGGTCGTCCTCGTCGCGCAGCCGGACCTCGACCGCGGTCACCTCGACGTCCTTCGAGCGATCGCCCCAGCGGATCACGGGCTCGATCCCGCCGGCGCCGCCGGAGATCACCACCGCGACACGGAGCGGCGCCGTGCCGGTGCGGGCGGCCTCGGCGGCGACCTTCATCAGGTCGTCGTCGGTGCACACGAACGTGCCGACCAGGTCGGCGTACCGCGACTTGCGGTGGACGTGGTGGGCCGCGACGGCCTCGGGCAACGGCAGATCGCCCGGCGGGAACATCGAGGCGTCGTCGACCAGGTGCCGGTACAGCGCAGGGACGGTTGACATGGGTCGAAGCCTAACGGATGCTTTCGGTAAGCGGACGCATGCGTCCGGATAACGTACACGCAGGAGTGCGGAGATGGCGTTCTACCGGCAGGTCGGGGATGTTCCACCGAAGCGGCACACGCAGTTCCGGAAAACGGACGGCGGGCTCTACTACGAGGAGCTGATGGGGGAGGAGGGGTTCTCGTCGGACTCGTCGCTGCTGTACCACGCCGGCGTACCGTCCGCGATCGTCGATTCCCAGGTGTGGGACCTGCCGGACCTCGCCACCGTCCCGAACCACCCGCTCACACCACGGCACCTCAAGCTCCACGACCTGTTCACCGACACGTCGAAGTCGAACGCCGTGGAGGACCGCCGGCTCGTGCTCGGCAACGGCGACGTCCGGATCTCGTACGTCGTGGCCGAGCAGCCGTCGCCGTACTACCGGAACGCGATCGGCGACGAGTGCGTGTACGTCGAGAAGGGCTCGGCGACCGTGGAGACCGTTTTCGGCGTCCTGAACGCGGTCCAGGGCGACTACGTGATCATCCCGCGCTCGACCACGCACCGCTGGCTGCCCGGACCCGAGGGCGTGCACGCGTACGCGATCGAGGCCAACTCGCACATCGCGCCGCCGAAGCGCTACCTGTCCCGGTACGGGCAGTTCCTCGAGCACTCGCCGTACTGCGAACGCGACCTGCACCCGACGGCCGAGCCGCTCGTGGTGGAGGGGGCCGATGTCGAGGTGCTGGTGAAGCACCGTGGGAACGGCGCCGGCGGGATCGTCGGGTCGCGGATGACGTACGCGACGCATCCGTTCGACGTGGTCGGGTGGGACGGTTGCCTGTACCCGTACACGTTCAACGTGAGCGACTTCGAGCCGATCACGGGGCGCGTGCACCAGCCGCCGCCTGTGCATCAGGTGTTCGAGGGGTACAACTTCGTGGTCTGCAACTTCGTGCCGCGGAAGGTCGACTACCACCCGTTGTCGGTGCCGGTGCCGTACTACCACTCGAACGTCGACTCCGACGAGGTGATGTTCTACTGCGGCGGCGACTACGAGGCGCGGAAGGGCTCCGGGATCGGGCTCGGGTCGATCTCGCTGCACCCCGGCGGGTACGCGCACGGCCCGCAGCCGTCGGCGATCGAGGCCTCGCTGGGCGCCGAGCGCTTCGAGGAGCTCGCCGTCATGGTCGACACCTTCCGCCCGCTCGAACTGGGCGAGGGCGGCCAGGCCGTCGACGACGGCGTCTACGCCTGGACCTGGGCGGGCCGCCGCAAGTCCTAGCCGGGGGAGCGGGAGACACGCCCGCTGTGGGATTCTGTCCCCTGTGAGTGAGTACGGGGACGCAGCTTCACAGGTTTCAGAGGTCGGTACTTCAGAGGTCAGTACTGCGGAGGTCAGTACTGCGGAGGTGGGGCCGGAGGTGCAGGTGCCGCCACGGGATCCGGGGCAGTCGTTGGTGGTCGGGATCGACCGGGACGCTGTGCTGCGCCGGCGTGAGGTCGTGCGGACCGTCGAGCGGCGCGGCGCGTGGGTGACGCTGGCGCTCGGCGTGATCGGGATCGCGGCCGCGATCTACGCGCTGATCGCCTTCCGCGGCTCCGGGATGTGGCCGTTCGCGCTCTTGTTGATCCTGGCAATGATCCCGCTGGTGCTCAGCACGGTTCTGGTCTACCGCCTGCAGGCCGAGCGGGTGGAGTGGTACGACGCCAACGAGCTGCCGCCCGTAGCGATGCGGATCTCCGCCAAGGGACTCGAGTTGGCCTGCGACGGCGCTGCGTTCCCCGTCGTGCTGCCCTGGGCAACCGTCCGCGGCTTCACACAGCACAAGCTGCTCGGGCAGTACATGCTCGACCTGGCCCTGGTCCGCGGCGTAGGCGCGACAACGGCCGGTGTCCGCGGTCTCGACCAGCCGTCCGTCCGCAGCGTCGTCAAGCCGAACCCACTCCTGCGCCCCACCGGCATGTTCCTGGTCAAGGCCCTCGACCAGCCGGTCCACGTCATCGACGAGGCCATCAAACACTTCTCCAACGGCACCGCAGGCATCGCGCGCTAGCAGGGCAGCGCGCGGTACGTGTAGCCGAGCTTGGTGAGTTTGGTCAGGGCTCGGTCGAGGGCTGCGACGGTCTGGGAGCGGTTGCCGCCGCCATCGTGCACCAGGATGATCGCGCCGGGACGGGCCCCGGCCATGATCGCGTGCTCGATGCTGGCGGCGCCCGGCTTCTCCCAGTCCTTGGTGTCGACGTCCCAGAGCACCTGCCGCTGGTGGTACGACGCGGCGATGGCCTCGATCTTCGCGTTCGTGGCACCGGTCGGCGGCCGCAGGCACTTCGACTTCACGCCGGTGGCGATCTCCTGCCGTACCTTCGCGTCCGGCAGCAGGGTCAGCGTCTCGTGGTCCCAGGTGTGGTTGCCGATGGTGTGCCCAGCGGCACGCTCGGCGGCGATCAGTTCCGGGTACTGCGCCACCTGGATCCCGAGCACGAAGAACGTCGCGTGCGCCTTGTGCTTGCGCAGTAGCTGCAGAACCTTCGGGGTCCACTCGTGCTGAGGGCCGTCGTCGAAGGTCAGGTAGAGCACCTTCCCGTGCGCGGCCAGGTTCCAGTCGTCGGCGGGCGGCTTGTCGACCGGGGGCTTGGCGGGCTGCGTGGGTTGTCTGGGCTGTTTCATCGACGACGGTTCGCCCCGCTTGGACGTAACCGTCGTACCGAGCAGTCCGTGGCCGTTCGTCGGGGAGACAGGGGCGGCGGCGGACGTGACGGAGTGGTCGGACGGCGTGGCGGCTTGAGCGAGGACGGCACCGCAAAGAAGGGCGGCGACCAACGGCAGAACTTTGCCGGGCGGCCTGGTCACGGGGCCTTACGCCCTGGACTGAGGAGCGGAGGGAGCGCAGCGACCGGAGCGACGAGGGAAGGGCTGAAGTTCCAGCCCCGTGACCCGCCGCGCCGGAGGCGTGGCATGAGGGCGGTCATGAGGGGCATCTTCTCTTGTTCATGCGGTCATCTGCACGCGGGGTGGGGTGTGTCGCCCGTATGGTGTGCATTCGGGCCGGAGATCCCGGTGAGAAGACCTGTGAGGCGGGGCGATGACGGACAGCGGTGAGCGGACGAGCATGACACGACGTACGGTGATCGGCGGCGCGGCGGCGTTGGCCGCGGCCGGTTTCCAGGCGGTCCCGGCGTACGCGGGTGACGACCGCGGCGGGCCCGGGAAGACCGTCCGGCTGACCGTGATGGGCACCACCGACCTGCACGGCAACGTGTTCAACTGGGACTACTTCAAGAACACCGAGTACGACGACAGCGCGCACAACGACATCGGCCTGGCCAAGATCTCCACGCTGGTCAGCGCGGTCCGGGACCGGATCGCCGCGGACCGGCGCGCGCCGCGCCCGCTGCTGCTGGACGCCGGCGATACCATCCAGGGCACGCCGCTGGCGTACTACTTCGCGAAGATCGAGCCCATCACCGGCGGTCACACGCACCCGATGGCGGCCGCGATGAACCGGATCGGGTACGACGCCGCCGCGCTCGGCAACCACGAGTTCAACTACGGCCTCGACATCCTCCGCAAGTTCCAGCGGCAGTTGCGGTTCCCGCTGCTCGGCGCGAACGCCCAGGACTGGACCACGGGCCTGCCGGTGTTCCCGCCGTACACGCTGAGGCGGGTACAGGTGCCGGGGGAGAAGCCGATCACCGTCGGCGTCCTCGGCCTGACCAACCCGGGCATCGCGATCTGGGACAAGGCGAACGTCGAGAACAAGCTGAAGTTCGGCGGCATCGTCGAGCTCGCGAAGATCTGGGCACCGCGGGTCCGCCAGGCCGGCGCCGACGTCGTGATCGCCTCCGTGCACTCGGGGATGGACCTGTCCTCGTCGTACGGCGACGCGCTGCCGTACCCGGAGAACGCGTCGGTGCTGATGGCCGAGACCGTCCCGGGCATCGACGCCGTCCTTGTCGGCCACGCGCACCTGGAGATCCCCGAGCGGCTCGTCACGAACAAGACCAGCGGCGAGCAGGTGGTGCTCAGCGAGCCGCTCAAGTGGGGCATGCGGCTGTCGCTGTTCGACCTCGACCTGCAGAAGGTTCACGGGCAGTGGAAGGTCGTCGGCCGGCACAGCCAGGTGCTGAACGCGAACACCGTCGACGCCGACCCGGACGTCGTGGCGCTGCTGCAGAAGGACCACGACAAGGTCGTCGAGTACGTGAACTCGAAGATCGGCACGTGCACCGAGGCGATGTCCGCGGCGACCGCGCCGTGGGAGGACACCGCCGCGCTGGACTTCGTGAACTTCATCCAGGCCGACGCGGTCTCGAAGGCCCTCGCCGGTACGCCGCAGGCCTCGCTGCCGGTGCTAGCGATCGCGGCCCCGTTCAACCGGGCGGCGGCGATCCCGGCCGGCGACGTCTCGATCCGCGACGTCGCCGGGCTCTACGTCTTCGACAACACGCTGCTCGCGGTGACGATGAACGGTACTCAGATCAAGGAGTACCTGGAGTTCTCCGCGCAGTACTTCAAGCAGGTGACCGGCACCGGGCCCTTCCCGTCCGACCAGGTCACCAACGCGACGACCCCGACCGCGCCGAACGGCACGCCCGACTACAACTACGACATCCTCGGCGGCCTGTCGAAGCCCCTGACCTACAAGATCGACATCGCCAAGACGGTCGGCGCGCGGATCACCGACCTCGCGTACGACGGCGTACCGGTGGCCGCGGACCAGCAGTTCGTTGTCGCGGTCAACAACTACCGCCAGTCCGGCGGCGGCAACTTCCCACACGTCAAGACCGCCCCGGTCGTCTACAACCGTCAGGTCGAGATCCGCCAGCTGATGATCGACTACGTCATTGCCACCGGCTCCGTAGACCCCAACACCTTCCACACCGTCGACTGGTCGCTCGTCTCCAACGGCTCCCCGATCACCGTCACTCCCTGACCCCGCGCGTCGGCTGCGAGTGGCTGTTACGCCAGCCACTCGCAGAAGCCGCAGCCGACCGAGTCGGCGGCGAGGGGAAAGGCTGAGCGCGGTCGCAGAGATCTCGCGATCCGTTCGGCGCGGGCATCGTGCTGTCGCTGGACGTCCGCGCCGCCATAGGTTCCGGCCCGGACGTAGGCCCACTGGCGATCCCCGGCGTGGACGAAGTACCGGGTCTCGCCGTGGGCGCCCTGTCCTTGCCACAGGTTCGGGGCGAGCTCCGTGCAGCCGGTCACCGTTACCGGGCCTTCGACGCGGTCGGTGAAGCCGGTGCACGGCGCCTGGTCCGGGGCCGCGTTGCGCACGGTTACGGTGACCTCGGCGATCCGCTGTCCGTTCGACGGGGGCTCCATCACGTCGTACTCGAATCCGGAGTCCCACGAGCGCACTGTGTAGGGCCAGGTGCCGTCCAGGTCGGTCTGCAGCGGCCGGGCGATGACAGCCTCGATCCGCCGCTGTTCCGACCACACTTTGGAGAGCTTGAGGCCCGCAGGGAGGGCGCCGAGGAGTACGACGCCTGCCGCGATCAGAATCGCCACCCGCGACGGCCGCGACCACTCCCGGTCCCCGCCGTCGATCGGTCGGTGGCAGCGTTGGAGGAGCACACTGACCGAGAACGCGACAGCGGCGAGCAAGAAGAGTGGCTGGCCCCACCCGAGGAGCGATGCCCATGCCGCAGCGAGCAGAGCCAGTACTCCGACCGCGGCGCCGGCGCCGAAGATCGCGCCGACGTGCAGACGGATGGCGAACACCACGATCGCGAGCGCCATCACGATCCCGCCGCTGAGAGCGCCGTACCCGAAGCCACCGACGATGGCCAGGCAGTCCTCGTCGGGCAGGCAGTTCGCGGACTGGACGCCCGTCACGACGATCCCGACAACGACCCCCACGCCGAGCCCGAGCCCCAAGGCCCGCAACACGATGACGACGACCGACCCCGCCCAACTGCGCTCCTCCATGCCAGCAACGTACGTGCACGACCGGTCACCGCGCCTGAGCAGAACTACTCGTTCGAGCTCTTGACCGATAGTGGGATGGGATGAAGGCAGCCCCACGCGGCGCTACGCACGGCTCCTCCGTCGCCGCACTACGCGCCACTCCCACCCACCCCCGGCTAACGCCGGAGCACCAGCTGCCGGCTACCGCCGGCGAGCTGCGGCTAGCGCCGCAAGCGACCACCCCGCCACCTCGCCGACACGCGCTGGCAAACCGAATTCGTCCCTGGCGCCTGACCTGGGAACACCCACCTGAACCAAACTTGCGTGCGCCCCGGGCCGCGGGTTCCGAGTGGAGCGGTCAGGTCGGCAAGGCGGGGGAATCACGGTCTACATGCCGACCTGACCGGCTTAGTGGAATCAGCTCAACTCGGTCACCTGGCACGCGCAGATCTCACGCGTGATGCCGTACGGCTTCAGGATCGCGTCCAGTTCGCCGATCGTGCTCATGAGGGCCTGGAGGTAGTCCTCCCGCGAGTCGGTGTTGTTGAACATGTAATGGCCCGCCTTCCGCGGCACGGCACGCACGCCCGTTCGTTCCAGGTGGGAGTCGGCTTCCCGGTTGACGCTGTCCCTCGTGAGCGTGAACTCGACGCTGCATGACCAGTCCTTCATGTCGCTCCGCGGTTGGTGTCAGGCACAAGGGGGTGGAACGGTCAGTAGGCCAGCTCCCTCCGGAGCCGGGTCGTCAGGGCGAGTGCTCGTAGAGAAGGCGGGTGCATGTGTCGGCGCATCAGTCGTCCAGCCACTCCGCGCCGGTCTCGTCCCGGTGGTAGCCCTGGTGATGACCAAGGATGCAGCTCCGGCCGCTCGTGGGGTTCTTCCCGTCGCAGTCGAAGTCCTGTGCAGCCCGCAGACTCGGCCATCCTGCCGCGTCCCGCTCCAGTCCCCGCGTTGCCTCGTTCATGTTCGGAGCATCGCCGATGGAGTGCGTCGGATCGATCATTCCCGCGTATCCCTTGGCATCGGGAGACAGGGATACAGAGCGTGGGTGACACTGGGGTTATGTCGTTCGGGAGCCGCCTTCGGGAATACCGCGCCCATCGCGGGTGGTCGCTTGGCGATCTGGCGCGAGCAACGCATTTCAGTCGGTCCTACCTGTCGAACGTCGAGAACGGCCGGAAGCCAGCGACCGACGACATAGCTCGGGCATGTGACGCGGCCCTCCGGGCGAAGGGCGAGCTGATCGCGGCAGCGCGCCAGGACACGGCCGCGAAGCTCAATGAGACGCCTTGGCAGACGGCCGAGCTGGTCTCAAGGTTGCAGTCATCGGACACGACGCCGAACACGATCGAGGCGCTTCATTCGACCGTTGAGGAGCTGTGCTGTCAGTACAACCGGCGTGACGCCCTAGAACTCCGTCAGGAGGCTCACGAGTGGCTCCAGTACGTCGGCAGCTTGCTCCGTCGCCCTGTCGGCCTCAGGGCGCATACAGACCTGCTGGTGGCCGGCGGTTGGCTCGCACTGCTCGCGGGATGTGTTGAGTACGACCTCGGAATGGGCACAGCCGCGGAATCCACGCGCGTAGCAGCCGCTCAGCTCGGCGGGGAGGCGGGTCATCCGGAGATTGTCGGATGGGGCCACGAGATGACTGCGTGGTTCGCCCTGACGCAAGGACGGTTCCGGCAGGCCGTCGACGCATCGCGACGCGGGCAGGCAGTTGCCCAGGGCACCAGTGTTCAAGTGCAGCTGCTCGCCCAGGAGGCGAAGGCGCGGGCACGTCTTGGCGAATCGGGCCTGTCGACGCTGCTTGAGTCGGGTCGGGATCTGCTGGCCGAACTGCCTTATCCGGACCGGCCGGACAACCATTTCAAGGTTGACCCGGCGAAGTGGGACTACTACTCGATGGACATTCACCGGATGGCGCAGGACAACGCTCGGGCGAGTGAGTACGCCGAATCCGTCATCAACGACAACATCGCCCCTGACGGCACCGAGCTAAGCCCGATGCGGATCGCCGAGTGCAGGCTGACACTCGCATTCGTCGCAGGCCGTGAAGGCGATCTTGAGCAGGCTGTCAACCTCGGCGTCGAAGGGCTGAAGGACGGTCGTCAGAGCAAGGTTCACTTGCGGATGATCGCGAGCGAGCTCGACCAGGAGTTGCGGCAGCGCTTCCCCGGCGAAGGGACTGTGACCGGCTTGGAGGACGCACTCCGAGCCGTCTGACATGACGAGCCCACGACCTGACGAAGTGCGCTAGTCCGGCACACCGAGTTCGGCGCCCACAGCACCGCGCCAGCCCTCGGCAGTTCCACAGAGACTTCGTCGGCGGCCTCGAACGGATCCGCCACCCTTCGCGGTTCGAGATACTCATCGCATCAGCGGCTCGTTTCGGCTGGTGGCGGTGCAAGGTTCGAGCCTGCGTAGGCATACGCCGACAGGTTTACAGAGTCCGGGCTGATCGTCCCTGAACAGGGAAGTTCGCCAAGCAGGCGGCATCGTAGACACGTCACAGACAAGCGGCCTCTTCGGACGCTGCGGACTGTAAGTCCGCAGCGTGTGGCGCTTGCGCTACCACTCATGTGGTCTGGACCAGCGGGCTCAGGGTGGCACAGCAAAGGGTCACTGAGGGTGACCATCTCTCACCGAATGCTTCCGTAACGTGTCTCGGTCGCTGGGCGGCCACAGCGATTTAGCATCTCGGCTATCTGGTCGGTCGAAACCAGATGTGTCCGTGCTCGTCACGCTGCGAGGGAAGCCGACGGGGGTCGCGAGTTGGCCACCGCAATTGGGACTGAGACCAAGGATCCTCGCCGCTTCCTCGGCACCGATGTAACCAGTCAACTCGGCTGGCGGTCTGGCGCGCCGCAGGCTGCGGGCGACCTCAGCCACATCTGCCGGGTAGAACATGGACTGCGATCCGGGCACTAGTGAAAGCGTGCCAATGGCAACCAACTGACGGAGCTCGACCGTCGCACAACCAGGCCGGTGACGGGCGTCCTTAAGACGTATCGGCTCGCCCCTTCGCGCGGAAAGCGAGCACGTCGGACAGCAACTGGCCGCGGGCCTTGTCCGGTGCACCATGCCTGGTGAGCCGCCCGAGTCTGACCAAGCCTGTGGATCTGAGCGCGCGACTTGCCGAGAAGCTTTGCAGCCAGGGGCGACCGTGATCCGTGGGTCGGCCATCATGGTTCCACCTTCGCATCGCTTGCCCCCGCGCCCCAGCATTTGGTAGTACGTCAGCAAAGTGTGTGCCGTTGGTCAGGTGTCGTGAATCCGGGCATGGTGAGAGCTGACCTGGCCATGACGTTGAGCTTCGGTCCGGGCTAGGCTCTTTGCGGGGTCGAAGACCGTCCGTCTGCCCAACGTGGGCCTGGATTCTCGAATGAGGGATAGCGTTGGTCGCTTCGGTGCAAGAGTCATGGACCGATATCGTCGAATGGCTCCGGGAGTATGTGCCGTCTGCCGTCGATGTGATGCAGCCTCCCGTTTCGTTCAGCTGCATCTCCGCTCTCCGAAGCGGGATGGGTCGACGTCTTCCCGGCGATCTGGTCGCCTGGCTGAACATGAACAATGGGCTCGCACACCGGGGCAACTTCGGTAACTTGTTGCCAACGCTGCATACGCCACTGCCGTGCGAGAAGATGCTTGCCCGGCGCGAGATGCTGCGCGGCGTCTGGTCAACCATGTCGCGCCCTGGCGAGGACGAACAAGCTGGCAGCCGATCGCCTGCGTGGCTGGACGCCTTCCTGCCAATCGCCGATTCCGGAACTGATGTGCATTTGTTTGTCGATCTCCGGGATGGAGAACTCTTCGGCTGCATTGGCGAATACTCCGCAGAGTCCGGTGGCTTCGGAACCCCTATCTGGCCCAGTACCGCACACATGCTCGCCGACGTCGCCGACGCCTTGCGATCCTACGATGGGACCGACGAGGTCCAATCGAGTTCGCAAGGTTACGCGATTCCATTTGTTGAGGATGCAGAGCTCATGTGGACGAGAAGAAGGTAGACAAGCGCGTGCCTCCTCGCACACTGCGAGGAGGCACGCCCCGCCCCGCGATCTCATCGCGGGGAGCAGACCCCGATGATGCGATCCATCGGGCGCCTGCTGATGAGCTGCAGAATTCAGCAGCCAGGCGAGGGGTCCCAGGTGTACAGATTACTGATGCTGCCCCAAATGGTGGGAGCGTCGTACAGCACGAATCGATAGTGCGTCGTGACTTTTGGCCATGGGATGTTGATTTCGAGCTTGCCCGTGCTCGGCAACGTGGCGCCGCTAATGCTGGTCCAAGTCGTCGAGCCTCGCTGGAGTTGTTGGAACGAACCTCTGGCGCCAGCATAAGGTACCCACTGAACAGATGAGGCTGGATCGCCGTTGATATCGTGCTTCAGCCCACCGGCCGGAAGGTTAAGGACGCACGGCTTCGTCAGGTTTGCCGGGTTCCAGTATGCCTCGGACGCGAAGCGGATATCAGTGGTCGGGGTGTTTTGGGGAACGGAGATCGCCTCCGCCGCCGCTGTACGACCAGGCGACGCCGTGCTTCCTTGGATAGCCAAGGTGACATCTCCCCCCGTTGTGGCGCCGGCGGGCTGCCAGGTCCACACCCCCAAACCGTCCGTGTCGAACAGGTTCCACGGAAGAGCTGGTTTATTGAAGCGTGATACGAACTGATGCTGCAACGCTCCATCGGGTGACTTTGTGTTCCAGCGTGCGTCAATCACACCGGCCGCCGCGCAATCAGCGCCGAGGGAGACCGCTGGTACGTCGCGGTTGCCGGTGATCGAGATCTTTGAAGGAACGGTCAAAGTGCACGATCCGGCTGTGGCCGCCGCGGGAGCCGTCGTCCTGCTATCGGCAGATAGATTGAACGCCAGCGCGCCACTGGCGAGGATAGATATCAAAGGCAACACGAATCTGCCGCCGAGTGTGGAAAAGGGGCGCCGCATATACTTGCCTTTCTGGTCGAGTTTTGAACTGGTAGTGATGCGATTTAACGGTGACAGAAGCTGCACAGGGCCTCTACCAGAAACTCGTCGCCGTCGACATAACGGTCAGCGGTATACCAGGCGCCGCGTCGTCCACCCTCCCTTTCGTTCTGTTCGCCGTCTATAAGCGCGACTGAGTAGTCAGTCGACGGAGACGTTGCCGCACCTTGCTGGCTGCTTGCAAACGGATATTCGTCACATTGCTTTCCATCCGGTCGAGGGTTTTGCAATAGACGATCACAAGCATCCGTAGCAACATTTCTGTTCAAATTGATCTTGGAATCATCTACCAAACGATTCAATTTGTTCGGGATTGATTTGGTGTCTCCCGGCGCGGGGGGCGGGGTTGTCGAGTTGGGGTCGTTAATGGCCCAATAGACATGCTGTGCGACATCGGTGATAGCCGCGTCCGACGCATCGAGCGAATACTTTGCCTGAACGCCGGCGAAGATGCACGCATTGGTCGTAAAGCCACCCCGCCCTGCAGCGGTCGCGCCGTCGCATCGCACGGTCGCTCCCACGTGCTCTTTGGCGATCTGCCCTGGTGCAGCCGTGCTTGTCACTATGATTTCGATGCCCGCATCGAGCGTCGCGAGACGGTCAGGGTTCACATCGCTATATGCCGGCAAATTGACTGGCATGTCAAAATGCTTGGGCGGTGCGCCATTAAGAGATGCTAGCGTCCCTCCGGGACTGGGCGGGATGGTGCAGCTCGCTGATGCTTGGTGCGGCTCACACAATGGAGCAAAGGAGACCGTGGTATTCTGGGCGGTCATCCCGCCCCCGGGGTTCATCACCTCATCGACATATATATCGAAATGCAGCTGACTGTCGGCGTTAGAACCCCAGGCGACTATGGTAAGGCGAAAGTCGATCGAGCCGATCACTTGCTGCGTGTTGGTATTCCTCAGGTAGGGCTGCATGTATTGCCAGCCGCACCATTCCCAGTGATTCACGACCCTTCCGATATAGCCAGCATCCATGTCCATGCTGGCTTGGAGATTGTTGCGACATTCGGACTCATTAAGGTAGGTAAAACTAGTACGACAGCCGTAGTTCGTGATGTTCATGCTGGGAGGGCTTGTCGGCGCTGGTAGTGGCTGGTTCGGGCTCGGTGTTGGTGTCGGCGTCT
>NZ_SNWS01000029.1:0-59506 GCF_004362255.1 Kribbella sp. VKM Ac-2571
GGCTGTCGAGCCATCACCACCTCCGACGGCAAGCCTTCAGACTCACCATCGGACCGGTCAACCCGACACGGTTACAACCCCAACGTTTCTTGGAGCGGCACTAGCTGCGTTGGGGGACGCATGTCCGACCACCTGTTCCAGGCACAGACCGAAGCCTCGTACCTGATCCCTGTCTTCGAGTCCCTCCGCCGCTACGACGGTCTGACAGCCAAACGCCTCGCAGCACGATCCGCTGAGCCCCTCCTCCGCCTCCCCATCGTCCAGAACCATGCCGTCCAAACCGGGCAAAAACCAGCGGCGGCAGCCCTCGAGGTCATCACCGAGCAAGTCCGCGAACTCGACTCGCCGACCGACCGGATCATCGCCGACACGGCCCTCAGACTCGGCATCTACCTTGAGATCTACAAGTCCAGCCAGATCTCGAAACGTGCTCTCTACCGTCTCGGATCTGGTGGACTGGGCGAGCGGCGGCAGGCGCTCGTCGAACACTGGAATGCCCTGCACCAAGCCGTTGGGGTGCAGTCCCCTGCTGAACCGCCGCCGGGTGAGCACACTCTGCGGACCCGGAGGGAGAGCGAGGTCTTCGACAAACTCGGCGCCCTGCTCGTCAATCCCAAGCCGACGGGCGCACACTCCGGGCCGATTCCCTTGCCCACCGCCCTGAGCGTCGATTCCACCGCAGCTGGACAGGTCATCGTCGTTGGCGGGGCCACCATCGACCATATTTGGAGGGTCAGGTCGATTCCCGAGATCGCGACATCCGCGATGGCGATGAGCTACACCCGCACTCCTGGCGGCAAGGGCCTCAGCCAGGCGGTCGCCGCCGCCCATCTCGATCTCGATGTCGCCCTGATCGCTGCCATCGCCAACGATGAGGACGGCAAGGTCATCCGCGCTCACCTTGCGAGCGAAGGCGTCGACATCTCGTTCCTGACGGTGGTCAATCGTCAGGACGTGAGAACCCCCGCCACAGGGGTCTTCGAACTTCCGGCCGGCAACAGCTCAGCAGCTGTATGGCGCGACGGCCCCGAACTCGACGTCGCGACCATCGACCGATGGGCCGGAGCACTCACCTCGTGCGACGTTCTTCTGCTGACCTTCGAACTCCCGCAATCGATCCTCAGGCACATCCTCAATCTTGTCGCCGCGGCGCCGGAGCGGCCTGTCGTCATCCTGACTCCAGGTCAGCCGTACGCCGACGGCCATCTCCTGAGCCCCGCGCTGAAACAGGTCGATTACCTCGTCGCCTATTTGTGGGAACTGGAGACCTTCGCCTTCTCCGACGAGGCGAGGTACGACCCCCAACTCCTCAGCGAAAACCTTCTCAGTCTCGGCCTCCGCTGCCTTTGTCTACTGGGCGACCGCGGCGGCACCGTCTATCAACAAGGCAGCCTCCCGGAGTCCTTACCCGCCCCGCATTCCGTTCTCAAGCAATCTTCGATCACGCGTGACTCGTTCTGTGCCGCTCTCGCCGCGCGCCTGATAGAAGGCGGTTCGCTCACAGGCGACGCCATCCGCTGGGCCGCAGCCGCCATGACCAGCTTCACCGAGGCCTACCGTGAAGCCAACTCCCATCCTCGTCGCGCCGCTGTCGAACGGCACTACCGCGAGATCTCAGACGCCATGGAGGTGGATTGACGTGCCAAGAGCGAGCAATCCCCGCCGGATTGGCAATCGGCGGCCGACAAGCAGGTTCCCCACCCTGCCAAAGGCGTCGGTCGCGGCCACAAAACCCGCCTCTCCCGATCTCAATTGCGTCCATCCAGTCTTGACTACAGACGGCACGGACGCCGTCAGCGGAGTCGACCGGGATCGGATCCCGAGCCGAGCCGACTGCGCGATGTCAAGGATCGAGGAAGACCATGAGCACCAGCTACCTACTCACTCTGCTCCTGCTGTTCTGCTTCTCCCTCGCCGTCGCGAAGAACTGGAGGAAGGTCCTGATCTTCCTCGCTGCGGTACTGCTGACCGCCGCCTTCTTCGGCCTCTACACCATCGGCGTTACTTTGCAGTCCGATTGCGATCCCGCGCAGCCGTACACACCACGGAACCAAATCGCCGCCGCGGCTACGAACTGATGCCTGCTCGATGGCAGACTTGCGCCGCGGCGTGGGGCGACAAACTGGCGACCGCATCAAATGAGGTCGGTGGGAGCGAATGATCGACAGCAGTGACAATCAGGCAGACAAGGTTCGGCTCCTCGCAGGCATGCTTGAGAAGCTCCGAACGCACGACGGTCTGACGCTCGAACGGCTGAGCTCGGACAGAACCGGCCTGACTGCCCCACTTATCGACCTGGCCGTGACCCGTCGATACGCCGACAGCCACAACCTCGACCCGGCCGTGGCGGCCTTCAAACTGGTTTTGAGCTGCGTACGCGATGATCTCGACGGAACCCAGCAGATCATCGCCGACGCGATCCTCGGCCTCAGGCTGCACCTGAAGGCATACGATGACGCCGGTCTGGATGGCAACATCACGCGATCCCTTTACAACCCGTCTGTCACCCGCCGCAGGCAGACACTGCTCAGCAACTGGCACCGCATACATCGAGCTCTCGGCACCGAGCCGGACCCGGCGCCAAGCGATCGATCACTGCGCGGAACAACCGAACCTGCTGTACTGCGAAAACTCGCCAAGCAACTCATCGACCGCAACTACGCTCCCGAGCCACGTGCGGTCACGAGATCTGCCGGCCGCATAGCACCAGAAAACGAGCAGTCCGGGCGTGTTGTCGTCGTCGGTGGAGCAGTCATGGATGTCATCTTCCGGACGAAGAGCCTGCCGGCCCCAGAAACCTCCAGCGAGGCCTTCAGCTTCGACTTGACTCCTGGCGGCAAGGGCCTGACTCAAGCGGTCGCCGCCGCCCATTTGGGCCTGGAGACTTACCTGATCGCCGCCGTGGCCGACGATCGTTTCGGAGAGGAGATCCTTGAGTACCTTCACGCGGAGGGTGTGAATACGTCGCTTGTCAAAAGAGTGCCGGGAGTCCGCACTCCGTTCACCGGTGTCATCGAGAGAGAACTCGGCGACAGCATCGCCGTCAACTGGCGAAACGAAGGCAGAATCCATCTCACACCTTCGGACCTCGTCGACCGCCGCGCCGAAATCGAGAACTGCGACGCGCTCCTCACGACGTTCGAGGTACCGCGCAAGACGATGCAGGAAACACTTGCAATCGCCGATGGCGTCCAGAACCGACCGCTCACCATCGTCACTCCGGGCCAGCCATACATCAACGAACGAATTTCGCACGATGCACTGTCGCGCATGGACTATCTCGTCGCGCACTCGTGGGAGCTCGGACCTTTCGCTCAGGGTCAGACACCGTTCAACCCGGATCTAGTTGCGCGAAATCTCCTCGCCTTCGGCATCCAAACTCTCTGCCTGCTGGTGAGCGGCGGTTGCACCGTGTACTCGGACCGCGCTCAGGATCCCATCGGCGTTCCGACTCTGCCGACAATTTACAAAGAAACCTCAGCCGCACGAGATGCCTTCTGCGCTGCCTTGGCAGCCAAGCTGATCGAGAACGATGGGGTCTTCTCGAACAAGGTCGCGCTCTGGGCGGCTGCCGCAATGTCGTGTGCCGCAGCCAACTATTCGCAATCGGACTGGATGCTGACCCGGGCTCGCATCGACGCGCTCCTGGATCGCTCGTTCGGCACCAGCGATGTCGGCTTCCTGGCAGTGCCGTCAACGACGGACACGGCGTCGTTCGTGGATCGGAACGACCTCCGTGACATCCCGCAAGCGGCAGCAAAAGATCAGCGAGTCCAGTAGTTTCGTGCCGCTCTTCTCGAAGAGCACATCGGGATTCTGACGCCCCAACTGCTCCAGATTGGCGCTCCCCCAGGAGGCTCGAAGCTGGCGAGGGCTGGCATATTCGCGATCGACATACAGGTAAGGCCTTGCCTCGATCGACATCCACTGCTGCCAATTCGCAGCACGATAGCTGGTGCCCTGGAAGCCAAGGTTCGGGTCGACCGCAGTGGTCAGCACCTCGGCGTCGGGGATCTCTTGGGCAAGCACCTGCCGGACCTTCGAGAGAAGTTGTGAAATCGCGAACTTCGGGGCACCGCGGTGCGAATAGACGCGAGATACCTCCCACGCCGTCCCGAACGGCACACCGAACTGTGTCTGCAACCGCCGGCCTACCCGCGCCCAGTCCAATGGAGAAACGCTGCACAGCGTCACAGGAAGGTGATTCAGGGGATCGATGAGTGCGAAATTGATTGAACCATGACGCGCGCTGCGCAAATAATGAAGCCTGCCGAAGATCTGATTGGCCTGATGGCTGGCGAGGCCCACAAATCGCAGATCAGACAAGAGGAATCCAGGTTCTGGGACCAGGTCCTTGATCTCCCAATGATCGCTCCGCAACTGTCCCGCATTGCGTCTCAATTCTGCCATCACCGCAGCGAGCGCGATGGTTCCGTCAGGACGGGCCATACGCGGCAGATGCAGGAGCGTACGAACCTCGAGCGCACGCCAGTAGACGTCGAACTCGCTCGCCACGCAGGTGAGCATCCGCTCGAATGCCGGCACTTGCTTTCGGCAGAGTTCCAGCGTAAGCCGAGCATCTGATGCGTTCTCACCGTCGGACGACAACGGCAAGGCGAGTCGACTGGCGGCCCGTCTCTCCGAAGCAATGGTTGACACAAGCCGGAGACTATCGGACCTTCCGTCGCGCGCTGCCACCATCAGCATGACATGTTTTGGCCAGCCCGACGCCGGATCTCTGCCAATTGGCAACACTGCACTGCCAACTGGCAGCACGCAGTACGGGCGCGGCGCCGCAAGTATCACTGACCAGGCGCCTATGAACGCCAAATTCCCGCTTGCCGTGCCGAAGCGCTAATTTCAGCCATCGGTTAAGAACCAAATTCGACGGGTTGACAACCGATTGTCGCCGAGTCTTATGGAAGAGTAACCGGACGCGGGACGCACCGATCTACTTTAGTCGGTGGCGCAAATGACAAGACGCAAGGGAAGTGAATCAGGAAAGAGGAACACCCATGACTCAGAACGGAATGCTCCCGATCCTCGTCGTTCTTGCTTGCGCGGTGCTCATGGTGACGCTGTGGAAACAGCTCCTGATTCTTGTCGTTGTGGGAGCCGTGATGATCTTCTGCTATGGCGTCTACAACGTCGCGGTTCTGATGGCCGGCTGACGGCTTGGCCGGGCATGCTCGGCGCCCGCGAGACAATCCCGCGCGGGCGTAGGTCTGCTCACCGGCCGGCTGGGTTCACAGCCCGGTGGGGCGGTTGCGGTGGGCGAGCCAGTTGGTCATGCCTTTTGCCAGGAGTTGTGTGCGATGCCAGACCGGGTCGTGTCTGATTTCTCGGGCAGAGAGGCGGATCAGCGCTTTGTATTCGATTCCGAGCTCGGCGAGGGTGCTGTGGCGGTCGCAGACGAAGGCTCGGTCGGAGAGGAGCTCGTACTGGTCGCAGGTCAAATCGATGACCCAGCGGTCGCGGGATGTCGGGTTACCGATCTCGATCCAGCAGTGGAACTGCAGAGTTTGATTGCCGAGGAGGATGTCCCCCACGCAGTACCGTGATCGTGCTCGCAACAGCCAAGGAAGCTCGTGCAGTAGCCAAGCTGAACTGACGCCGCATTGGCCAGCCGAGGCAGGTAGCCCTGGGCTGGCCTCGAAGTCGGGGTGGATCGTCGATTCGGACCACTCTTCGGAGAGAGCGGCCCGGTACGCGCAGAGCCGGCGGTGAAGGTGGGCGGAGAACCAGGTGCCGGGCTGTGAAGACGCGACTGCGAAGACAGAGTTTGACATGGTGGCCCCCCAATCCCTTGCTCCGAACCACTCACTCGGCATTGTGGGCGCTGCCGGAATCGGTGCGCAAGGTCAACATTCCAAAGGGATTGGCGTGGCTGTGTGCAACGGGTTGGGGATGGTGCCGGTGACCGGGATGGGTGGGCGGGTGTCCAGGTCGGTGTAGCCGAGGGTCAGGCGATAGCCGTTCAGTGGGTAGCGAAGGAAGGTCTCTGCGGTCAGTGCCGTAGCCGTCAAGCGATCGGTGTATTCAGGGTGGCTCTGGGTGTAGCGGTGTACCTCGCTCAGAGCTATACCCCAGAAGGTTTCTTCCGGAATCAGCGATTTGGAGGCCAGCGGGTTCAAGACGCCTAGAAGAAGCGCATCCACCAAGTACTGGCGGAGGATCGGCCACGGTTTGCGAGGGAGGACGCGATCGTTGGAGTCCGGCTCGATGCCTCGGGCAACGATTGGATCCGTCGAGATGTTGATGTCATCGACAAGATCCTTGATGACGAGGCGGCTGGGGAGACCCGAGCTGTGGCAGATGACGGCGAGATTTTCACCGTGCGGGTTGACGGTGACGCCGTAGTGGTGGAGGAGGTGGAGCAAGGGGCGGAGGAGGGTAGAGAGGAGGTGGCTGAGCCAGGATTGGGGGTTGGTTCCGGAGCGGGCGATCATTTCTTTGGCTAGTCCGGGATGTAAGACGGCGGCCAGGGGCCACACGGTTTCGCCGTCTCGTAGGCGGGGGTCGATGGGGTCTCGCCAGATGGCGCCGAGGGTTTCGGTCCATTGGTAGGGGATGGCGGTGTGGGTCGAGAGTTCGGGGTGGGGGACGGTGACCGAGGCGACCTCGCCCAGCAACTCGGTGCCTAGGTTGCGGAAGGTCTCGTCGCGGGACCAGAGGCCGCGCAGCCATTGGGTGATCATCGGGGCGGCGAGGGTGCAATGCGACGGGATACCGCGGTAGACCGAGGTGTTCAGGATCTTCAGGGGAAGCTTGACCTGGTAGCGCGAAGGATTCGAGATGTTGACCATCGTGCGGATCGACTGGGTCGGGAGGTACTCGTCGGGGCTCTCCCCCAGCACCACGATCTCCCCGGTTGCGAGCTCGCGGGCCCACTGGGTGCGGACGACGTGGTCCAGTTGCCACGGGTGGCACGGGAGCCACACGTACGCGTCGGGGTCGTCCAGCCGCGCGCGGAACGCCTCCACGGTTGGCGGGTCCAGTTCCCTGGCGATGACCGAGTGCTCCGAGAGGTCCGGCGTACCGCGGAACTCGGCGAGCCCACGTCGTACGGCGAGCCAGACCAGGTGGAGCGGAGTACGAGCCTCTGGGGCGTACCGCTCGCTGTCGGAGGCCGAGAAGCCCAGGCGGCCCTTGTTCGCGACCAGGAGCGGGTGCCCGGTCAGGTGCCCTTCCAGCCGACTGTGGTGCAGCTCCAGCAACTCAGCAGCGGGCACCGCCGTAGAGGCCATCCGTACGTCGGCCGCGAGCGTGCTCGTCAGCTCCGCGACGTACCCAGCCACAGTGGACCCGTCGACCCCGAGTACGTCGGCAGCGTCGACGAAGAACCGGATCGGGTCGGTGGCGACTTCGCTCTCGTCGTTGCCGAGGATGCCGGCCGTGGTACGTCGGATCGACGCCGGATCCACCCGCCAACTGCCGAAGCCACCGCGGGTCGTCTCGAACACGTAGGACACTGCCCCGAGGTCCAGCCGATTGTCGACGGGCTCCAGCAAACCCTCCGTGCAGAACTGCGAGATGAGCTTCGCCAGCAGCTCCGACGAGCACTCGGTCCAGATACTCATCCGGGGATCGCAAACGTCGTGTACGCGGTGGACTTGGGCAACCGGAAGACTTCTCGGCCGGCCACGCTGTTCAGGATCGTTGCGTTGCGGATCGCTCCGATGCCGAGGTCCGGTGCAGCGACGCCATGACTGTGCAGGTCCGCGTTCGCCACGAAGATCCGCCCCTCCAGAGCGCCCCGCACGCTGTGGTCGCGGTTGATGGCCCACCGACCGGCAGCATCGTGCTCGATCTGCGATTGCAGCGACTCCAGGAACGGCAGTGGGCGGTTCCGGTACCCGGTCGCGGCGACGACAGCGTCCGTCAGGTGCTGGAAGGTCTTCCCGGTGTCTGCGTGCAGCATGGTGAGTTCCAGCCCGTCAGCATGCGCAACCGCGGAGACGACAGCCACACCGCACTGCAGCTCAACCGGCAGGTCCCGCGAGTAGAGGACGTCGTGGATGTCATCCAGCGTCTCCGACGAGATGCCCTTGTAGTGCCGCCACTGCTCCTTCACCAGCCTGTCGCGTACCGGCTCATCCAGTCCGTGGAAGTAGTCGACGTACGACGGTGTCGTCATCTCCAGCACCAGCTTGGAGTAGTCCAGCGGAGCGAACGACGGCGTACGACTCAACCAAGACACAGCAGGACCGTTAGCTCGCAACAGGTCCAGAGCGCACTCAGCACCAGACTGCCCGGAGCCAACCACGGTCACCCGCCCTGTGCGCAGTAGATCGTCCCTGCGGAAGAGGTAATCCGCGGAGTGCGTGAATCGCTCAGCAGGCAGCCCTGCCAGCGCAGCAGGTACGAACGGCTCAGTACCGACGCCGACCACCAGATGCCGAGCTTCGAACTGCTCGACGCTGTCACCACGCTCCACAGTCAGCTCGAACGACGAGCCGTTCCACACCACGTCCCGCACGTGGTGACCGAAGTGCAGTGAGTCCAGCTGGGCCGCACACCACCGCAGGTACGTTTCGTACTCCCTCCGCGTCGGGTGGAACTTCTCCCGCACGTAGAACTGGTACAGCCGGTCGTTGTCCTTCAAGTACGACAGAAACGACAGGTGATGCGCCGGCTCGACCAACGACACCAGATCCGCCAGGAACGACACCTGCAGCATTGCGTCCTCGAACATCAACCCGCGATGCCAGGTGAACTCCGGCCGGCTGTCGAGCACAGCCAGCCGTACGTCGTCCACACCGTCCGCCAGCGCGGCCAGTCCGAGGTTGAACGGCCCGCAGCCGATCGCAATCACGTCGTACACGTCATGCCTCCCTGCACGGCCCGGGTACGGACCATCAGTAGTGCTGTCTTCTCGGGCAGCTGTAGCTCCCCGTGCTGGACGAATCCGGCCGCGGTGAACGCGCGGACGGACGGGGTGTTCTCGATGTCCGGTTCGGCGACCACCTGCGAACAGGACGGCTCTGCGCGCAGCACCTCATCAGCGAGCCAGCGCAGCAGCTCCCGCCCGAGGCCCCGGCCGACGCGCGCGACGTCACCGATCGCCACGTGCAGGCCCCGGTCCTCCTCGCCGTACGCGTAGTACTCCGCAAGGCGGTCGTGCCGGACCCGGTACAACTCGACGTACGCGAACTCCTCGGCGTCCGCCGCGACCACACAGGGCGTGGAGTGCTCCCCTGCCGCCTGTTGCTCGATCTCCTGCGCCCAACGCTCCACCGACCAGCTCTGCTGCCACCAGCGCCGGATGTGCGGCTGCGACATCCACAATGCGATGAGTGGGGCGTCTGACGGGCCCGCCGGCCGCAGCTCGAACGACGTCACCGCAGCGGGTTAGGGATGTCGAGGTAGACGGACTGTGCGTCCAATGGCGCTACTACCTCGTCTATGCCCCGCAACCGAGTCAGCATGTTCGCTTTGCACGGCAGTGTCTCCGCTTCGAGCCACCGCCGCGCCAGCCGATCGCCAGAAGGTCCAGCAGCCTTGAGCAGCGGCAGAGCGAGTGTCAGCCGCTCCCGCACCACACCGAGCAGCTCGTCCTCGTCTGCGACCCCGTCCGCCGCCAGACACCCCACCACGGCCAGCGCCTGGTTGTGCAGCAGGTAGTAGGTCAGCCGGTCGTCGACGATCGGGTCGTCCACCACCGCCAGCGTCGAGTCCTGCAAGCCGGTGACCGCCAGCAGACTACGCAGGTACGACGATGCGAGGTAGTAGCCCTGGTTGTCGCGATAAGCACCGCCCTTGATCCGCCCTGCCCCGTCCAGCCGCACCAGCGTATTCTGCTGATGCGCCTCGAGACCGATGCCCGTCTCGGCGTACAGGTGCAGCATCGGGATCAGCACGTTGTCGATGTACGCCGAAACCCACGCGGCCGGGTCCTCCGCCGCGAAGACACTCAACCGACTCACACCGCCCGGTCGTGGAGCGACGAGCCCCGCCAGGCAGGCGTAGCTGTTGACGTCCGCCGGGACCTCCCGGACAGCAACGTCGAGACCGGTCAACGTCGGTCCGCCCTCGTCGAGCGCAACCCAGGCCGGGTCGCGAACGATGGTGAAGCGCGGGTGCGCAGTCGCCGTACCCGCGTTGTACGCCGCATCGAGCAGTCGATTGATCTCCAGCCCGCGCCGTAGCTCGGTCGGCGTCGACTCCCGCCGCGAGTTCGTGATCCGCAGACCGAGCGACAGCTTCAGCATCACCGGCAGATCCGGATGGAACACGGTCCGCAGGCTGGACGTCGGGTACCACTGGGCGCCACCAGGTCCCAGTGCCTTCACACGACCGGCAGAAATCAGCGAGGCGACCCGCGGACGCTCTGCCACCGCAGCCGCCTGCCACGGATGGGCCGGGATCAGCACCCGGCCCGACGACGGGGTGATACCGGCCAGCGCGCCCATCAACTGCACAGCGTCCAGTCCCTGCAGCGAGGGCGCGCCGGCCACCTGGTCCGACGACACCAGTTCGGCGTCGGCTTCGAACCAGTGCACTGCGAAACGGCCGCCGAGCTCCGGCGAGTACGCCGCCAGCTCGTCACCGCTCAGTCCGTCCCGGCTCTTCGGCGCCGGGTGGTTCAGATGCCCGAACAGCAACGCCTGCTCGAGCTCCAGGAATCGCCCCGGCCCCCGCCGCCCGTCGGCCAGCTCGACGAAGAGCGCGACGTTGCGCACCGATTCCGCCGTCCGCGCCGCCAGGTCGTCGATCTCAGCCGGATCCGCGCCGGCTGACAACAACCGCACGAGCTCCTCGGGTACGGCGGGTACGCCGTCCACCTGTACGTCGGTGAACTGGTGCAACCCGGTCCGCGACGCGTGCTGCACCTGCGCCGTCACCGTCGAACCACCGACCTCCAAGCTCAGCGGACCGACCGCGACCGGCACGGACGACGACTCCCGGGTGTAACACCGCAGGATCGCGTTCAGATGAGCATCAGCCGCAATAGTCACGCCGCTCCTTTGCCGGTCTGGACGTCGAGGCCGGTGGCCACGACCTGGTCGAGCAGGTCCTCGATGTCCGTCGCGGTGGCGTTCGGGTTCAGCAGCGTCAGCTTCAACGCGACCGCCGCCGGCCTGCCTGAACCGTCGCCGCGGGCCGGCACCTTGGTCCGGCCGATCAGCACCCGCCCCGACGTCAGCAACCGGCGCCGGACCTCGCCCTGGAGCGCGTCCAGGCCGGACGCGTCCAGGCCCTGCCCGGCAACCCGGAACAGCACCGTGGTCAGGGTCACCGGCGCCAGCAACTCGAGGTTGCTGTCGGCAACGACCCGGGCCGCGGCAGTGTGCGCGAGCTCGTGGCAGGTGTCGACCATCGTTCCCAGTCCGGCCCGTCCGTATGCCGTCAGCGTGGTCGCAACCTTGACCGCGTCCGGCCGGCGGGTGGTCTGCAGACTGCGGCCGAGCAGCCCGTCCAGCCCGGAGTCGATGTCGTCGGCCGGGTTCAGGTAGTCCACCGAGCGGTCGAACGCCGCGAACCGGCTCCGGTCGGCCACCAGCAGCACGCTGGTCGCGGCCGGCTGCCAGCCGATCTTGTGCAGGTCCAGCGTCACCGAGTCGGCCAGCGGCAGATCGGCGAGCAGCGGCGCCAGCCGGTCCGAGAACAGTGCCCCGAACCCGTACGCCGCGTCGACGTGCAGCCAGGCGCCGTACTGCCGGGTGAGTGCGGCGATCGGTGCGATCGGATCCACCGATCCGAAGTCCGTCGTACCCGCGGTCGCGATCACGGCCACCGGCGTACGGCCGGGCTTCGCGAGCTCGTCTGCGAGCAGGTCGGTCCGCATCCGGAAGTTCTCGTCGGAGGCAATCGTGATCGCGGCCTGCTCGCCGAGCCCGAGGGCGGCGCAGGCTCGCTGGACCGAGAAGTGGGCGAGTTCGGAGCAGAACACGACCGGCCGGTCGACGCCCTGCAGACCGTTCCGCCGTACGTCGACGCCCGCAGCGGCGGCCGCGCTGTCGCGGGCGATCAGGATCGCGAGCAGGTTCGAGATCGAGCCGCCGGGCGTCAGTACGCCGTCCGCCCGCGGGCCGAATCCGGCCAGCGCTGCGAGAGCCCGCACGACCCACTGCTCGATCGCGAGCGTCGCCGGACCGGAGTCGTAGGTGTCCATCGAGGCATTCGACGCCGAGGCCAGCGCATCCGCGTCGACCGCGACCTGCAGCACCGGCGGCTGCAGGTGCGCCGCGGCGTGCGGGTGGCTCAGGTCGATCCCGTGCTCGTCGAGCAGCCCCGCGATCAGATCGAGAGCGGCGGACTCCCCCACGCCGGTGGACGGCACCCGCGGCTCACCCAGCACCTCGGCAGCGCGCCGCAGCACCGCCCCCGGCGAACCGTGCGGCAACGGTCCGCGCTCACGGTCCGAAACCGTCGAGGCCAGCGGCCAGCGAGCAGCGAACGGATCGCGAACAGGTGCGGGAAGCGCGGTGAGACGCGCGGGCTGCGACATCCAGATCTCCCGGGAAGTTGTCGAGTAAGGCAACCCTTACTAAGGCAGACCTAACCTTTGTCCCGGCTCACCCACCGTGTCAACTCGACCACGGCCGAAGTGGCGATCCTCACGACCCGCAACCACCACACCCGCTCCGGCATCTGACGAACAAAGGTCGAAGGGGGACGGATATGACAGCTGCCGTCAAGGGTCGGCGTGACACTTACGTCCGCATCGGCATGATGACGGTCGGCGATCTCGGCGTCGTCGGCGGTCTGGCGGGCTGGATCCTGGGTTGGCGGTTCGGCCACCTGCTGGTCACGCTCAGCCTCGTGTTGCTGATCGCAGGCATGTGGCCTGGCAAGTTCCGGCCGCGCCGGTCCGTGGCCGGCGGATACGTTCTGGTCGGCCGTCACCTCAAGGGTGTGGAGGCGCTGGACAGCGCGCGCAAGGCGGCGCATCACTACCGCAAGCTCGCCGTCAAGCATCCCGACGAGGGTCTGGTGTTACTGGCCGGAACACTTGACTGGCAGCGAGCGCTGCTCCGGGAACTGGGCAGGCACGAGGACGCCGAGCCGGTCGCCCGCGAGGCCGTCGAGACGTGGCGGGAGGTCGTGACCATTGACTCGAGCCGCCGCGAGAACTTGTCCAAAGCGCTCCACCACCTGACCGGCACGCTCGCCGAGCTGAATCGGGAGGGTGAGCTGACCACGCTCACCGAGGAAGCGGTCGTCGTCCAGCGGTCCCTGGTGGCAACGCACGAGGTACTACTCGCTCTGCACCTGCAGAACCTCGCCACTCAACTGCGGCGTACCGATCGGTGGGAGGCGGCGCTTCCTGTCGCCCAGGAGGCCGCGACCCTCTACCGGCGTCTGGTTCCGACGGATCCGGACCTGCTCGAGCACGCTGCCCACACGGTGGAAGGGTTTGCGACGACCCTGCGCCGCCTCGAGCGTCCGCTGGAGTCCCTGCAATCGACGCAGGAGTGGGTCGAGTACGAGCGCACGCTGGCCGACAGACTCCCGGACCGCAGGCCCGAGCTCGCCGAGGCGCTACGCATTCTCGGCAACCGCTCGGCCGATCTCGACCACATCGAGGACGGCCTCACGCGTTGGCGCGAGTCTCTCGAGCTGTGGCGACAGCTGGCCTCGGAAGGCCGTGAGCACAACGCCGGCTACGCGGACGCGTGCACCCGGATCGGGTACGGCTTGGGCGTCGTCGGAGAAACCACGGAGTCGCTGGCAGTCTTCCGTACCGGTCTCGACGTACGGCGGACGCTGGCGACACTCGATTCGCGACAGTACGACGACCTGCTGGACGACCTCGCACGAGCCACGCAGACGACGCTCGCACCGGAGTTTGCAGTCGAGGCTGTCGCCGTCGCCCGGGAGCATGCCGACGCCCTGACGGCGGACACTCTCGCGCGGGCCTCCGATCAGCTGAGGGAAGCAGGGTTCACCGCCGAAGCCGAAGAGCTGTCAGCCCACCGCCGCTGAACACCAGTGGGGGCCGGTGGTCCAGCCGAGGAGGCGGCGGCCGCCGTTGGGGGTGCAACCTCGGGGGTCGAAGCGGGCTCCTGCGGCCACGTCGAGGAGCCCGGTCACTGCTGGTGCGAAGCGTGGGCCCAGGACACCGGCACGCTCCTCGAGCCGTGCCAGGACGGCGGTGGGGTCGCAGTAGCTGAGGAAGAAGATGCCCTGACGCCACGCGTACGCCGTGTTCTTCAGGCCCTGCAGTCCGCTGATCCAGGTCGAGACGGGCTGGGTCTGACGCTGGATCGCCCAGCTGAACGCGCGGTCCGCGAGCTCCGGGCCGACCTCGCGGAGCCAGTCGGTCAGGTCGAGCGCCTCGATCAGTACGGCGAGGTTGTGCGACGTCAGGATCTGGCTCTGCTCCAGCACCGTCCCGTTCTGGGCGACGTACCCGGGAGTCTGCGAGGTGTGCGCCTCCTGAGCGCGGCGGCGGCACATCTCCGCGAAGTCGTCGGACGTCAGCTTGCGCCAGCGGATCCGCGAACGCTGCTCGGCGGCGGGCCACGCGGCGGGCAGGTCGTAGTAGCGTCCGTACAGCGTCCCGGACAGCACCCGGCTCGCGACCGACGCCGCCTCCCGCCACTTCGCCGTGAACGTGCCCATGAAGATGTCGGCAGCGACCTCCTCGACGAGCGGCAGTCCGAGCTCGGCCTGTTTGACCAGCGTGCGGAACTCGCGGACGAGCGGGTTCGGCAGGATCGTCTGCGGGAACGCGCCAAGCGCGACGGCCGTGGTCTCCCGCAACGTCTGCGCGGCGGCTCGCGGCGTCTTCTGAGAGCGGTCGCGGTACGGCGCGACGGCGGAGATCCACGGCAGCTCGTCGAACCGCACCTGGTGTTCGAGGTTCAGCAGCAACAGACTGCGCCGACGACGGAAGGCCGCGTAGGTCTGCGCATAGACCGAGGCCAGCACCGGATCCGCGATATTTGCCGCCAGCAACTGTGAGGTGACCTGCGGCAGGACCTCCGCCAGCACCTCCCCGGAGCCGATGACGCCGCGGTCAACCAGCTCGCCGATCGGCGCCTCGAGCGCCCGGGCCGCCTTCGCCAGTAGGTGCGGCGGCATCGCCACGCCGGCCGCCGCCGGCAGCTCCGCGCCGTCGACGACCCCTGCGATCGGATCGAGCGCGGGCAGTCCGCCGTCCCGCGGGAAGCGGTCCAGCCGCGTACTCAGCACGTGGGCCAAAGTCGCGTACGTCGGACGCGCTGCCGCCTCGTTCTGCGCCGTACGCAAGGCCGCGCGGGCCTCCGATCCGGGCGCTCCGTGCGCGCTGATCGTGTTCGCCAGGGCGCGGCGGATCCACCCGACCTCGCGACCTGTCAGGGCCGAGCTGTCGACGGGGCAGCGCTCCAGCGCCGACTGCAGCCGCGCGAAGTTGCTCTTCGGGTGCCGCGCGTGATGCAGCTCGGCCGCGGTCGCGTAGTCGTCCAGCCACTGACGCCGCCGTTCCACCCAGTCGTCCGGCCAGACGCGGCACGGCCAGCCACCGCTCACCGTGCCCGCCACCAACTCCGGGAGGTCACCGTCGACCGTGTCGCACCACAGCGCCACCAGCCGGTCGTGGAGCGGGTTCCAGACCTGGAGGGTCTCCCGCATCGCGGCGATCCGCGGCGGCACCGTTGCCTGCCGCAACTGAGCACGGACCTCGTCCACCGAGTGCCGCCGTACCACCGCCCCGGCCGGAGCCGAGGACGGACCGAACGTCGGGGTGAAACGGAGCCGATGCATCAACGGACGCAGCTCGGCCACCAGGTCGAGTGCGGCGGCGAAGTGCCCGTGCTCGAGCAACCAGGCGACCACCAGCAGCGCCGATTCCTCCGGTACGTCGACGCGGCAACGCCCGGTACGCAGCGCATGCCCGAGCTCCGCAAGCCCCTCATCACCGAGGTACCAGAGATTGACCCGCTCGCGATCCGTCTCCCCCGGCGCGTTCACCGGCAGCCGGGCGAGCTCGTCGGCACTCGGCGGCGACTCCGCCACGTACCGGCCGGTGGCGAACCCTCCCGTCAGCACTTCGAGCGTGACCCACACAGGCGTGTCGGCGACGGGCGTCCGCGACCCGATCATCAGCCGTCCGGAAGCCATCCCCTCGAGAACCGTGCGCCAGGCATCGACGCGAGCCGCGGCGCGCCGACGTACCGCCGGATCATCCGCAACCAGCGCCCGTTCGAGCGCGTGCTGAAGCCGGCCCGTCGCGTACATCCGGAACCCCCGCTCTCTGGATGGAACCACGCTTCGACATGGAGGCAGGACTCGAACCTGCGCCCTCCCGGTCCGAAGCCGGGCGATCTACCCCTGATCTACTCCATGCAGTGCGATCCAGGCTAGCTGCACGGCGGCTCTCCGGTGGGAGCTGATGCGGTCAGGCGATTGCCGAGATGTCGCCGTCGTCGAAGTAGATCGCCTGATGAAGGCGACCGCCGAGCGCCGCCGCATAGCGCAGCAGAACCTCTTGTCCTGAGATCTTGCCTTGCTCGATCTGGGAGACTCTGCCCTTGGTGACCCCCATCCGCTCGGCGACCTGGGCCTGAGTCAGGCCACGACCGCGCCGGATCTCTGCCAACCGATGCCCTTGAACCTTCGCGAGGAGCTCCTGCTTGCCGGCCGCGACGCTCTCCTCGCCCCCGGCCCGTGCGACCTCCTGATCGCGAATGTCCCGCCAACGCACGTAGTCGGTCATCGATCGCCCTCCTCTTCGCCCTGTCGTTCCTTCACATAGATCTGGTAGCGGTGCTCCGCGAGAGGGACAGCTTCGTCGTACCAAGCCTTCCACCGACCTGCCTTGTCTCCAGCGACAAGCAGAATGCTCGATCTCCACGGGGCGAACGCGAACAGGTCCGCACGGTTCCCGGTCTCAACTCCTTCAGGTTCGGCAGCCGGGACCCGGTAATCGTGTCAACAAGCGGTCGTCCGAGCCCAGGACCTACCTCAGCCAGCGCATCAATCGCCTGGACGACCCGCCGATGTGTGGCGTCGTCCAGACCCTCGATCCACACTCGCACCTCGTTGACGATGTAGACATCCCACTCGTGCATCGCCATGCCCGGAGTATAGCAAATGCTAAACCACCCGACCGGTTCGTGGGTCGAGGTCTCAGACGCCGTACGGCGTCCGGGTGAGGACGAATGTTGCGACGGTCAGGTGGGTGATGGTTTTGCCGTTGCGGATTACGTGGAGTTTTTCGCCGGCCAGGTAGCCGTCTCGGCCCTGGTAGAGGTCGGGGGCGAGGGGTGACAGGCGGGTCGTGAGGCCGCCGGAGAGTTGCAGGATTCCCGCGCAGACGGAGATCGTCAGCGGCGTGTTGCCCCAGTACCAGTGGCCGAGCAGTTCGGCGCCCTGGGCCAGCGCCGGCTCCGGCACCCACTCCTGCGTGATCGGCGGCTCGTACCGGGTCAGGATGCGGACCAGGTCGGGAGCCAGCGAGGCTACCCGTCCGTACGTCGCGTTGCCGAGCGTCACCGCCCCCACCCGGCGGACCCGGTCGACGAACAACCCCGCGAGGAAGCCCGGCATCGAACCAGTGTGACCGATCAGCAGATGCGGATCGTCCGCGATCAGCCGCAGACCGAGCCCGTACGACGCATTCAGCCCTTCCCGCGGATCCGACGCGACCGGCGCCGCCATCTCCTCGACCGACTCCCGGCTCAGCACCTCGTGCACCGGGTCGATCCAGAACGTCGCGTACCGTGCCAGGTCCTCGATCGTGCTCCACAACTGCCCCGCCGGCGCCATCGCGCCCGAGTCGTACGCCGGCTCCGGATCCAGCTGCCCGCTGAACGGGTGCACCGAGAACCCATCGGCGGCCGGGGCCGACGGGAAGTACGACGTACGCCGCATCTCGAGCGGATCCAGGATGCGCTCCTGCGCCAGCTCGAGCCAGGACACCCCGCGTAGGCGGGCCACGATCTCGCCGAGCAGGCCGTACCCGAGGTTCGAGTAGTGGTGCCGGCGATCCGCCGGGCCGGCCGCCTGCGACTCGCTCATCGCGGCGGTCAACTCGTCGAACGTGACGCCCGGATTCCGTTCCCACCACGGGCCTTCGGGCTCCGCGTTCATCCCGCCGCTGTGCGCGAGCAAGTGCCGGATCGTCAGGTCCCCGAACGCGATCCCCGGCAGATGCTTGCCGACAGCATCGTTCAGCGACAGCAGCCCGTCGTCGCGGCACTGCATGATCAGGATCGCCGTCATCGTCTTCGTGATCGACCCGATCCGGTACTGCACATCAGGACCGGGCAACGCCCCGTCAGCCGTCGCGAACCGGCCCCGCGCCCCGGTCCAGACCAACTCCCCGTCCCGGAGCACCCCGGCGTTCACCGACGGCAACTTCGACTCCCCCTGCGCTGTCGCGATCTCGGCGAACAGAGCAGCGGCGGTGTCCGGACGTACGTCGGTCAGCTGAGTCAACTGGGGGCTCCAGGCGGGTCGGGGACAGACCAGTATGCCCGTTTTACTCGAACGCCTCCGGTGCCGGGCAGGAGCAGATGAGGTTGCGGTCGCCGTACGCGCCGTCGATGCGGCGGACCGGCGGCCAGTACTTCGAGGCGCGGTCGACCGAGCGGGGGAAGGCGGCCTCTTCGCGGGTGTAGGCGTGCTCCCACTTGTCGTTGATCACCGACTCCGCGGTGTGCGGCGCGTTCACCAGCGGGTTGTCGGCGGCCGGCCATTCGCCCGCGGCGACCCGGTCGATCTCGTGCCGGATCGCGATCATCGCGTCGCAGAAGCGGTCCAGCTCACCTAGGTCCTCGGACTCGGTCGGCTCGACCATCAGCGTGCCCGCGACCGGGAACGACATCGTCGGCGCGTGGAAGCCGTAGTCGATCAGCCGCTTCGCGACGTCGTCGACGCTGATCCCGGTCTCCTTGGTCATCGGCCGCAGGTCCAGGATGCACTCGTGCGCGACCAGGCCGTTCTCGCCGGTGTAGAGCACCGGGAACGCACCCTCGAGCCGCTTCGCCACGTAGTTCGCGGTCAGTACGGCGGCCTTCGTCGCCGCCGTCAGGCCCTCGGCGCCCATCATCCGGATGTAGGCCCACGAGATCGCCAGCACCCCGGCGGATCCGAACGGCGCCGCGCTGATCGGGCCGACACCGGAGTCCGGACCGGCCTGGTCGAGCAGCGGGTGGTTCGGCAGGTACGGCGCGAGGTGCGCCGCGACCGCGACCGGACCGACGCCGGGGCCGCCGCCGCCGTGCGGGATGCAGAACGTCTTGTGCAGGTTCAGGTGGCTGACGTCGCCGCCGAACTCGCCCGGCTTCGCGAGCCCGAGCAGGGCGTTCAGGTTGGCGCCGTCGACGTACACCTGGCCGCCGTGGTCGTGGACGATCTGGCAGACCTCGCGAACGCTCTCCTCGTACACGCCGTGCGTGGACGGGTACGTGATCATGATCGCCGCGAGCTTCGGCGCGTGCTCGGAGGCCTTCGCGCGCAGGTCGTCGAGGTCGATCGTGCCGTCGTCGTTGCCCTTGACAACAACGACCTTCATACCGGCCATCACCGCGGAGGCGGCGTTGGTGCCGTGCGCGGACGCCGGGATCAGGCAGACGTTGCGATCCTCGGAGCCGTTGGCGCGGTGGTAACCGCGGATCGCCAGCAGGCCGGCCAGCTCACCCTGCGAGCCCGCGTTCGGCTGGATCGAGACCTTTGCGTACCCGGTGACCTCGGCCAGCCAGCGCTCCAGCTGACCGATCAGCTTCACGTAGCCGGCCGCGTCCTCGATCGGCGCGAGCGGGTGCAGGTCGGCGAACTCCGGCCAGGTGACCGGCTCCATCTCGGTGGTCGCGTTCAGCTTCATCGTGCAGGACCCGAGCGGGATCATCCCGCGGTCGAGCGCGTAGTCCTTGTCGGACAGCTTGCGCAGGTACCGCAGCATCGCCGTCTCGGACCGGTGCGTGTTGAACACCGGGTGCGTCAGGTACTCCGTGGTCCGCGGCACGCTCAGAGCAGCAGCCTCGAGCGTGTCGTCGTACTGCACACCGAAGGACTGGCAGACGCGGGTCAGCGTCGCGACGTCGGTCTTCTCGTCGCAGGAGATGCCGACGTGGTCCGCGTCGACGAGCCGCAGCCAGATCCCGTTCTGCCGGGCGGCGTCCACCACGTCGGCGGCGCGACCCGGGACCCGGGCGAGGACGGTGTCGAAGAAGTCGCCGTGGACGACCTCGACCCCACCGGCGCGCAGCGAGGCGGCGAGCTTCCCGGCGTACGAGTGCACGCGCTCGGCGATCGCCCGCAGTCCGTCGGGACCGTGATAGACGGCGTACATGGACGCGACGACCGCGAGCAGGACCTGCGCCGTACAGATGTTCGACGTCGCCTTCTCGCGACGGATGTGCTGCTCACGGGTCTGCAGCGCCAGCCGGTACGCCGGAGCGCCGTCCGAGTCGACCGATACGCCGACGAGGCGGCCTGGCAACGACCGCTCCAGGCCGGACCGGACCGACATGAAGCCGGCGTGCGGGCCGCCGTAGAACAGCGGTACGCCGAAGCGCTGCGAGGAACCGATGACGATGTCGGCGCCCGCCTCCCCCGGCGCCTCGAGCACCGTCAGTGCGAGCAGGTCGGAGGCCACGGCAACCAAGGTGTCGCGTCCGTGTGCCGCCTCGATCAGCGGCTTGAGGTCGCGGACGACACCGTTGGAGCCCGGGTACTGCACGAGGACGCCGAAGAAGTCGCCCTCGGGCAGGCCGTCGGTGGTGTCGGCGACGACGACCTCGATACCGAGCGCCTCGGCGCGGGTCTGCACGACCGCGATCGTCTGGGCGAACGTGTCGGCGTCGACCAGGAAACGGTCGGATTTGCTCTTCTTGTTCGAGCGGTGCGCCAGAGTCATCGCCTCGGCGGCCGCGGTGCCTTCGTCGAGCAGCGACGCGTTCGCGGTCGGCAGTCCGGTCAGGTCGGAGACCACGGTTTGGAAGTTCAGCAACGCCTCGAGGCGGCCCTGGGAGATCTCCGGCTGGTACGGCGTGTACGCCGTGTACCAGGCCGGGTTCTCGACCAGGCGGCGGACGATCACCGACGGGGTGAAGGTGCCGTAGTACCCCTGGCCGATCATCGAGGTGGCGACGGTGTTGCGGGCCGCGAGCTGCCGGAGCTCGGTCAGCGCGTCGACCTCGGAGGCCGGTTCGGGCAGCCGCAACGCCTCCGCCGAGCGGATCGAGGCCGGGACCGCGGCGTCCACGAGCGCGTCCACGTCGTCGTACCCGAGGAGTTCGACCATCCGGGCGATCTCGTCCGGGCGCGGCCCGATGTGCCGGTCGGCGAAGGTCGCCGAGAGCTGGGGGGTGTCGTTCACTAGAGGCTCCGATGCTGACTGTCGCTGCCGGTGGCCTCCCCCTCTGTCACGCGCGCTGCGCTCCAGAGTCGCCTGCGACACTCGGTCCATGGGCCTGAGAGGTTCCGGGGAGGAATTGCCCCTTCGGCGCCCGATGACACGGGTCTCTCCCGAGTGCTGTGAACGGCTGCCTCGAGGCTACCAGGAACCCCGGAACAGTTCTGACCGGGTCAGCCGGTCATCCGGGCGCGGCGGCGGGCGGCGAGCTCGTCGTTCCCGTGGGAGTCCCCGTCGCCGTCGTCGTGACCGTCGGCACGCTCGGTCGGCAGCTCGGACAGCGAACCCTCGACCTCGCGCCAGACACCGCCGAGCGCGATCCCGAACACGCCCTGGCCGCCGGCCAGCAGATCGATGACCTCGTCGGGCGACGTGCACATGTAGACCGACGCGCCGTCGCTCATCAGCGTGATCTGGGTCAGGTCGTCGAACCCGCGCTTACTGAGGTGCGCGATCGCGGTCCGGATCTGCTGCAGCGAGATCCCGGCGTCGAGCAGCCGCTTGATCACCTTCAGCAACAGAACGTCACGGAAGCCGTACAACCGTTGCGTCCCCGACCCGGTCGCCGGGCGGACGGACGGGGAGACCAGGCCCGTGCGGGCCCAGTAGTCGAGCTGCCGGTAGGTGATTCCGGCCGCGGCGCAGGCCGTCGGACCGCGGAACCCGACGTCCTCCGGCATCGGCCGCAGGTCGTCGTCGAACAGCAGACCCTGAACGCCGGCGGTGGCAGTAGCGGCTGCCACAGCCTCTGCGTGCGCGTCGGACGTCGACTGCGCCGTCAGATCCGTGTCCCCGGTGCGTGTCACGCCTGAGCCTCCCTGGATACCGACTGGAACGAGCCATCTCCGTGGAGTGACACCACCCCACGACTTCTTCACGGTAAGCCGCCGCCCTGACCGGGTCAACGACAACCGCACCGAGCCGGGAGCGTGTCGCGACCGCCGTACGAATCGTTACCTAGGTCCTGGACCTCTGGTCCCGGGTGCTGTCAGCTCTTGTCGAAGTCCTCCGGAGTCACCTGGTCGAGAAACTCCCGGAACCGCTCGACCTCCTCTTCCTCCTCCACCTCGTCGGCGCCGTTCGTCTCACTCTCCGGAACCGGGATCCCGGCCTCGGCGAGGATCTCGTCGGCGCAGAACACCGGCGTCCCGGTCCGCAGCGCGATCGCGATCGAGTCCGACGGTCGCGCCGAGATCTCGGTCTTGTCGTCGAACACCAGGATCGCCTCGAAGATGCCGTCGGTCAGGTTCACGATCCGGACCTGGCTGAGGGTGTGCCCGAGGACCCGGATGGTCTCCGCGAACAAGTCGTGGGTCAGCGGCCGGGGCGGCTCCATGCCCTGCTGGGCGAAGGCGATCGCACTCGCCTCGGCCGCACCGATCCAGATCGGCAGGTACCGCTCACCTCCGACCTCTTTCAGCAGCACGATCGGCTGACTCGAGGGCATCTCTACCCGGACTCCGACCACGTCGACTTCGCGCACACGTTCAGCCTACTCCGAGCCGAAGGCCCGGGTGGGCCTACGGGGGTTCGCTGTGGACAGCCTCACGAACGCGGGAGGCGGGAGCGGACCAGAGCGGTGTGGAGACGGACGGTGAGGGCGGCCAGCTCGCCGGTCTGCTCGGTACGGCGTGGCCCGGTGACCTGTTCGATCAGGCCGACCTCGCGGTCCGCCGCCGTACGGAACGCCCGCAGGTGCCGCGGTTCGAGGCCGTACGCCGCCAGCTCGGCCGCGACCTGCGCGATCACGATCGCGTCACCGCCGTAGTGGTTGCCGCTGGCTACCACCAGGCCGTGACTCTCCAGCTCGTCGAGCAGTTCGGACGGTACGCCGGCAGCGGTCCGCAGCTCGTCCCGCGTCAGCCGCAGCTCGGTGCCGGTAGCGGCGAAGTCTTCAGGGACGGGCTGACCCGGTGTCTGCGGCAACGAACTCGGCGCGACCGGAGGACCGGCAGCTGCCGGCTGCAGGCCGCGATCGATCGCACCGAGGTGTTCCTTGATCACTTTCAGCGGCAGGTACTGATCGCGTTGCGCCGTCAGCACGTACCGCAACCGGTCCAGGTCGGCGGCACTGAACTTGCGGTAGCCGGACGCCGTACGGGCAGGCGTCACCAGCCCCTCGGCCTCCAGGAACCGGATCTTGGAGATCGTGACGTCGGCGAACTCGGCCTGCAGGAGCTGCAGCACCTCTCCGATGCCGCGGCCTCCCACAGGGCCTTCGGCGCTGGGATCAGGCTTGGCCACTGGCGTAGTACACCAGCCTGTACTTGCCGATCTGGACCTCGTCGCCGTTGGTCAGCTGAACCTCGTCGATCCGGTCACGGTTGACGTAGGTGCCGTTCAGGCTGCCGACGTCGCGGACCTTCACGCCGTACGGGTCGCGGCGGAACTCGGCGTGCCGGCGCGACACCGTCACGTCGTCGAGGAAGATGTCGCTGTCCGGGTGCCGGCCGGCGGTGACCACGTCGACGTCGAGCAGGAACCGGCTGCCCGCGTTCGGTCCGCGCTGGACGATCAGCAGCGCGGATCCGGCCGGCAGCGCGCCGACCGCGGCCGCGTCGTCCGCGGACAGCGGCTCGCCGGTACGCTCCGGCTCTGGCTCGGCGCCGATCGGGGTGAGCATCGCCGTGTCGGTGACACCCGGCGTCGGCTGCTGCGGCTGGTGAGCCGCCGGGGCTGCCGCCGGGCGGTCCGCGCCAGGCAGCATCGCTCCGCACTGCGAGCAGAACCGGCTGCCCTCGGAGTTCTCGTGCCCGCACTGGTTGCAGAACGGCATGCTGTGATCCTCCCGATCGCCGGCGGTCCGGCGACGTTTTCGATAGACCCCGTGGTAACAGTGTGGACATGGACCTCAACCCTCGACCAGCGGTTGAGGTCCGTAACTTATCAGCCCTGATTCAGGCTTGGTCGAGCTGGGCCTGGTAGGCCTCGGCGTCCATCAGCGCGGCCACCTCGGCGGTGTCCTCGACGTCGATGTCGAGCAGCCAGCCCTCGCCGTACGGGTCGCTGTTCACCAGGTCCGGCTGGTCGGCCAGCGCCTCGTTGACAGCGGTCACCGTGCCGTTCACCGGGGCGAACAGGTCGCTCACGCTCTTGGTCGACTCCAGCTCGCCACAGGCGTCGCCGGCCCGCACCACGCTGCCGACCTCAGGCAGCTGCACGAACACGATGTCGCCGAGCTGGTCCTGCGCGAAGTCGGTGATGCCGACCCGCACCGGCCCTTCCTCGCCGGCCTTCAGCCACTCGTGCTCGGCCGTGTACTTCAGGTCTTCGGGGTACACCTTTGTCCTCGTTTCTACTTCGTGGGGCTGGGCGCCGGGCGAGCGTAACGATGCTCCTCCGGGGCGTGCAAGGCAGTGATCGCGACGCTCTCGAGCTCGTTGACCTCGGCAGTTCCGCCCACCTGCGGGCCGGTCACCTCGCTGACCAGACCGCCCGGGAAGTTGGCCGCCTCGGACAGGTTGTGGGACTCCCCGATCGCCTCGATGACGTACGGCGAGTTCACCTTCTGGCCGTCGATCCCGATCCCCGGGGCGTCGTCCACGAAGTCCGTGCTGGCCACCACCCGAACCGTTCCGTTGATCTGGATGGCCTCGGCGCCGGCGTCCCGCAGTTCCTCGATCGCGTCCAGCAGGTTGCTCGACGTCATCTTGCCCTGCGGGTCGTTCAGCGTGATCCGGACCCCCGGGCCTTGCGCGGGCAGCGTACCGGCCAGGATGCCGAGGGTGCGGACCTGGGCCTCCGCCTGCTCGCGGGCCGTCTGCGCCTTGTCTGCGCTGGACGACAGCGAGTTCTTCCGCTCCTCCAGGTCGGCGATCTCGCTCTCCAGCCGCCGGGTGTTCTGCCCGAGGCCGTCGAGGATCGCGATCAGGTCCTCGCGGCGCGCGTTCTGGTAACCGTCGTCGGCGCGGTTCACCCGGACCTGCACGACCGCGACACAGGCCACCAGGGCGAGCACGACCGCGACGATCGCCTGCCCGCGGGACGGCTTGAACCCGGCCCGCAGCCGGCGCAGCGCCAGGTTCGGCGTCCGCGGCTTCGGCATCGGCGTCGGGGTCTGAGGCATCGGCGGGGTCTGCGGCGGCTCGACCGCGGCCTTGTCCGGCTGGTCCGGCGTGTCCGGTTTGTCAGGTTTGTCGTCGCTCATGATCAGGCCCGGAAGATGTGCCGGCGGATCGCGGCCATGTTGGTGAAGATGCGGATGCCGAGGACGACGACCACACCGGTGGACAGCTGCGACCCGACGCCGAGCTGGTCGCCGAGGTAGACGATCAGGGCCGCGATCAGCACGTTGGACACGAACGACACGACGAACACCTTGTCGTCGAAGATCCCGTCGAGGAACGCGCGCAGCGCGCCGAACACCGCGTCGAGCGCGGCCACCACCGCGATCGGCAGGTACGGCTGCGCCCAGTCCGGTACGTCGGGCGCCACCAGCAGACCGACGACGACACCGATCACCAGCCCGAGTACGGCGATCATCTCGTTCCCACCTTCGCGTAGCGCAACGCGATGGTCGCATCGGCCGGCACCAGCAAGGAGTCCTCCGTCGTGATCGTCATCCGGACATCGAAGTTGCTCACCAGGTACTGCACCCACTGCCCGCCGGAGCTCTGCGCGAACCGGGCCGGCATGGTCGCGGTGTCCCCGATCGCGAGCACCGTGTACGGCGGCGTCAGCGAACTGTAGTCAACGGTGATGGCACTGCCCGCACCGCGGATCGCGGTCAGCGACGTGATCCGGTGACCGTTCACCGAGATCGCCTCCGCGCCGGACGTCCACAGGCCGTTGACGAGCTGCTGCAGGTCGACGTCGAGCAGCCGGCCTTCCTTCGCGTCGGCGTTCTTGGCGTCGTCGATCACCGCCTTGATCCCCGGGCCGGTGACCGCGATCGCTCCGGTCTGCAGCTCGAGGTCGTCGAGCTTCTGCTGCAGCGCGGCGCCCGTACTGTCGTTGCTCAGTCCGCTCGACTGCAACCGGCGTACCTCGTCGGCGAGCCGGGACTGGTTGTCGCGCAGGCCGGTCAGCCGGTTGTCGGCCTGGTTGATGCGGGTGATCAGCTCCTTGCGCTGCTTCTCCGCCTCCGGTGCGCTGCGGTAGTTCTGCGCGGCGGCGACCGCAAGCAGGAAGCCGAGTACGGCGGCGGCCACCACGAGCATGATCCGGTGCCGGGACCGGGTCTGCTTGCCGTCCTGGTTGATGCGGGTGCGAGCGGCGACGGCGTACCCCTCGTCGATGGGATGCGCCATCAGGTTGTTCAGCAGCGACATCGACGCGTCGACGCGCCGCGGCTGCTGGGTCGGCGGCTGTACCGGCTGCTCAGGGGCTTGCTGGGTCACCCGGCCGGGTCCTTGATCGGTTTGACCGTCTGGATCAGGTGCCGCAGCTGGGCGAAGTACAGCGCGCCGGCCCAGTAGTACAGACCGGTCCCCCAGATCGCGAACGCCCAGCCGAACACGCGGGCGAGCAGGTTGAGAGTGCTGTCGCCGTCGCCGAGCAGGAGCAGCGGGAACGCGTACAGCAGGCAGAACGTGGCGGACTTGCCGAGGAAGTGCACCGGCAGTGCGTTGAACCCGCGGCGGTGCAGTGCCGGCAGCGTGAAGGTGAGCAGCAGGTCCCGCAGCGGCAGCGCGATCGCCAGCCACCAGGGGATGATGTCGCGCAGGGCCAGGCCGATGACGGTCGCGAAGATGTACAGCCGGTCGGCCACCGGGTCGAGCATCTGACCCAGGCGACTGGTCTGGTTCATCCGGCGGGCGATCTGGCCGTCGGCCCAGTCGGTGAACCCGGACACGGCCAGTACGAGCAGCGCCCAGCCGTCCTCCTTGGGTCCGAGGACCAGCCACAGGAACAGTGGCACCCCCAGCAACCTCAGGAAGCTGAGTGCGTTCGGGATCGTCCACACCCGGTCGGACACTTCCAAGTCCGGCACGCGACCCCTCCCTCTCTCCACCCTGGATACCCGTCGTAACTCTACTGGGGAGCCCCGACAGGTTTACGCCCGGCCGTCCCGGGGCACGCCCCGGCTTTCCCCTGATACCAGAACGCTCCGTCTTCCCCGCCGCTACGCCTGCGACGAACCGGTGACCCGATCGATACCCAAGAGTGATGCTTACCCTGAGCAGATGAGGTTCCTGGTACTGATCTACGGCAACCCGGAGTCCCGCGCGGTCTGGGACTCGCTGACCGACGAGCAGAAGAAGGAAGGCATGGCCGGGTACGCCGCTCTGCACGAGGCGCTCGCCGCGCAGGGTGAGCTGGTCGCGTCGGAGTCCCTCGACGCCCCGGAGCTGACCAAACAGGTGCTGGTCCGCGACGGCAAGCCGATGACGACGGACGGCCCGTTCGCCGAGGTGAAGGAGCAACTGGCCGGCTTCTACCTGCTGGAGTGTGACTCGATGGACCGCGCGGTGGAGATCGTCGCGCAGATCCCGGAGGCGCCGTTCAGCGTCGTGGAAGTGCGTCCCGTACGTGACCTCAGCGCGTTCAGCTGATGCTCGAGGAGCTGCTCCGCGAGCAGGCGCCACAGGTGCTCGGCGCACTGGTCCGGCGGTACGGCGACTTCGACGCGTGCGAGGACGCCGTACAAGAGGCCCTGCTGGCCGCGTCGCTGCAGTGGCCGGGTGAAGGTGTTCCGGCCAATCCGCGCAGCTGGCTGATCACGGTCGCTTCGCGGCGACGGATCGAGGTACTGCGGAACGAGGCGGCCCGGACACGGCGGGAGGAGACCGTCGCGTCGTGGACTCCCCCGGAGCCTGCGTCGTCGGAGGACGACTCGCTGACACTGCTGATGCTGTGCTGTCATCCGGCGCTGACACCGCAGTCGCAGGTGGCGCTCACACTGCGCGCCGTCGGCGGACTGACGACCGGTGAGATCGCGCGGGCGTTTCTGGTGCCGGAGGCAACGATCGGGCAGCGGATCAGCCGGGCGAAGGCGAAGCTCCAGGGTGCGCGGTTCGCGATGCCGCCGGCGGCGGCGCAGCCCGAACGGCTGGCCGCCGTACTGCATGTTCTGTATCTCGTCTTCAACGAGGGCTACACGGCTTCGTCCGGTACGTCGCTGCACCGGGTCGAGCTGAGCGCGGAGGCGATCCGGTTGACGCGCCAGCTGCATGCTTCGTTGCCGGCCGAGGGTGAGGTGACCGGGCTGCTCGCGTTGATGCTGCTGACCGACGCGCGTCGGCCTGCCCGTACGACGGCGGACGGGGCGCTGGTGCCGTTGCCGGAGCAGGACCGGTCGTTGTGGGACAGGGCGGCGATTGCCGAGGGCACCGAGTTGATCGAGTCGACGTTGCGGTCGGCGCCGGTCGGGCCGTACCAGCTGCAGGCGGCGATCGCGGCGGTCCACGACTCGGCGGCGGACGCAGACGAGACCGACTGGCGCGAGATCCTGATGCTGTACGAACTGCTCGAGGCGACCGCGCCGGGTCCGATGGTGACGCTGAACCGGATCGTCGCGGTCGCGATGGTGCACGGTCCCGCCGCCGGGCTGGCGTTGCTCGACGACGTGGATCCGGCGTTGAAGGAGCACCATCGGCTGGCCGCCGTACGGGCGCATCTGCTCGAACTGTCGGGCGAGGGGGCTGCCGCGCGATCGGCGTACGAACTCGCCGCGCGGCTCACCCAGAGTCTTCCCGAGCAGCGCTACCTGCGGTCGCGCGCGGCTAACCTGCGATCTTCGGCCGGCCCCAGCTGAGCTCGGCCTGGATCGTCAGGTCGAGTACGCCGTCCTTCGCGTACGGGCGGAGCGCTTCCGCGACACCGGCGTCGAACGCGGCCGCCTCGTCGGCGGGCATCAGGTCGCGGGCCAGGCTCGACGTCGAGTGCAGCCTCTCGATGTAGTCGGCGACCGTCTGCCGGTATGCGACGCGCGTAGTGCGCGCCGTGCCGGTGAGGTCGAGCAGGCCGCGTTCGACGATCGCGTCGACGACGTTGAACTTCGGGTCGTAGTTCTGTTTGCGCGAATGCCGCTCGATCACCGGGACCAGCTCATCCGTCCACGGCTCGTCGACCGGGCCGTGCTCGATGACGACGAGCTGGGCGTTCGGAGTCAGGTGCGGGACGATCCGTGCGAACGTCTCCTCCCACGGCATCCAGTGGATGCTCGCCCCGGCCGTCACCAGCGCGTACGGGCCGTCGAGGTCGGCGGTCTCGATCGGGTTGACCTGCCAGGTGAGGTTCGGGTGGTCGCCACCCGGGCGCAGCTTGCCTGCCGCGACCATCGGCGCCGAGAAGTCGATCGCGTCGATGTGCTCGACCCGCGGCGCGAGCGGCCGCGCGATCGCGCCTTCCCCGGCGCCGATGTCGAGCACCCGCCGCGGCTCGTCGGCGATCAGCTCCACGAGCCGGTCGAACACCTCGTCCGGGTACGGCGGCCGATGCTGATAGGCCTCCGCCACTGCCTCCTGCTGAAACGTCGCCGCAAGCTCAGTCATGCCTCGGAGCCTAGACCGGAACCCGCACTCAGACCGGCGCCTTCTGCTCATGGCCAACTGGAAGCCGGGACCTGCGCCGCGGCCAGCGGACAAACGACTCTGCGTGCAGCGTCGCCGAGGCGATCCGGGGCAGGTCGCGGGCGCGCGGGTAGCAGACGAACCGCGCGACCCAGGCCGGGCGGTATTTCGCATTGGCCCGGTACAACGACTCGATCTGCCAGAACCGGCTCAGCCCGAGGAGGATCCGGTACCACAACCGCAGTCCGGGCCCGGCTCCCGCGATGCCTCCGCGCTCGAACACCTCACGGAAGACGGCGAAGTTGAGGGACACCCGGGCGAGTCCCAGCACCGGAGCGGCCTGCAGCAGCTCGGTCACCATCAACTCGATCACCCCGTTGCCGGCGGTCGGTGACCGAACCATGAGATCGAGCGAGAGCCCGTCGTCGTTCCAGGGCACCAGGCTCAGCACCGCGACGAGTTCCCCGGTGGCGTCACGGCAGCTGACCACCACCGCGTCGTCGTCGCGCGG
Organism: Kribbella sp. VKM Ac-2571; assembly: GCF_004362255.1. NCBI lineage: Bacteria > Bacillati > Actinomycetota > Actinomycetes > Propionibacteriales > Kribbellaceae > Kribbella > Kribbella sp. VKM Ac-2571. The sequence continues at coordinate 30,254 of NZ_SNWS01000029.1, forward strand.
ATCGCCGAACCTCCCGAGCGCCATCGAGTAACCGCGCTCCGCCTGACCCGCACGCCACCTGCCGATGTGCCGGGTCAGCTCGTTCAGTTCGATGCTGTCGATGTCCCGAACGCGACGTATCCGGGTCGTATGGCCTCGTCGTTGGGCCCGCCCTGCCGCCTGCCGCACGGTCCGCATCGACCGCCCGGCCAAGCTGAACGTCGCCACGTCCAGGACCGCCTCGTCCCCGAGCTGTACAGCCGACAACCCGCGCTCGCGATAGGCCGCCGCGCCACGTTCGCTGGCGCCGATGACTCCGGGCGTCCACGCATAGCTTCGCGCCTCGGCCAGCCAGGCGTCGACGGCATCGGCCCGTGCGTCCGGGTCTCCGATCGGATCGCCACTGGCCAGCGAGACCCCGGCGACGACCCGGTACGCGACGGCCGCCGTACCGGACGGGGCGAAGATCAGGGCTTTGTCGTCACGCAGCGCGAAGTAGCTCAGCGAGTCGTTGCGGTGCTCGGCCAGCAACGAGCGCAATCGTTCGCCTTCGACAGCGATCTGATGCCTGGGCGCGCGGGCGGTCCGGAGCGCCATGAGCACGATCGCCACCGCCACGACCACTCCGAGGAGCAACAGTGTCGTCTCGAGCCGCTGCCGCGTCTGGCCCGATTCGAAGTACGCCGGGCCGCTGATCCCAATGAAACCGAGCCAGACCTCGCTGATCAGCTGTGTCACCGAGAGGTGCCGGATCGCGTCCGGATCGGCGACGAGCGATCCGGCGCCCACCGACGTTGCCAGTCCGAACGATGTCAAAGCGGTGACCAACACCTTGTGTGTGCTGCCCGGATCGGGACGGCCGGTGAACGCCGGCCTGGTGAGCCACAGCAGGACGATCACCACGACCGCCGCGATCGTCTCCCCGATCGAGTGCGCCAGCCCGTTGAGTGCCAGCAGACACGAAGTGGCAGCCAGCGCCCCGATCCAGGCCCGGCGCTTGCGTCGTGCGAGCCCGCGGGACAGCAGCACCAGTACGACTCCGAGCGGTACGGCGGCGCCGGCAGCCTGGGGCACGAGCACCGGCAGTACATCGGTCAGCGGCTCCAGGCGGGGCCGAAGCGGCGGACTGACCGCGTCAAGAACACTGATGACGCCGAGCAGACAGACCACACCGGCCATCCAAGGCGCCCAGCGCGCCGGATCGCGCCGCTCGCGGGTTTCTCCGGACAGGTACCTGGACATGTCAGCGCCTGACGAGACGGCGGTGCCGGCGACGGTAGATGACGACAGAGACGATCGCGGTGCAGACGAAGCTCGCCAGCAGCAGGCCGCTTGCGAGCCCGAGGCGCTGTTCGAGCACGCGGTACGAGGCACCCGCCAAGTAGCCGCCCCCGGCGACGAGGAACGCCCAGACGGCGCCCCCGATGACGTTCGCGACCGTGAAGATCCCTCGGTGCATCCGGCTCATCCCGGCGATGCCCGGGACGAGGGCCCGGAACGCGGCGGTCCACCGGCCGAGGACGACCGCGACGGCACCGCGGCGAGCGATCAGTCCGAGCGCTCGCTCGATGTGCTCAGGCCGGCGGAGTCTGCGTGGCAGGCGACTGAGCAGGGCCGGACCGAAGCGCCGCCCGACCACGAAGCCGACCTGGTCCCCCACGATCGCGCCGATTCCCGCTGCCACCATTACCGCCCACAACGGGAGACCGCCGGCGTGGGCGACCACTCCACCGACGATGACAGCTGTCTCACCAGGCACCACCAGGCCGAGGAAGGTCGACGCCTCCAGTGCGGGCAGCAGCACCACGACAGTGATGACCAGCCAGGCGGGTAATGCCGCCAGCCAGTCCAGGACCGCGTTCATGTTCTGCGTGCGATCGGTCGGTTCACAGCTCCCGATTCCACGGCGCCGCCTCCCAGCTCTCCACTCCAGCATCACCGGAGAGATGGAGGGCCGGGCAGGGACGGACGTCCCATGCAATCCGGACGATGGTCCCGGACGGACGGCGTACCGCTCGTAACCTGCCCGACTCCTTCGAACACGCGCCTGAAACACGCGCTTCCTACTTTGAGAGTCCACATCAGCCGCACGAGGCGGTGAGGCCCGATGATGTCCGAGCACGTCGACCCGTTCATCGGGACCGGCGCCACCGACCTGCCCACGCCCAAGGGCCTGGCCGCGACCTGGTGGTGGCCCAAGCCGCAGGTCGGCAACACCCATCCGGGCGCCACGCACCCCTTCGGGATGGTGTCGGCCAGCCCGTACTCCGGGGCCTACCCGACCGGTTACGGGCTGTACGACTTCAACACCGAGGGCGTGCCCGACCTGTTGTACGACCGCCCGGTCGCCTCCGGCTTCACCCACTTCCAGCAGTCCGGCACCGGCGCGATCCGCAAGTACTACAACTACTTCCGGGTCACGCCGATGCTCGGCCCGCTCGACGACCTGGGCACCGCCTGGGACCTGCTCGACGAGGTGGCCGAGCCCGGCTACTACGCGGCGACGCTGAGTTACGGGGTGCGGTGCGAGGTGACCGTCGGCCCCAAGTCGGCCGTCCACCGGTACACCTTCCCGGCGAATGACGCCGCGCGGATCGTCATCGACGCCTCGACCGGCGGTCTGGCCATCCCGCACAGCCAGACCGTGCCGCTGAAGGCGCACCTGGCGATGCTGGAGCCGGGGGTGGCTCAAGGGGAGATCCACGTCGAGGGTGTGCCGCTGGCCGTTCACCTGGAGGTCGATGCCCCCGGCTGGCGGCAGCTGCTGTGGTACGACCGGCGCCTGATGCCCGGCGGCACCCGTCTCGACTTCGACTACATCCGGCCGACCACACTGCGGCCCTTCGGGCTGATGTTCATGGGCCCTTCGCGCGCCGAGCAGACCGTTGAGGTGCGGCTGGGGTTCTCCCTGCGCGGGTGTGCGACGGCCCGCGACAACCTGCACGCGGACGTCGGACGCACCCAGGCCACCTTCACCGGGCGGCGTGACCACACGGCAGCCACCTGGCGCGAGCACCTCGGCAAGGTCTCGATCAAGTCCGAGTCCGATGACCAGGCGACGGTTTTCGGCACCGCGCTCTACCACTCGCTGATCAAGCCGTGCTTCGCCCCGGACGAGAGCCCGTCGTGGACGACCGAGGGCCCGTACGCGTTCGACATCTGCACCATGTGGGACATCTACCGCACCCAGCTGCCGCTGATGACCACTTTGTTCCCGCAGCGTTCGGTCGAGCTGGCCGGCGCGCTGCTGTCGATCTGCGAGCAGGAGGGCAACCTGCCGATCGGCTACCGGATGGCCAAGGGCGCCGACCGGTTCTCCCGGCAGGGCAGCGCCCTCGCGCACACCTTCTTCGCCGACCTGTGCCAACTGGATCTGCCCGGTATCGACTGGGACTGGGCCATGGTGCACCTGGAGATGGACCTGCGCCGGACGTACGGCGAGGACTACCTGGTGCACGGTGTGGCGCATCCGATCAGCCACACCCTCGACCTGGCGTACGCCTACCACTCCACCGCGGCGATCGCCCGCAAGGTGCGCGACCGGGCGCTGGTCCAGCAGATGCGTGACCTCGCCCAGGGCTGGCGGGCGGCGTACGACCCGGGCACCGGTCTGCTGCGCGACTCGACGTTCTACGAGGGCGGCCGGTGGAACTACTCCTTCCGGCTGCTGCACGACATGCGCGCCCGGATCGCGCTCGCCGGCGGAGACGAGGCGTTCGTCCGGCTGCTCGACCGGTTCTTCGGGTACGGCGCCGTACCGGTCGCTCAGCCGGGAGTGGCTCCGAGCGTGGCCGAGATGGACGCCGGGTACGGCCTGTGCAGGTTCGAGGGACTGAACAACGAGCCGGACTACGAGGCGCCGTGGTCCTACCACTACGCCGGACGGCCGGACCGAACCGCCGAGGTGGTGCATGCCGCGATCGCCAACCAGTTCGGCACCGGCCGGGGCGGGCTGCCCGGTAACGACGACTCCGGCGGGCTGTCCGCGTGGTACGTGTGGGCGACGCTCGGGCTGTTCCCGGTGGCCGGCCAGAACCTGTTCCTGGTGAGCGCGCCGGCCGTGGCGGAGTCCACGACCCGGCTGCCCGAGGGCGAGCTGTCCATCACCACCACGGGTTTCGAGCCGGTCGAGGCAGGAGGACCGGTCTCCTACGTCCAGTCCATCGCGGTGGACGGCAAGACCCTCGAACGTCCCTGGATCTCCGGCCGGGAACTGCGGCACATCCGCAACCTGCACATCGAGCTCGGCCCTCGCCCCTCCGGCTGGGGCATCCGGATCAGACCACCGTCCACATCCGACCCGCTGCACCCCACTGGAGGTGAGGTATGAACATCCCGTCCACACCCAACCGCCGTCTGGTCGTTGTCGTCCGCGCCGACCCGGTGATCTGCGGGCACTCCGGTGAGGCCCGGTGCCTCGCGGAGGTGGCGCTCACCCGCGGGTACGACGACGTACGGATCGTGACCTGGCCGCTGGACGCGCTCGAGGCGGCCGGGCTGCCGTTGAAACCACTCGATCGCGTGCTGCCGTACAGCCCTGGGATCACGGTGGAGCGGCCCGATCCCGTCGGCGACTACCGGGTTCCGGACGGGCGCTACCTGTCCGGGCTCGTCGGGCGGCTGGTCGAGCTGTTCAGCGACGGGGTGCCGACGGTGGCGATGTCGCTGTACCTGAGCCCGCACGCAATCGCCGTACAGGAGGCCGTCCAGGTGGCGCGCCGGATCGGGCCCGCACGGGTCACTACGGTGGCTGAGGCGGTGGGCTCCGACATCACCAACGTCGTGCGCGATTGCGTGGACACCGGGCGGTTCGGGGCGGCCGCGCACATCCTTTCGGTCTACCTGGCGGCCGACCACTGCGTGGCGGTGTCGGAGTACACCAGGGACCTGATCGTGGCCTCGGCAGCGACCCTCGACGGTATGCACGGCACGACGTTCGCGCAGCAGTGCCGTGAGCGGATCGCCATCTCCTACCCCGCGGTCGACTCCTCGTCCTACCTGTCACTCACCGATGACGGGATCGCCGAAACCCTTGCCCGGCGGGGCCTTTCGCGGGACGGGTATGTGCTGTTCCTGTCCCGGATCGTCTCGGCGAAGGGCGTCGACGACCTGATCGACGCCTACGCCGGGTCGCGGTCGGCCGAGAAGGTGCAGCTGGTCCTGGCCGGGCGCGGGCCGCAGGAAGACGAGGTGCTGGCGCGGGTGGCGGCAGCGGGCCTGGGTGAGCGGGTGCGGGTGCTGACCGACGTCGACGACGCGGAGAAGCCGGCGCTGATGGCAGGGAGCGCGGCGTTCGTGCTGCCGACCCGCGAGCAGCCGGAGTTCGTGGAGACGTTCGGGATCGCGCTGGTCGAGAAGGCTCTCGCCGGGGGCGGGCCGATCATCACCTGCGCGACCGGCGGTGTGCCCGAGGCGGTCGGTGATACGGCCCTGCTGGTGCCGCAGCGTGATCCGGCCACGCTGCGGACCGTGCTTGACGAGGTCGTGTGCGACTGGACCCGCGAGCAGCGCGCGGCGGCCGAGCGGCGGGCGCGGGCGTACGCGTTGCAGTTCGACCGGGTAGCGGTGTTCGACCGTCTCTTCGCGCGCGCCGAGTCTCCCGCCGTCCACGTCGCCTGACGGCCTACTCGCTGTTCCAGGCGGTCGAGTGCTGCTCGAAGTACGCCGGGTCGCTGTGCACCGGGATGACGCACAGCAGATGCCCGCCCGGGGCACGGAGCGTGTGACACCCCTGCCAGCTCGCGACCTCGATCGCGCCGAGCCCGGTCAGGCGGGCGACCTCGGCGGGGACGTCGTCGGTCTCGATGTCCAGGTGGTATCGCGGCTCGTCGTCGACCGACTGGATCGCGGTCACGTACCCTGGGACGGCGTCGTGCAGGCTGATGAACTGCGGCTCACCCTCCGGCGAAGACGTCCGTACGCCGAGAGCCTTGGACCAGAACGCCGTCGCGTCCGGCACCTCGTCCCGCTTGACGTCGATCAGAAACGTGGAAACCCGGCTCCGATGCATGAACTCAACCTATGTCGGCGGCTTGATCAGTCGTAAGTGGCTTGGGCCTGCCAGGTGGTTCGGTGGAGGGTGAAGAGCCAGGCGCGGGTGTCGGCGGTCTGGAACTGGAAGCGGGCCTGGCGGGACTCGGTGCTGGGGTCCCACCAGCGTTCCGCGGTGAGCCAAGGCCCGGCCCAGGCGGTGATCGGATGGATCTTGTTGCTGTCGGCAACTTGAACGCCGGGGCCGCGGGCCGGGAGCAGGGTGAACGCGGTGGGTACGCCGGACAACTCGCCGCGGGCACTGACCGACACCTGGGCGCCGTCCGCGGCGAACACCTTCGCGGGGATCGGCTCCGGGAAGACCATGGTCGGCGCCAGCGCCGGCCAGCGCTTCGCCGTACCGACGGAGCCGGTGATCGGGCCGGTGATCGAGCCGGGCCAGGGCTGGTCCGGCGGCCGCGCCGGGACCGCCGGATCACCCCACGGGACCAGCGTCTGCCGCTCCGCGAACCCACGACCGCCGCCGATCACCACCGACACCACCGCACCGTGACCGAGCATGCTCTGCACCCGCGACAACGCCCGGTGGATCCGCTCGTCCGGACCGCCGCCCCACAACCCGTCGGCATGCGCGCCGACCGGATCCGCCTGGTCCGGGATCAGCCGCACCCGGACGACCGGTGACGTCAGCTCACTGGTCGCCGTGCCGCTCCCCTGCAGTTGCCAGCGCACCCGGTCCACCACGTCCGCCGCGGTGAACCAGCGCGGGTGCAGCCACTCCCGCTCGTGGATCCGCCCGGACTCGGTGCCGACCTCGACCCGCAGCGTCGTACACACCAGCCCGAGCTCGGTCAGCCGGACGATCAGCTCGTCGGCGACCGCCCGGACCGCGAACGCGACCTGATCGACCCGGTCCACGGACGGCTCGAAGTCGAGCGTCCTGGCGAGCTCCGGCGGGATCTCCCGGCCGGCCACCGGGCGATCGTCGTACCCACGGGCCAGCCGATGGGCGAAGGCGCCGTCCGGACCGAACCGGGTCAGCACCTCGGTCCGGGGCAACTGCGCGAACGCACCCAGCGACCGCAGCCCCAGCCGGCGCAGCAGATCCGTGAGCGCCGGCTGCTCGAGTACGTCGACCGACAGCGGCGCGAGGAACTCCGGTGAACCGTCCGGCGGCACCACGTGCACCCGGGTCCGCGCGGAACTCACCCGGGCCGCCTGCTCCGCGGCGAACGGCCCGTCGGCGATCCCGATCCGGCTGCCGTGCACGTCGTACGTCTCGAGCCGGTCGAGCAGCTTCTCCGCGGCCGCCTCCTCGCTGCCGTAGAACCGCGCCGGGCCGCGTGCCTTCAACGCGCACATCCCCGGCCGGATCACCTGCACGCCCGGCGTGATCGCCTCCAGGCACGAGATCACCGGGTCGAACGCCCGCGCGTCGAGCACCGGGTCGTACTTCAGCACGACCAGCTCCGGGCACCGCGACTGCGCGTCCCGGGCCCGCTGTCCGCGCCGCACCCCTTCGGCGCGCGCGGTGGCGGAGGTGGCGAGCACCTTCCCCTTCTCCAGTACGGCGATCGGCTCGTCCGGTGAGCGCCCGGCCGCCACCGCGGCCGCCGCCACCGGCCAGTCCGGCACCCAGATCACCATCGTCCGGGTCAGCCCGTTCGTCAGCCCATTCATCAGCCCGCCCATCAGCCCGCCCATCAGCCCACTGCGCCGATCTGGTCCGCCCACTCCTCCGGCCGGGCTTCCGCGGTCCCGGTGGAGCGGATCGTGCCGTCGGGGGCGGGCAGCCAGAGCTCGTGACGAGCCCGGACGGCGGCGCGCCGGCCGGTCACCGCGACGGTCGCGCGGCGGGCGGTGAGCAGACCTTCGCCGTCGCCGAGACCGGTCCAGGTGTTGCTCTCGATCTCGAACCGGGCCTCGCTGCCGGGCCAGGACCCGTACGCGATCAGCATCGCGCCGCGGGTCCGGAGCCGTGCGGCGAGCCGGGACGCCTCCCCCGGTGTCACGTCGCCGGGCGGGCGGACGACCACCACGGTCAGCGCGTCGACCAGCGCGGCGACGACGCTCAGCCACTCGGGCCCCGGATCCGGGACCAGCACGAGACGCTCCAGGTCCACCCCGAGCCCGCGCGCCGCCTCGGCCCCGAACGACGGCACGCCGACAACACCGCACCAGGCGCCCTCCGCGGACGGACCGGCCATCAGCGCCATCACCAGCGCGGCACTCCCCCGCACGGAGTACACCGAACCGCCGCGCAGGCTCGCCCCCGCCAGCAGCTCACCCACCGCCGGATGCGTCGGCAGCTCCCGATCCACCCCTGCCGTGTCCAAGGCCTGCTGCACCCGAGCCACCGAAGGCCCTTCGGCGGCAGCCTTCAGCAATGACTTCTGGGCAGACTTCCTGTCCTTGGCCTGAGCGAGGAGCAGACGGGCCTGGTCGAGTGCCGTGACCCGACTCGCCGTTGCCTCGCTCCCCGTCATACTCCCATGTTCGAACACCTGTTCGAACAAGTCAATCCGGTCGTCCACAGCCCCCAGCGCATAGGGTGGGAGGCATGCCGAGGACTATTGCGACCAATACCAAGGTTGGGCTCGACGGGTTGCTGGAGTTTGTGCGACCGCGTCATCACATGCTGCTGATGACCACCCGGGCCGACGGGACGGTGCAGGCTTCGCCGGTGTCGGGCGGGGTGGACAGCGAGGGCCGGATCGTCATCTCGTCGTACCCGGAGCGGGCGAAGAGCACGAACGTGAAGCGGGCCGGCAAGGCCAGTGTGGTCGTGCTGTCGGACGAGTGGAACGGCGCGTGGGTGCAGGTGGACGGCAGCGGTGAGGTGATCGAGCTGCCGGAAGCGGTGGAGGCGCTGGTCGACTACTACCGCTCCATCTCCGGTGAGCACCCGGACTGGGACGAGTACCGCGAGGCGATGGTGAAGCAGGGCAAGTGCCTCATCCGCATCACCCCGGAGCGCTGGAGCCCGATCGCCACCGGCGGCTTCCCAGCACATCTCGCTGACTAGATGCGTACGGCGCTGGTAGTCCACGCACACCCCGACGACGAGGTGTTCGCCACCGGCGCCGCCACGTCCGTACTGAACGAGCAGGGCTGGCACGTCGTACTGCGGGTCGCTACCGCCGGCATGCACGGAGCCCTGGATCATCTCGGCGCCTCCTGCGCGCTGCTCGGGATCAACGAGTGGGACTGGCTGGGAGCGGTGGACCAGTGGGTCGACGACGGCGGTCGCAGTGGACCACGGTCATTGGCCGCGGCATCGCCGGACGACGTGGCCGAAGCGATCGAGGTCGCGGCCGCCGTGATCGAGCCGGAGCTCATCCTCACAGTCGGCAGTGACGGGCTGACAGGTCACCCGGACCACATCGCCATCTCACAAGGGGTGCAGCGCGCACTCCAGCGCGTCGACTGTCGTGCACTGGGTGCACGCGTGAGAGCCCAGGACGTGCGTGCGGGTGAGCAACTGATCCAGCAACTCGCACCGGGTCAGCAGGTCGGGTCGGGCCGTGTCAAAGGGTGGGTCAAAGGGTGGGTCAAAGGGTGGGTCAAAGGGTGGGTCAAAGGACGCGATGCGCCGCTGGAGGAGATCGGCGGAGCATCCGAGCAGCGACGGCGGCGGGCACTGGACGAGTACTACGACGGCCTGGGCACCAAGCCACTCCAGGAGCTCCTAGGAGTGCACCGGCCGAGCAGCGACGGGCTGCTGCTGCGTGCGGTGTTCGACGCGACCGGCTGGCAGCACGACCGCTTCGAGGAGCTCACTGCCCTTACTGCTTCGAGCGACGCGCCATCGTCTCGGTGATGCGTTGCATGGCGCCTTCGAGGTGCTCGCGCAGCGCTGCCTCCGCACCCTCTTCGTCGTGCGCCAGGCACGCGTCGAGAATCGCCTGGTGCTCGCGACGGGTCTGCTCGATCCGGGCCTTGGTCTGCCGCGAACCGAACCGGTAGCGCTCGCTGTTCTGCCAGACCGGCTCGATCGCGCGTGGCAGCCACCGCGAACCGCCGGCCCGGTAGATCGCGAAGTGGAACTCGGTATGCGCCTGCCGGGACGCGATGTTGTCGCCCAGCTTCGACAACCGGACATGCTCGGCCAGTGCGGTCCGCGCGGCCGCCGCGTCCGAGTCCGAGAAGCGTGTCGCGGCGGCACGGACGGCCAGCGACTCCAGTGCCAGCCGGGTCTCGTGGGTGTCGCGCAGGTCCTCCATCGACAGCTCACGCACCCAGGCGCCCTTGTGCGGAACGATCTCGACCAGTCCGAGCGCCGCCATCCGCCGGAGCCCTTCCCGGATCGGCATCTGGCTCATGTCCAGCCGCTTGGCGAGCTCCTCCAGCCGGAGCGCCGTACCGCTGGGAAGTTCGCCGGACAGGATGAGTTCGTGCAGCTCGGCGGCAGCTTCCTCGGCGAGCGTACGACGCCCGGTCGGTCCCCCGGGCGTGAGCTCGAGTCGTCGGATCATCAGTAGCGGGCTGCCTCTCTCCTCTTGAGCTCTGGAGGTACCGTAGCCGCCGACCGGGTATCTGGAAGCCTTCGACGAGAGATTGCTCAGCTCAAAGCCCAGCAAACATGAGCGGTCTAGGCCACTGACGCTTTCTCAGAGACCTGTCAGATCGATCAGAATCCGCCCTGCTTGCCGGTCCAGCACGTCACCGATTCGCTCTGCCGGTACGACGTCGTAGTCCGCTCGCCAGGACACCGCAGCGATATCGGCCAGCGCCTGACCGACCGCATCCGGTGCCAGCGTGGTCCGCTGCAGGTTCACGGGCAGCACCCGCAGGTCCCGGCCGATCAGCTGGTGCAAGTCGATCGTGGTGAACTCACCCGCCTTGTAGCCCAGTGCGGCGATCCGTCCGCCCGGAGAGATGTGCCCGAGCACCCCACCCGCCACCGGACCGCCCATGGTGTCGATGACTGCGTCGCACCACGGAAGCTCCCGGCCCACCTGACCGAGGCCGTCCACACGGACCAGTTGATCCACCACTCCGGTCGCACCGTCGGCACGGTCGTCCAGCGACACCAGACCGATCACCCGGGACGCACCCGCCGACCGTGCGATCACAGCACACATGTGGCCGACCAGACCGGTGACGCCGGTGACCACGACCGTCTCACCCGCTTGTACGGCGGCAACCCGTCGTACGGCGGTGTGCGCCGTCAACGCCGGCGTCATCAACGCGAGCGCCGTACCCGGCTCCAGCGACGACGGCAGGCGGTGTACGGCGGCATTCGGTACGACGGCGTACCCGCCCCAGACACCGTCCCGTGTCACGCCGACGCCCTCGCCACGGACCACGACCGGCGCGCCCGCCTCAAAAGCGTCCGAGCTCACCACCACACCGGCTCCCTCGGAGCCCGGCATGAACGGCCGAGACGGCATAGTCGGCTGCTTTCCGGCCAGTGTCGACCGGTCCAATGGAGTCACCGCGGCCAGCCGCATCTCCACCAACGTCTCACCCGGACCAGCGGTCAGCTCGACCTCTTCGGCCTTCAGCTGCTCTCCCGGTCCATGACTGCGCAGGACAGTCCCCCGTGTACTCACGCTTCTTCCCCGTTCCCCACGATTTGATATCTGATCACAACCACGACCAGACGCAGTCCACGTCTCACCACTCGGCGACCTCCTTCGCCAGCGGCCGGGTCAGCACCTCGGCCGCGGCGGACCGGGCGGTGGACACCTCGTCGCTGCCCATCGGGAACGGCCAGTCGCTCCCGGCCAGCACCCGCTCGGGCCCGAACATCTTGGTCAGCAGCTCCAGTACGGCGTCGTCGTGGACCAGGTCGTCGACGTAGAAGCGGCGCAGGGCCTCGGCCACCGGCAAGGACACCGGCTCGATCCCCGGGCGTTCCTGGTCGATCCCGCGCTGCCACCGTCCGGCGACGGCCGCCGTCACACCACCCCCATGGCACAGACAGAACCGGATTCCCGGGAACCGCCCCGGCACGTCCGCGAAGACGAGCGAAGCCGCCGCCAGTCCGGTCTCGTACGGATTCCCCAACAGGTTCGACAGGTAGAACGAATCAAGGCGCTTGTCGTCACTGTGTCCCGGGTGAATCAGCGTGAACGCCTCCAGCGCGTCCAGCACGCGCCACACCGGATCCAGCCCGGCGTAACTCGGCGTACCGAGGGCAAAACCGCTGAAGACGCCTTCACTGGCCAGCCCGGCAGCTACAGAGGGTGCAGCCGGGTCGAGCAGCGGCAGGTGCCCCAGCACGCGCAGCTGCGGTGTGGCGAGCTCCCGGAGCCCCTGGTTCACCAGCTCGGTCCACTCGAGGCTGGCGTCGTACCGGAAGAGCGCCGGCGGCACTGAGACCACAGCACCGTCCAGGTCCTGTGAGGAGATCCAGTGCAGCAGTGCGGCCGGGTCGGCGAGCCGGCGCAGCGGCAGCCGCTCCCCGTCGACAACCAGCGAGCCGCTGTCGACGGACAGCCCGAACTCACCCCGGTGCGCCGCCGCCAGCACGGTCGGCGGGATCAGGTGCGTGTGGACGTCCCAGCCGGCCATGTCAGCGGGCGTCCTCGTCGTTGTCGTAGAAGTCCGGACGCTCCGGGTAGTGCGGACCGTCGTACACCTCCAGCAGGACAGAGGTCTCCTCGGCCCGCGTCGGACCGTGCACGACGCCCTTCGGGTTCCAGTAGAAGCTGCCCTTGGTCAGCGTCGTCCCGGTCGGCAGGTACACGTACCGGCCGGACAGGCAGAACATGAACTGGTTCGAGGCGTGCTTGTGCTCCGACGGGATGCCCGAGCCCTTCTCGAACCGCACCAGTGCGATCGACGCCTCGGTCACCGGGTCCCGCCACAACATCTTGTGGGACAGACCGTCCAGCGACTTCTCCACCCACTCCAGGTCCCCCGTCTGCAGCAGGATCTCCTGCAACGGTTGGTCAAAACTCATGGCACCTCCCGACCTGTGACCCGGGTGTACAGCTTCTCCGCCACACCAGTACCCATCGGAGCTACTGCGGCGATGTGACCGTCCGGGCGGATCAGTACGACGCTGTCCGCCGGTACGCCGTACCTCTTCGTGGCGACACTGCCCGGATCGAACAGGGCCCTGTCACGTAGACCGGAGTCGTGCGGCGCATCCCACCGGGACACCGCGTAGTGCTGCAACGCGGGCGACTCGTTCACCGGGATCTCGGGGCGGCGCCGTACGTCGGTGAAGTAGAGCGCCACGAACGAGTCGCGACACAGGTCGTGGATCGACGTACGACCGGTCGGGCTCTGCAGCACCAGGTCCGGCGCCCGGTCCCCCGCCCGTACGGCGGGCGGCGCGGCGGACGTAGCCACCATCGACCAGTCGCCCACACCCTCGACATCCAGCCGCACGCTCAGCAGCGTCCGGTTGTACGCCGTAGCCCACGCACCTGTCTGCTCGGTGACCGCACCCTGCTGGAAGGACATGTATTTGCGCGCCGCCTCGGCCATCTCGCCCGAGCCTTCGACCGCCACCGGACGCTGCTCCTGCTCGTACCCGTCGAGCAAGGTCTCCGAGGCCCAGCCGCGCAGTACCCAGGCCAGCCGCCACGGCAGGTTGGACGCGTCCAGCGCACCCGTGTTCAGACCGAGCGCCCACATCGGAGTGATCAGGTGTGCCGCGTCACCCATCAGGAAGACCTTGCGGTCCTTGGTCCACTGCTCGGCGACCCGGTGGTGCACGTTGTAGACGACCGAGCCCATCAGCTCGATCCGGTCCACCTCACCGATGAACTGCTTCACCTTCACCAGCAGGTCCTCGTCACCCGGCGCGTCGGCGCCGGGTGCCAGCGGGAACAGGAACCGCCAGTTGTCCGGCTGCCGGATCAGCACCATCCACTCGGACTTGTCCGCGAAGTAGGCGAGGTACGGGTAGTCCCGGGCGTTGTCGACGTCCAGGTCCACCACGACGTCGATCAGCATGTACCGCTCGGGCAGGGTCTCCCCCACCACCTTCACCCCGAGCGCATCACGGATCCGCGAACGCCCGCCGTCACAGGCCAGCAGGTACGACGCTTCCAGCTCCCGCGGACCGTCAGGGGTCTCCAGCTGCAGCACGACGCGATCGTCGCGGACCTCGAACGACGTCATCCGGTGCCGCGTCCGCACCGGCTCCGGAAGAGCTGCCGCCAGCAGCGGCTCCATCTTCTGCTGCGGCAGGTTGATGACGAACGGGAACTGGGTGTCGTTCACCAGCTCGGCCAGCTGCACCGAGGCACGGGGAGTGTTGGTGGCCCGGTCGATGTCGCCGATCTCGTCGATCCGCAGCGCGGCGCCGAGGATGCCGTCGACCGCGCCGTACCGGTTCCAGATCTCCAGCGTCCGGCTGAGCGTCGTACCGGCCTTGGTGTCGGACGACAGGACGGCGTCCTCTTCCAGCAGCACGTACGGGATGCCGTAGTGCGCGAGACCGAGCGCGGTGGTCAGACCGATCGGTCCGGCACCCACCACGGCAACAGGCAGCTGTTCAGTCACTTACTACTCCACAAAGCTCGTGAGCTTGGCAAAGGCACGTTCCCGGGTCAGCAGCGACCCGGTCATCGCGGCCGCGTCGGACAGCAGGAACAACAACGGGCCGACCACATCCTCGGGGTCGCCGATACCTATGGTGTCCTGCCAGTGCTCCCGCTCCGCACTGGCGTTCGCACCTCGGAACTGCTCGGTGTCGATCACGCCCGGCGCGACCACGTTCACCCGGACCCGGTCGCCGGCCACCTCCACGGCGAGCGTCTTAGCGAACGCCACCAGCGCCGCCTTGCTCGCCGCGTACGCCGCAGCGCCCGCAAACCCGGTCGACGCCATCCCGGACGTGAACACCACTACCGAACCGGACTGCTGCGCCACCATGTGCGGTACGACGGCCTGACACGCCCAGACCACACCGTCCAGGTTCACCTGCAACGTCCGGGTCCACTCGGCCGCATCCATCTCCAGCACCGGCGACCGCGGCTGCACCGCCGCACCGGCGACCAGACCGTCGATACGCCCGTGCCGCTCCAGCACACCCGCGACCGCAGCCTCGACCGCGGACCGGTCAGCCACGTCCACCATGACGTGCTCGACACCCTCCACCGGTGCAGTGACGTCGAAGACAACCGCCGTACCACCTGCAGCGTTCACTGCGGTGACCAGCGCCGCACCGATGCCCTGGGCGCCACCGGTGATCACCACGACCTCACCGGTCGCGTCGAAACGCACCTTCACGGCGTCTCCTTCTTTGACGTCATGGTCTCGGTGATCCGTTGGAACGCGCCGGCGAGGTGACTGCGCAACGCCTGCTCGGCCGCGTCCGGGTCCCGTGCCACGCACGCGTCCAGGATCGCCTGGTGCTCCTGCCTGCTCCGCTCGATCAGGAACGCGGTCGGACGGCTGCCGAACCGATAGCGCTCGCTGTTCTGCCAGACCGGCTCGATTGCTCGCGGCAACCACTGTGAACCACTGGCCCGGTAGATCGCGAAATGGAAGTCCGCGTGAGCCTCACGCGCACCCGTGGAGTCCTCGGCGCGTGACAACCGGAGGTGCTCGGCCAGGGCGGCCGCTGCCTTCGTCAGGTCCTCTTCGGTGAAGCGGAGTGCAGCAGCGCGTACGGCGAGACTCTCCAACGCCAGCCGCGTCTCGTGCGTGTCTCGCAGGTCCGACAGCGACAGGTCACGTACCCACGCGCCACGATGCGGGATGATCTCGACCAGCCCCAATGCCTCCAGCCGACGCAGGCCTTCACGTACCGGCATCTGGCTCATCTCGAGCCGACTGGCCAGCTCCACAAGGCGAAGAGGCGTACCACTGGGTAGCTCACCGGACAGGATCAGCTGGTGCAGCTCTGCGGCCGCGTGCTCCGCGAGGGTACGGCGACCACTCTTGCCGCCACCTGGCAACAGCTCCAACGGCCCGCTCATCCACGTCCTCGCTTCGCTGCGGGCGCGGATGAGCGTGGCTCGCTGTGCTTGATTGTGGACTCGCTTCGCTCGCCCACGAGCGTCACCCGGTTGCGTAGTGAGCCGAGCTTGTCGGACCGGGTGACGATCACGTCGCCGTCCTGCAGGAAAACCTGTGGCTCGCGGGCATTTCCGATACCGGCCGGCGTACCGGTGAGCAGCAGGTCGCCCGGGCGCAACGTCATACCGAACGACAGCTCACTGATCAGCGTGGCGACGTCGAACGCCATCTGCCGCGTCGACGCGTCCTGCCGCACCTCGTCGTTCACCAGGCACTGCAGGTGGATGTCCTGCGGGTCGCCCACCTCGTCGGCGGTGACGATCCAGGGACCCAGCGGCATGGTGTCGTCGATGCTCTTGCCCTTCAGCCACTGCCCGCCGTGCGCACGCTGCAGGTCCCGCTGCGAAACGTCGTTCGCGAGCATGTAGCCCCAGACGTGGCCGAGCGCCTCGTCGACCGGGATGTTCTTGCCGGTCTTGCCGATCACCAGCGCGACCTCGGCCTCGTAGTCCCACTTCGCGGAGATCGCCGGGTCCCAGGCGATGTCGTCGTACGGGCCGATCACCACGTCCGGACCCTTGGTGAAGAACGTCGGGTGCTCGGGCCGGTCCACGTCCTGGCCCTCACGCTTGCCCTTGCTCTCCTCGAAGTGGTCCCAGTAGTTCCAGCCCGTGCACAGGATGTCGCGCCGGAACCGCCGCAGCGGCGCCCGCAGAATCCCTTCACTGTAAGGGATCTTGTCCACCACCTCGGCCGGGCCGGCGATCACCTCGGTCAGATCCGTTGCGTCGAGCAACAGAACCGCATCGCCGTCGAGTACGCCGGGCTGTTCGCTCCCGGCGTGCTCCACCATCACGTACTTCATCTCAGGTCCACTCGACGCCACGCATCACGAGTTCCCCCCAGGTCATGCGATCACGGCGATCGCGTTGATCTCGATCAGGTAGTCGGGGTGCGCGAGCTTGCTGACCTCGACCATCGTCGAGGCCGGCAGCGGCTCGGTGAAGTACTGCGCCCGGACCTCGTGGATCTTGGCGAAGTCCTCCATGTTGCGCACGTAGACATCCACTCGGCAGACGTCCGCGAGCGTGCCGCCGGCCGCTTCGACCGCCGACTTCACGTTCTCGCACACCTGCCGGGTCTGTTCGCGGACGTCCCCGACGCCCGCGATGCTGCCGTCGGGCCGGCGGGCGGTCATCCCGGAGACGAACACCAGCCGCCCGGTCGCCTCGATGACGGTCGCCTGCGAGAACACCCCGTTCGGGCTCCGCAGCGCGTCAGTGGACACCTGTGTTTTCGGCATCAGCTCACACCATCCTCGACGGGACAACGGCGCCGACTGCGCGTGCGGTCGCCAGCAGCCCGTCCAGTCCCGACCGCTCGATCCGTACGCCGTTGCGCCGCTGCTGCGCCGCCCGCTCGGCCTCGATCTCCCCCGGCAGGTACAGCCGGTTCACCCCTGGCGCCGTCGCACTCCCCCGGACCCGGGCAGCCAGTCCCGACGAGCGGCGCTTGAAGTCTTCGACGCCGCCCATCAGCTCCGGGTCGATCGCCAGGAACAGGTGCGCGCAGTCGTTCGGCCGGTCCGGCTCCCGGTACAGCGGGCGGACCTGGTCGCCCCACCCGCCGCCGCTCAGGACGCCGGTGAGCACGTCGATCATCAGCGCCAGCCCGAAGCCCTTGTGGCCCGCGGCCGGCAGCAGCATGCCCAGCACCGCCTCGTCCGGGTCGGTGGTCGGCGTGCCCGAGGAGTCGGTGGCCCAGGTGTCCGGGATCGGCCGCCCGGCCGAGGCCGCGAGCCGGATCTTGCCCAGGGCAACAGCCGACAACGCCATGTCCAGGACGATCTCCACACCGTTCGTGGTCGGCACCGCGATGGCGAGGGGGTTGTTGCCGACCAGCCGCTCCGCGCCACCCGGGGCGGGCATCAGCGGCGTGGTGTTCGACATCGCGATACCGATACGCCCCGCCTGGCCGGCTTGCATCGCCCAGCGGCTGGCCGCACCGAAGTGGTGGGCGTTGCGCACCGAGACGATGCCGATCCCGTACCGGCCGGCGCGCTCGATCGCGTGCCGCATCGCCTGCGGGCTGGACAGCTGGCCCATCCCGCCGCGGGCGTCCACCACCATCGCGGCACCGGCGTCGAACAGGATGTCGAGCTCGCGTTCCCTGGTCACACCGCCGGCGTTCAGGCGTTCGACGTACATCGGGACCAGCATCACGCCGTGCGAGCTGACGCCGCGCAGGTCGGCCTCGACCAGCGCCGTGGCGATCTCGGTCGCGTCCGCGGACTCGAATCCGAGCGCCGTGAACACCCCCGCCACGGTCGCCTCCAGCCACTCCGGCCGAACCAGCACCCGCCGATCCGCATCAGAAGCCTGAGCCGTCATCGCTTCTCCTGTGCCCAGGGCAGGAGCCAGTGCTCCAGTAGGACCAGGGCGTAGAACAAGGCGATGCTCATCACGCTCAGCAGGGTGATCGCGGCGAACGCGAGGGTGGTGTCCGCGCTCGCGCCGGACTGCTGGATCACATACCCGAGTCCCTTGGTCGCGCCAACGAACTCGGAGATCACCGAACCGATCACCGCCAGCGAGATCGCCACCTTGAACCCGGTGAAGATCTGCGGCATCGCGTACCGCAGCCGGAGCTTGAAGAACTCCTGCGCCCGGCTCGCGTTCAGCGACCGCATCAGCTCGACCAGCTCGGTCGGCGTCGACTTCATGCCCTGCGCGGTCGAGATGACGATCGGGAAGAAGCACATCAGCAGCACCATCACGACCTTCGGCCACTGCCCGAAGCCCATCCAGATCACCAGCAGCGGCGCGATCGCCACCTTCGGGATCGAGTTCACCATCAGCAGCAGCGGGTACGCCAGCCGCTCGAGGATCACCGAGCGGACGATCACCAGCGCGATCGGCACACCGATCACGATCGCGAGCAGGAAACCCTCGATCGTCTCGAGCAACGACGTACCGGTCTCCTGCAGCAGGTAACCGGGCTGCTCGAAGAACTTGACCACCACGTCCCACGGGCTCGGCAGCAGGTACGGCTGGATCGAGAACGCGACCGTCGCGCCCCACCACAACCCGATCGCCGCGGCCAGGCCGATGATCGGGAGTACGACGGCGGCCACCGGGGAATCGGTCAGCCAGGTCCGTTTGGGCATCGTCCGCCGGGTCGTCACGGCCGCACCTCGTCGACCGGACGCACCTCGCCGGCGTTCTCGCCGACGTCCTTTTCAGCGAGCAGCGCGTGCAACCGGCCGCTGATCGCGGCGACCTCGGTCAGGTGCGCGTTCTGGCCGAGGCTGCGCGGCCGCGGGATGTCGATGTCGACGACCTCCCGCATCCGGCCCGGCCGCGGGGTCAGCACGACCACCCGGTCGGCCAGGAGGACGGCCTCCTCGATCGAGTGCGTGACGAACACGATCGTGGTGGACAGCTCCATCTTGATCCGCTGCAGCTCCTCGGACAGCTCGGTCCGGGTGAGCGCGTCGAGCGCGGAGAACGGCTCGTCCATCAGCATCACCTGCGGGTCGCGGATCAGCGACCGGCACAGCGACACCCGCTGCTGCATGCCACCGGACAGTTCGTGCGGCAACCGCCGCTCGAACCCCTGCAACCCGACCAGCTCGAGCAACTGACGGGCCCGATCCCGGTACGCCGCCTTGCCGCGATCGCCCTGGCCCTTGTCGATCTCGACCGGCAGCATCACGTTCGACAGCACCGAACGCCACGGCAGCAGCGCCGGCCGCTGGAACATGAACGAGACGTCCCGGCGCGGTCCGGTGACGGGCTCCCCCGCCACCTGAACCGCACCGGACGTCGGGGGCAGCAGTCCCGCGATCAGCCGGAGCAGCGTGGACTTGCCACACCCGGACCGGCCGATCAGCGTGACGAACTCACCGCCGCGAACGTGCAGGTCGATCTTCTCCAGGGCGGTCACCTGGCCCTCGCGTCCGTCGAAGACCTGTCCCACGCCGTCCAGGCGAATCATCCGGTTCCAGTACTCCTAACCTCAGCTCTTCGGCGCGAGGCTCAGCGTCACGAGATCCTCGGGCTTGACCGCGCCCTTGCCGATCGCGTTCGACTCCTCGAGCAGCGAGATGACCTTCTGCACCCGCTCCTGCGTGACGTCGCCCAGCGGACCGTCAAAGCCCGCAGGCTTGATGTAGTCCTTCATGATCTTCAGTTCCGCTTTGGCGACGTCGACATCGGTGTTCGGCACGTACTTCTTCAGGATCTCGGCGGCGCCGTCCGGGTCGTCGTACGTGTCCTGCAGGCCCTTCAGCAGGGCGTTGGTGAACTTCTTCACCTGGTCCGGGTGATCCTTGGCCATGTCCGTCCGGGTGATGATCGCGTTCCCGTACAGGTCCGGCAGGGCCTTGCCGTACGGAAGCACGACCGCCTTGCGGTGCTTGTCCTTGTCGGCCTTCTCGATCAGCGGCTGGCCGACCACGAACTGCCCGATGCCCTGAACCTTGCCCGACGCCAGCAGGGCCGGCAGCCCGGGCGGCGGCGAGGGGAGGAAGGTAACCGACGCCGGGTCGATACCGACCGCCTTGGCGTAGACCGGGAACATCACCGTGTTGGTGGAGCCAGGCTGGTCGCCGATCGTCTTGTTGGGCAGGTCCTTGGGGCTGTTGATGCCCAGTCCCTCGAGCGACATGATCGCGGCCATCGACCGCTGGTGGATCATGCCCGCCGTGGTGATCGGGAGCTTCTGCTTGGCGAGGGTGATCGCGATCGCGGTGAAGTCGCCGATGCCGTAGTCGGCCTGACCGCCGGCGACCAGCTTCATCACGTCGACAGTGCCACTGCCGGGCGTGATCTTGACGTCGAAACCGGCGTCCTTGAAGTACCCCTTCTCCAGCGCGACGTACGCGTACGCCTCGCGCCCGAAGGTGTTGAACGACGTCAGGTAGTTGACCTTCTGCAACCCGTCGCCGCCGGCCTGCTTGCCGCCGTCGTCGTTGTTGCACGCACTCACCAGGGCGAGCCCCAGGACCGCCATCAGGGCGATGACGGAACGCCTCAACCTCATATCGACCTCTCTCGTCCCGATATTTGATCAAACATCAAATCCGGAAAGGTGGTCAATCCACCCGCGGGGTCTTCACGGGGACTTAACGTCCACCGCGCCGGGTCCTCGCGATCCTGCTGACCACCCGTCCTGGAGCCGTTCCCCATACCTGTCCGAAAACACATCCTGTAACCGGACGGGCACCCGCCCCGACCACAGACCGTACCTGCCGCAGCAGCAGATCGCGACGCCCGCAGAGGCCGAACTCGGCGACACACCGTCAAATTTGCGTAAACCTCAACTTCTTTCGTGACCCAGCCCACCCGGTCCCGGCCGGAATCACGGGTTTACCTCCGTTCACTCCGGGGAGGGAGGTGGCGGTCGCCCGGCTTTGACAGGATGTGACGGTGTGGGAGGTGGGCGAGAGGTGACGCGACGGGTGTGGCGGGCGATCGGTTGCCTGTGGCGTCCGTCGACGTACCTGCGCTGGGTGTACCTGCTGCTGGGCGCCGCGCTGGTCCTGGCGTTCATCCTGGTCGGCAGCGCGCTCGGCGCGGTGGTCTCCGATCTCGGCCTGCCGAAGGTTGCCACCAGCACCATCTGGGTCCTGATGGCCCTGGTGCCGCCGATCGTGCTCGGCCTGCTGCCCGCCGTCCGCGAGGTCGAGGGCATCGCGGTCGAGTCGTTGCTCGCAGTGCGGTTCGAGGAGCGGCCGCTCGGCCCGGCGCGGACCTGGCCGCAGCGGCGGCGGACCACAGTGTGGTTCTGCCTGCATCTGCTGGCCGGCGGCATCGTCGGCATCCTCAGCACGATCGTGTTCGGCCTCGGCGCGATCTGGCTGGCCGTGCCGTTCCGCTCCCCCGGTGCTCGCGACGTCGTCCCCGGCTGGTCGTACGATGTCCACGGCGACTGGACCGACCTGTGGATGCCGGCCGCCGCGGTCGCCGGTCTCGTCGGGCTGTTCCTGCTGTCGGCCGCCGTCGGCGCCCTG
Source organism: Kribbella sp. VKM Ac-2571 (assembly GCF_004362255.1). Classification (NCBI taxonomy): domain Bacteria; kingdom Bacillati; phylum Actinomycetota; class Actinomycetes; order Propionibacteriales; family Kribbellaceae; genus Kribbella; species Kribbella sp. VKM Ac-2571. Next base: position 52,164 of record NZ_SNWS01000029.1, read on the forward strand.
CTGGCGTACCTTGCGCCCCGCGTGCTCGGTCCGACAGCGGCGGAGCGCATCGAGCTCCTCGAGAAGCAGACCGCGACCCTTGCCGAGCGCAACCGTCTGGCCCGCGAACTGCACGACAGCGTCGGGCACGCGCTGAGCCTGGTCACGATCCAGGCAGCGGCCGCGCGCCGCGTGCTGGCCAGCGATCCGGAGTTCGCCGAGACCGCGCTGGCCGCGATGGAGACCTCCGCCCGCGCGGCGCTGGCAGATCTCGACCATGTGCTCGGTCTGCTCCGTGACGACCGGCGGCCAGGCTCCCGGACCGCGCCGCAGACCACGCTCGGGGGTCTGGACCGACTGGTCGACGCCACCCGGGCCGGCGGGATCACGATCGAGGTCGAACGGTCGGGCGCGCTGGACCAACTACCGGCCGCGGTCTCCCGGGAGGCGTACCGGATCGTCCAGGAGGGGCTGACCAACGCGATCCGGCATGCCGGACGCCCGGCCGGCGAGCTGACCGTGCACCTGTCGATCTGCCTCGACGCATCCGGCCTGCGGCTCCTCGTGACCAACCCCGTGACCAACCCCGTGACCAACCCCGTGATCAACCCCGTGAGCGGCACGTCGGATCATTCCGGGGGCGGCCGCGGGTTGGCCGGGATCCGTGAAAGAGTCGCCGTACTGCGAGGAACCGTCGACGCCGGCCCGGTCACTCGGCACGGCGACCCGGGATGGCAACTGGCAGTGCGGTTACCCGTCAGCGTGACGAAGGGCTGAGATGAACCTGTCGGTGGTCGTGGTCGATGACGAGCCGCTGATCCGTAGCGGGTTGCGGGCCATCATCAACGCCGAGGAGGACCTCACGGTCGTCGGTGAGGCCGGCGACGGGGCGGAGGTGCTCCCGCTGGTCCGTCGTACCGGTGCGGACGTCGTACTGATGGACGTCCGGATGCCCGCGGTGGACGGCATCCAGGCGACCCGGCTGCTGCTGGACAGCCTCGACCCGGCGCCGCGTGTCCTGGTCGTCACGACGTTCGAGAATGACGACTACGTGTACGACGCACTGCGCGCCGGAGCGTCCGGGTTCCTGCTCAAGCGGACCCCGCCGGACGACATCGTCGCGGCGATCCGGACGGTCGCGAAGAGCGAGTCGTTGCTGTTCCCGGAGGCGATCCGCGCGCTTGCTCTCGCCCACGCCGGCGCCCCGGCAGCGAGCGGACTCGACCGGTACCAGCTCACCGAGCGCGAGCAGGAGGTGCTCCGGCTGATGGCGCGCGGACTGTCGAACGCGGAGATCGCCGCGGAGTTGGTTCTCGGCCTGCAGACGGTCAAGACGCACGTCGCGAACGTGCTCGCCAAGCTCAACGCCCGGGACCGCACCCAAGCGGTGATCCGCGCCTACGAGTCAGGCTTCGTGCCGCTGCACTAGGTAGCCGGACTAGGTGCTAGCCGGGTCGTCGGCTTCGGCGAGGGTGCAGGCGTTGTGCAGCGGGTCGACGGCGTTGGCCTTCATCGCCAGGCGCTGCAGAAGCATCCGGAAGCTGGACCGCTCCGACTCGTCGAGGATGCCCAGCATCTCGTCCTCGGTGGCCCGGAGCCGCCGCTCGAGGTCACACAGGGCCTCGTGGCCTTCGTCGGTCGGCGCGATCAGTCGCGCCCGGCGGTCGGCCGGGTCCGGCCGGCGCTGCACCAAGCCCGCCTTCTCCAGGTCGTCGAGCAGGTAGGTCATCACAGTTCGGTCGACGCCGAGCTGAGCGGCCAGGTCGAGCTGCCGTTTCGGCCCCTCGGCGCTCGTCGTGGCGAGCACCTGGTAGCCGCGCGGTCCGCCGGGTAACCCTTCCAGGGCCGCCGCGGCCGCTTTCGCGTACCGCCGGAAGACGACGCCCAGCGCCCAGCCGAGGTCGGCCTCCACCGGTGCGCCACTGGCGACGGCGGGCTCGACCCCTCGCGTACCTCGGGTCGCGACGTCGGGCGGAGTACTGGACATGTCCCCATCGTACGTGGTGTACGCCACCCGGAATACGATCTGACTTGAATATGTTCTGCTCCACAGACTATCTTCGAGGCAGCTCAATAGAGCACGCCCCCTCAACGTGATGGAGAACGAATGAGCACCCTGCTACGCGTCGACGCCAGCATCCGGCTGGACGGCTCGGTGTCCCGCGCGCTCGCGGACAGCGCCGAGGCTGCCTGGAAGGCTGAGCACCCGGACGGTGTCGTGGTACGGCGTGACCTCGGACAGCACCCGCTGCCCGCAACCGCGTGGCCGACGCTGGCCGCGGCCCAGCTGGGTCAGGAGCCGGTCGAATCGGACCGGATGCCGCTCGCCGAGGCCCAGGCGATCGCCGACGAACTGACCGCGGAGATCGTGAACGCCGACGCGGTCCTGCTCGCCGTACCGATGTACAACTACGGCATCGCGCAGAACGTGAAGACCTGGATCGACGTGCTGGTGATCGACAAGGATCTCGCCTTCGGTTCGCGCCCGCTCGTCGGCAAGCCGGCGATCTTCGCCATCGCCCGGGGCGGCGGCTACGGTCCCGGCTCGCCGAAGCACGGGTGGGACCACGCCACGCCGTACCTCGAGCGCATCTTCGGTGACGTCTTCGGGATGAACATCCGGACCGCCGCGGCGGAGCTCACCCTGGCCCCGGTCACCCCGGGCATGGAGGAGCTGATCGACGCGTCCAAGGTCTCGGAGTCCGAGGCGCACGTGGAGGCCGAGAACCACGGCACCGTCGTAGCCCGCGAACTCATCGGCGGTCAGGCGGCCTAGGTCCTAAGTCCGTGACCACGTCGAGAGCGTGACCGACAACGTGACGATCGCGGGCTCCGGGAGTACGGCGATCTGCTGCAGCAGCTCGTGATAGTTCAGGTGGCGCGCGCTCGGCGTCATCAGCACGAGCTGCTCCACGGCCGAGCGGTCGAGGCGCATGGTCTCCTCGACCAGCTCGGTGCCGACGCGCTCGAACTCCCCCGCGAGCGACTCCTCCAGCCGGCGTTCCTTCAGCTCGTCGACGCTCACCATCCCTAGTACGTCGACGAGCTCGCCGAGATGCTGCTGGTTCGGCGTGACCACGAGCAACCGGCCGCCGGGGGCCAGTACGCGGGCCATCTCGGCGGCGTTGCGTGGGGCGAACACGTTCAGCATCAGCTGAGCCGACCCGTCCATCAACGGCAGTTCGCGCCACGCGTCGCACACCACGGACGCGATCCGCGGATCCGCTCGGGCCGCGCGACGGGCGGCGTACTTCGACACGTCCAGCGCGATCCCGCGGCGGTGCGGGGACAGGCCGAGGACACCGGACAGGTAGTAGGCGGTGCCGGCGCCGACCTCGACGACCAGGTCGTCCTCGCCCAGCCCGGCCTCCAGGATCAGCGCGTCCCGGATCGGTGCGTAGTGGCCGGTGCCGAGGAAGACCGTGCGAGCGCCGACCATCCCGGCCGAGTCGCCCTCGATACCGTTCGAGGCCGACGGCAACAAGTTCAGGTAGCCCTGCTTGGCCACGTCGTAGGCGTGGCCGCGCGGGCAGCGCGCCGTACGGTCGTCCAGCGCGAGCCGGTCAGCACACACCGGACAGCGCAGAACGGCCACGAGGTCAGCTTGCACGCGGCCTAGGTTATGTCGCGGCTGGTGATCCTCGCCCAGGCGGCGGCGTAGAAGACGACCAGGTAGCCGCCTTGGAGGAGCAGGTTGCGGCCTATCTCGTGCCAGTACGGCGGGTCGCGCAACAGGTCGGCGAACGACTGCCAGCGATAGACCAGCAGCCACGGGTGGATCGCGTGCAACTGCGGGATCGCGGTCAGGATACCGAGCACGATGAACGTGCCGAACGTCGCCGCCATCGCGGCCAGCGGCGTCGAGGTCAGCGACGAGACGAACAGGCCGATCCCGGCGAGTCCGAGCAGCGACAGCGAGATCACGACGGCGATCCCGAGCGCCCGGACGAGGCCTTCGCCGAGCGATACGGTCGAGCCGGACAGCAGCAGGACGTCGCCGACCGGGAACAGGATGAACCCGACGATCAGGCCGGAGATCCAGATCGTCATCGTCGCGGCCAGGCAGAAGACCGCGAGGGCGACCATCTTGGCCGCGAGCAGCCGGGACCGGCCGGCCGGCGCGGTGAGCAGGTTGCGTAGCGTGCCGAGGCTGGCCTCACCGGCCAGTGACTCCCCCGAGATCACGGTCACCGCGGTCGGCAGGAAGAACGGCAGCGACAAGCCGAGGCTGGCGACGATCAGGAACAGGCCGTTGCCGGCGATCTGCCCGATGAACCCCTCGGCGCCGGTGTCCGAGCCGGCGATCTTGATCGCGATCCCGATCAGCAGCGGTACGGCGGCCAGCACCCCGAGCCCGACCTGGGTCCGGGTCCGCGCGAACACCAGCCGCAGTTCGGAAAGGAACAACGCGAGAGTGTGCCGCCCCGCAGTCGGTCGTTGTGCATCGACCAGCGGGCCCTGTTCGGCTGTTGCTTCATTCGGCGACATCGAAGCCCTCCCCGGTGAGTGCCACGAAGGCGTCTTCGAGGCTGGGGCGTTCCAGGCCGAAGCCGTGGATACGGACGTCGGCGGCCACCAGTGCCGCCGCGAACTTCTCGATCGGCAGCTCACCTGGGTCGCCCTCGACCGTGTCACCGCTCGTCTTCAGATCCGTCACGCCCAGCCCCTGCAGCGTCTCGGCCGCCGTCCCGGCATCCGGCGTACGGACGACCAGCCGCGGGCGGAGCTCGGCGCGCAGGTCCTCGACCGTCGACTGCCGGAGCAGCTTCCCGCGGCTCATCACGGCCGCGTGGGTACAGACCTGCTCGACCTCGGCGAGCAGATGGGTCGACGTGAACACCGTCGTACCGTCGCTCGCCAGCTCCTGGATCAGGTGCCGGACCTCGCGGGTGCCCTGCGGGTCGAGGCCGTTCGTCGGCTCGTCCAGCACGAGCAGCTCGCGGCGCTGCATCAGTGCGACCGCGATCGCGAGCCGTTGCCGCATGCCGAGCGAGTACGCGCGGACCTTCTTACCGGCCGCGTTCGACAGCCCGACCCGTTCGAGCGCCTCGCCGGCGCGCGCCTTCCGGGTCTTCGGATCGGCAGTGCGGTCCGCCGCGTCGAACCGCAGCAGGTTCGCCTGGCCGGTCCAGAACGGATAGAACGCCGGACCTTCGACCAGCGCGCCGACCCGGGGCAGGACCCGCAGGTGCGCCTTCGGCATCGGCTCGCCGAGCAGCTCGACCTCGCCGGACGTCGGCGCGATGAGGCCGAGCAGCATCCGGATCGTCGTGGTCTTCCCCGACCCGTTCGGGCCGAGGAAGCCGAACACACTGCCGGCCGGCACCTCCAGGTCGACCGCGTCCACCGCGACCTGGCCGCTGTGGAACCGCTTGGTCAGCCCGTGGGTGACGACCGGCGCGCTCGTCATCTGGCTGTTCAGCGGGGGGCCTTCGCCGCAGCGGCCTGCAGGGTGTCCGGGGTGACCAGGCCGACGAAGACCCGGCCGTCGTCGGTGATCAACGCACTGACCATCTTGCTGGTCAGCACCTTGCCCTTGCCCCACGTGCCCGACACGGTCGGCGCCTTCGCGAGCAACTGCGCGAGCGGGCCGTTCCCGGTCAGCTGGCCGGTCAGTTGACCGGTCTGGGCGCCGCGGATCATCGCGACGCTCTCCCAGCCCTCACCGATCACGGTCGGCTCGTCCGCCTTCGCCGTACCGGGCTTGAGCTGTTTCGGCGTGAGCTGTTTCGGCTCGACCTGCTTCGGGGCGACGCGCTTCGGTCCGAACTGGGACGGCACCTTCTTGTCCGTGACCTTCACACCCTGCGGCGGGGTGAACGTGAACGTGCTCGCCGCCGGTACGTCGAACGACACCGAGCTGAAGCCCACCTCGACCGCGGGGTTGTTGCCGGTCCGCGGCATCACCGTCACGTCCAGCGGGACCCAGGTCTTGGAGTCGATCGCCAGCGTCACGGAACCCACGGTCGTCTTGTCGGTCTTCGGCACCAGGCGCAGCTTGTACGCATCCCGGCCTGCGACCTTCTCGGTCCCGCTGACCTCGACCTTGGTGGTCGGGTCGATCGCGTCGAGGAACCGCTTGGCGACGGCCTGCGGGTCGTACGACGGCATTGCCTTCTCCGGCTTGGCCGTCTTGTGCTCGGGGACCGTCAGTTTCACGGCCTCGCGCCGGGAGGAGTCGTACGCCCAGGCGGACTTGCCGTCGGTGGTCCAGACCCGCTCGGCCTGGTTGTCGAGCACCGAGACCCGCGCCTTGTCCGGGCTCGCGAAGGCGACCCGCGCGGTGTGCTGACCGCTCAGCATCTCGGTCAGCTGCTCACTACCGGCCGGTGCGCCGGGGATGGCCGGCAGGCCCAGGTCCGCGTCCGAGCGGACCGTGCCGCTGAGGCCGTCGACCTTCGCCGTCTGCACCTTCGCGAGCAGGTCCTGCGCGGAGATCCCGGGCAGCTTCGGCGAGGCATCCGCGACCACTGGTCCGAGTGCCCCCACCCCTGCCACTACCGCGACTGCCGTGACCGGAACCAACCACCGTCGACTGCGCTGCGCTACGCCCATGAATACAGCCTCGCACCGGGCCGGACCGGAACCAAGCCCACTCAGGGTAGGTTCACCCGAAAGAGTGAGCCCGGCGTACGACCGTGGTCGTACGCCGGGCTCAGCTAGCACTCAGGTCGGTCCGGCTAGCGGCTCTGAAGGGCGTCCAGAGCGACCGTCATCGCGGCGGCGACGCGGAAGTCGAGGCGCTCGTCCTGGACGGTGATCCGGTAGCGGTCCCGGACCGACATCTTCCGCTCCACCGACAGCACCGGCTGCCCGCTGGACCGGTCGGTGAAGTCGAAGTGGAAGATGAACGGCAGCGGGATCTCCCCGATGAACGGCACGAAGTCCCAGACCCGCCGGACGATCGCGACGGTCTGGTTGCGCTCGGTGCCGTCCGCCTCGACGCCCGGCGCGCTGAGCTGCCAGCTGGACCGGAGCAGGCTCTTGCCGAACTCCTTCTTGAACCAGCCGATCGCCTGCCCGTCGGCGTCGTACACGTCGTACCCGGACCCCAGGTCGATGGTCTTGCGGGCCTTGAACGAGAACACCGGCTGGGTCTTGGTGTCGTCGCTGTAGAACGTCACCTGCTCCTTGAACGCCATCCGCTTCTGCTGCGCGAACGCAAGCAGCGCCCCGTCGGTCCCGTCCGGGTTGGTGGCGATCAGCTCGTACTTGTTCGCCATCAACGTCACACGCTGCTTCATCGAGAACGCGGGCACGTACATAGGTCCGGTCACTAGGGCACCATCCTTGCTGTGGGCACCGATATGGTGCTTGCTGTTGGGACTCGGCGGGAGCCGGGGTGACGGTCTAGGTCGGTCGCT
>NZ_SNWS01000030.1:0-41754 GCF_004362255.1 Kribbella sp. VKM Ac-2571
TCAACATCAACTGATCCACATCGCCACAACGCACGTTCACAGCCACACCCGAGTATTTCGCACCACCCCAGCCCCACCCGCCCGACACGCGATTCGTGCGACAGCCTCAGCAGGACCAGGTTGGACACCGCGGTAATACCACCGTCGGCCCAGTGGATGAGGTGGTGGGCCTCGCAGTGGCTGGGCGGCGCTCCGCAGACGACGCAGCCCTTGTCTCTGGCGTTGAGCGCGCGTCGCATGGGGCGGGTGACCAGGCGCTGGGTGGTGCCGACGTCGAGGGGTTGCGATCTCGAGCCGAGCACGATCGGGAGGATGTCGGCATCGCAGGCCAGGCGTCGGACGGTCGCTGCAGACAGCCGGTCACCAAAGGTCAGTGCGCCGGTCGCGTTGGCTGTCGCGGTGACGAGGTCGTTGTAGTCGATCGTGACGCTGATGTGCGGCTTCGCGCCATGCCCAGGCACAACCTCGCGCCCACCACCAGCGCCCGTGACCGTGCCAGCACCTCCACCAGCCTCAGCACCAGCACCAACCGCTGCACCCACACCCACACCCGTGCCTGTGCCTGTGCCTGTGATGTTGCCGGCACCGGCTGAGGCGGCGGTGGCGTCGTCGCCGTCGGGTGCGACCCGGTCGAGCGGGAACGGCAGCACCTCACCATCCCCTGCCCCGGCAGTACTCGACGCGGTGGCGCCGGTCGGTGCGGCGCCGGTTGCGGTGGGGGTTTGGCCGGCGGTGGTGAGGACGGTGGTGAGGGCGTCGGCTTGGCGTTTGGTGTGGGGGCGGGGGTCGGGCTCGCCGTCGATGGTTTTGTGGGGGCGGGCGTGGGCGTGGATCAGGGTGCGGAACAGTTCGGCGTTCTCGTTGGCGAGGAAGCCGTGGAAGCTGACACCGCGCTCGGCGGACTTGAGGGTCAGCGATTCGCGGGCGTAGGCGGCCTTCTCCGACGGCTCGGGGCCGTCGGGGTCGAGCAGATCGCAGATCACCTTGCCCGCGCGGCGCAGCTCGGACGGTGTGTGAGTCGCGGCCAGGCCGATCAGTTCCTGTTCGGCGACCGCGAGGTTCTCCGGGGGGACCGTGGCCGGGACGTGATCCAGGATTGCCACGATCACCGCGGCCTGCGCCGGGTTCACCCGCCAACCGCTCGCCGCAGCAGGCCCGTCCGCCACACCGCCGGCCCCGCCGTCGCCCTCCGCAAGTTCAGCACCCCGAGAACCATCGGCGTCCTCAGCACCTCCAGCACCCTCGGGATTCCCAGTGACGTCAGCACCCTCGGGATCCCCAGTGACGTCAGCGCCCTCAGGAGCCTCGGCGGCGGTTGCTGTGGCGGCGTGGGCCGGATTCGGGAAGGGGACGCTGGGGTCCGGAAGAGCCGCCCGGGTGGCCGGGTAGGCGGTGAGCAGGTTGGCGACGCGGACGTCACGCCGGGTCTGCCGAAGATCTTGGCGGTACCGCTGCGACATCAACCGGGCCGTGTCACCCGCACCCAGTTCCTTGGCGTACCCGGACCGGTCCAGGTCCGCCACCAACTGCTGTCCCAGCGTCTCCAGCCGCGCCTTCTCGGCAACGACCGCGTCGAGAGCCGACAGCTTCTCGCTGTCACTCATCGACCACACAGGCCGTCCACCGCGGATCTCCATACCCACAACTCTAGAGACCCCCTCCGACAGTTTCCGACGCCGGAACACCTTGTTTTCAAGGAGATTCACAGCAATCGGTTATCCACAGGGCGGACCGGTGTCCACAGTTGATCCAGATAGTTGCCTCAGGCTACGAAAATCCTCGAGCCTTGATGTCGTCAACCGGCATCGAAGCCACCAAGACCCTGCATCCGGCTGATCAGAGGTGGACGGTGCCGACGGTGCCGTTGATGGTGACTGTGGTGCCGTTGGGGATTTGGGTTGTGGCTTGGGGGACGGCCAGGACCGCGGGGATGCCTTGTTCGCGGGCGACGATTGCCGCATGGGAGAGGATGCCGCCGATTTCGGTGACCACGCCGGCGGCTATGGACAGGAGAGGTGTCCAGGCAGGGTCCGTGTAGGGGCAGATGAGGATGTCGCCGGGGCGGACGGTGGGGAAGTCGGCTGGGCCGCGGACGACTCTGGCAGGGCCGGTTGCTGTGCCGTGGCTGCCTGCGACGCCGACTACTAGGTGTTGGTCGCCGGCGAGGAGTGCGGGGGCAGCGGGGGGTCGGGTTGTGATGGGGCGCGATTGCAGGAGCCAGGGGGCGTGGGTGATTAGGGACCATTCGATGTCTTGAGGGCTGCCAAGGAGCGTGGTGACGGTTTGGGCTAGCGCTGCTAGTTGTACGGCGGTTGCGTCGGAGAGGGTCGGCGTACGGCGTTGAGCGGTGGGGACCTGGCGGACCGTCAGGGCTGAGCCGTGGCGGTCGAGGGACGTGAGTTTGTTGGCGATTGTGCGGGTGACTTTGCCGTCTGCGGTTACCTGGTAGCGGTCGGGGGTTACTCGGCCTTCTACGACGCTGGGGCCTAGGCCCCAGGAGGCCTCGATCAGCGTGGGGCCGTTTGCGTTGGTGAACATCACGCCGGAGACGTCCGCGTCCAGGTGGCGCTGGATGATCACGGCCATCGCCGGAGCGTCGGAGCCGTTGCGGTACGCCGTTGCGCGCGGGGACCACACGGACGCCCAGCAGGCGCGTACGGCGTCGACGATCGCATCGATCCCTTGTACGCCGAGGAAGCTGTCGTGCTGCCCCGCTGCCGATGCGAGCGCGGTGTCCTCGTTCGCGGCCGACGACCGGACGGCGACCGGCGGATCACCCACGCTCGCGAGCCACCGCGAGATCTCGCCGACGAGCCCGTCCGGCAGCCCGTCGATGAGCTTGTCCGGCCGCCCATCGCCAGCCTGCTGAGCATCGAACGGGATGACGATGCCTTCCGGGACCGGTAGGTCGTTGCGGAGGAGAGTGGCGAGGGTGGCTGCTTTGGCGCCGCACCTGTCGATGGTTGCGTCCACGAGCGGCACCAGCATGCGAAGCTCCCATCAACAAAACGTTGACAATGGAATGTTGACAACGGAATGTTGATGATCCACTGTAGGCGGATGCGACGCAAGCAGGACGCGGCGGCGACCGCGGACCAGGAACAGGCCGAACGCCAGCGCGAGGCCCGGGAACAGCTGCTCGCCCTCGGCGCGAAGGACCTCCCGGCCCGTCCGTGGCGACCGGCGCCGATCCCCTTGTCCGCGGTGGATTTCACGCAGTTCGCGGCCTGGCGAGCCTCCGAACTGAACGACGACGATCTCCTAGCGGCGCTAGCGTTGTTGCCGGCTGCTCGGGCGGAGGTCGACGAGGTCGAGGCCGGCCTGCTGTTCATGGCCAGGAGTGCAGGGCTGACCTGGGCGGAGATGGCCGACGCGATGGGGTTCAGCTCGCCGCAGGCCTGTCAGCAGCGGTTCAACCGGCTGGTCGCACGGCAGGACACGTGATGCACCTCGTACTGCATGCGATCCGTCTGCTGGGCTTCGCGGACAGGAAGGCAATCGCTCAACGTTTTGACCTGCGGGACGTCGACAACCTCCTGAAGGACGCCGAGGCACGCGGGTGGGCGACGTACAGCAGCTTCGCAGGGACGTCGGGTTGGTCGCTCACCGAAGCGGGTCGCGCGGAGAACGAGCGCCTGCTCAAGGCCGAGCTGACCGACGTGGACGCCATCAGGAAGGTGTACGCCGACTTCTTGCTGCTGAACGGCATGCTGCAGCAGGCGTGTACCGACTGGCAGCTGCGGCCGGTCGACGGGGATCCCCTGGCGGCAAATGATCACTCTGACGCCGCCTGGGATGCCGGGGTGCTGCACGAACTCAAGGTGATCGATGGAGCGCTCGGGAGCATCACCCGACGGTTGACGGAGGTGTTACCGCGATTCGACGGGTATGACCGGCGATTCGCACAAGCGCTGGCACGCGCCACCGCAGGCGAGACCGCGTGGGTCGACCGCAGTGACGTCGACTCCTGCCACCGCGTCTGGTTCGAACTCCACGAGGACCTCCTCGCCACCCTCAACCTCCACCGCGGCGACTAGTTGCCCAAAGCATCCAAGTAGGCCGCGCCGCGGGGGGTGAGGCGGTAGCCGACCTCGAGGCTGTGGGTGAGGCCCAGGTTCTTGAGTTTGCGTACGTCGAGTTTGAACGGTGCCGTCTCGCGCCCGACGGACGCGGCGAGGTCCGCCGCCCGGGTAGCCGGCCTGGATTCGATCAAACGAAGCGTCTGCTCGGTCCACGGACCGTGGTGGCTGAGCTGGTCGAACTGGGCCAGCCGTGCTCGCAGGTCGTCCAGGTCCTCCGCGGTCAGCGATGACTGAGCAGCCAGCTCCTCGCGCGGATCCGGACCCTCCACCAGATGGAAGCGGATCAGGAACGTCGGCAACGTGTCATCGCCCCGCAGCCGACGCCGTACGTCCTTCGCGTTCTGGCGGTCGGCGAGTGCCAGGTCCGGGTCGTTGTCGACGATCAGGTCCGGGTTCACCTGGCGGATGCTGTCGATCTCGATCCGGCCCGCGTTCGTCCGGTAGATCCGCCCCTCGACCACCCGCGGCTCGGCCCACCGCCGGTACGCCACGGTGATCCGCCCGCTCTCGACGCCGTCCTTGTCCGTTCCAGCGAACAACATCTCTAGCTCCCCAACGCCTTCGCCACGATCGGGGCCAGTTCGCGCAATGCCTTGCCGCGGTGGCTGATCGCGTCCTTCTCCTCGATCGACAACTCCGCGGTCGTGCGGTCGTACCCCTCGGCCTGGAACAGTACGTCGTACCCGAACCCGCCGGTCCCCCGCAGCGAGCGGATCACCGACCCGCGCATCTCGCCGAGCACCACGTCCTCCGACCCGTCCGGCCGGACGAACGCGACCGCCGCCACGAACGACGCGCCGCGACGCTCGTCGGGTACGTCCTCCAGCTGCCCGAGCAGCAGCAGGTTGTTCGCGTGGTTGTCCTTCGCCGGCCCCGACCAGCGCGCCGACAGCACGCCGGGCATCCCGTTCAGCGCGTCCACGCAGATCCCGCTGTCGTCGGCGATCGACGGCAGCCCGGTCGCAGCGAGCGCGGCGCGTGCCTTCAGCAGCGCGTTCCCCTCGAACGTCGGCTCGGTCTCGGCCGGTTCGTCGTACGGCGGTACGTCGCCGAGCCCGAGCACCTCGATCCCGGGCACGATCGGCGTCAGGATCCGCCGCAGCTCCTCGAGCTTCTTCTTGTTGTTCGAGGCAAGCAACACCCGACTCACGCCAACGCCTCCTGCTGGATCTTGGCGAGGTCGGCGCAGCCGGAGATGCCCAGCTCCAGCAGGCTGTCCAGCTCGGCGCGGTCGAACGGCGCGCCCTCCGCCGTACCCTGCACCTCGATGAACTTGCCGTCGCCGGTGATCACCAGGTTCATGTCGGTCTCGGCGCGGACGTCCTCCTCGTAGCAGAGGTCCAGCATCGGCGTACCGTCGATGATGCCGACCGACACCGCGGACACCGTCCCGGTCAGCGGCTCGCTCTTCAGCAGCTTCCGCTCCCGCAGGAACGACACCGCGTCCGCGAGCGCGACGTACGCACCGGTGATCGCCGCGGTCCGCGTGCCGCCGTCGGCCTGCAGTACGTCGCAGTCGAGCAGGATGGTGTTCTCGCCGAGCGCCTTGTAGTCGATCACGGCCCGCAGCGAGCGGCCGATCAGCCGGGAGATCTCATGGGTGCGCCCACCGATCCGGCCCTTCACCGACTCGCGGTCCGAACGGGTGTTGGTGGCCCGCGGGAGCATCGCGTACTCCGCGCTCACCCAGCCGAGACCGGAGCCCTTGCGCCAGCGCGGCACGCCTTCGGTCACACTCGCCGCGCACAGCACCCGGGTGCGTCCGAACTCGACCAGCACCGAACCCTCGGCGTGGTCGAGCCAGTTCCGGGTCACCGTCACGGGTCGGAGCTGGTCAGCATTACGTCCGTCAATCCGAGCCATACCCAAGACCCTAGTCGCAGTTGCTCAGGTCCGAAGAACCGGCGGGAGCTCCTCTCGCTTCTTCGGACGCAAGCGCATCCCTTCCGCGGACGGGAGCGACTGGGTCAGCGCCATCCGGGCCGCCCACGGCAGCAGGTCGTTGGCCCGGCGCCCGGCCCACGGCACGCCTTCGCGCACCAGCCACGCGGCGTCCGCCCATTTGCTCGGCGGCCGGTACGCACAGTCCAGTTCCGGCCGTACGTCGATGCGCAGCCCGCGGGCCGCCAGTTCGTCCGCGAACGCCCGGGCGAGCTTGCGATGCCCGCGCTCCCCCGGATGCAGCCGATCGACGCTCCAGAAGTCACGCCGATACACCTCGGGGTAGTCGGCCATGTCCAGCCGGATCCCACCGAACCGGGCGTGCAGGTCGTCGAACGCGACGTTGACCTGCTCGATCCGGTGCCACAGCGGCCGTCGCAACCACCGCGGCAGGCCGAACACCTGGCCGTGGTCGTGGAACCGGACGGTCAGCAGCAACGCGCCCCGGGCGGTCAGTTGCTCGGCACACAGGTTCAGGTGCTCGCGGATCCGGCCGGCGTCGAAGGTGGATCGCAGGGTGTCGTTGACCCCGACGATCAGCGAAGCAAGGTCGATAGGACCATCACCCGTCGAAGGGAGTTGCTCGGTCGCGACGACCGGCACGGTGGCGCCGCTGGTCGCGTAGTTGGAGAACGTCACACGGTGGGTGCTGGCCAGGGAGTCGGCGAGCAGCGAGGCCCAGCCCCGCCACCCCTCGCCCGGGCGCGCACCGGCACCGGACAGGTCCGTCGTACTGCTGCCGCTCATCGGGTCCCCGACCCCTACTGTGGTCGAGTCCCCCAGTGCCACGTAGTGGAGGCTCACATTCCGCCATGGTGACGGCACGGAGCGAGACGCCGATGTGCGGCGGATGGCCAGTGTGGCAATTCCAGCTGGAGGATCGGTGATTGCTTGCCAGAATTGCTCGGAGTTAGGCTGTTGCAAACAACTATGTGCAGGAGTTGCCTGGTATGACTGATCTTCGGTTTGGCGTGGTCGGGCTCGGGGCCCGCAGCCGCATCGCGCAGTACGCGCACCGTCCCGGCGAGGGCTCGGAAGTTGTCGCGGTCTGTGACCCGGTCGCGGGACAACGGAACCTCGCACTGGAGCTGTACCCGGACGCCACGGCGTACGCCGACCACTCCGAACTGCTGGACCAGAAGCTCGACGGCGTGTTCCTGACCACGCCCGACGACCTGCACGAGGGGCCGGCGATCGACTTCCTCCAGGCCGGGGTCCCGGTGTTCGTGGAGAAGCCGCTGGCGATCACCACCGAGGGCTGCGACCGGGTCCTGCAGGCGGCGTACGACTCCGGCGCCCGGCTGTACGTCGGCCACAACATGCGGCACATGCCCGTCGTGCTGACGATGCGCAAGCTGATCCAGGACGGCGCGATCGGCGACGTGAAGGCCATCTGGTGCCGGCACTTCGTCGGCCACGGCGGCGACTTCTACTTCAAGGACTGGCACGCGGACCGCACCCGCACGACCGGCCTGCTGCTGCAGAAGGGTGCCCACGACATCGACGTGATGCACTGGCTGGCCGGCGGCTACACGACCCGGGTGAACGCGATGGGCGCGCTCACGCTGTACGGCGGGATCACCGACCGGATGGACCGCACCGGGCAGCGGTTCAAGGACTTCGTGTCCAACGACAACTGGCCGCCGCTGGAGCAGAAGGGCCTGGCGCCGGTGATGGACGTCGAGGACCTCTCGATGGCGAACCTGCTGCTGGACAACGGGGTGTTCCTCACCTACGAGCAGTGCCACTACACGCCGGACTACTGGCGCAACTACACGGTGATCGGCACCCACGGGCGGCTCGAGAACTTCGGTGACACCGCGGGCGGCGTGGTGAAGGTGTGGAACAGCCGCCGCTCCGGGTACCGCGAGGACGCCGACCAGGTCGTCGAGATCGCCGGCGAGACCGAGCACCACGGCGGCGCCGACCCGCACCTGGTCGCCGAGTTCGTGAACTTCGTCCGCGACGGCGGCGCGACGCTCACCTCCCCGATCGCGGCCCGCGCCGCGGTCGCTGCCGGCTACGCCGCGACCCAGTCCCTGCGCGCGAACGGCGTACCGCAAGACGTTCCCGCCCTCGACCCGGCCCTGATCGAGTATTTCGACAACGGGCAGACGCGTTGACCCTGCTACGCTTTTCGACGTGACCAGGTACGCCGCGATGCGAATGCTGAGCCCTCGATGCGGGAGGACCTCAGCGGCGTAGGCACGTGTGCTTGCAGCGAGAGGCCCCCGACGTCGGGGGCCTCTTCTCTTTTCCGAGACCTGCTGCGACCACCCTGGAGTGCCACATGATCACCTACATCACTGACTGTTTCGACGGTAACGCCCGCGCCAGACTCAGCACCCGGATCGGTGCACTGTTCGGCCAGTCGCCGACCGTCGTCGCCGCCGACGGTCCCGATCCGGAATCGTTCGCCGCCCTCACCCTCCTCGACTGTCTGCAATCGTTGGAGCTGCTGGGCGAGGAGGGCCACCCGACCATCACGCTGCTCAACATCGCACCGCGTGACGGGGTCTGGCCGAACGGCGTCCCGTTCTGCTTCTTCTGGCACGGCAAACACCTGATCGCGAGCACCTTCAACGCCCGCGTGCTTTCCCTGGTACGGCGTGAGCTCGGCATCGACCACGTCCACGTCACCGACATCCGCGAGGCAGTGACGGCGGCCGGCTTCAACGCGGACGACATCGAAAAGATCGCCACCACGCAATTCCGCAGCCTCTGGTACCTCCCCCTGCTGGCCAAATGGGTCACCGACGGCCGCAGGATCCCGGCCACCGAAACCGCCGTACCCGAAGCAATAGCGGACGCCCCGCTCGTAAGCGTCATCGACAACTTCGGCAACTGCAAGTTCGACCAGCGCCTCGACCTCGTCGCCGGCACGACGCTTCCCGTTGCCAAACGCAACGATGACGGCAGTACGACGATCGTCGACGTCACGGTCTACCCGCATTTGACCGCCGTACCACGGAACGCACCGGGCCTCATCCCGGGCAGCTCCGGCACCGGCTTCACCGAACTCGTCGTCCGCGGCGGCTCTGCAGCCGAAGCCTTCGGCCTGCAGCCTGGCGACGCGCTGCTGGAGCGCGCCGTCGAGAAGGTGGCGTAACCGTCAGATCGGAAGGCCGGCGGTGAGTTGGGTGAAGGCCTGGTCCATGGTTGCGAGGTACTGCGGGAGGGGGAGGTCGATCGCTGATTGGTATGTGGCCATGACGACGCCGACGACCGCGCCGGCCCAGGCGCGGACGGCGAAGTCGTCGGGACGGCGGCCGGTGCGTTCGGCGGCGAGGGTGGCGAGGAGTTCGATGCCCTCGTACATCTGGTCGAGCATCCGGACGCGGAGCTCGGGGGCGTTCATCACCAGGCGCTGGCGTTCGGACTCCAGCTCCCACTCCTCCGCGGTCAGCGCGTCCATGCTCTGCCGGATCGCCGCCCGGAGCGCCTCGGTCGGGTGCAGTTCGGGGGGCTGGCCGCGGAACAGCTCGATCATCACCGGGTCGAGCCGGTCGAGGACGACGGTGTCCTCCTTGGTCGGGAAGTACCGGAAGAACGTCGCCGGCGACACCTCGGCCGCGGCGGCGATCTCCTGGACCGTGGTCTCGGCGTACCCCTGGTCCCGGAAGAGCCGCAGGGCATGTTCCTGGATCGCCGCCCTGGTCTTCGCCTTCTTCCGCTCCCGCAACCCGCTCATGCCTTGATTGTCGCAAGTTCCGGTGCGGTTGCCTGGGTACGGCGGGGCAGAAAGGCCAGCGCGAGCACGATGGACACCACGGCGAGGCCGCTGCACGCCCACAGCGTGACGTCCATGCCGTCGACGAACGCCGCACGAGCCGAGCGGGTCAGCTCGGGCGAACCGATCGCGACCGCCGCCGAGGCACTGTCGCGCGCGGCCTCCGCAGCCGCGGACGGGAGGCCGGTGACGTCCAGGTGGTCGCGGTACGCCGCATTGAGCACAGTCCCGAGGATCGCGACGCCGAGGGTCCCGCCGACCTGGCGCGCCGCCTGGATCAGCGCGGATCCCGAGCCGCTCCGGTCGAGAGGCAGCGCCGCGAGTGCGAGCCCGTTCATGGGCGGCAGCGTGAAACCGATGCTGACACCCACCAGGCTGACCCAGATCGCGGTGAACCCGTAGCCGTCACCGACTTTCGTGAACGCGCCGATCGCCAGCCCGACGAGCATCAGCGAGAACCCGATCACCACCGAGATCCGCGCCCCGGCCGCCGCGACCAGACGCTCCGCGACCTTCGCGCCGACCAGCATCCCGCCGATGATCGGCAGCAACCGCAGCCCGGCCTCGAACGCGTCCGCGCCTTGCACCGCCTGGAACAGCTGCGGCAGCACGAACAGCAGCCCCACCAGCGTGAACGACGCCAGCGTCGCCAGCACCGTGCCCCAGGTGAAGCCGGCCGACCGGAACAAGGACAGCTCGACCAACGGGTCCGCAGTACGCCGGGCCCACGACCAGAACGCCGTCAGGAAGACCACTCCGGCGGCAATCCCACCGAGCGCCCACGCCGAGCCCCAGCCGTGCTCGCCCGCGGCGATGAACCCGTACGTCAGGCAGACCAGCCCGGCCGCCGTCAGCAGGATGCCCGGTACGTCGATCCGCCGCGACCGGTGACCGTTCGTCGACGGGATCAAGAGGGCCACTGCAACTAGTCCGATTGCAACTAGTGGCAGGTTGATCAGGAAGATCGAACCCCAGCGGTAGTGGTCCAGCAGCCAGCCGCCGAGGAGCGGGCCGAGCGGGATGCCGACCGAGTTCGCCATCAGCCAGATCGTCATCGCGCGCTGCCGTTCCTCCGGGGCGAACAACAGGTTGAGCAGCGACATCGACAGCGGGATCAGGAACGCCGAGCCGATCCCGAGCGCCGCGCGACCCGCGATCAGCTGACCGGGAGAGTTTGCGAACGCGCACGCCGTCGACGCCAGCCCGAACACCACCAGCGCCCCGAGCATCAGCCGCTTCGGCCCGAACCGGTCCCCCAGCAGGCCCGCCGGGAGCAGCAGCGAGGCGAGCACCAGCGTGTACGCGTTCGCGAACCACTGCAGCTGACTCGTCGACGCCTGCAGATCGGTCGCCAGCGTCGGCAACGCGACGTTCAGCACGGTCAGATCCAGCCCGATCACGATCAGGCTGAGGGACA
Organism: Kribbella sp. VKM Ac-2571; assembly: GCF_004362255.1. Lineage (NCBI taxonomy): Bacteria > Bacillati > Actinomycetota > Actinomycetes > Propionibacteriales > Kribbellaceae > Kribbella > Kribbella sp. VKM Ac-2571. The sequence continues at coordinate 11,171 of NZ_SNWS01000030.1, forward strand.
TCGCCGCCAGGGCCCACCACCGCCGCGGATCCAGCATGACAATCACCTTTCTGAGATCAACTCTAATTTGAGAGTAGATCTCAGAATTGCGATCTGTCCACCGCGATCTGACTATTCCACGGCGGCGCGCAGCACCTCCCGGACGAGCTCCGGCTGCTCCAGCCAAGGCGAGTGACCGGCGCCCGGGATCAGGTGGAACGTGTGGTTCGGGACGTGGTCGGCGAGATCGCGGACCGCCCAGGCAGGGCGCGGGTCCCCGGCGCCGTGGACGAACGTGACCGGGGCCTGGATCGCGGCAGCCTGCGCCTTCAGCTCGTCAGATGCCAACCGTCCGGTGGCCCCCAGCGCGCGATTGGCGGCGAAGTTGATCGGGAGGTCGACGGCCGCACTCGCGTACGCCCACTCCATCGCGCGCTCGCGATCGGCATGATCGGTGAACCACGACAACGCGCGGAACTCGGTTTCTTCGGCCGGCGTGCGCTGCCTGCCGGACAGCTCCCCCAGGCGGGCGTCCTGCTCCGGGGTGATCCGGCGCGCGCGTTCCTCGTCGTACGCCGTACGCCAGTCGCCGATGCCGACACCGTCGAGGTACACGACCCCGGCCACGTGATCGCCGTACGACGCGGCGTAGGTCATCGCCAGCGTCGCGCCGAAGGAGTGGCCGATGACGACGATCCGCTCATGCCCGAAGTACGCGCGCAGCTCGTCGATGTCGCGCGCCGATCGGGCCAGCGTCTGTACGTCGGACGGATCCGAGCGTCCGCAGCCGCGCTGGTCGAACCGGTGTACGACGACGAGATCGTCGAGCATCTCCGCGAGTACGGCGTAGTCGTCCCACAAGCCCGGGCCGCCGTGCAGGATCACGACCGCCGGCCGTCCGGTCGCCGTACCGGTGGTTGCGGTCCACAACCGAACGCCGTCAGATGTCGAAAACGGCATGCGGGGTAGCGATCTCGACCGGGCCGGAGAAGGTACGACGGGCGTTCTCGGCCTGCGTCACGCGGTCGTACCACGGCGGCACATGCGTGATGACGAGCCGCTTCACACCGGCCTTGCTCGCATGCTCACCGGCGTCGGCCGGCGTCAGGTGCAGGTCGATCGGGTTGTTCGGTTCGTTGTCCGGCAGCGCGGCCTCGGACAGCAGTACGTCGGCGCCGCGGGCGAGCTCGACCAACGCGTCGTTCGGCCCGGTGTCGCCGGTGTAGACCAGCGATTTGCCGCCGTGCTCGACCCGGATCGCGTACGCCGGCACCGGGTGCACCATCGGCGCGGTGCGGATCGTGAACGGGCCGATCTGCTGAACGCCCTGCCAGGCATGGAATTCGAGCTCCTCCTCCATCCCCGGGTCGAGCGGCAGGTCGTACGCCAGCGCCATGCGTTCCGACGTACCGGGCGGCCCGAACACGGGGATCCGCGGGATCGGCGCCCCCGGCGCGTAGCGCGCCGCGACGTAGAGCCCGCACAGATCCATGCAGTGGTCAGGATGCAGGTGGGACAGGCCGATCGCCCCGATCTCCGGTACGGCGACGTGCCGTTGGAGCGAACCGAGCGCGCCACTGCCGAGGTCGAGGATCAGGTTGAACCCGTCGGCCGTGACCAGATAGCTCGAGGCGGCCGAGTCCGGCCCGGGCACAGACCCGGAGCAACCGATCACGGTGAGCTTCATACTTGGAACACTACCGGCGAGTCGACCCCCGCGCAGGACGACCGGACGCGTCGATTCGGTTACCACACAGGCATCCCGGCCGCTTCCGGTGCCTTGGACAACGTCCGGATGCGACCTGAATCACACTCGTCAACGGACCCAGGCGAACTGGTCGACCACTCCCAGCGCGGGGCCGAGGAAGCGGGAGCCGATCGCGGCGAACTCCGCGGGGTTGCCCGTGGTGACGAAGCGGTGCGCGGGCGCCGGGAGGTGATCGGGGCGCAGCAGTCCGGTCTTGGTGAGGACGCCGTACACGTCCTTCGCGCACTCCTCGGCGCTGCTGACCAGCGTGACGTTGTCGCCCATCACGTACGAGATGACGCCGGTGAGCAACGGATAGTGGGTGCACCCAAGGATCAACGTGTCGACACCGGCCTCGACCAGCGGATCCAGGTACTCGTGGGCGGCCTCGAGCAGCTCCGGTCCGGACGTCACACCGGACTCCACGAAGTCCACGAACTTCGGGCACGCCTGCGTGAACAGCTCCACCTGCGGCGCGGCCGCGAACCCGTCCTCGTAGGCGAGCGACTGCGCGGTCGCCTTCGTGCAGATCACGCCGACGCGCTGGTTCCGCGTCGCCGCCACCGCCCGCCGCGCAGCCGGCAGGATCACCTCGACCACCGGTACGTCGTACCGCTCGCGAGCGTCCCGCAGCATCGCGGCACTCGCGGAGTTGCACGCGATCACCAGCATCTTCACGCCGGCCTCGACGAGATGGTCCAGGCATTCGAGCGCGTACTCACGCACCTCGGCGATCGGCTTCGGCCCGTACGGCTGCCGCGCGGTGTCGCCCAGATAGAGGATCGGTTCGTGCGGCAACTGATCGAGTACCGCGCGGGCGACGGTGAGTCCCCCGAAGCCCGAGTCGAAGATCCCCACCGGTGCGTCAGCCACAGGAAAAGCTTAGAGGTTCCGCCAAGAGATGACACCGTCGCGAGCGTCGTCCCGCGGAGTGCTGGGCAAGGCGGAGGAGGGAGGCAGGACGGAGTCCTGTCGACCGACGACAACGCCGCCCAGCGCCCGCGGGGCGGCGCGCAGCAGGTGGCATCTCTTGGCGGAACCTCTCAACAGGTCCGGCGGCGGGCAGATCACAAGTGCAGGCTTACCTAACCGGGCGGAACGACACGCCGGGGTTGTCCACATCTTTACGTTATGGAATTGCCTTTTCGCGTGATGCGCGCCACTCTGGAGCGATGTTTGCTCGACCGCCCCTCGTGATGCCATGGATCTGACGCATCACCTCGCGGTGGTACTCGGTACCACCGCCGCACCAACTCCGCAGCCCGATCAGGTAGCCGCCGCAGGTCAAGCGGCCAGTCAGGCCGCGGAGTCGCACAACGGCACCGCCGCGGACATCGCGTCGTCCATCGGACCGACGGGACTCCTGCTGCTGGCGCTGATGGCGATGTTCGCTGCGTACGTCGTCTCGCTGTCGCTGCATCCGAATGCCAAGTGCAACCGGTGCAAAGGTGCCGGCCGGCACCGCGGCAGCATCTTCAGTTACGCCCAACGCCCCTGCAACAGCTGCAAGGGCCGGGGCGTCCATCCCCGACTCGGCCGCAAGGTCCTGTTCAAAGAACCGTAGGCAACATGACGTAACCACCCCTGCAGGTGCCTAAGGCAACTAAAGGCACCACCAGCCCGGACCGGCCCTCCGCCCGCCGTTCCGGGTTCCCCTCACCCCTGCGCCGATTGGTTCAGCGCCCGGTTCGGCCGTCAAGCTGTTCGCGCAGGATGTCGGCGTGCCCAGCATGCCGGGCGGTCTCCTCGATCAGATGGACGAGCGTCCACCGCCGCGACGGTGCCCCACGCCTGCCCGGCCGCGGCCCCGGTACGGCGAGGTCGTCCCAAGCCGCGACCACCGCGTTGGCTTCGACCCCGATCTCCCGGTACGCCGCGAGCACCTCCGCCGCCGTCTCGCCGGCTCCCGCGCGGAACGTGGCCTTCCAGTCCGGCACCTCGTGCCCGAGCAGATAGTGCCGCTCCACCGCGGTCAGATGCTTCACGAGCCCGAGCAGATTGGTCCCGGAAGGTACGCCGGGTGCGCGCACCGCGTCCTCCGGAAGACCGTCCGCCTTGGCCGCCACCGACGTACGCAGATAGTCGAGGAAGCCGAGGAGTACGTCGCGCTCGCCCGGCCCGGTCGCCGGCGGTCCGGCATCACGTCTCTTCACGCGGCCAAGACTGCCGTCCGGCACATGCTTCGAGCACGAAAAGTTGCCGGACCGGCAAGGGCTCAGGCCCAGAGCTGACCTTCGAGACGGTCCTCGGCCTCGTCGATCGTGCCCTCGTAGGCGCCGGTGGACAGGTACTTCCAGCCGCCGTCCGCGACCACGAACGCGATGTCGGCCTGCTCGCCGTCGCGCACGCACTTGGCCGCCTGGCCGAGCGCCGCGTGCAGGATCGCGCCGGTCGAGATACCGGCGAAGATGCCTTCGTTGTCGAGCAGTTCGCGGACCCGGCGGACGGCGTCGCGCGGACCGACCGAGAAGCGGGCGTCGATCAGCGTCGCGTCGTACAGCTCGGGGACGAAGCCCTCGTCGAGGTTGCGCAGGCCGTAGACGAGTTCGCCGTACCGCGGCTCGGCGGCGACGATCCGCACCGCGGGCTTGTGCTCGCGGAAGAACCGGCCGGCGCCCATCAGCGTGCCGGTGGTGCCGAGGCCGGCGACGAAGTGCGTGACGGACGGGAGGTCCTCGAGGATCTCCCGCGCGGTGCCGTCGTAGTGCGCGAGCGCGTTCGACGGGTTGCCGTACTGGTACAGCATCACCCAGTCCGGGTGTTCCTCGGCGACCTGCTTCGCGACCCGGACCGCCTCGTTGGAACCGCCCGCGGCCGGGGAGGAGATGATCTCGACCCCCCACATCCGCAGGATCTGGCGGCGCTCCTCGGAGGTGTTCTCCGGCATCACGCAGACCATCCGGTACCCGCGGAGCTTGGCCGCCATCGCGAGCGAGATGCCGGTGTTGCCCGACGTGGGCTCGAGGATCGTGTTGCCCGGGCGCAGCCGGCCGTCCTTCTCGGCGTCCAGCAGCATCCGCAGCGCGGCCCGGTCCTTGATCGACCCGGTCGGGTTGTGGTCCTCGAGCTTCGCCCAGAGCCGTACGTCGGCCGACGGCGACAACCGCGGCAGCCCGACCAGCGGGGTGCCGCCGACCGAGTCCAGCAGGCTGTCGAATCGCATCGGGACTCAGCCGCCGGCGACGGCCGGCAGCACGACGACGACGTCGCCGTCCTTGATTTCGGTCTTCAGGCCGCCGGTGAACCGGACGTCCTCGTCGTTCACGTACACGTTCACGAACCGGCGCAGTTCCTCCGGCTCGCCCTCCACGATGCGCTCCTTGAGGCCCGGGTGGGCGCCATCGATGTTGTCGATGAACTCGGCCAGGTTCGTGCCGTCACCGTTGACCGCCTTCGCGCCACCGGTGTAGGTGCGCAGGATCGTCGGCACGCGCAGCTCGATCGCCATATTCAGTGCTCTCCTTCTGTCTCCGCATAAGAACCAACCACGCGTACTTCTTCTTCCGTGACCTCACCGTCGACGATCCGGTACGAGCGGAACTCGACCGGGCCGTCGTACTCCGGGGAGTCGGCGCCGTCCCGCGTCGACACCAGCACGTAGTGGGCGCCCGGCTCCTGGGCCAGGTTGATGTCGGTGCGTGACGGGTAGGCCTCGGTGGCGGTGTGCGAGTGGTAGATCACCACCGGCTCCTCGTCCCGCTCGTCGAGCTCCTTGTAGAGCCGCAGCAGGTCACCCGAGTCGAACTCGTAGAACGTCGGCGACATGGCGGCGTTCAGCATCGGGATGAACCGGGTCGCCCGGTCCGAACCTTCCGCACCCGCGACCACACCGCACGCCTCGTCGGGGTGATCCCGCCGGGCGTGCGCCACGATCGCGTCAACCGTCGCCTTCTCGATCACCAGCACGCTTCCACGGTACGGCGCGCGCCGCACCGACCCCGCCAACCGCGAAGTCGGTCCACAATGCGGACAGTGCAGAGGAGGTCCGCCTACCAGCGGTCGTGGATCTGGGGGCGGATCAGGTCGTCATACGTCTGCTGGACGGCGGTCAGCTGGTCCGGGGTCAGTGAGGCGAGGGTGGCGGCGGAGATGTTGCCGGCTACCTGGGCCGGGTTGCGGGCGCCGGGGATCACCACCGAGACACCGGGCTGGTCGATGATCCAGCGGAGCGCGAACTGGGCCATCGTGGCACCGGCCGGGAGCCAGGGCATCAGGCGGCGGACGGCTTCCAGGCCGGTGGTGAAGTCCACGCCGGAGAAGGTCTCGCCGACGTCGAAGGCCTCGCCGTGCCGGTTGTATGTCCGGTGGTCGTCGTCGCCGAACGTGGTGTGCTCGTCGTACTTGCCCGAGAGCAGACCGCTCGCGAGCGGGACGCGGGCGATGATGCCGACGCCGGCCGCCTGAGCAGCGGGCAGGACCTCGTCGAGCGGCTTCAGGCGCAGCGCGTTCAGGATGATCTGCACCGACGCGACGTTCGGCCGCGCGATCGCGGTCAGGGCCTCGGCGCAGGTCTCGACGCTGACGCCGTACGACGCGATGCGGCCCTCGTCGACGAGGGTGTCGAGCGCGTCGAAGACCTCGTCGTCGGAGTAGACGGGCGTCGGCGGGCAGTGCAGCTGCACCAGATCGATCGTGTCGACGCCGAGGTTCTGCCGGGAGCGGTCGTTCCAGGCGCGGAAGTTCTGCAGCGTGTAGTTCTCCGGCACCTGCTCGACGCGGCGGCCCATCTTGGTCGCCACAGTCAGGCCATTGGACGCCTTGAGTACCTGTCCGACGAGCCGCTCGCTGCGGCCGTCGCCGTACACGTCCGCGGTGTCGATGAACGTCACGCCGCCGTCGATCGCGGCGTGCAGCACCGCGAGCGCGTCGCTCTCGTCCACCGATCCCCAGTCGCCCCCGAGTTGCCACGCCCCGAGCCCGACCACACCGACATCCCGCCCGGTTCGCCCGAGCCGCCGCATCTCCATACGGCCAACCCTAATGGCGCATGTTGTGCAGCAGAGCGGACTGGAGGTAGCCGAGCCAGTCGTAGAGGTCGTAGGTGAGGCGGCGTGGGTCGTCGTCGGGGAGTTTTTCCCAGGTGGAGTAGTCGTCCTCGTCCTTGATGTCGAGACGGGTGCCGATGGCGAGGCGGAGGTCGTTCAGCGCGCGCAGCCAGGACAGCTGCTCGTCGGGCTCGAGTGCGATCTCGTCGGCGCCGGATTCCTCGAGGGCGGACAGCACCCGCTTGGCGTCGGTGACCTTGCCCTCGCGCAGCCCGCGCTCGGTGAACCGGCGGAACTCGGCCGACGCCATGTCGTCCTGCTTGTACGCGTCCGGCAGCAGCCGCTGCAGTACGACGTCCTCGGGTGGCGACGTCGGCCCGTCGGAGTCGAGCAGCGCCGCGAGCGGGTCGCTGGACTCGGTGGCGCGCGGCGGCAGACCGTCGTACAGCAGCTCGACCAGGTTGCGGAGCAGATTCGCCAGGATGTCCGCCTCGTGCTCGGCGAAACTGACGATCACGGTCTTGCGGCGCCTGCGGAACCGCGTCACGACTTCTCGCAGGTGGCCCACAGGCCGTAGGTGTGCATCGCTTCCACGTCGCGTTCCATCGCTTCCCGGTTGCCGTTCGAGACCACCGACTTGCCCTCCTGGTGCACCTGCAGCATCAGCTTCTCCGCCTTCGCCTTGGAGTAGCCGAAGTACGTCTGGAAGACGAAGGTGACGTAGTCCATCAGGTTGACCGGATCGTTCCAGACGATGGTCACCCAAGGCGGGCTCAACTCGATCGCCTCGTCGACCTCGGGGCTCTCGAGTTCGCTTGGTGCGGTGGTCACCTGTCCATTCTCTCCATCATCGGTTCCGGTCTCGCAATAGGCTGCTCCTGTGACGCACTCGACCGCGCTCTTGACAGACCACTACGAGCTGACCATGCTGCAGGCCGCGCTGGCCGACGGCACGGCGCAGCGCCGCTCGGTGTTCGAGCTGTTCGCCCGCCGGCTGCCGGACGGCCGCCGGTACGGCGTGGTCGCGGGCATCAACCGCCTGCTGGACGCGCTCGAGCGGTTCCGGTTCGACGAGCAGACGATCGCCTTCCTGGCCGATCGCGGCGTCGTCGACCAGGCTACCCGGGACTGGCTGGCGGAGTACCGGTTCTCCGGCGACATCTCCGGGTACGCCGACGGCGAGATCTTCTTCCCCGGCTCACCGGTGCTCGTGGTGGAGTCGTCGTTCGCCGAGGCGGTACTGCTGGAAACCGTTTTCTTGTCGATCCTGAACCACGATTCCGCGGTCGCCTCGGCGGCGTCGCGGATGACCTGGTGGGCCGGTGGGCGGCCCTGTATCGAGATGGGCTCCCGGCGGACCCACGAAGGCGCCGCGGTCGGTGCGGCGCTGGCGGCGTACATCGCGGGCTTCACCGCCACCTCGAACCTGGAGGCGGCCCGCCGCTTCGGTATCCCGAGCACGGGGACGGCGGCGCACGCGTTCACGCTGCTGCACGACCGCGAGGAGGACGCGTTCCGGTCGCAGGTCGACGCCCTCGGCAAGGGCACCACGCTGCTCGTCGACACCTACGACGTTGCGGCGGCGGTGCGGACCGCGATCGAGCTGACCGGCCCTGAGCTGGGCGCGGTCCGGCTGGACTCGGGTGACCTGCCGTCGCTGGCCGGGCAGGTCCGCGACCAGCTGGACTCGCTGGGCGCGACGAAGACCCGGATCATCGTGACGAGTGACCTGGACGAGTTCCAGATCGCGGCGCTCGCGCCGGCGCCGGTCGACGGGTACGGCGTGGGTACGTCGCTGGTCACCGGGTCCGGGTACCCGACCTGTGGGTTCGTGTACAAGCTGGTCGCCCGTGAGGACGCGAGCGGCGAGGTGGTTCCGGTGGCGAAGAAGAGCCCGGACAAGATCTCGATCGGCGGCCGGAAGTGGGCGCTGCGACGGCGTACGGCGGCCGGGGTCGCGGAGGTCGAACTGATCGGGGTCGGCGAGCAGCCGGTCGACGACGGTGACGACCGGGTGCTCCTGAAGCCGCTCGTCGAGTCGGGCAAGATCGTCGGCCGGACCACGCCCGAGGAGTCCCAGGCGCATCACCAGAAGGTCCGCGACGAGCTTCCCCGCTCCGCCAGCCAGCTGAGCCGCGGCGAGCCCGCCATTCCCACCGACTACATCGGCGACTACAACAGCCGCAACCCCTTCCTCCCCCGGAGCCACACGTGACAGCGCTTTCGGCCGGGCCTTCGGCGCCGGCGTGGTCATGGGGCTGGGACTCATGACCTCCACGCGCGATGCAGGTGAGCACGGCGAGTGGTCGCCGGATGCGCCGGCCGATGAGGCGGATGTCCTGATCGCCTTGCGGTTCGCGGAGCGCGCGACCCGGAAGGCGATCGCGGAGGAGTTGGCGGGGACCGTGTTGCACACGGGGCAGGAGCTGGTGCTCGCCAAGCTCCTGCACCACGGTTCGCTCCCGGTCGCCCGGCTCGCGAAGGTCCTGGACGTCGAGGTGCCGACGGCAACCAAGACCACCCAGCGGATGGAAGCCGCCGGCCTGGTCCGCCGGGTGAAGAGCACTACCGACGCCCGCCAGGTAGGCATCGAGCTGACCGACCGCGGCGTCGAGCTCGCCCACACCGTTCAGGAGATCTACGACCGCGCCGGCCGCCGCGCCCTGGCCCAGCTGTCGCCCGAGGACCGCCGGGTCATGCGAAACCTGCTCTGGACGATCACCGCGACCCTCGAGCCGCTGTTACACGAGTAGCTCGTCCGCCGCGGCCTCCGCCACCGGCTCGTCCGGCGACGGCTCCGTCGTGCCGGTCTGCCGCCAGCGGTAGAGCCCGATCAGCAGATCGATCACCACGAATGCGGCCAGGCTGATCCCGAGCAACGGCAGGAACATCCCGACCCCCACCGCAAGGGCGAGCATTCCGACCACAGCGAGCACGGGGATTCCCCGCCACGCACCACGCCGGGCCGGACGACCGAACCGCAACGCGTGTCCGCGCGTCGGCCGGCGCAGCCACCACATCCGGTAGCCCCAGATCACCGACGCGACGACGGTCCCGGCGACGATCAGCAGCAGGATCTGGTTGACCAGGCCGAACAGCAGGCCCATGTGCGCGTCGATCCCCCATCGCGACAGCTTCGCCCCGATCGGGTAGTCCTCGAACCGGACGACGTCGACGACCTTCCCCGACATCGGGTCGACCGCGACCGAGTCGGCCTGCGTCGGCCAGGCCTTCCCGATCTCGCTGACCACGAACGACGTACCGGACTCCTTCGGCGCCACCATCTCCACCGGCCCGTCGAGCTGGGCCGAGCGGGCGGACTGCAACGCTTGGGTCCATTCGTCGACCGCCGGGTCCACCTCGCCGCCGGGGAACGTGTGTCCCTGGTGACCCGCGTGGTCGGCGTCGGTGAGCGCCGTACTGACCGTCGGCGTCTTCCAGTCCAGCGAGGCCTTCAGGTCCGTCACGTTCGCGCCGGCGAAACGCGACCAGGTGAGACCGGTCGCCGACAGGAACAGCATCCCGAGGATCACCCACGTCCCGAGAACTCCGTGCCACGACAACGTACGGCGTCGTGCGCTGCCGGATCGCTCCACCCGCCAGCGCGATCCGCTCCGGCGTCCGGTGAACCACAGCACCAACCCCGCCAGGGCGATCAGCCACAACCACGATGCGGCCAGCTCACTGTAGTTCCGCCCGACGTCACCGAGGTGCAGGTTCGCGTGCAGGCGCGACAGCCAGGTGCGGAACGGCAAGGCACCACTGGAGCCATAGGCAACCAGCTCGCCGGTGACCTGTGCGTTGCCCGGATTCACGAACACCGCAAGGCGTTCCGACTCAGCGAGTCCGGGTACGTCGAACAGCACCCGGGTGGTGTCTCCCGGACCGGCCGCCGGACGTACGGCGACCAGCGTGCCTTCCGGTTGACGCTCCCGGGCAGCCGCCACCTGGTCGCCGATCGGCACCGTCGTCCCCGAGCTCTTGACGGAGATCGTGTCCCGGTAGAGCGCGTTCTCGATCTGCGGGGCCAACGCGTAGAGGAACCCGGTCAGCGCCGTCAGGAGGAGGAACGGGCCGACCAGGATCCCCGCATAGAAGTGCAAACGGACCAGCAACGGCCGAACTCCACCATGTCGCACAGGTCGCACAGACTGTTCAGAAGCAGACACGGCACACCTCTCAGGACGGAGCGTCAACGATCCGAAACACCCCGTCACTGTGGCGTGTGCCTGTTGCCCCCGACGACCAACCCGGTTGCCGTGAGGTTTCTCTTTGCTCTCCGTTACCCCTGCGTGCTGAGAGGCAGGTACTGGTCCAGGTAGGGGTTGCGGAACTTGCCGGCCGGGTCGTACTTCGCCGCGAGGGCGGTGAAGTCCTTCACCTTCGGGTAGCGCTCGGCCAAGGTGGTGGCGTCGGCGGCGAAGACCTTGCCCCAGTGGGGGCGCGCGTCCAGTGGCGCCAGCCGCTCCTCCAAGGCGGCGACGACCGGGCGGACGGCGGTTTCGTCCTGGACCCAGGTGAAGTGCAGCGCGACCGTGTCCCGGCCCTGGCTCGGGCTCAGCCACAGGTCGTCGGCGGCGATCGTCCGGACCTCCGACACCTGGATCACCGGCGCGAACCGGTTGCCCAAGGCCCGCAGTACGTCGAACGCCTCGGCGGCCCGCTCGCGCGGGACGAAGTACTCCGACTGCAGCTCGTCCCCGTTGCTCGGCGTGAACTCGAGCCGGAAGTGCGGCAGCCGCTCGTTCCACGGTCCCGCGACCCCGCCCTGCTGGGTCGCGTAGTCGGCCGGCATCACCTTGATCGGGTGCCGCGGCCCGTCGGCGAGCGTCGCGCCCAGCCACTTCGGATCGGGCGCGGTCAGCTCTCGCCGCTTACGCCACACCATCACGTCCGGATCCACCCAGTCGGTGAACGCACTCACGCTGTACGCGCTCCCCATCACCGCGTCGAGGTCCGTCCCGAGCCGCTCCACCGGCAGACCGTCGTACACCACCTGGCTGATCTGGTACGCCGGTTGTACGTCGAGCGTCATGCTCACGGTCACCCCGAGCGCACCGAGCGAGATGACCGAGCCGGCGAAGTCCTCGTCGTCCCGGGTCAACGTGACGAGCTCACCGGAAGCGTTCACGAACGTGATCGCGCTGACCGCGTCCGCCAGCGGACCGTTGGCGTCACCGGACCCGTGCGTCCCGGTCGAGCACGCACCGGCCACTGAGATGTGCGGCAGCGAGCCGAGGTTGTGCAACGCCAGTCCCTGGGCCTGCAGCGGCGCCGTGACCTCGCCGTACCGCAGCCCGGCCGACACCGTCACGCCACCGTCGCCGACCTCGATCACCTTCGGCAGGTCCGCGACGCTGACCAGCGTGCCGGTGCTGTCGGCGATCCGGTTGAACGAGTGCCCGGTCCCCAGCACCCGCACCTTCTCGGCCGCCGCGACCAACTCCTGCAACTCCTCGATCGTCCGGGGCCGCTGCAGCTCACTCGCAAAGCTGACGTTCCCCGCCCAGTTGGTCACAGCACCCACGCCGACCTCACCTCTCTCGACCTGCACGACCCGTCCCCCGCAGCCTCGCACACCAGCCGCCCGGACACCCGACGCCGTCCAGCCATCGAGCCTCGCCCACCTCGGGTGTGCGTCGGCGTGGGAGGCGCACCCGCGGCTACGGACAGTGGTTTGATGGCGCGCGATGGCCATCTGCTTCGGTATCGCCGGGTTCTGGTTCCTCGTCTTCGGCGTCAGCTTCCTGCGGGACCGGCGGCTGTTCAAGAACGGGATCTTCCTGGTCCTCGCGTTGATGTTCACCGGCCTCGGGCTGATCTTCGCGGTCGAGACGGTCAGTCAGACCGCCGCCAAGGTCCTGGTAGTTGCGGTCCTGGTCGCGGTCCCGTTGACGATCGCCGTGCTCGCGGTGTTCCTGGTGATCAACGGCGTCACCATGCTGCGCCGGGAGCGCCGGCGGCTGTCCAACCTGCTGTCGCTGCTGGTCGGGCTCGGGATCATCGGCTTCGTCATCTTCAGCGTGCTGGTGCAGAAGATCGGCTGGGAACCGCTGGCCGTCGTACGGTCGGTGCTGCTCGGCATCCTGACCTACATCTCGTTCCTGTTCCTCTGCTTCCTGGTGTACGCGTTCGTCTACAGCCGGGTCCGTTCTTCGCGGAAGGTGGATTTCGTCGTCGTCCTCGGCTCGGGCTTGATGGGCTCGCGGGTCACGCCGTTGCTGGCCAGTCGCCTCGACCGCGCCCAGCAGGTGTACGAACGCGCGCTCCGCAAGGGTCGCTCGCCGCAGCTCGTCACATCCGGCGGCCAGGGTCCGGGTGAGGACCTGCCCGAGTCGCACGCGATGGCGGCGTACCTGGTCGAACGCGGCGTCCCCGACAACCAGATCATCCGCGAGGACAAGTCGACGACCACTTGGGAGAACCTGACGTTCAGCCGGGACCTGATGATCGATCTGCGACCGCAGTACCGCTGCCTGATCGTCACGAACAACTTCCACGCCTTCCGCGCCGCACTCACCGCCCGTAAGGCGAAGGTCAACGGCCAGGTCATCGGCTCCCCCACCGCCGCGTACTACTGGCCCACGGCAACCATCCGCGAATTCGTCGCGATCCTCGCCGGCCACCCGTACATCAACGGCGCCATCTGCCTCCTGATCGCCCTCACCGCCATCCTGTCGCACCTCTAGTCACCGTCGGCGTGGTTGCACCAGGCCGGACTCGTAGGCGGCGATTACCAGTTGGGCTCGGTCGCGGGCGTGCAGTTTGGCCAGGAGGTGGCCGATGTGGGTCTTCACGGTGCCGCGGCCGACGTGCAGGTGGTTGCAGATCTCGTCGTTCGACAGGCCGCGGGCGATCAGCGACAGCACCTCCCGTTCGCGGTCGGTCACGCCGTCGAGACCGGTCAGGGGCGCCTGTCCCGGCTCGGCCAGCCGCGCGAATTCGGCGATCAGCCTGCGGGTGATCGAGGGCGCCAGCAATCCCTCCCCCGCCGCGACGACGTTGATTGCCTGCAGCAACTCGACAGGCGGGACGTCCTTCAGCAGGAACCCGCTCGCCCCGGCGCGCAGACCGGCGTACACGGCGTCATCGAGGTCGAACATCGTCAGGATCAGCACCTTGGTCCCGGCTGTCTCCGGCGCGGAGCAGATCCGCCGGGTCGCCTCGATCCCGTCCAGCCTCGGCATCCGGACATCCATCAGTACGACGTCCGGCCGTTCGCGTCGCGCGAGCTCGACCGCCTCGATCCCGTCCGCTGCCTCGCCGACCGTCGTCAGGCCGGGCGTGGTGTCGATCAGCACGCGGAAGCTGCCGCGCAGCAATGCCTGGTCGTCGGCGACCAGCACTCGGATCTCACTCATACGGCAGCCGTACGACGACCTCGAAGCCGCCACCCGCGCGCGGTCCGGCACGGTACGAGCCGCCGTACACACTCACCCGCTCCCGGATCCCGATCAAGCCGTGTCCTTCCACCACCGCACCACCTGCACCGTCGTCGGAAACCTCGAGCTGTACGGCGTTCGCGGCGCCGGTGATCGTGATCTGGCAGCGGGCGGCGCGGGCGTGCTTGGTGACGTTGGTCAGGCACTCCTGGACGATCCGGTGGAGGGTGAGATCGACGGCCTCCGGCAGCGGCTCTGGTACGGCGACCTTCAACTCGACCTGAACGCCGGTCGACTCGACCCGGCTCACCAGATCCGGCAGCGCCGCGAGGCCCGCGGGTGGTGCGAGCTCCACCGGTTCGCCGGAGGGCCGCAACAGGCCAAGCATGTGCCGGAGCTCGACCAGGGCGTCCCGGCTCGTGGACTCGATCACCGACAACGCGTCGGACACCTCCTCGGGACGCACCCGCAGCACATGATTCGCGACGCCGGCCTTGACCGCGATCAGTCCCATGCTGTGGGCAACGATGTCGTGCAGCTCGCGGGCGATCCGCAATCGCTCGGCAGCCACGGCTTGCTCGGCCAGGACCTGCGCCGCGCGGGCTGCGGCAGCCCGTCGGTCGCGGACGACCTGTCCCAGCACCCAAGCGCCGTACAACGCGGCGACGCCGGTGAGCACAAGCGCGGCGCGGGACTGACCGGCCGGTGCGCCGGCCGCCATGGCGAGGAAGAGTACGACGAAGCCGACAGCGCCGGCCACGGCGATCAGGCGGCGGCTGGACAACGGGCGGTTCGATGACCTCGTGAGCGCGACGACGTACAGGACGTAGGCGGCAGCGAGCAGTGGATCGCGCAATGCGTCGACTACGAACGCGCCCATCGACATCACGGCCACCACGGTGAGGGCAGGGACCGGCCAGATTCGCCGTACCGCGATCGGCAGTCCGAGTCCGATCGCGACGAGCCCGGGCCCGGTGGACGAGGTGAGCAGGACGAGAACGGCGTACCCGGCCGCGACGACGCAGTCCGCGACGATCAACTGTCGCCGGCTCAATCCGTACTCCTCTGACACCAGACAGAACCTAGCCGAGCCGACGGATCACCACCTCGGACCGGAGTCCGTCGGCCTGTGGTCCGATGTGCGGCGCGGGGATCCACGAGAGCGTGTCCGGATGCTGAAACCACTTGCCCTGGCGGCCGGCGTCCTGCTGGCACTCAACGCCGCCCTCACTCCACCAGCCCAGGCAACACCCGCCCTCGATTGGGGCGAGTGTCCCGGCGGGCCGGGCGACGTCGGCATCGAGTGCGCGACCTTGCAGGTCCCGGTCGACTGGGACCGTCCAGGCGGCCGCCAGCTCACGCTGACCCTCGGCCGGTTGCCGTCGACCGCCCCGAAACCCCATGGATCCGTGCTGGTCAACCTCGGCGGACCGATCGGGATCAGCATCGACCTGATGCGGTCGTACGGCGGCGCGGCGGCCTTCGCCGGTCTCCGGCAGAATATGGACATCGTCACCTGGGATCTGCGCGGCGGCCCCAACGCCCCGGGTCTGAGCACCAATCTTCCGTGTGAGTGGACCGGCGCACGACAGCCGCGAGTACCGCGCAACCAGGCCGAGTTCGACGCCCTCTCCGCCGCCAACCGGGCGATTGTGGAGAAGTGCCAGGCGAAGGATCCGCAATTGTTCGCGGCGATGGACTCCGCGAGCCACGCGCGCGACCTCGAGGCCATCCGGCGCGCGCTCGGCGAGTCGAAGGTGAACTTCTACGGAGCGTCGTACGGCGGCTTCATCGGGCAGGCGTACGCCGGACTGTTCCCGGAGCGCGTGCGATCGCTGGTCCTCGACGGCACCTGGAACCACAGCACCGCCAACTGGGACCGCGAACTGACCCGACTCGCGCGTGACGTGCAGACCTTCATGACCCGCTTCTTCGACTGGTGCCGTGGGCAAGAAGACTGCGCCTCGCTGTGGCAGCAGGTGGTGGCGCGAGCGCAGCGTAATCCGCTGCCGGCCGGGAGTACGACGTACGACGGCAACGAGATCCGCTGGACCGGACTGCGGCTCGCACGTCTCGGTGAGGCGTCGTACCCGACGCTCTTGGCCGCGCTCAGGAAGGCTGCGACGACCGGTGACGCATCCGGCTTCGTACCGGCGCCCCCGAACGCGCCGTTCCCGTCGGCGCCGTCACCGGGCGTCGTGGAGTGCACGGACTGGCCGCATCCGACCAGTCAACGCCAACTCCAGCAGCAGGTACGACGCATGGAGGCCGCCGCGCACTACACCGGGGCCGCCGGCACCATCCTGCTGCCGATGCTGAACTGTGTCGGATGGCCGGTGCCGGTCCGCAATCAACCCGCCGCGCTACCAGACGGCTTGCCGCCGCTGCTGATGGCAGGCAACTGGAGCGAGTACGACTCCGCGACCCGAGTGATCGACCAGGTCCCGGGCAGCGGCGGGATCTACCACGACGGCCCCGGACACACGCTGTACATGTCCAACGACTGCGCCCGCACCAAGATCGACGCCTACCTGGCCGATCTCGTCGTACCGCCCCGCGGAACGCGCTGCTGAGCTAGCGGACGCGGACGGAGACTGACGGACTCTTCTGGACGTTGCGGCCGTCGCTGACCTCGACGTGGTACCACAGCTTCTGGCCGCTGGTCAGGCCGGAGTCGGTGACCGAGGTGACGGTCGGCTTCGTCCAGGAGTTCGACGTACGAGACCAGCTGCCGATCCGCGTGCTGCCGCGGTACACGAGGTAGGTGAGGGTGAGGTTGTCGCGGTCGAGCACGGTCGGGAAGGCGATCGTCACCTTGTTCACCCGCGCGCTGGCGACCTTGGGCGCGGCCGGTCGCGCCGGCGCCGCACCACCCGGCGCGTTCGTGAACCGGGTCAGCCCTTCTTGCGGTACGCCGTTCACCTTCGTGAAGTCGCCGCCCGCCCAGAGGTCGTTGCCGCCGGACGCGAACGCGAGCGGACCGACAAGGGTCGTGCCGCCGGCGGTCGCGTTCGGGAACCACGGACCGAGCTTCCCGGTGATCGCGCTGTAGACGAGGAAGTGGTGCATCCCGGTCTTGTCGGGGAACGCTCCGTCCGCGCTGCAGTCGTGGGCGTGCGAACCCTTGTACAGCCAGTTCCCGATCGCCTTGATCGCCTCGGTCGCACCACGGCACTTGCTCTGCCAGAGCAGCTTGCCGGTCGTGGCGTCAGCCGCCAGCACGCCGTCGTAGCAACCCACGCTGAGCGTGCCGGCGTTCGACGCGAAGACCTTGTTTCCTTGAACTTCGAGGTCCTTGACCCGGCTGTCGCACTCCTCGGACTTCGGTGGGATCGCGGCCGCGGCGGGCATCGGGAGCGCGGCGCCGGTGGCGGCGTTCACCATCGCGAGCGCGTGCACGTCGCGGCCGCCGATCCGGGTGAACCCGCCGCCGACGAACGCCCGCTTGCCGTCGGCCGACAGCTCGATCGCATGGACGTCGTCGTTCGCGTTCGGACTCCAGGCCAGCAGCGCACCGCTGTTCAGGCTGACCGCGGCCACCCGCGCGCGGGCCACCTTGTCCACCGATCCGAACGAGCCGCCGAGGTAGACGGTGCTGCTGGAGACCTTCAGCGCCGCGACCCGGTAGTTCACCACCGGATCCCAGCCGGCCACCAGCTTGCCGCTCGCAACATCGAACATCGCCACCCGCGACCGCGGCACCCCGTCGACGACCGTGAAGTCGCCGCCGATCACGACGTACCGGCCGTCCGGAGAGGTCGCGACGCTCCACACCGGCCCGTTGACCTGCGGCGCGAACCGCGTCGGTACGCCGGTGGTCCGGTCGAACACCGCGAAGTACTTCCGCGCCACGTCCCCGACGCCACGGGCCTTCCCCGGCGGCCGGACCCGAGTGAACAGACCGCCGGCGAACACCAGGTTCCCCGCGACGGCGAGCGTGTTGATGCTCGCGTTCGTCTGCCAGGCCGCCTGCTGCACCGACGACAGCGCGGACCCGAACCCACGCGGCGCGCTAGCGGCCGCCGTAGCAGTAGCCGCCTGAACAGCGGGACCGGACGGAACGAGTGCGGCAGCACCAACCGCCGCAGCGGTGACGACAGCCAGAACGGCCTTCTTCATGAGCAAACCCCCAAGGGCCCGCTCCGGCGGAAGATGCCGACCCCATGATCCGATGACAATGCGCGGTCAAACGATAACTGTCGGCACACGCACCTCGCGGCCCGGGGTCAACTGCGGTAGCGGCGGCCGGGCCGGCAGCCGGCCAGGGTGTGGGTGCCGGCGCCGCTGGCATGCGGGATCAGGCCGTAGTAGATCCGGGGTGCGCCGTCGAGGGTCAGCGTCGCGTTGCCATTGGTGACGGGCAACATCCGTGCCTGCCCGATCGCATCCAGCTCTCGTACGGCGGAACTCGCGGAGACTGTCAGCGGCGTCTTGGTCGGCCACGGGTCGACCCAGACCTCGGGTGCCGGGAAGTGCCAATCGGTGCGCTGGCCCGCGGTGTTGAGGATGTACCCGTCGGCCCGGTTCCACAGCACCACCGCCGGCCCGTCCGGGGTGTCGAACCACAGGCCGGACGTCAGCGGATCGGCAAACGTCAAATGCCCACCGAAGACGGCCTGGTCGAGCACCCGGGCCGCCGTCGCGTACGCGAGCAGCGACGGCTTCGGGCTCAGATCGCGGTTCATCAGGCCGAAGTGGTACTCCACGTTGTCCGGGTCGGCGATCTGCGGCATCCCGAGCACGCTGTCGTGGAACTGGTACCAGCACACGCACCGAATCCCCTCGGCCTTGGCGAGCGCCAATGTCAACAACACGTTCTCCGCAGCATGCCGGTATGTGTCGTGCCACCAGCTGTTCGGCTTGGTCGCGGCGTACGCCTCCGTCAGCCAGATCTCCTTCTCACCGTGCTGCGCCATCAGCGCCTTCAACTGTTTCAGGCCACCGTAGAAGTTCCAGTAGGCCCCGGTGGAGCCAGTGCCCCAGTCATCGCCCGGTGGGATGTAGTCGGGCGTGAAGTTGCCGCGACCTGGGTGATAGGCGAAGGCATCGATCAGATCCCAGCCGCCCGCAGCGATGAAGTTCTCCACCCACGGCTTGTCCATCCCGGCCAGCCCGTTGTTCATCAGCTTCACGGTGTCGCCAGTGACGGCCCGGCGGTTGAACACCGGCCGCATCACCTTGTCCAGATAGGCCTGCGCGGCATCCCCGGTGTTGAAAGGCCGGTTCAGTTCGTTGCCCACCTCGAAGTACCCCGCACCCGCACCGGCCGCCACGGCCAGCTTGTCCGCGGCCCAGGCGGCCGCCTCGGCGTCGGGCACGGTCAATGACGGCTGCAGCTCGATGTTGTGCCGCATCCCGCGCGCGTCGAACGCGGACGGCGGCAACCCGGGCCCACCGTCGTACGCGATCCGGACCAGACTGATGCCGGCTCGCTGCCACAGATCGAGTACGGCGTCGGCGCTCGGCCGCTGGAGCCACGGGTAGTTGGCGATCCCGAACATGCTGTCCGTACCGGCCTGATAGTCGTACGTCGGCAGTACGGCGAAATTGGTCCGCGCGAACGCCTCGTCATCGCCGGACCGGACCACCACCTCAGCCAGTGCGATCCCACTGGCCGGCGCGGTCAGGTTGAAGGTGTGCTGCCAGGTACCGGCCGCGGTGACGCTTCCCGTCACGGTCGTTGATGCCAGCAGCACACCGTCGAAGCTGCGCATCCAGAGCTCGAGCTCGACCGACTTGGCCGCGCCGCCGTTGGCCACCAGCGCGGTGAGCGCCATCGGTGCACCGGCCGACTCGTACAGGTTGAAGTCGCTGTTGGTGGTGAGCTCGATCCCGAGCTCCCGGCCGCGGCCAATGGCGGCAGTGGCCGACGGGCGGGTCTCGGAGAAGAAGAAGTCGGCCCGGCTGGTCCAGCCGCCGGCCGGATCCACCACGCCCGGTGCGTGCACCCAGGTCGCGTTCGTCCACGACTGCCGGGAGCGCTCCAGCAGGAACAGACCGTGCAGGCTGGAGCTCCACGTCGAAGTGTGCGCAACCCCGACGGTGTCCTCGTACGGGATGCCGCCGCCCGCGTCGCGGACCCATTCGGTGATCGCGATGTAGTCGTCAGGCGCGGTCGGCGCCTGGATCGCGCGGCTGAAGAGGAACCCGTCCGGGAGCAGCGTGCTCGGCCCAGTGATCCGCCATTCCAGCCGGGCATGCGACGTACTGACACTGAACCAGCCGGTGACGACCGTCGAGCCGGCGGCGGCGTCGAAGGTGTAGTCCATCCGGATCGCCGGCGTACCGTCCGCGAGCGCGCTCAGCGTCGGGGTCCCGCCGGTGGAGGTCAGGACGCCGGCGACGCTGTCCTTTACCTGGAACTTCGACCCGACCGACCGCGTGACGCCACCAGCGTCACGGATCGCGAGCCGGCCGCCGGGACTGGCCAGCAGGCTGATGCCGCCGGCCGTCAGGGTCACGTCACCGGCCGCGGCGAACGCGCTGATCGGGGTCGCTTCGGCGACCAGGACGACGCCGGCCGCGAGCGCCGCGCCGAGCAGGCTGCGGCGACTGAGGGTGGAGGTCATCGACTACTCCTTTGATAATGCGTATCTTCAGATTCGATGGTCGGAACGTTCCCAGTCCGGAACTCCGACGTCAAGAGGTCATTGCGCTACCGACTTCGGCTGGGCTATGGTCGCCGCAGCTTGCTGAAGATAGGCATTATCACGACGGAGGAACGATGGCACCGAAACCTCGCCGGGTCACCCAGCGCGAGATCGCCGAGATCGCCGGCGTCAGTCAGACCACGGTGTCGGTGGTGCTGAACGACCGCGACGGGACAGGAGTTCGGATCCCCGAGGCGACCCGCGCGCGGGTCAAGAAGGCGATCGAGCAACTGACGTACGTCGCGGACCCGGCGGCCCGCCGCCTGGCCGGCCTGGACAATCAGATCATCGGCGTTTTCACCTACGAGGCCGCGCTGTCCCCCGAGAGCATGGACTTCTACGGGCCGTTGCTGAACGGGATCGAGCGCGCCGCCGAGCGGATCGGCTGGGACCTGCTGTTCTTCACGTCGTCACCGGTCGAGGACGGCACCCGGAGCCTGTTCCACCGCAAGACCCGGCTGCGGCTGACCGACGGCTGCGTGCTGCTCGGCCAGCAGATGGTCGCCTCCGAACTGGAGCGACTGGTCGCCGAACAGTTCCCGTTCGTCGCCATCGGCCGCCGGGACGAGACCGCCGCCCCGGTGCCGTACGTCGCCATCGACTACATCACGCCGGCCACGGCGTTGATCGACCAGGCAGCGGCCGCCGGTCACCAGCAGGCGCTCTACGTGCACCGCGGCCGGGACACGCCCGCGGCCCGGGACCGTCGCGGTGCCGTCGAGGCCGCCTCCGCGGACGGACGGCTCGCCTTCCTGCTGGTCGGTGAGGAGCGGATCGCTGACCTGCCCCGGCTGGCGCAGGCCACCGGCGCGACCGTGATCATCGCCGAGGACGCGTTCCTGATCGAGGATGCCGTGCACGCGCTGACGGCCGCGGGAGTCGCCGTACCCGACGAGATCTCGGTCGCGGCGCTCGGCGAGGTGCGCGGTCACCGGATCGCCGGCCGGCCGCTCGCGGGCTTCCACGTCCCGAGGGAACAACTCGCGGCCGAGGCGCTCGACCTGCTCCAGTTGCTGATCTCGACCGAACCGCAGGAGTGGACCGACCTCGAGACCAGGCGGCACCTCGACTCCGAGGTCGAGCCGGGCGCCACCATCGTCGAACGGACCGACTCATGACCGACCGCCTTTCGACCGAGGTCGCGATCATCGGGGGCGGCCTCGGCTCCGTCGCCGCCGCGCTGGCTCTGTTGCAGCGTGGCCGGCGGGTGGTGATGACCGAGGAGTACGCGTGGCTCGGCGGACAGCTCACCTCGCAGGCGGTGCCGCCCGACGAGCACATCTGGGTCGAGCAATTCGGCGTCACCGCCCGGTACCGCGCACTCCGCGAAGGCATTCGCCGCTACTACCGCAACCACTACCCGCTGACCGACGCCGCCCGCGCGCATCGACAGCTGAATCCGGGCCGTGGCCGGGTCAGCGCCTTGTGCCACGAGCCTCGCGTGGCCGACGCGGTCATCACCGCACTGCTCGCCCCATACCGATCGACCGGCCGCCTGACCGTTCTGCAACCCTGCGTGCCGATCGCGGCCGAGGTGACCGACGGCGTCGTTCGCACCGTCACGGTCGCGGATCCGACGACCGGGGCCGAGACCGTGATCTCCGCCGAGTTCGTCGTCGACGGGACCGAGACCGGCGACCTGCTGCCACTCACCGGCACGGAGTACGCCGTCGGCGCCGAAGCGCGAGCCGATACCGGTGAGCCGAGCGCCGCCGAGGTCGCGGATCCCTCCAACGTGCAGTCGATCGCGTGGTGCTTCGTCTTCGACCACGTCGACGGCGACCACACGATCGCGCGGCCCGACGACTACGACTTCTGGCGTTCGTTCGAGCTGCCGTACTGGGGCGCGCCGATGCTGTCCTTCGTCGCCCCGAACCCGCGAACGCTGGTACCGCAAGCACGGACGATGAACGTCAACCCGGTCGACGACCACTGGGGCGACCCGCGCTTCGATCCCGGCGACCGCGACCTGTGGCAGTTCCGCCGGATCGCCGCCCGGCAGAACTTCGCCGACGGCTTCTACGACAGCGACATCGTGCTCGCCAACTGGCCGCAGCTCGACTACGTCGGCGGCTCGATCATCGACACCGACGACCGCGCCGTACACCTGCTGGCCGCGAAGGCCCAGTCCCGTGCGTACGTGTACTGGCTGCAGACCGAGGCGCCACGTCCGGACGGCGGTCGCGGCTGGCCCGGTCTGCGGCTCCGCGGTGACCTGGTCGGCACCACGGACGGCTTCGCGCAGGCGCCGTACATCCGGGAATCGCGCCGGATCAAGGCCCTCACGACCGTCCGCGAGCAGGACATCTCGATCAAGGCCCGCGGGTACGACGGTCCGGCCCGGTTCGACGCCTCGGTCGGAGTCGGGATGTACCGGATCGACCTCCATCCCTCCACCGGCGGCGACAACTACATCGACGTCGAGTGCGCACCGTTCGAGATCCCGCTCGGCGCGCTGGTTCCGGTGGCCACCCAGAACCTGGTGCCGGCCGCCAAGAACATCGGCACCACCCACATCACCAACGGCGCCTACCGGCTGCATCCGGTCGAGTGGAACATCGGCGAATCGGCCGGCGAACTCGTGGCGTTCTGCCTCGAGAGCGGCCTGAGCCCGCAGCAGATCGCGACCGACGACACCCTCGTCGAACGCCTCCAGGGCCGGCTGAGCGAGGCCGGGGTCGAGCTCCACTGGCCCGAGATCGCCGGCTACTAGTCACCCCAGCTTTAAGGACCACATCATGATCACTGCAAGGAAGGTGCTCGGCGCCCTCGCGCTGACCACCGCGGCCGCGCTGACGGCCGCGTGCGGAGCGTCCGACACCGGGGCGGAGGGGTCGAAGGCCACCGACGTCAAGCTGCGGATGACGGTCTGGACCTCGAACGAGGACCAGCTCAAGCTGTTCAACGCGATCGGCGACGCCTACCGGGCCGATCACCCCGAGGTCTCCTCGATCACCTTCGAGAGCCTGCCGTTCGCCGACTACAACACCACGCTGACGACGCAGATCGCCGGCGGCAACGCGCCCGACCTGGCCTGGATGGGTGACCTGTCGAAGGACCTGATCGCCTCGGACGCGCTGGTCGGCCTCACCGACAAGCTCAAGGCGACCGAGGGCTGGCAGTACGACGACCTGGTGGACAGCGCGACCAAGGAGTTCAGCCGGGACGGCAAGCTCTACGCCTACCCCTTCTCGAACTCGCCGTTCGCCCTTTACGTCAACACCGACCTGCTGGCGAAGGCCGGTCAGAAGATCGACCCGAAGACGCTGACCTGGGACCAGGTCGCAGCCGCGGGCGCCGCCGTACACGCCAAGACCGGCAAGGCGGGCTTTGTGATCCGGGACTTCGACTACAAGTCCTGGAACACGCTGGCCACGGTCTGGACCGGCTTCGGCGGCTCGGCGTGGAGCGCGGACGGAAAGACCTGCACGTTCGACAGCCCGGAGATGCAGCGCGCGTTCACGTTCCTGCACGACGCCGCGTTCAAGACCAGCGCGATGCCCGGCCCCGGCACGAAGGCCGACTTCTTCGCCGGTGACGCCGCCTTCACGGTCGCCCAGGTCTCCCGCGCGTCGTTGCTCACCGGGTCGTTCAAGTTCGGCCTGTACCCGCTGCCGGCCGGTCCGTCCGGCAAGTACGCCGTACTCGGCCAGGCCGGTGTCGGTGTTCTTGCCGCCAGTAAGCATCCTGACCAGGCGACGGACTTCCTTGCCTACCTGACGAATCCGGCCAACGCGGCGAAGCTGGCCCAGTTCTTCCCGCCGCCGCGCAAATCGCTGCTCACCGGCGCGAAGCTTGCCGAGAACAACAAGAAGCTCTCCGCAGCCCAGCTGCAGGAAGTCGTGGTCGACCAGCTGCCGAACGCCGTCACCCTGCCCAACCACACCAGCCCGGCCGAGATCGCCCAGAAGGGCAAGACCGCGCTGGACGCACTGTGGAAGACCGACGCCGACATCCCCGCCGTCCTGAAGTCGGTCTGCACCGCGATCCAGCCAATCCTGGCGAAGTAATGGCCACGCTCACGACCACACCGGACTCGGACCGGGCGCCGGTCGAGACCCGATCCGCGCCTAGGCCGTCGTTCTGGACCACGCGCCGGCGAGATGTGTTGACGGGGTACCTGTTCATCGCACCACAGCTCGTCGGCGTCCTGCTGTTCGTGCTGATCCCGGTCGGTCTGGCGATCTGGTACAGCCTGAACAAGTGGAACGTCTTCACCGGAAAGCAGGTCTTCGTCGGCGGGGACCATTACGCCGCGCTGGCCTCCGACCCGCAGTTACCATCGGTGCTGCTGGCAACGGTCGTCTTCTCCGGCGGCGTCGTGGTCCTGAACATCACCCTCGGCCTGCTGATCGCCGTGCTGCTGAACCGGCGGTTCCGCGGCGCGACGTTCTTCCGGACCTTGTTCTTCTCGCCGGTCGTGGTGTCCGTGGTGGCGTGGACCCTGGTCTGGGGCTTCCTGCTGCAGGACAACGGCGGCATCAACGGTCTGCTGCACGCGATCGGCGTGGACGGGCCGAACTGGCTGCAGCACGGCGACACCGCGATGCTGTCGGTGGTCGTCAGCCAGGTCGTCCGCAGCGTCGGTGTGAACATGGTGCTGTTCCTGGCAGCGTTGCAGGGCGTGCCGTCGGAGCTGTACGAGGCGGCCCGGATCGACGGCGCGGGCAGCAGGTCGATCTTCGCGCGGATCACGCTGCCGCTGATCTCGCCGACGGTGCTGCTGACCGCGATCATCACGGTCGTCGGCGCGCTGCAGTCGTTCGCGCAGATCGCCGTACTCACCGGAGGTGGTCCGGAGCTGAGCACGACCGTGCTCGTGTACTACGTGTTCCAGCAGGCCTTCGAGTTCAACGACATCGGCTACGGCTCGACGCTCGCGCTGATGCTGTTGAGCTTCGTGATGGTGCTGACGCTGCTGCAATGGCAGCTGCGCCGGAAGTGGGTGTTCCATGAACAGTAGAACCTCGGTGCTCCGGCGGGCGTTGCTGGTGGCAGCGCTCGCCGTGCTCGCGGTCCCGTTCGCGGTGCCGACGATCTGGATGGTCGCGGCGTCGATCAAGCCGCTGCCCGAGATCTTCAAGTCGCCGCCATCGTTGTGGACCGAGCATCCGACGCTGGCGGCGTACGGCGAAGCGTCCACGTTCCAGCCGTTCGCCAGGCAGTACGTGAACAGCGTCTACATCGCCGTACTGGTCACACTGATCACGCTGCTGGTCTCGAGCATGGCCGGCTACGCCTTCGCCCGGATCCGGTTCCCTGGCGCCAACGCCTTGTTCCTGGTCGTGCTGACCGGTCTGCTGGTGCCGAGCGAGGTGACGATCGTCCCGCTGTTCCAGGTGTTCAAACGGGCCGGGCTGATCAACACCCACTGGCCGCTGATCCTGGTCACCGCGTTCGGGGCGCCGTGCGTACTGGCGAGCTTCATCATGCGGCAGTTCTTCATCGCCCTGCCCGCCGAGCTTGAGGAAGCCGGCCGGCTCGACGGCCTCGGCCGCCCGGGGATCTGGTGGCGAATCTGCCTGCCCCTCGCCCGGCCGGCCCTGTCCGCGGTCGCGATTCTGACCTTCCTCGCCTCCTGGAACCTCTACCTCGAACCCACCGTCTACCTCACCTCGCCGGAGCTGTTCACGCTGCCGCAAGCCCTCACCCGATTCACCGACGCGTACGGAGCCGACATGTGGAACACACAACTCGCCGCCGCCACCATGACCGTGCTCCCGGTCCTGATCGTGTTCGTCATCGCCCAACGCCAGTTCGTCGAGGGCCTGGCCCACTCGGGCCTCAAATGACCGAGCCAATCGTCTTCGAGCGCGGCAACGTGCAGGTACGGGTCGATCGCGGCGTCTTCGAGCTGTTCCAGCGAAAGAGCGTCGTCGCGTGCTACCGGACACCACTGGAGTGGGTCAGGGTGCACGTGCAGGTACGCCGGCGCGCGATGCTGCTGCACTTCACCCACATCCAGGACCCGGACGAGCCCATCTACGGCCGCCTCATGAGCAGCGTCTACTCACTGGCCACGGTAGAGATCCCCATGTCAGACGAGCCCGTCTACCGCGCCTTCTTCACCCAGCTCGCCCACCTTTCCGGCCGCCCGATCGACTGACGGCGGCGATGAGACGGGCGATCGCCTCCTCGACGGTGGAACGGGGACAGCCGAGGTTGACGCGCATGTAGCCGTGGCCTTCGAGGCCGAACTTCTGGCCCTTGTCCAGCCAGAGCCTGGCTCGCGTGAGCATGAACTTGTCGAGGGCCTCAGCGTCCAGTCCCAGGCCGCGACAGTCCATCCAGGCCAGGTAGAGCGAGTCGGCCGGCAGCACGCGGATCATGTCGGTGGCGCTGTTCACCGCATCCGCGAATCGGGCATGGTTGCCGCGCAGGTAGGTCAGCATCTCCTCGAGCCATGGTTCGCCGTGGGTGTAGGCGGCCTCGGTCGCGACAGTGCCGAGCACGTTGGCGACCGGAAAGACATTGCGCTCGTACTGACGGGCGAGCTCCGCACGCCGCCACCGGTCCGCGACGAACACGTTGGCGCATTGCAGCCCGGGGAGGTTGAACGTCTTGCTCGGCGAGGTGCAGGTGATGCTGTTGGCGGCGTACCCCGGTCCGAGCGAGGCGAACGGGATGTGCCGCTTGGCCGGGTTCAGGATCAGGTCCTGGTGGACCTCGTCGGAGATGACCAGCACGTTGTGGCGTGCGCAGATGTCGCCCATGGCGCGCAGCTCGTCCTCGGACCAGACGTTCCCGGTCGGGTTGTGCGGGTGGCTGAGGATGAACAGCTTCGTGTCGGGCCTGATCGCGGCCTCGAAGACGGCGGCGTCGAAGCGATAGCCGTCCTCCGTGCGTTGGAGCGGCGCATAGGCCAGGTGGCGTCCGTTGAGCAGTACGTCGTCGTGGAAGTGGGCATAGACCGGAGGCTGGATCAGCACCGAGTCACCGGGAGCCGAGAACGCCTGCACCGTGGTCTTGAGCGTGGTGATGACGCCCGCGGTCTGCAGCACCCACTCGCACGGCACATCCCAGCCGAACCGGCGCGCCTGCCAGCCGACGACCGCGTCCAGGTAGCTCGCGCTGGGGCCTGCGGGATAGCCGAAGATCCCGTGGTCGACCGCTTGATGCAGCGCGTCGAGGACTGCCTGCGGCGCTTTGAAGTCGGTGTCGGCGACCCACATCGGCAGCGGGTCGGCGGCGACCTCGTCCGGGCTCAGAAGTTCGTTGCCGGCGGCCCATTTCACGGAGTTCGCCGTACGGCGGTCGACGACTTCGTCGAAGACGGAGCCGCGGTGGTCGTCGCCGGGGGCGGTGTGGCGCTGCATACGAACCACGGTACGTACCGTGCTTGCTTCAAGTTAATTAGTCGGCTAAGTTTTCTTCTTAGCCGACTAACAATATAGCTGGAGGACGGGTCATGGACCTGGGTTTGAAGGATGCCGCGGTGCTGGTGACGGGTGGGTCGTCGGGGATCGGGCGGGCGACCGCGATCGCCTACGGGCGGGAAGGGGCCCGGGTCGCGATCACCTACAACTCGCAGAAGGACGCGGCCGAGGCGGTCGCTTCCGAGGTCGAGGAGGCGGGTGGTACGTCGTACGTCGTCCAGCTGGATCTCGGTGCGCCGGAGACGATCGCGGCCGCCGTCGCATCGACGGTGGAACACTGGGGCGGGCTCGACGCCGTGGTCGCGAACGCGGTCACCTGGGGAACGCTCGGGTACGACGACCGGCCGGAGCGGATCGAGGACTCCCGGGTCGAGTGGTGGACCGAGATCATCCGGGCCAACCTCGAGGGGAACTACCACCTCGTGCAGCAGGTCGCACCGGCCCTCCGCGCCTCTGAGCACGGCCGCCTGGTGCTGATCTCGACGGACCTCGCCGAGCGCGGCATGCGCGGTTCCTGGGCGTACGGCGCGGCGAAGGCGGGCCTGCACGGCCTGGCGGCGAGTCTGCAGCACGATCTGGGCGCGGACGGCGTACTGGTCAACGTCGTACTCCCCGGCATCACGCTGGAGAACGGGGCGCACCGGGTCATCCCCAAGCAGGCGCTGGACCGGATCGCGGCCGGATTCACCGCCCGGCACCTCCCGGACGCGTCCGAGCTCGCCGACGCGATCCTCTTCCTGACCTCACCCCGCACCAAGGCGATCCAGGGCCAACTCCTGCACGTCACCGGCGGAAGCCTGATCCCCGCGTAATGCAGCACTGACGGCGTCGGCGCTTGTACGGTGGGCTCAGGAGTACTCCGGAGAAGGAGCGTCGCGATGACCCGGGCACTGATCGTGGTTGATGTGCAGAACGACTTCTGCGAGGGCGGGAGCCTGCCCGTCCCCGGCGGCGCCGACGTCGCGTTCCGGATCGGCGAGCTGCTGCACAAATGGCACGAGGCCGAGCCGGACGACCGGCAGTACGCGTACGTCGTGGCCACCCGGGACCACCACATCGACCCGGGCGACCACTTCTCCAAGGAACCCGACTTCGTGCACTCCTGGCCCCGGCACTGCGTAGCCGGCACCGACGGCGTCAGCTTCCATCCGAACCTGGATCCCCAGCCCTTCGACGCAATCTTCGACAAGGGTGAATACGCAGCCGCCTACTCCGGCTTCGAAGGCAAGTCCCACGAAGGCGGCCAAACCCTCGCCGACTGGCTACGCAGCAAGAGCGTCACCGAAGTCGACATCTGCGGCATAGCCACCGACTACTGCGTCCGAGCCACCGCCCTAGACGCCCACAAAGAAGGCTTCCGCACAACGGTCCTCACCCACCTAACCGCAGGCGTAGCCGATCCCACCACCCAACAAGCCCTAACCGACCTCCACACCGCCGGCGTAACCCTCACCTGAGGAGATACAAAGGACACCGCTTCGCGGCGGCTGCCTGTTGCCGCCTTCGGCGGGGTGCGCACCTCGCCCCAACAAGAACGGCCGCGGCGCAGCGAACTGGAAGCCCGGACACAACCGACACCGCTACGCGGCGGCCGCCTTGTCGCCGCCTCCGGCGGGCGCGCGTCCTGGTGTGACGACCGACTGCCATCGGCGCCGGCTCGTGCCCTGATCAAGACCTCGTCGCGGATGGTCGCTTCGAGGAAGCGCGCGAAGGCCGACAGGCACGACGATCCGTCCTCGGCGCTCCCAATCGCATCAAGCAGCACTTCGAAGCCGCGACTGGTGCGCGAGTCGTCGCGATTGCCTGACGTCACCGCGGCCCATCTTTCGCCCGGCTGCCGGAGTATGACGTCGAGAGGTCGCTACCTGCGCCGGGTGCCCTCCACATGCCCGCAGCGGTCCCTATCTCATCGAGTCTGGAGCAGTCAAGGGATCTGGGTTTTGGAATAGCCCAGTTGCAGGTTGTTGCAACTGCCTGTAACGCTTCGCGATGGGTGCGCGATGTGTAAACGGATGCCCGCCCACTCGTCAGGAGGATCCCTGGTGACGTTCCGACATGGTGCTGCGACGGCAACAGCCGTCGTAGCGGCCCTACTCAGTGCCGCCGCTAATCGGCCCGGCATGCAACCTCAGCAGCTGCAGTCGTCGCCGACCGTTCAGCCGGTCGTTGCGCCCGCCGCCACCGCACCTACCCCCAAGCCTGTCGCGCCGATGAAAACGCTGACCAAAGGAGCAACCGGCAAAGAGATCCAGCGCGCGCTTGCGGATTACGCCACTCGGACCGGTCAGACATACGTCGTAGACAGCGCCGACTTCGACCCTAACCCGAAGCCGAAGAGTCTGAGTGTAAACGTTCCGCCGGACGTACCGGCTAGTACGACAGCCGTAGTTCGTGATCTGGCGGTGTGGCGGTCCCGGACGCGAGGCGGCCACCGCTTGATGATCTCGGGTTGTGTGGACTCAAGA
>NZ_SNWS01000031.1:0-36698 GCF_004362255.1 Kribbella sp. VKM Ac-2571
CCATCACCACCTCCGACGGCAAGCCTTCAGACTCACCATCGGACCGGTCAACCCGACACGGTTACAACCCCAACGTTTCTTGGAGCGGCACTAGCCCTGTTCCTGCTTCTGCTCGTTGCTACGGAGGGCTTCGGCGAGTTGGTCCTCCAAGATGATGATCCGACAGGCGGCGTCCGGGGCGGTGCCTTGGTCGACGAGGTCACGGGCGCGGGCGGCAATGCGGAGCTCGTAACGGGAGTAGCGGCGGTGGCCGCCCTCGGAGCGTTGCGGGTTGATCAGTTTCGCCTCGTCCAGACTCCGCAGGACGTCTAATCCCGCCACCACAGATATCGGGTGTGTCCTGGATGAGCTTCGAATGACCTGGGGTACGGCACAGGACCCCGCGAGGTCGTTTCGCGAACACCTGGCGGTATCGGTACTCATAGGCCTACTTCGTGTACGACTGCGGCGTCATCGTCCGCACGGCCTGCTGGGTGCGAATGTGCCGGAGTGATGCAGACCGCCGGCCCAGTCCAGACCGTGGCGGATGGCGGTGACCCGTAGCTTGGAGACGGTGTCGAGGATCTTCATATTTGGCGTTGTCGAGCGCCATCCTTGGTGCCTTTCGCGGACTGGTTAGGCGTCCTGCGTCCCGGAGGTGATTCGTGGTTTTCCTCCCGGGATCTGATTGCCCGCAGCGTTCTTCCCGGTAAGACTGAGGCCGTGCCCATCTTGCGGGGGCGTCAGTCTGAATGCCGGCAGCTACAGCGGCTGGTCGATGCCGTCCGCCACGGTGACAGCCGGACCTTGGTGATTTCCGGTGAGCCGGGGATCGGCAAGTCGGCGTTGCTCACCTATCTGGAGGCCGAGGCTTCCGGCTGCTCGGTGGTGCGGGTGGCCGGGGTGCAGGCTGAGGTGGAGCTGGCCTATGCCGGGTTGCATCAACTGTGTTCGCCGCTGCTGGATCGGCTGGACCGGATCCCGCTGCCGCAGCGTGATGCGCTCCGCACTGCCTTCGGCCTGGGATCCGGGCCGGCGCCCGATCGCTTCCTGGTCGGCCTGGCCCTCTTGAGCTTGATGGCCGCTGCGGCGGCCGAGCGCCCGCTCGTCTGCGCGGTTGACGACGCACAATGGCTCGATCGCACGTCGAGCGAGAGCCTTGCATTCGTGGGTCGCAGGTTGCTGGCGGATTCGGTCGTGCTGGTGTTCGCGCTGCGAGACTCTGCCGACGTACAGCCGTTCGCGGGGCTGCCGCAACTGGTCCTAGGCGGCCTGCCGCCCGAGGATGCGAAGGACCTCCTGGAGGCGGCGATTCCCGGACCGCTGGACGAGGAGGTGCGGGACCGCATCGTCGCCGAGACCCGCGGGAATCCACTCGCACTGCTGGAGCTGCCCCGAGGCCTGACCTACGCCGAGCTAGCGGGTGGTTTTCGTGTGCCGGAACCGCAAGACCTGTCGGACCGGATCGAGTCGAGCTTCCAGCGCCGACTCGACGTACTGCCGTCCGATACCCGCCGGTTGCTGCTGCTGGCGGCCGTCGACCCTACCGGCGACCCGGCGCTGCTCTATCGCGCGGCATCCTGGCTCGGTGTCAAGGTGGACGGGCACGACCTGACCGGATTCGATGGGCTGCTCCAGTGGGGCACGCGCGTGATCTTCTGCCATCCACTCGCGCGGTCGGCTGTCTGCCGAGCGGCCCCGCCGGAACAGCGCAGCGAAGCACACCGTGCGTTGGCCGAAGCCACTGATCCGGTGCGCGACGCGGACCGTCGGATCTGGCATCTTGCGCATGCAACGCAGGAACCCGACGAACGCCTGGCCGCCGAACTTGAACGCTCCGCCGAACGGGCACAGGCCCGCGGGGGTCTGGCTGCAGCCGCTGCCTTTCTCGAACGAGCGACACAACTGACCCCGGGCCGCACGCAGCAGGTACGGCGCGCCCTCGCCGCCGCGCGATTCGAACTCCAGATCGGCGCACCGGACTCGACGCACACGATGCTCTCGCTCGCCGAGGAGGGAGACCCCGACGACCTCCAGCGCGCACACATCGACCTGCTGCGAGCAGAAGCCGTCTTCGCCTCGAGCCGTGGCCAGGAGGCTCCCGGACTCCTCTTGAGCGCCGCACACCGGCTGGAATCGCTGGACACCAAGCTGGCTCGGGACACCTACCTGGATGCGCTCTCCGCCGCGATGTTCGCCGGGCGCCTTGCCGGGCGCACGGGTGTCGGCGTAGCCGAGGTGGCCCAGGCCGCGCGGCGAATCCCGCGTTCACGCGAGCCGGACCATGGTGACCTGCTCTTCGATGCGCTCGCCACCCGCTTCGCCGACGGTTACGCCGCCGCGGTCCCGCTGTCGAAGCGAGCGCTGCGTGCATTCCGCAGTAGCGACCTCACGCTGGAGGACGGGCTGCGATGGTCCTGGCTCGCCGATGCGATCGCGGCGGATCTGTGGGATGACGAGAGTTGGGACGTCCTCGGCGGCCGCCATGTCCGGCTGGCGCGGGGGGCCGGAGCGCTTGGTGAGCTCGTCCTCGCGCTCAACTCGCGCATCGTTCTCGAGCTGTTCGCAGGTCACTCCGGGACAGCGGTGGCGCTGACCGACGAGGCGAGTGTCGTGACCGAGACGATCGGAGCGGGCTCGGTGCCCTACGGCGCCCTCTGGCTCGCGGCCTGGCAGGGCCGCGAAGAGGAGGCACTCGAGCTGATCGGGGCCTGGGCTGCCGAGGCGTCTGCTCGCGGTGAAGGAATCGGCCTGACTGTGGCGCAGGCAGCCCGCGCCTTGCTCCTCAACGGCTTGAGGCAGTTCGAAGGCGCGATGGCCGAAGCCCGGCTGGCCAGCGAGTCTCCACAGGAACTGGCCGCGTCCAACTGGGGACTGACCGAGTTGATCGAGGCAGCCGTCCGCACCGGCCACGACAAAGTAGCTGCCGACGCGTTCGCACGCCTCTCGCAGATGACGAGTGCAAGTGGCACGGAGTGGGCACAGGGACTGGAAGCTCGGTCCCGTGCGCTGATCAGTGATGATGACAGCGCGGAACCGCTCTACCGCGAGGCGATCGAGCGGCTCGGCCACACGCGGGTGCGTGTCGAGCTGGCCCGGGCCGACCTCTTGTACGGCGAGTGGCTACGCAGCCGGGGCCGCCGCCAGGACGCGCGGGAACAGTTGCGGGCGGCGCACGAGATGTTCACCGAGATGGGAGCCGAGGCTTTCGCCGAGCGCGCCCGTCATGAGCTCACCGCCATCGGTGAGAAGATGCGCAGGCGCGTCCTCCCTGCGAGCGGCCAGCTGACCGCTCGTGAAGCACAGGTCGCCCGCCTGGCCCGCGACGGCCTGTCCAATCCTGAAATCGGCGCCCGCCTGTTCCTGAGCCCGCGCACCGTCGAGTACCACCTGGGCAACGTCTTCGCCAAGCTCGGCATCACCTCCCGCCACGAGCTCGACCGCCTACCCAGCGGCGTCCGATAACGACCGGCGAGATCAACGTGTCAGTGCGCGGTGTGGCCGGGGCGTCGTACTTTCGATCGGACCCCGGCACGTCAGACCTCCTGGCTCACGCCGGACGGGCTCGTGCATTCGAGCCGCACTCGGCCTGCGTCGACCAGGCCGAGCTGTACTGCTCGCGGCGGCATGATCGTGTTGATGGCCCAATCAGTCGCAGTACGAGTGCGGCTTCCCGGTAGTGAGTAGAGGTGGTAGCCGCGGGGACTGCCTTGCCGGCCAGGCCGGAGACCGGGACGTGTAGGGGGTTCGCGGCCGCTTGGCGGCCACCGAGATCGACCAGGAAACCGAGGTCGTGATGCTTGTAGGTCTGCAGGTCCTCCCGTCGCAGCGAGGCTGCGACGTTGCGGGCCACCAGCTTGCCCTGCCGCTGGGCGTGCTGCGCGGTCATACCCGTGATCGAGCCCGGACGCGTGACGTCGGGCACCGCCGCGCAGTCCCCGACGGCGAACACGTGCGTGCGGCCGCGCACCATGAGTGTCTCGTGGACCTGGAGCCGGCCGTGATCGGTGGGCAGTGACAGCGCGTCGACGAGGGGGTCCGGGCGCACGCCGACGCACCACATCAGCGATCGGGTGGTGATCTCCTCACCAGTGGTCATCCGCAAGCACTCGGGCCCTGCGTTGTCGACGGACTGCCCGAGACGTACTTCGACCCCACGCTTGCGCAGGACCCGCTCGGCGGTCTTCGACATGCGCGGGCTGAGTCCCGGAAGGAGCCGGTCGGCGAGGTCGGCGACCAGCCAGCGCACCGGCTGGTCGCGCAGGGCAGGAAGCTGACGAACCAGGCGTGTGGTCAACAGTTGGCCCTGCGCGGCGACCTCGGTACCGGTATAGCCGGCGCCGATCACTACGAACCTGCACCGTGCGTCACGCTCGTCACGGTCGCTGGTGACGGCGGCGAGCTCCAGCTGGCGGGTGATGTGATCGCGCAGGAACAACGCCTCGGAGATGCTACGGAACCCGTGGGCGTACTCGGCCACCCCCGGGATAGGGAGCAGCTTGCTCACGCTGCCCGCGGCGAGTACGAGACGATCGAAGTCCGTTACGCTGAGCCGACCCTCGGGGTCGGCCCATTCGACCCGGTGACCGTCGATGTCGATGTGCGTGGCGGTCCCCAGCAGCAGTTTCACCTTCGGCAGCCGGTCGGGCAGGGACACGCAGATACGGCGCGGTTCGAGGATCCCTGTCGCCACCTCGGGCAGCAACGGAACATAGAGGAAGTAGTCGGTCGGATTGATCAGCACGATCTCGGAGTCGGGAGCGTGCTTCTGCAGACCTCTGGCGGCGTGGTACCCCGCGAACCCGGCACCCACGATCACTACACGCGGAACGTTCATCGATAGTCAGGGGCGCCGGAACCGTGAGCAGCCCGGTTCCCCGTCCTCCTCTCGAACGGTACGGCGGAGTCTTCCGCCTCCGGATCAGCCTGCAGGCCGGCGGCGGGGCATCGCATCCGGGAGGCCACGGGGCCGATTCACCGGGGCTGTCGGGTCGAGCGCTCTTGGCCCCGGAATCGAAGAGGGCTACTTTTCGAAGATGTTGGTTGATCGGCGCACCGAGTGCCGTCACCTCGACGAACTGCTGGACACCGTGCGAAACGGCACCAGCCGGTCGGTGCTGATTCGCGGAGACGTCGGGATCGGCAAGTCCGCGTTGCTGGAGTACCTGGTGGCCGAGGCATCCGGTTGCCGGGTGGTGCGGGTGGCCGGGGTGCAGGCCGAGTCTGAGCTGGCGTTCGCCGGACTGCACCAGCTGTGCGCGCCTTTGCTGGATCGCCTCGATCGGATTCCGGTGCCGCAACACGACGCGCTTGGCACGGCGTTCGGTCTCCGGGCAGGCCCCGCGCCGGACCGCTTTCTGGTGGGTTTGGCCGTGTTGAGTCTGCTGGCAGCCGCGGCGGCGGAGAGTCCGTTGATCTGTGTGGTCGATGACGCGCAGTGGCTGGACAGGATCTCGGCGGAGTCTCTGACGTTCGTGGGTCGTCGCTTGGTGGCCGAGTCGGTCGGGCTGGTGTTCGCGTCGCGTGACCCGGTGGATGAGCAGATGTTCGCCGGGCTGCCGCAGTTGGTGCTGGACGGGCTGCCTCCAGACGATGCGCGAGAGCTCCTCGCGGCGGTGATTCCCGGAGCATTGGACGAGCAGGTTCGCGACCGGATCGTCGCCGAGACGCGCGGAAACCCGCTTGCTTTGATCGAGCTGCCACAGGAGGTGAGCTACGCCCAACTGGCTGGTGGTTTCGGCTTACTGGACGCCAAGAGCCTGACGGGCCGGATCGAAGACAGCTTCCGGCGCCGACTCACGCCGCTGTCGCCTGATCTGCGCCGGTTGCTCCTCGTCGCCGCCATCGAGCCGATGGGGCAACCCGCGCTGGTACTCCGGGCAGCCAAGCGGCTCGGTATCGCCGCCGACACGATGGACCCGCCCGAGTTCGCAGGCCTGCTGCGAACGGGGGAGCGGATCACGTTCCGCCATCCGCTGGTGCGCTCGGCCATCTACCGAGAGGCGACCCCGGAGGAACGCCGGGAGTCGCATCGCGCGCTGGCCGAAGTCACGGACCCGGCCGGCGACGCCGATCGCCGGGTGTGGCACCTGGCCCACGCGGCGAGCGGCCCGGACGAAGACGTGGCCGCCGAGTTGGAGCGGTCGGCGGGCCGGGCCGGCGCGCGGGGTGGGCTGGCGGCGGCCGCCGCGTTCCTCGAGCGCGCCGCGCGGCTGACGGTCGACCCTGTGCGTCGTTCTGCCCGGGCGCTGGATGCTGCGCAGGCCAAGCTTCAGGCGGGCGCGTTCCAGGCGGCAGTTGACCTGCTCGCGATGGCCGAATCCGGCCCGTTGAGTGACCTCGAGCAGGCGCGCGTCGACCTCATGCGGGCTCAGCTCGCGTTCGTCACGAGTCGGGGCAAGGACGCGCCCCCGCTGCTGTTGAAGGCTGCCAAACGCCTCGAGCCGATCGACGTCGAGCTTTGCCGGGCGACGTATTTGGATGGGCTTACCGCTGCGATGTTCGTGGGCGCGCTGGCCAGTCCAGGAGGCGGCACCATGGATGTGGCCCGCGCTGCCGGTGCGGCGCCGCGACCGCTGCACCGCTCACGGGCGCCCGACCTGCTGCTGGACGGCCTGGCGGCGAACTTCAACGACGGGTATGCGGCCGCAGCGCCGATGCTGCGGCAGGCCCTGGCTGTTTTCGGCAGCGATATGTCTCCCGACGAGGAACTGCGATGGCTGTGGCTGGGGACCGAGGCCGCGTTGCATCTGTGGGACGACGAGGCGTGGCACACTCTCTCCGCTCGGTACGTCGAGCTCGCGCGTGCGGGCGGCGCGCTGAGTGAGCTCCCGCTGGCGCTCAGCACGCACGCGTACATGCTGCTCTTCGCCGGCGACCTGGCCGCGGCGAGGTCACTGGTCGACGAGGGACATGCGGTGACCGAGGCAACGGGAAGCAGCCTGGCGCCGTACAGCGCCATGGCCCTGGCCGCGTTGTCCGGACAACAGGGCGAGGCGTCGGCCCTGATCGAGACCACGATCAGAGAAGTGACTCGCCGGGGCGAAGGCATCGGGATAGCCGTCGCGCACTGGACGAACGCGG
Organism: Kribbella sp. VKM Ac-2571; assembly: GCF_004362255.1. Classification (NCBI taxonomy): domain Bacteria; kingdom Bacillati; phylum Actinomycetota; class Actinomycetes; order Propionibacteriales; family Kribbellaceae; genus Kribbella; species Kribbella sp. VKM Ac-2571. Next base: position 7,063 of record NZ_SNWS01000031.1, read on the forward strand.
TCCTGAACAACGGCCTTGCCAACTACCCCGAGGCGGCGACCGCCGCCGAGGAGGCACTCCGTCACCAGGAGTACCCCGGTCTTCGGTATCCCGGAGTGGCGAACTGGGCCGTGACCGAGCTGATCGAGGCAGCCGTGCGCAGTGGAAGGCACGAGACCGCCGCCGAGGCCTTCGACTGGATCGCCACGATGACGGGGGCCAGTCGCACAGAGTGGGCACTGGGGTTGGAGGCCCGTTGTCGCGCGCTGCTGACCGAGGGCGAAGGCGCCGAGAAGCTTTATCAGGAGGCGATCGCGCGGCTGCGACGTACGCGGGTGCGTGGAGAGCTGGCGCGGGCCACGTTGCTGTACGGGGAGTGGCTGCGCCGACGGGGTCGCCGCGTGGACGCGCGAGACCAGTTGCGCATGGCGCACGAGATGTTCAGCTCGATGGGCGCAGAGGCGTTCGCCGAGCGTGCGCGCCATGAACTGGTGTCTACCGGGGAGAAGGCGCGAAAGCGGACGGTGGCCACCAGCAGTCAGCTCACGGAGCGGGAGACTCAGGTTACTCGGTTGGCCCGCGACGGGCTTTCCAATCCTGAGATCAGCACCCGGCTCTTCTTGAGTCCGCGCACTGTCGAGTACCACCTGGGGAACGTCTTCGCGAAGCTCGGCATCAGGTCCCGCCACGAGCTCAGCCGCTGGCCCGAGGACCTCCGCTAGCGAAGTCCTGGGCAAGTCAGGCCCGCTGCCGGACCCCGGGTGGAACCCCGGGTGTCCACGGAGGCCACGGGCACTGATGTGGCGCCATGGTGATGCCGTGCGAACGGCCGCGGAATACCGCGGCTTCCTGATCGGAGGAGGGAATCGACATGGCCAATCCAGATCCCAGCAGTCTTCCCCGGGTCGCGCTCGTCACCGGCGGGTCGGGCGGCATCGGCCGCGAGGTATCACACCGGTTGGCCGCCGACGGGATGAGCGTGCTGGTGCACTACGCGGGCAATCCGGTCACGGCGGACGAGGTCGTCAAGTCGATCGCGGATGCCGGCGGGACCGCCAGCAGCTACGGAGCCGACGTCGCCGACGAGGTGCAGGTCGCTGATCTGTTCGACACCGCGGAGCAGTTGTACGGCGGTGTCGACGTGGTGGTTCACACCGCCGGCATCATGCTGTTGTCGCGGCTGACCGAGTTCGGTCTCGAGGACCTGGACCGGATGCATCGCATCAACATTCGAGGCACGTTCATCGTGAACCAGCAGGCCGCCCGCCGCATCCGGCGGGGCGGGGCGATCATCAACTTCTCGTCCTCGGTCGTCAAGCTCGCTTTCGAGGGCTACACAGGCTACGCGGCTACCAAGGGCGCTGTGGATGCGATGACCCTGATCCTGGCCAAGGAACTCCGCGGCCGGGATGTCACCGTGAATGCCGTAGCGCCCGGCCCGACGGCGACGCCACTGTTCCTCGACGGCAAGGACCAGGCCACCATCGACACATTGGCGAACCTCGCTCCGCTGCAGCGGCTCGGCGTACCAGGCGATATTGCCGAGGCCGTCTCCTTCCTCGCCGGACCTGCCCGCTGGGTCAACGGGCAGGTCGTTTACGTCAACGGCGGCATCGCCTGAGGTTCCGGCCTTCCCGACCACCACCAGGAGATCAGCCATGTCCAAGAACATCATCGTCACCGGCGCCTCGAGCGGGTTCGGTGCGATGGCAGTGCGCGCTCTCGGCGACGCGGGTCACCGTGTGTACGCCGGTGTGCGGAACACAACCGGCCGCAACGCTGCCGCCGTCGCCGCGCTCGCAGAGTATGCCGAGAGTCATTCGGTCGACATATCTGCCGTAGAGATGGACGTTACCGATCAGGAGTCGGTCGACGCCGCGGTGAAGCGGATTCTCCACGAGTGCGGTCAGCTCGACGTGATCGTGCACAACGCCGGACACATGGTGCTCGGCCCGGCCGAGGCCTTCACGCCGGAACAGCTCGTGGAGGTCTACGACGTGAACGTGTTGTCCACCCAACGTGTCAACCGCGCCGTTCTTCCGCATCTGCGCGAGCGAGGCGACGGGTTGCTGGTCTGGGTCGGTTCGTCCAGCAGTCGCGGTGGCACTCCGCCGTACCTGGCGCCGTACTTCGCGGCGAAGGCCGCAGAGGATTCCCTTGCGGTGAGCTACGCCGCCGAGCTGGCCCGGTTCGGCATCGACACCACTATCGTCGTGCCAGGATCCTTCACGACCGGTACGAACCACTTCGCCCATGCCGGGCATGCCGCTGACGCCGAGACAGCCGCCGCCTACGACGCCCGGTACGCCGGTCTGATGGATCAGGTCGCCGCACGTCTGGCCGAACTGGCTCCCAGCAGCGCCGACCCGACCGAGGTCGCACGTCAGATTGTCCGGGTCGTGGACCTGCCGAAAGGCGGGAGGCCGTTCCGCGTGCACATCGACCCGGCCAACGACGGCGCGGAACGGGTCAACGAGCTGGGCGACCAGGTCCGGGAAGAGTTCTACCAGCGAATCGGCCTCGCCGACCTGCTCGCCCCTCGCCTGCAGTGAGCCTGCAGGGAGGCGGGTCTGGTCAGGGGTGCCTCTGACTGTCGATGAACCTTTTGATCAGTGGAAGCTGGCCGGCGGCGATGGTGTGGCCGTCGTCGAAAGTCAGCAGCGAGACGGTTGCGTCTCTTCGGCGCAGCTGGTCGGCCAGCTTCCTGGTCTGCTCGGGTGTGGCCATCGGGTCCCTGCGGCCGTTCACGATCAGCACCTGCTTGCCGGCGAGTGCGTGATCTCGTGGACCGTCGTTCTGAAACGGCGCCATCGCGGCGAGCAGTACCGCTCCGGCGAGGGATTCGGGGTGGCGTAGAAGGAGAGCGGAAGCCATGTTCGCTCCGTTCGAGAAGCCGACGGCCAGCCAGGACCCGGCCGCCACCGAGTACTTGTGCTCTGCCGCGGTGAGGAAGGCGGCGAGTTCGTCGGCCCGAAGCCGCAGATCGTCCTCGTCGAACACGCCCTCACGGAGTCTGCGGAAGAATCGCGCCATTCCGTGCTCCGACACGGATCCCCGAGGAGCCAGGACGGGCGCGTCGGGCGCCAGGTGTTCCCGCAGGCCGAGCAGGTCGTGTTCATCGCCACCGGTGCCGTGCAACAGCAGAAGAGGCGGACCGCCTGAGCCCGGTAGCCAGACATGCGCGCGCCGGAGCTCGGCGTTCATCGGTGTACGTCTTCCGGCTGCGGCGGCAGTGGTACTCGCAGCGTCGGCAAGGAAGCCTGGATCTGCTCACGGTTCGGCTCCAGCCACGGCGGCAGCTTGAGATGCTGGCCGAGCTCCAGCAGCGGTTCGTCCACGGTGAACCCGGGCTGGTCGGTCGCGATCTCCAGCAGAACGCCGCCGGGTTCGCGGAAGTAGATCGAGGTGAAGTACTGCCGATCGAGGATTTCGGTGACCTGGATACCCGCCTCGACCAGCTCGAGGCGCCACCTGACCTGGGTCTCGCGGTCAGGGGCCCGGAAGGCGATGTGGTGGACTGTCCCGGCCGCCTGCAGTCCCCGGGAGGCCTTGCTGGGAAGGACGTCCACCGCGGTTCCGGATTCTTCTCGCGACATCACGAACCGGGTTCGGTCGGAGGTGTTGTGGCCGTACTGCATCCCGAGCATGCCGCCGAGCATCTCGGCGGTGGGCTCGAGCAACTGCTCCGTCATCGTCACCGAGAACAGGCCCCGGATCGCGTCATCGGACGGTACTGCGGCAGCGCCGTCCCACCCGGACCGGGAATCATCGCCGGAGGCAACCAACTCGATCACCAAGCCGTCGGGATCCCGCAACCGAAGAACCTCTTCATCGGAGCGCGCAACGGGATCGTCCGCGTCGACACCGAGAGCCTTGAGGCGTTTCTGCCACCAGCCGAGCGACTCCGGCGGGACGCTGAAGGCGGTGGCCGTGGTCATGCCGACCCCTTGTCTGCCTGCGTGGACTCCTGGCCAGGGAAAGAACGTCAGGAGGGTGGAAGGCCGGCCCGATTCATCACCGTAGTACAGGTGGTAGGTGTCCGGAGCGTCGAAGTTGACCGTCCGCTTGACCAGACGCAGCCCCAGCACCGTCGTGTAGAAGTCGACGTTGCGTTGCGGATCCTCCGCAATCGCAGTGACGTGATGAAGCCCGTGTGGTGCGACCGTGTGAGCCATCTCGCTGTCCTTTCTTTCCGTACCGGTCGGGGGAGTTGTCAGATCAGCATCGTCCGCAGCCACGCCGCTGTACTGGCCAGTGTGGGCGCGCTGTCGAACTCCGCGTCCTCGTGCCCTGCGTTGGCCAGGAGCTCGAACCGGCTTCGTGCGCCGGCATGAGCGAGTGCGTGATGGAGGGAGAGACTCTCCGAGGAGAGAACTATCCGGTCGCGATCACCGTGGGCGATGAGAAACGGTGGTGCCTGCGGCGATACACGTGACAGCAGACTGAATCCGCGGGCCCGCTCGGTCAGCTCTGCCGCATCAGAAATGCCCAGCAGGTCCGCCTCGAACCGGAACGGCACAAGTCTTGCCTCGAGCTCGCTGCGCGCCGCCGACGACCCGAGATCTGCTGGGCCGAACCAGTGGACCACTGCCTGCACAGCACTGGACTGGTCGAGGTTGCCGCCGACCGCACCCTCCAACGCGATGTCGCCTTCGGACAAAGCCAGCAGGGAGCCCAGGTAGGCTCCCGCCGAACTGCCCCAGATGCCGAGTCGCCGAGTGGGGAGCCGGAGGCGCGACGCGTTGGCACGCAGCCATCGCACAGCTCCCTTGAGATCGTGTAGCTGCTGGGGAAACACAGCGTGCGGTGCCAGCCGGTAGTCGACCGAGACAACGGTGACGCCGTACGCCGAGAGGGCGCCGAGGCGCTTGGCGCCGTCCTCGGCTTTGTCGCCGCGGATCCATCCGCCGCCGTGTGCGTACAGGACGACCGGCGCGTCCGCTCCGGCGGAACGATAGATGTCCAGGTGCAACTCGGCACCATCGACGGTTGCGTACACGAGGTCGCGTTCGACAACGATGTCGTGCTCGTCGTCGGCCATCCCGAGCCCCGCCTTCCGAGTTGGGGTGATTGCTCTGCGGACCAAGTCACTCTCGCACCGCGGGCCGCCTCATCGACCCCGTGAGGCCCGGGGTTGCTTCCCGGGTCGGCCAGATGAGTCCGTCGCATGCCGGTGCCTGGTCAAGGGACCCGGTATCGAACCCGGGGGCCGCCGGGGTCGAATGCACGCGATCAGCGCGACTGTTGAGCCGTCAGGAAACACAACGAGCCAGCACGCAAGGAGCAATCGACAATGAGCACCAACCGGAAGTCAGATGCGACGACCCACCGCCAGGTCGCTGGGATGTGCTTCGTGGCCGCCACCCTCACCTTCGCTGCGGCCGGCTGTGGCGGTGACGCAAACAGCTCGGCCGGATCGGCATCGCCGCCACCGGCGACCGGCGCGACGGCGAGGGCGCAAGCCAGCGCACTCGGCACCATTCTCGTGGACGGCGAAGGGCGCACGATGTACGAGTTCGCCAACGACAAGGACGGCAAGTCGACGTGCGCCGCAGCGTGCGCGGCCAACTGGCCGTCCGTACCCGCGCCGGCGTCCCTGCCGACGTCGCTGCCCGGCTGACCGGCAAGCTCGGCACCACCACGCGCGATGGTGGCGCCCGCCAGTTCACCGTCGCGGGTCACCCCCTGTACACCTTCGTCGGCGACTCGACGCCCGGTCAGACCAACGGTCAGGGCATCAACCTCAACGGCGGCGTGTGGACCGCCGTATCCCCGGGCGGCGCACCTGTCACGGCCCCCAACCCGGCCGGTTCTTCAACACAGAAATCCCCCTCCTCCGGCTACTGAGGACGTCCGCAGCTACCACGAACAGAAAGCCCTTGCCATGACCACCGAGGCTCAGCTCCCGAGAACCGTGCTCATTTCAGACCGGCGGACAATTCCGTTGAGCGCAGAGGACAGCAGGTTCGATGCCGGCGAAACCTGCGCTCGCTGCGGTCCGGGTGCGCGGGCTCATGTCAAATGGGTGTTCCCGCCGATCAGCGAAGTTCACCCGCCGGCACTGCGACCTGTACCTCTGCGCTCATTGCTCTCTGCTGGGTGGACCTCAATTGCGCACCACCAGCATCCTCAGCGTGGATCGCACGTCTGACCAGCCTGGAAGCCCGGGACTACCTCCGAGCTCAGTCGACTCGCGGGGTGTGGGGTGGTTCGGGCTCTTCTCAGAGGTTGGTGACTGCGTCGGTGAGGGTGTTGATGGCCGATAGGCCGGCAGTGGTGGCGGGGTCGAGGTGGTGGCGGTCGGTGATGGTTTCGGGGGAGTAGTAGCTGAGGCGGGTTACTCCGGCGTCGTCCCAGATCAGGACCTTGAGTGGCAGGTCCAGGCCGGCCAGGGGAGCGGCTGCCATGACTGCTGTGCCGGCTGCCGGGTTGCCGAAGATGATGAGCACGGTGTCGCGGAGGGTCAGATTGGTTGTCTGGGCTGCGGCCGCCTGGTCGATGACCGCGAACACCGTGATGCCTTTGGTGTCGAGGAGCGCACGGAAGTTCGCTGCGACCTCGGCCACGGAGCCGTTGGCTGATTTGGTGACCACGCCGTACAGCGACGTCTCGGTCCTCATGATCGTGTTTACCTCCTGCTGGATGCGCGTTGAATCGTCGCCCCGCTGTCGACTGCCAGGATGACGGGGCTGTCCGCGTCGAGTGTCCGAGCAGGGACACCGTCCAGGCCACACTGCCCCTCACGAGTCGGCACCGAGCGCATTGAGGAGGCGGTCCCTGCTCAGACCCAGCCGGAACAGCAGCGCGGCGTCCGCGGGATCGTCCAGGTCGATCCGATCGGGCAAGCCGCCGGCCAATGCCTCGGCAACGTCGGCTCCGAATGCACGGCGAATGATTCCGAGGGCCTCGGGCTTGGTGTAGATCGCCATGATTGCCTCGCTTTCACAAGGGTTCCGGGGGTGGGCGCTACTTGGTGAGGAAGGCCAGGAGCGCGCGTCGAATACGTCACCGGCAAGCCAGGGAAGTAGGAGTCATGAGAGACCTCGATGCCCTGATCAAGGCCTATGACATCCGCGGCACCGTCCCGGACCAGCTCGACGCCGAACTGGCCTTCCAGATCGGCGCCGCCTTCGCGTACCAGCTCGGTGCGGAACTGGTGGCCGTCGGACATGACATGCGCATATCGTCGCCTGAGCTGGCCGCCGGCTTCGCAGCCGGCGTCAACAGCCGCGGGACCGATGTACTCGCGGTCGAGCTGGCCTCCACCGACCTGCTCTACTTCGCCTCAGGCATCCGCAATGTGCCTGGCGCGATGATCACTGCCAGCCACAATCCGCCTGCTTACAACGGCATCAAACTCTGCCGCGCCGCAGCGGCACCCGTCGGGCAGGACACCGGCCTCGCCGAAATCAGGACCCTGTTGGAGACCGGGCTGCCGAAATACGACGGTCCGACCGGAACCTTGCAGTCCGAGGACCTGCTGCCCTCGTACTCCGAGTACCTCCACGGCCTGGTCGACCTCGACGGCCTCCGGCGGTTGCCGTCCGCCAGCACCAAGCAGACATCGGCCTCGCCTTCGACGGCGACGCCGATCGCTGCTTCTTCGTCGATGAGAACGGCGATGCCGTATCCCCGAACGACATCATCAGCCTGATTGCCACGCGTGAACTGATCCGGCATCCCGGCTCGGCGATCGTCTACAACGTCGTCACCAGCAAAGCTGTGGCCGAGCAGATCACCGAGCACGGCGGCAAACCCATCCGCACCCGCGTCGGACATTCGTTCATCAAGCAGGTCATGGCCGACTACGACGCAGTGTTCGGTGGGGAACACTGCGGCCACTACTACTTCCGTCACTTCTGGCGTGCTGACACCGGCATGCTGGCCGCGCTGCACGTGCTGGCCGCTCTAGGGCAAACCGACCAGCCCTTGTCAGCGCTGGCAGCCCAGTTCTCAAGGTACGTTGTCAGCGGCGAGGTCAACCGCACGATCGCACGTCCCCTTTGGCTGTTTCTGGTGTTTGACAACCTTGCCGCGCGCCGCAGGCGGAGATGGTTCGGTCGCGGCAGCCGGCACCCCCGGCGATCGTGCCGGTTGAGACGTTTACCGCTGCGCAGCTCGCGCAGCGGAAGCGGAAGTCAGGCGGTAAGTCCTCCTGGTCGTCCGTGGATCGACGGCGGATCTCGCGGAAGCGCGTGTACATGTATCGGGGCCGGATCAGGTGTGGCATCTGTGTCCGGACGATGGAGGGCGCTGCACGCCGCGAAGACACAATCTACGGGTCAGCGACCGCACTGGCTCATCCGCGGCAGATCTACCTCCGCGAGGATCTGATCACTCCGCACGTCAACCGGTGGATCGGCAGGTCGCGCGGGCCCTGGACTCTGCCGAGCCGGAGGAGCTGAGTGAGCTCTACTCGTCGCTTCGACTGTCGCTGACGTATCGCCACACCGAGCAGGCACTCGATGTAGAGGTCGACCCTTTGGCCGACCGTGTGGATAAGTACCGTGTCCGAGGGGGGACTTGAACCCCCACGCCCCGCGAAGGGCACTAGCACCTCAAGCTAGCGCGTCTGCCTATTCCGCCACCCGGACGAGTGGTCTGCACTGCCGGAGCGGTGCTGACCGGAGAACAGTAGCAAACTCCAGGGGTGGAATTCACATCGGGCGGACCGGGGTGTCTGATGGGGCTGGACGAAGGGTGGGTGGAGATGACGGAGATCGATCTGTCGGCCGTTGAAGCGGAGCGTGAGCGGCTGCGTACGGCGTACTTGAAGGGTGGAGTCGCGTCTTCGGCACGTGGCCTGCATCACACTGCGTTACTGTGCGCGGACGTCGAACGGACGGTGCGGTTCTACCAGGAGGTGCTGGGATTCCCGCTGACCGAGATGGTCGGGAACCGGGACTACGAGGGCTCGACGCACTTCTTCTTCGACATCGGGAACGGGAACCTGCTGGCGTTCTTCGACTTCCCGGGGCTGGACCTCGGGCCGTACGCCGAGGTCCTCGGCGGACTGCACCACCTGGCGATCTCGGTGGAACCCGGGCAGTGGGAGCGGCTGAAGGCGAGCCTGACTGAGCACAACGTCGAGTTCCAGGAGGAGAGCGGTACGTCGATCTACTTCCGCGACCCCGACGGCGCCCGGATCGAACTGATCTCCGACCCGCTCGGCGAGATGTACGGCCTAAAGGTCCTCTGATCCCCGAGCACGGCGGGCGAATCGGCGGGCCTCCCGGAGAGGTTCGGGTGTCCGGTGTCCGGCGAGGGACGCTGTCACGATCCGGATCGCCGTCGACAGGTTGGTTCGCCAACCGGGGTGTACCACGAGCGGCCGAGTGCCCTTCCGCGTCCGGAGCCAGGTCGCGACCTGGTCGGTGCCGATCGTCAACGGCGAGGTCGCGCCACGCTCGTCGACCGGCCAATCGCCGGAGGCGGTCAACGGGCGGTGGGTCACACCGACCGTTGGAAGGTCCAGTACGGCGCCGAGTTGCAGAGCCAGCCCGGCCTGTCGTGGGTGATCGCGCCCGGTCGCGTCGACGAGCAGGACGTCCGGTCTGGGGTGGAGCCGTCGTACGGCGTCGTCCCACAACGGACCCAGCCGGAGGGCCAGCAGTCCGGGGAGGTAAGGGCCCGACGCGTGATCGGTCGCAAGCTCCATTGCGATGACCTGACGGCCGTCGAGGACGACGGCGCCGGTCCACGCTCGGTCGGCGGCCGAGCCTGGGCCGACCAGGCCGCGTGGGAAACAGGTCCAGACTCCGCCGATGAGAAATCGCTCCGGGGGAGTCCACAGCTCGGGTTGCGTACGGGCGAGCTTCTGCTGCCGCGCGATCAGTTCGGTGGGTTCGGTCGGCCAGGTCATAGGTGGGCGCGGAACCAGTCGCGGGCCAGCTCGGCGACGCGTTCGAGGGTGCCCGGTTCGGTGAAGAGATGGGTGGCTCCGGCAACGATCTCGAGCCGGTTGGTACAACGCAATCGCTGCTGGGCCTCACGATTGAGCCTGAGTACGTCGGCGTCGAGCTCGCCGACCACCAGTAGCGTGGGCGCCGTGACGGACCCGAGCTGCGGGCCGGCCAGGTCGACACGCCCGCCCCGCGACACGACGGCGCCCACGTCACTCGCGCGGCCAAGCCCACCGTCACCCACGCCGTCACCCAAGCCACTGCCTGCGGACCACACCGCGGCGGCCCCGCCGGTGCTGGCACCGAAATATCCGACCGGGAGATCGCCGAGGCCGGGGCGCTGCCGGGCCCACCCGTGAGCCGCCGTCAATCGCTCGGCCAGTAGCGGGATGTCGAAGACGTTCCGGCGATCCCGGGCCTCCTCCGGGGTCAGGAGGTCGAACAGAAGGGTGCCGAGTCCGGACCGGTCGAGGACCTGAGCGACGTACTTGTTGCGAGGACTGTGCCGGCTGCTGTCGCTCCCATGCGCGAAAATCACCAACCCGGCGACCGGTGACGGCACGGCCAGTTCCCCGGGCAGTTGTACGCCGCGGGCGTCGACGACGACCTGCTCAACCTTCATGTCCGGCGGGCCGGGATCCGTCGGCGGACGGTTCGCTCGCCGGATGTTCGACGAGGGCGATCACGCGGGCGGAGAGGAAGCGGGCGGTGCGGATCGGCGTACCGGACCGGGTCACCTCGACGACCTCGGTGACGTTGCGGCTGGTGGAGATCTCGACGCGGCGGCCCGCCTTCATGGCCATGATCTCGTACGACGAGACGCCGTTGCCCGTGTCGACGACGATCTCGACCCGATCGCCCTTCATGAATCCAACGTACCCGGATCCCGCCGGACCCGTTGACCGGCCGCGCGCCGGGCGGGATGCTCGTGCCGGGGGGACGAGATGGGGCGGCGCAGTCCACTGGTGACGCTCGCGGCCACGGCCGTGGGCCTCGTCGTCCTGCTCACGGTGAACAGCACGGTCAACAGCACGGGCAACGGCAACACCTACCCCACTCACACCGGTGGCTCCACCCCGACACCGACGGCGACCACCCCGGCTCCGGCGACCGTACCGACAGTCACACCCTCAGCAACACCCTCAGCAACACCAGCGACGACTCCAGCGACGCCCAACCGACCGACAGCTGTGTACGCAGGCAAGACAACGGAGCGCGAAGCCACAGTCGCCATCGCCGTGAAGAACGGGCGAGCCGTGGCCTACGTGTGCGACGGCCGGCGCCTCGAGGCCTGGCTGACCGGGACGTTCCGCGACAACCAGGTCGCCGTGCGGTCGCGCACCGGCGAGCGCCTCATTGCCGCCGTCGCCGCGAAGAGTGCGACCGGCTTTCTCACGCTCCGCGGCCGCACGCTGCGGTTCGCGATCAATGTGGCCGGTCCGCCCGCCGGGCTGTACCGATCGGCGAGCAAGAGCAGGACGATCGGATGGATCGTCTTACCGGACGGCAGTCAGGTGGGCGTCGACAACGACGGTACGCCGGCCCCGGCACCGCGGCTCGACCCGGCGCGCGGGGTCGCCAGTGTCGGCGGCGTACGGGTGACCGCGCAGTCGATCACCGGTGACGAGACGTTCTGAGGAGCGGATGTGACGACGACGCCGGTGCACCGGTTGAGCAGGGTCGGGATCCCACTCGCGGCCGGTACCGCCGCTGCGGTCGCACTCGGCGTCTACGGCCGCCTCCACGATCCCACCGGCGTCGCGATCAACATCGCCGGCTTCTCCAGCTTCCAGGCAGTGAAGACCTGGCTGGCAACTCTCGCTCTCGGACTCGCCGTACTGCAGGTCGTCTCAGCAATCGCCCTGTACAGAGGCCGCGCCAGGCTGGCTCCGGTGCACCGTTGGTCAGGCCGCGCCGCCGTCGCGGTCACCCTCCCGGTCGTCGCGCATTGCCTGTACGCGTTGGGGTTCCAGTACGGCGAACCACGCGTACTGATCCACTCCCTGCTGGGCTGCTTCTTCTACGGCGCCTTCGTCGTCAAGATGCTGACCTTGACCCGAAGGGACGCGCCGTCCTGGCTGCTGCCCGTCGCCGGCGGGGCTGTATTCACCGGCCTGATCGGGCTGTGGCTCACTTCGTCGCTGTGGTTCTTCGCCACATTCGGCGTCATCCGCTGAAGGGACCCGCTGTGGACACACCCAGTCGCCGTACGATCCTCACCGCCGCCGGACTCGCGTCACTGGCCGGGTGTGCGAAGTACGGTGAGCCGAAGGCCACGCCGCCGCCCGCGCCGGCCGAGACCGTGCTCGGCAAGACCGAGGACATCCCGGTCGGCGGCGGGAAGATCTTCGCGCCGCAGCGAGTCGTGGTGACGCAACCGGTCAAGGGCACGTTCAAGGCGTTCAGCTCGATCTGCACGCACCAGAGCTGCCCGGTCGCGAGCGTGTCCGGTGGCACGATCAACTGTGACTGCCACGGCAGCAAGTACTCGATCACCGACGGCTCCGTGAAGGCCGGCCCGGCGCCGCGCCCGCTGCCGCTGGAGCAGATCACTGTCTCCGGCGACGACATCACCCTGACCTGAGTCCGCCTCGGCCTCCCCGGTGGGGGAGGATGGCCCGTATGACGACCTCCAGCGACCGTACGTCGTACGCGCCCGATGCCGAAGTGGTGGAGCTCTGCAGTGAGCTGATCCGGATCGACACCACGAACTACGGGAACGGCAAGAGCAACGGGGAGCGGGTTGCGGCCGAGTACGTCGCGGCGAAGCTGGACGAGGTCGGGATCGAGTCGACGATCTACGAGTCGGAGCCGGGGCGGGCGACGCTGGTCGCGCACTGGGACGGCGAGGACCAGAGTGCGGACCCGCTGCTGGTGCACGGGCACCTGGACGTCGTACCGGCCGACCCGAAGGACTGGAAGGTCGACCCGTTCGCGGGGGAGATCTTCGACGGATGCGTGTGGGGTCGCGGCGCGGTCGACATGAAGGACTTCGACGCGATGGTGCTGTCGGTGGTGCGGGCGCGGCAGCGGGCCGGCGTGAAGCCGCGGCGTCCGGTCCGGCTGGTGTTCACGGCCGACGAGGAAGCCGGCGGCGTGTACGGCGCCCAGTGGCTGATCAACAACCACCCGGACACCGTTGCCGACTGCACCGAAGGCATCGGCGAGGTCGGCGGGTTCTCCATCACGGTCAAGGACGACCTGCGGCTGTACCTGATCGAGACGGCCGAGAAGGGCATGAACTGGATGCGGCTCAAGGCCCGTGGTACGGCGGGACACGGGTCGATGGTCAACACCGACAACGCCGTCACGAACCTGGTCGAGGCGGTCACGCGGATCGGTTCGCACGAGTGGCCCCTTCGCGTCACGCCGACCGTCCGCGAGTTCCTGAAGACGCTCGAGGACGTGCTCGAGGTCGAGCTCGACCCGGAGGACATGACCGCGACGCTGGCGAAGCTGGGCAGCTTCAGCCGGATGTTCGGCGCCACGATCCGCAACACCGCGAACCCGACGATGCTGAACGCCGGCTACAAGGTGAACGTGATCCCCGGCGACGCGGAGGCACACATCGACGGGCGGTTCCTGCCCGGGTACGAGGACGAGTTCTACGCGACCATCGACGAGCTGCTGGGCGACAAGGTGCAGCGCGAGACCGTCGTCACGGACATCGCGCTGGAGACCGAGTTCAGCGGCGGTCTGGTCGAAGCGATGAAGGCGTGCGTGCAGGCCGAGGACGCGCAGAGCAGGTTCGCACCGCTGCTGATGTCGGGCGGCACCGACGCCAAGTCGTGGAGCCGGCTGGGCGTGCGGTGCTTCGGCTTCGTACCGCTGCAGCTGCCGCCGGACCTGGACTTCATGGGCATGTTCCACGGCATCGACGAGCGGGTGCCGACCTCGGCGCTCGAGTTCGGGTCGCGCGTGCTGGACAGGTTCCTCGATCAGGCCTGACGGTCAGGCCTGACGGTCAGGGGTGGCGGATGATCCTCGGCACGGTCAGCAGGCCGGAGTCGAGGTAGTCGGCGGCGTGCTCGATGTGCTGGAGGTCGAACCGCCGCCCGTAGCGCGCGGTCACGTCGGCCGCCGCCTCGAGCAGGTGGTGATCGGCGGAGAGCGCGTTCGCAGCGGTGTTGTGTACGACGATCCGCAGCTCGTTCACGCCCGGTCGCGCGGCGGCCGTGAGGTCGACCTGGTACGGCGGTGCCCAGAGCGATCCGCAATGGGTGTCGTTGAGCCAGATGTCCGCGGCGACTCCAACGGGCGGGGTGATGAGCGCGCGGTACGAGTTGCTCGGGAGGTAGGACTCGCTGTCGGGTGCGACCGGTTCCCCCGCGCCGAAGTCCAACAGCAAGCGGTCGGTGGTCTCCGGGAGTTCGATCGCGGTGCGGTACGTCGCGGAACCCGAGTACGTCGTCAGCGCCGGGTCGTCCTCCCACCGGTGCGGCAGCGTGACCGGGCGACTGTCATTGCCAAAGGCAACCGACCACCCGGTCTGAAGTGCGTGGACCCGTGGGGCCGGAGCGATCGCATCCTCTGCGGGCGTGGTGGTGGGGATCAGGACCGCTGACTCGTAGGGGTGAAGGGTGATGGTCCGGGTGACTGCAATGTCGTCAGAGAGCGCCCTCCAGTGTTCCAGCGACTGGTCGAAGGTGAGGGTGCGGATCTCCGGTCCGGTGTTGGCGACGAAGTAGAAGTCGCCGTCGTCGAGGCGCCGGTGGACCACTCCTACGTCCTGCTGGGGAGTGAGCGGCGGGGCCGGAAGGTTGTCGGCGAGGGTGTCGACGTCGGTGATCACCTTTCCGCCGGCTGCGACGACAGCATCCAGCCAGCGTTGGGTTTCCGGCGGTGTCGTGGTTCCTTCGGGTACGACGACCAGCTGTGCGTCAGCGGGATCGAGTACCTCGAGCGCGTCGTCGTCGATCAGGTCGAAGTCGAGTCCGGCCTCCCGGATCGTTCGGGGAGCGCTCTCTGGGATCAGCCGGCGGGCGACGCGGTAGAGGTTGAGCGGCTCGGCGTGCCCCGTGCGTACGGCGGCGTACGCGTCGGATGCCGGGATGTAGATCTTCACCGGCCGGACCGGCGTGCCCTGCTGGAGCAGCCAGGAGAGACGGTGGAGTGAACGGAAGAGAGCGGTTGCCGAAGGCCACCATGGGTTCCGCTCGTCGAGTGCACCCGCGGCGTAGAAGATCCACCCGAGCCCGGGCCCGTCGGTCGGCGAGTAGGGCCAGCCGTGACCGATGAGCTGGTTGACGCCCGAGAGGAAGTGTTCGTGAGCCTCGCCTTGGAGATCCAGAGGCGTCGCGCGGAACGACGGCGAGTGGACCCAGGTCCACACCTCGGCGGACACGACCGACCGGCCGTAGAGGTTCGCGGCCGACGACGCCCAGCGGGTCTCGGGGATGCGCGTCCATCCCCAGCCTTCGCCTTCGAACAGGTCGGCGTGCCGGTAGCTGCTCATCGTCGCCGGCGGCTCGCCGTAGCTCTGGATCCGGAACGGTACGCCGTGTCCGGCCGCCCATTGCTGGAACACCTTCAGGAAGTTGTCCTCGTACAGCTCCGACAGCGTCCGCCCGAAGTCGATCCGCAGTTGCCGTGAGCCCTCGGTGTCTACGAGCAGTTCGAAGAGCCGCGCCCGCAGCTCGTATCCGCGCCGCTTCACGAACTCGTCGAAGATCCCCGGCGTCCAGTCCCCGCCGTACACCTCGAGGCTGTCGCAGAACACGGACCCGAGGAGCTCCGGCGTGGCCGCGAGCAGCAAGGGTTCGGCGACCTGCCTGATGTGTACCTGAGCGGCGGCGGCCGAGTAGTGGTCGAGCGTCAGTCCCTCGGCTCCCACGGCGGTCCGCTTCACCTGCTGCCCGGTCACGCGCGACGTTGCGATCAGTACCTCGCGCGGCTGACCGCCGGCCGGTACGTGGATGATCCCGTCGCTCACCGGCACCTCGACGTACGACGACGGCGCCCCGGCCGACCCGTCGCTGACGTACGCCGCGACGAACTCGTCACCGGGCCACGCGGCCACGATCGGTACGTCGTACGCGGCGGCACCGATCTCGCGGCGGTCCCAGTGCAACTGCCGTGCCGCGTGCTCGGGCCCGACGTGCGCACCGCCGAACGACCACCCGCTCCCGAGTGTCACGTCGAACCGCAAGCCGAGCCGTCGCGCCGTCCGCGCCGCGTGGCCGACCAGTTCGAGGAACTCGGGCGACCCGAACGGCGCCGTCACCGGTCCCATCGGGTAGACGAACGCGACCTCGGCTCCGCCGAGGCCGGCCGCGGCCATGGCTTCCAGCTCGCGGTCGATTTCGTCTCGCTCGATGGATGGTCCGAACCACCACCAGCGCATCATCGGCCGCCCCTCGGGCGGCGGGTTCCGGAACTGTCGTCGTACGTCGTCGACGGTCGCCATGCTCTTCACCCCACAGCGACCGGCGACCCGCGGTCAACGGCGATGACCACTACCGGTCAGATCGTCCTGAGATTACGAGAGGTTGAGGGTGGCGCGGAGGTGCGGGAGGTGGGTGATCAGGGGCTTGGGCGGGGTGGGGGTGGTGACCACGGAGAGGGTGAGGCGGTAGTGGAAGGGCGCGGGGGTGAGGTGTTCGCCGGGGCGGAGTTCGGTGGCCAGGGCGCTGCGAGGGACGAGGGCCAGGTGGGAGCTGCGGCGGGCCATGGCGACGGTGGTGCTGAGGGTGACGCCGCGGCGCGGGACGGCGCCTTGGGCGGCCAGGCGGGCGTGGATCTCCTCGGAGCCGCGGTCGTACGTGGAGAACGCGATCTGGCGATCTTTCAGGGGTCGGCGGCCGCGGCCGGGTGGGCGGGCGCCGGGCGGTACGAACAGGACCAGTTCGTCGCGGCCGACGCGGCGCGCGGCGGTGCCGCGGGGGAGCGTCATCTGGTCCGCGATGGCGATGAACGCGGCGTCCATGGTGCCCTCGGCGACGCGTTCCACCAGGAAGTGGCCGTGGTCGACCTGCTGCTGGATCTCCAGGTCGGGAAGGTCGGCGTCGAGGACCGGGAACAGGATCGGCGCGAGGCTGGCGAACGTCCCGATCACGAGGCGCTGCGTGACGGCGGCGGCGCGCGTGGCGTCGTACACCTCCTCGAGGTGACCGAGGATGTGGTCGGCACGACGGCTGAGTTCGGCGCCGGCCGCGGTGGGACGGGCGCCGCGGGTGTCGCGCTCGAACAGTCTGGTGCCGCAGAGGCGTTCGAGCCGGGCGAGGCGTTGGGACGCCGAGGGCTGGGAGATGCGGAGTTCGCGGGCCGCAGTGCCGACGGCGCCGGTCCGGGCGACGGCTTGGACCAGTCGCAGGTCCTCGACCGATGGTAATGAGGCCATAGGTTGAGCCTATGGCATGTATGCAAGTCGTGCCGGCTACCTGAGGCGGCGGGAAACGCCAAGAATTCAAGGTATGAAAGCGAGATCCGAGGCGTTGGCGTTGCTGGCGGGAGGCGGTACGGCGGACTTCGCGTTCCGGATCTCTCAGGTCGCCCTGCCTTTGGTGATCCTCCGGGAAACGGGATCGGTGGCGGCGACCGGACTCGTTGCTGGTGCGGCCGGGGTGCCCGTGCTGTTGTCGCCGTGGTGGGCGCGCAAGGCGCGGCAGTGGGTGGACTCGGGGCCGCGGCTTGCGGTCGTCGCGCTGGTGTCCGCGATCGCTCTGGCGTCAGTGCCGGCCGCGGCCGGGCTGGGGATCCTGTCTCCGGAGCTCCTGATCATGAGCGGGTTGCTCCTCGGCTGCGGCGACGCCTTGTCGAACCCGGGACGCTCGGCGTTGCTCGCCGACACCGGCGACCGATGGGGTGCCGGCCGGGCGGTGCAGCTGCTGACCTGGCAAGACGGACTACGCCGCGTGGGGATGCTGATCGGTCCGTCTGTCGGTGCCTTGGCGGTGTCGACTGGCTTGACGAGCGGGTTGTTGTGGGTCGAGGCCGCGACCGTTGCCGGCGCCGGGTTACTGGCGTGCAGCGTCCGGGCCGAGCGTGCGCCCGAAGGTGTGGTGACGCCGTCGATCCGGGGCAGTCTGCGCGGACGGCCCGAGGTCGCGTACGGCTGGGCAGTCCGGGGAACGGGGTGCGTCACCTGGTTCGCGTTCACGTTGGGGCTGTCGGTGCTGGGGGAGGAGCGCGGGCAGCCGGGGATCTACCTGGCGGCGGGAATGACCGGGTACGGCGTCGGGTCGCTCCTCGGGACTGCGGTGTCGTTGGCAGTGGTACGGCGTACCCGGCCGGTGGTGACCGCCTCGATGGCGTGGGCCTGGAGCGGGTTGTGCTGGGTCGGAATGGGCGTGTGGACGACACCGCCCGTGGTCGCCGTGATGGGCGCGCTCTCGGGGGTGACCGTGGTGATCGGGATCGCGGCGATCTCCGTTCTCATCACCCGGTCGTCGGCGGGAGCCGAGCGACGGGCGTTGCTCTCCGGGCAGAGCGTCGTCGTGAACTCCGGGAGTGCGGCCGGGATGCTCGTCGGAGGACCGATCATCGGCGCTGTCGGAGCCGAGATCGCGCTGATCGGATCCGGCCTCGTCACCGCGGCCGTCGCCGTCATGGTCCTGCTTCGGTGCCAGACTGCAGCCCATGTCCGAGATCGTGATCACCACGTTGGCCGAGCGGCCTGAGTACCAGAAGCGGATGGACGAGTTCGCCGACGCGTGGCCGACGTTCATGCACAACGACCCGATCGGAAACGCGTTCATGAGTCAGGTCCCGGTGCACTTCCCGGACCAGTGCGTGGTCGCGACCGAGAACGGCGAACTGGTCGCGCACGGCCGAAGCATTCCGTTCGTGTTCCCGGACGAGAACCGCACCGAGCTACCGGCCGGCGGCTGGGATCGCGTGCTGCACTGGGGTTTCCACGACCTCCGCAACGACCGTACGCCGACTGCCTCGAGCGCCCTGGAGATCCTGATCCGACCGTCCCACCTCGGCCGCGGCCTGTCCCACGCCATGCTCGCGGCAATGCGCGAGGCCGTGAAGGCGAAAGGCCACGCCGCGCTCTACGCCCCGGTCCGACCGAACGGCAAGACCGACGTACACCAGCCGATGACGGAGTACGTCGAGCAACTCCGACCCGACGGCCTGCCGCAGGACCCGTGGCTGCGCGTCCACGTGAAGGCCGGCGCCACGATCGTCCAGGTCGCCCCACACTCGATGGTGATCGCGGGCAGCCTGGACGAGTGGCGCAGCTGGACCGGCCTCCCGTTCGACACCACCGGCGACGTCGTCGTACCCAAGGCTCTCGTCCCCGTCCACGTGGACGTCGAACACAACCACGCGGTCTACGTAGAACCCAATGTCTGGGTCCGCCACGAGCTCTGAACGCGCTCTACCGCGCGAGACGCCCCATGAGAGCGGCAGCCGCGCAGATGCCGGCGACGGCGGCGACGATCAGGACAGTGAAGTCGAGGAGATAGTTGCTGGGCTGGCCGATCAGGAGACCTCGGAGAGCGCTCACTTCGTAGGTCAGCGGGTTGGCGTGTGACAGGGCGCGCAGCCAGCCGGGCATCAGGCTGACCGGATAGAGGGCGTTGGACGCGAAGAACAGCGGCATCGTGATCGCCTGGCCGATGCCCATCAGGCGGTCGCGGCGCAGGACCAGACCGGCGATCGTCATCGAGAGGCAGGAGAAGAACGCAGCGCCGAGGACCACGACCGCGAGAACGGCGAGCAACTTCAGCGGATTCCACGTGAGACTGACGCCGAGCAACGCCGCGACAATGAGAACGACGATCACCTGGGAGATCGTGCGGACGCCGGCCGCGAACGCCTTCCCGGCGACGATCGCCGAACGCGGGGACGGTGTGACCAGCAGCTTCGTGAGAATCCCGGCGTCACGTTCCCAGATGATCTGAATCCCGTAGAAAATGGCCACGAAGAGCGCCGACTGCGCGATGATCCCGGGCGCGAGATAGTCCAGGTACGGGACGTCGCCGGTCGGGATCGCCCGGATCCGGCTGAACGTCTGCCCGAAGATCACCAGCCACAACACCGGCTGGATCGCTCGCGTGAGCAGCTCGGTCCGGTCGTGCCGGAGCTTCTGCAGCTCGATGAGGCAGAACGTTCCGATCCTGGAGAACAGCCGGAGCACGGCTCGCGGCCGCGATTCAACCCATGCGCTGGGCGGTGCGGCGGGTGCCACGGACATCGCGCAGTCCTCCCTTCGCCTGACCTTCGAGGCTCTCGCCGGTGTGGTGCCGGAACACGTCCTCGAGGCTCGCGTTCGGACCGAGCTCGGCCTTCAACTCGTTCGGCGTACCCACGGCGCGCAGCCGGCCGAGGTGCATCAACGCCACGCGGTCGCAGAGGATGTCGGCCTCCTCCATGTAGTGCGTGGTCAGCAGCACGGTCATCCCGTACCGCTCCTGCATCTCCTGCACCCGCGCCCACACCGAGTCCCGCGCCACCGGATCGAGCCCGACCGTCGGCTCGTCCAGCACGAGCAGCGCCGGCCGGTTGACCAGCGCCTGCGCGAGTTCGAGCCGCCGCACCATGCCGCCGGAGTACGTCGACGCGAGCCGGTCGGCCGCATCCGTGAGGTCGACGATCTCCAGGACCTCGTCCACCCGCGCCGCCCGTTCACGCCGCGGTACGTCGAACAGCCGCGCGAACCAGGAAACGTTCTCTCGTCCGGAGAGCGCTCCCTCGATGGACAGCTGTTGCGGGACGTAACCGAGCAGGCGCCGTACGGACATCGCGGCGGTGCGGACGTCGAGGCCGAAGATGCGGACCGTGCCGGACTGGGGCGGATAGAGCGTGTTCAGCACGCGCAGTGTCGTCGTCTTGCCTGCGCCGTTGGGCCCGAGGAGGCCGAAGCATTCGCCGAGGGAGACCGTCAGGTCGAGGTCATCGACCGCAACCTGATCACCGAACCGATGACTCAGCCCGGCGACCTCAACCGCCGGCGGGGGTTCTGCACTCATGCGCCCACCTTCCGTTGCTGGTCTTCCAAGGGGTGCAGGCGTTCGGCCAGTACGGCGAGAACGGGCAGCGCCGATCGCAACGCGTCACGTTCGTCCGTCGTCAGATCGTCGAGCGTCCGGGTGACCAGCGCCGTACGGCGATCGCGCCAGGCCTCGACCTGTTCGCGGGCCGGATCCGTGAGCGTCAACCGCGCGACCCGGCGATCGGACTCGTCGGGAGTGCGCTGCAGGAGCCCGCGCTCTGTGAGCTGGCCGACGAGGGTCGACACCGTGTTCGCGACCAGGCCGAGTTCGGCGGCGGCCTCGGCGACAGAGATGCCCGGATTGCGGCGGACGGTCCGGACCAGCTCGGCCTGGGAGTCGGTCAGTGCGGACAGCGGGAACGGCCGCCCGACGGATCGGCGCAGGTGCCGCCGCACCAGTCCGATGGCCGCGAGCAGCTCCTCGGCGAGAACCTCGGTCACATGATCGAGAATACCTCTGTTGCAGAGATATTGCGCCGGTAGAAAGGCCCAGAACTTCTGGGCCGCTGACGTCAGGCCAGGATCAGAGGGTCCGCATCACGCGGATGATGCGGCGCCGCAACCA
The DNA here is from genome assembly GCF_004362255.1 of Kribbella sp. VKM Ac-2571. Lineage (NCBI taxonomy): Bacteria > Bacillati > Actinomycetota > Actinomycetes > Propionibacteriales > Kribbellaceae > Kribbella > Kribbella sp. VKM Ac-2571. The sequence goes on from NZ_SNWS01000031.1 coordinate 28,451, forward strand.
CACGCGGCGTGAACCGTCGGGATAGCGACGCAGACGGGCCAGCTCCCACCCGCCGTACTCCGCGTGCTCGGTGAGCAGCTTGCGCACCGCACCGCGGGACTCCGTCCTGGACACCTCGAACTGCTGCAGCTCGTACTCGGCCATCCACACCTCCAACAACTACAGCTTCAGGAAACATCCTCCAATGCCGCCGCGATGGCGGGCGGCAATGTGAGCTCCTCCACACCCAGCACAGACTTCAGTTGCAGTGCCGTCCGGGCCCCGACGATGGCCGCCGACACACCCGGCCGGTCCCGCACCCAGGTCAGGGCGACCTCGAGCGGGGTCCAGCCGAGCCCGTCGGCGGCTCGTGCGACCGCTTCCACGATGCCCGAAGCCCGCGCGTCGAGGTAGGGGTCGACGAATCTCGACAGATGTTGAGACGCCGCGCGGGAGTCCGCGGGGATGCCCGTGCGGTACTTCCCGGTCAGCACACCGCGGCCGAGCGGCGACCAGGCGAGGACCCCGATCCCGAGGCCGGCGGCCGCGCGGATGGCGTCGAGCTCGGCGTCCCGGGCGAGCAGCGAGTACTCGACCTGGTTGGAGACCGGGACCGCGCGGCCCGGCCAGGCCTGCTGCCAGGTGACGGCGCGGGCCGCCTTCCAGCCGGCGTAGTTCGAGATGCCGACGTACCGCACCTTGCCGGAGCTGACGGCGTGGTCGAGCGCGGAGAGCGTCTCCTCCAGCGGCACGTCGTCGGACCAGGTGTGCAGCTGCCAGAGGTCGATGTGGTCGACGTTCATCCGGCGCAGCGAGCCCTCGAGATCGCGCAGCAGCGCGCCGCGGGAGGTGTCGGTGATCCGCTCGCCGCGGCGGACGCTGAACCCGGCCTTGGTCGCGATCACCAGGTCGTCGCGGTCCACCACGTCGCCGATCAGCGACCCGATCAGCTGCTCGCTGTCGCCGTCGCCGTACGCCGCGGCGGTGTCGATGAGCGTGCCGCCGGCGGACACGAACGCGGCGAGCTGCTCGCGGGCCTCGTGCTCGTCGGTGTCCCGGCCCCACGACATGGTGCCCAGCCCGAGTCGGCTCACCGCCAGTCCACTGTGACCGAGATAGCGCTGCTGCATGGACCGAGCCTATTGCGGGCCACCGACAACGGCTCGCTAGGCTCGCCAGTCATGCGACTCGGACTCAACATCGGCTTCGTCTACGGCGGCGACGACCATCTGGACCACCTGAGGCTGGTGAAGGAGGCCGAGGCACTCGGTTTCTCGGTCACCTGGGCCGCGGAGGCCTACGGCTCGGACGCGGCGACGCTGCTCAGCTGGATCGCCGCCCAGACGACCACCATCGACGTCGGCGCGGCGGTCTTCCAGATCCCGGCCCGGACGCCGGCGATGACGGCGATGACGGCGGCCACCCTGGACCGGCTGTCGAACGGCCGGTTCCGGCTCGGTCTCGGCGTGTCCGGGCCGCAGGTCTCGGAGGGCTGGCACGGCGTGCGGTTCTCTCAGCCTCTGCTCAGGACCCGTGAGTACGTTGACATCGTGAACGCGGCCCTGCGGCGCGAGACAGTGGCGTACGAGGGCAAGTACTTCACCCTGCCGCTGCCCGACGGGCCGGGCAAGGCGCTGAAACTGACCGTGCGGCCGATCCGCGACCACGTGCCGGTGTACCTGGCCGCGGTCGGCCCGAAGAACCTCGAGCTGGCCGGTGAGATCGCCGACGGCTGGCTCGGGATCCTCAACGACCCAGGCTTCCTTGGAGAGCAGTTGAACCACATCAAGACGGGCCGTGCCGTCCGTCAGCAGGACCTCGACGGTTTCGACGTCGTCGTCACCACCCCGCTGATGACCGGTGCCGACATCCAGGCGGCGGCCGACCCGGTCCGTGGGTACGCCGCCTTGTACATCGGCGGCATGGGCAGCCGGGAGAAGAACTTCTACAACGCGCTCGCGGTCCGGATGGGGTATGCCGAGGAGGCGAAACAGATCCAGGACCTGTACCTGGACAAGAAGCACCGCGAGGCGATGGCCGCCGTACCGTTCGGGTTCCTGGACTCGATCTCGCTGCTCGGGGACAAGGCGCGGATGGCGGACAAGCTGACGGCGTACGCCGAGGCCGGGGCGACGACGGTCGCGCTGACGCCGTTCGCGTCGACGCCTCTGCAGCGGATCGCCGACCTGCGGACCGCCGCCGAGGCTCTGGAGCTGTCCGGAGTCGGCAACTGATGACGATCTGGGACTCCATCATCCTCGGCATCGTCGAGGGCCTGACCGAATTCCTGCCGGTCTCCAGCACCGGGCACCTGACGATCGTGTCGAAGATGCTCGGGCTGAAGATCGACGACCCGTCGATCACCGGGTTCACCGCAGTGATCCAGATCGGGGCGATCGCGGCGGTGGTGCTGTACTTCTGGAAGGACATCCGGCGGATCGCGATCGCCTGGGTCCGAGGGCTCGCGAAACCGGAGTACCGCGGCGAGTTCGACCACCGGATGGGCTGGTACGTGATCGTCGGCTCGCTGCCGATCGTGATCGTCGGCTTCCTGGCCCGGGACCTGATCTCCGGCCCGCTGCGCAGCCTGTGGTGGGTGGCCGGCGCGCTGATCGGGTGGTCGTTCTTCATGGTCGCCGCCGAGCGGCTGGGCTCGAAGGCGCGCCCGCTCACCCGCATCACGCTCGTCGACGCGATCGTGATGGGCGTGGTGCAGTGCCTCGCGCTGATCCCCGGCGTGTCCCGGTCCGGTGCGACGATCTCGGCCGGCCTGTTCCGCGGGCTCGACCGGGTCGCCGCCACCCGGATCGCGTTCCTGCTGGGCATTCCGGCCCTGGTCGGGGCGGGCATCTACGAGTTGAAGGACGCGCTCAACGGCGACGTCGGCGTCGTACCGCTGATCGTCGGCACGGTCGTCAGCTTCGTGGTCGCGTACGCGTCGGTCGCCTGGTTGCTGCGCTTCGTGGCCAAGCACTCCACCGAGGTCTTCGCCTTCTACCGCGTCCTGCTCGGCATCGTGCTCGTCATCCTCCTGGCAACGAGCACGATCACGGCGACCTAGGACCTAGAGCCAGCCGACCTTGCGGAAGAAGCGGTACATGGTGACGCAGACCAGTGCCATCAGCAGCAGGATGGCGTAGTACCCGAAGTGCCAGCGGAGCTCCGGCATGTTGTCGAAGTTCATGCCGTAGATGCCGGCCAGCATGGTCGGTACGGCGGCGATCGCGACCCAGGCGGAGATCTTGCGCATGTCGTCGTTCTGCTGGACCGAGACGCGGGCGAGATGCGCGTTGAGGGCGGACGTGAGCAGGGTGTCGATCGCCTCGGCCTGGTCGGAGACCCGGCTGAGGTGGTCGGCGACGTCGCGGAAGAACGGGCTCGCCTTCGGGCCGAGCCCGGCCATCCCGTGCGCGAACTGCTCCATCGGCTCCCGCAGCGGGTCGATCGCGCGGCGCATCTCCAGCACCTCGCGCTTCAGCCGGTAGATCCGCTCGGCGTCGCTGGTCCGCTCGGGGGAGAACACCGACGACTCGATCTCGTCGACGTCGATCTCGACCTGCTGCGCGACCCGCTCGTAGTCGTCCACGATCGCGTCCGAGATCGCCCAGAGCACCGCGGACGGGCCGTGCCCGAGCATCGAGGCGCGGGCCTCGAGTTCGTGCCGGGTGGTGGCGAGTCCGCCGCCTTCCCCGTGCCGCACGGTCACGACGTACCGCGGTCCGACGAAGGCCGTCACCTGTCCCGTCTCGACGGCGTCGCCCTCGTCGACGTACCAGAGTGTCCGCAGTACGACGAGGAGCGTGTCGCCGAACCGTTCCACCTTGGGTCGCTGGTGGAGCTGCAGCGCGTCCTCGATGGCCAGATCGTGCAGACCGAACAGGTTCTGCACCCGCTCCATCTCGGCGTCCGACGGCTCGTGCAGACCGATCCAGCCGAAGCTGTCGGCGCGCTCGTCGATGGCCTGGGCAACCGTCTCGGGATCCTTGGGCAGGTCCTGCCGCTCCCCGGCGGCGTACACCCCGCAGTCCACGATCACGCCCCCATCATGGCACCACGACTTGTGCCGACGGGATAACGTGCTCCTCATGCCCACCGTGATTCTGGTTCGCCACGGTCGTAGTTCCGCGAACACGTCCGGCACGCTGGCGGGTCGTACGCCGGGCGTGAAGCTGGACGACACCGGCGTACAGCAGGCCGCGGCGGTCGCGCAGCGGCTGGCCGAACTGCCGCTGGCCGCGATCGTCACCTCACCGCTCGAGCGCTGCAAGCAGACCGCCGCCGCGATCGCCAAGCAGCACGACGGGTTGCGTCCGGCAACGGATCGCCGGCTGACCGAGTGCGGGTACGGCGACTGGACCGGGCAGAAGATCGCCACGCTGGCCAAGGACCCGCTGTGGGCCGTCGTGCAGCAGCACCCGTCGGCCGTCACGTTCCCGAACGGCGAGTCGATGCGGGCGATGCAGCAGCGCGGTGTCGACGCCGTCCGGGCGCACGACGCGCTCGTCGCGAAAAGCCACGGGCCCAACGCCATCTGGGTCGCGGTCTCGCACGGCGACGTGATCAAGGCGATCGTCGCGGACGCGCTCGGTCAGCACCTGGACACGTTCCAGCGGATCGTCGTGGACACCGCGTCGACGACGATCATCACCTACACCGCGACCCGCCCGTTCCTGGTCCGGCTGAACGACTCCGGCAGCGAACTGGCGTCGCTGATCCCTAAGCCGTCAGCGAAAGGCAAGCCCAAGAAGCAGTCCTCGGACGCGGTCGTCGGCGGACGTTAGTAGGGTCATAGGTATGGCGCGAGTTGTGCATTCCTTCGACGACCCCGAGCGGTTCGTCGCCGGCACCGTGGGGGAACCCGGTGCGAGGACGTTCTTCCTCCAGGCCCGGGCCGGGCACCGGCTGACGTCGGTGGCGTGCGAGAAGGAACAGGTGATGGCGCTCGCGGAGCGGCTCGACGTGATGCTGGACGAGGTCGCGCGGCGCTTCGACCGCGAGCCGGTCACGCAGACGGCGAGTGACGACACCGCCCCGCTGGAGCAGCCGATCGAGGAGGAGTTCCGGGCCGGCACCATGACGCTGGCGTGGGAGGCCGACGCCGAGCGGGTGGTGATCGAGGTGTTCGCGGTCGTCACCGGCGAGCAGGCCGACCTGGAGGAGACCGACCCGGTCACCGCCGCGATGGACTCCGACGACGCCGAGGTGTTCATCGTCCGGATCACCGAGGAGCAGGCCCGCGCGTTCGCCCGGCGGGCGGTCGCGCTGGTCGCGTCCGGACGCCCGAGCTGCCCGTTCTGCGGCCGGCCGATCGACGCCGACGGCCACATCTGCCCGCGGGCCAACGGCTACCGCAGGCACCTGCCGGAATGATGGTCAACCCCGAGCTCCTCGCTCTAGGGGAGCTGTCGCTGCACGGTCGCCTGGTCGCCGCGTCGAACGGTACGTACCAGGGCTCGGTCAGCCTGGACGGTGAGACCGCCACCGTCGTCTACAAGCCGATCGAGGGGGAGCGGCCCCTGTGGGACTTCCCAGACGGCACCCTCGCCCAGCGCGAGTTCGCGGCGTACGTCGTGTCCGAGGCGCTCGGCTGGTCGGTCGTACCGCCGACACTGTTGCGGGACGGGCCGCTCGGCGAAGGCATGGTCCAGTTGTGGATCGACGAGGCCGAGCTCGGCCCGGGGGAGACCGAGCTGGTCGACATCGTGCCGCAGGGCCGCGTGCCCGACGGGTGGGTCGGTGTCCTGGACGCGCTCGACGGCCGCCACAACCCGGTCACGCTCGTACACGCCGACAACGACGCGTTGCGGCGGATGGCCGTGTTCGACGCCGTGGTCAACAACGCCGACCGCAAGGGCGGCCACGTGCTGAACCCGGGCGACGGCCGGGTGTACGGCGTGGACCACGGCGTCACGTTCAACGCCGACGACAAGCTCCGTACGGTCCTGTGGGGCTGGGCCGGTGAACCCATTCCGCCCGGCCTGCTGGACGACGTACGGCGGCTTGCGGATCAACTGGCTGGTGGCCTCGGGCAACAACTGTGCGAGCTCGTCACCGCCGTCGAGCTGACCGCGACCCGGGAACGCTGCTCGACCCTGCTGAAGACCGGTACCTTTCCGTACCCCAGCGACGAATGGCCCGCGATTCCCTGGCCGGCGTTCTAAGCCTTCGGCTGCACGCCGACGTTGCCGAGCCGGCCCAGTTCGTCGAACTCGACGACGATCGTGCTGCCGTTCGGCGCCGTACCGCGGATCGCGTCCGGGCCCTCGTCGTACTGCAGGCCGAAGTGGTGGAAGTAGCCGCGGACGACCTGCCGGTGATCGGCGGGGAACACGCTGATCGCGGTCATCAGCAGGCGCGGCGTGGCGATCGCGTCGAACCCGGCCTGCGGGAGCTGCTCGTCGGCGACGTGCAGGTACACGTGCCCGCGGCCCTCGTTGATCGCGGTCGACCAGACGCCACGGCCGCCGAGGACGGAGCCGGCGGTGATCGCGAGCGTGATCGCCGCCTGGGCCGGCTGCTCGAAGCCGCTCAGATCCGGGCTGTCGGTGGTGAACTCGCCGATCCCGTGCCGCTCGCCGAACTCACGGATCGCGAGCGTCGGGGCGACCGCGGGCGCGTCCGGCCCGAAGCCCGGGTTCGCCCAGCCCCACAGCCAGGTCCGGTCGAGTTCGGAGAAGCTGCCGAGCAGCGAGATCCCGTGAAGTACGCCACGCTCTCCGCCGAGCGTCCGCGCGTCGAGGTCGGCCTGCAGTGAGTCCGCTCCGACCACGTCGTTGAACAGGTCCTGTTGCTGAATCGCGGCCGCGGCGATCCAGCCGCCGTACGACTGGAGCTCGGGGCTGAAGTCTGTACTCATCGCTCGCGAGGCTATCGGCCGACAGGGTGCACGCCGAGCTCCGGACCAAAGAGTGGAACCGTGTCGCGTCATTGAAAATCGGACTGGCATAAGCTCCGACACATGCAGGCGTGGACGAAACCAGACATCCCGGTCGTATCCGGGCCCGCCCGGCGGCTACGCCTCTACGACACCGCCTCGCGCGGTCTGGTCGAGGTGCCGCCGACCGACGGCGGGACCGCCCGCATGTACGTCTGCGGCATCACGCCGTACGACGCCACCCACATGGGCCACGCCGCGACGTACGTCACGTTCGACCTGATCAACCGCCTCTGGCGGGACGCCGGGTACGACGTCTCGTACACCCAGAACATCACCGACGTCGACGACCCGCTGCTGGAGCGCGCGACCGAGACCGGCGTCGAGTGGACCGACCTCGCGGCGCGGGAGATCCAACTGTTCCGCGACGACATGACCGCGCTGCGGGTGATTCCGCCGCAGCACTACATCGGCGTGGTCGAATCGATCGACCTGGTCGCGAGCGCGGTCGAGGACCTGCGCCGCGCCGGCGCGGTCTACTCCGTCGACGGCGACCTGTACTTCGCCGTGAAGGCCGACCCGGCGTTCGGCGGCGTGTCGAACTACGACCGCGACACGATGCGCGAACTGTTCGCGGAGCGCGGCGGCGACCCGGACCGTGAGGGCAAACAGGACCCGCTGGACAGCCTGCTGTGGCGGCACGAGCGGCCGGGGGAGCCGGCCTGGGACTCGGCGCTCGGGCGCGGCCGGCCGGGGTGGCACGTCGAATGCTCGGCGATCGCGCTGAAGTACCTCGGGATGTCGTTCGACGTCCAGGGCGGTGGCTCGGACCTGATCTTCCCGCACCACGAGATGTCCGCCAGCGGCGCGCAGGTCGCGACGGGGCAGCACCCGTTCGCGCGCGCCTACGTGCATCAGGCGATGGTCGGTCTCGACGGCGAGAAGATGTCGAAGTCCAAGGGCAACCTGGTGCTGGTCTCGAAAGAGCGGCTCGCAGGCGCTGACCCGATGGCGATCCGGCTTGCACTGCTCACGCACCACTACCGGACGGACTGGTTCTGGATGCCGTCCGACCTCACCGATGCGCAGGCGCGACTCGATGTCTGGCGGGGTGCGGTCGGACGCGGCTCCGGGCCGGACGGAGCGGCTGCGGTGGACGCCGTACGGGCGGCACTGACCAACGACCTGGACAGCGCGGGTGCACTGGCTGCCGTGGACGCGTGGGCCGAGGCCGAAGGTGACGACCACGAGGCCCCCGCGCTGATCGCCCAGGCCTGCGATGCGTTGCTGGGTGTGAAGCTCTAGCTACTTCGACCTGAAAAAGTCGCCGCGTGGCGGTGCCTGAGATGGGTGCTGTTGGTGGAGAGGATGGCCTCGAACCCTTGGGCTAGAAGG
>NZ_SNWS01000032.1:0-34379 GCF_004362255.1 Kribbella sp. VKM Ac-2571
AACAACAGACACGCCCAGCCCAAACGCCACTACGCCGTCGACTCCAAAATCCGCCGACCCGATTACCTACCCAACGTTGCTTGACGAGGCACTAGTCAGCAGTTTCAGTATGCGGTGCGGACTGTGCGGCGGTGGGTTGTCCAGCGCGTCGTGGCAAGCGTTTGAGTTAGCGGAGGTTCGATATCCAGCGGGTGGCTTGTTTGGCTTGGGTTAGGCGGCGTTCGTAGGTTGCGCCGGTGGTGAGGAGGATCAGGCCGGCGGTGGCGAGGGTGATCCAGCGGGGGATCAAGGGGGCTACTTCCAGGAACTGGGCGATGGCGATCTTGGCTATGGCGGCGGAGCCGATGATGAAGGGGGACTGGAGGGATCGGCGGACGCCGATCAGGACGAGGAGGACTGCGGCGGCCACCACGAGCGTTGCGCGGAGCCAGTTGTCGGTGGTGTCGGCGATCAGGGCGGAGGGAGCGAGGCCGAGCATCAGGCCGGGACCGAGGAAGGCCCAGCTCGGTTGGTTGCGCCAGGCAACGATGCCGACGGTCAGCAGGATCAGGGCCGGCGGGACGGTGTACCACTCCAGGGTGTGTGCGTCGGCGCCGAGCATGAAGGCGGTGTTGGCGATGATGAGCAGGAGCGCGGCCTGTAGCAGGGTGGGGCGGCGGCGCGGGTTCATGCCGTAGGCAATCAGCGGGGCGGCGACGATCGTCAGGACTACGCCAGTTGCGGTGTAGGGGGACGCCGCCACGGCAGCGATCTCGGCCAGTACGGCGGCGCAGGCGGCGGTGGTGAGCAGGACGGGTTCCAGCGGCTTGCCGACGTACGAGCAGGTGACGGCGATGCCGATCGCGGCCACGGCGGCTAGGGCGACGGCGGCCGGCCACGTGTCGACGTACCCGTCGAACGCGAACAGGACGATCGCGAGCTGGGCGCTCAGGCTGGCGACGGCTGCGGTCGGGACGGGGTCGGTGAGTTTGCGGACGGCAGCGAGAACCGCCAGTACGGCGAGGATCGCGGCGAGGTAGCCGAGTTGGCGGATGTCCCCCGTGACCAGGCAGTAGGTGATGTCGAAGGCGGCGACCGTGATGGTTGTGCTGTGCAGGATGACGGCGAGCTTGCCGGTACGGCGGGCTGCGACGAGCTCGATGATGGCGAGGGCCGTGGCGAGTGCTGTGGTGAACCAGCGGCTCGGGCCGGGGAGTTGCGGGAGCGTGGTGGCGACCGCGAAGGCGGCGGCCGCGGCACAGACGCATTCGCCGAGGCCGGAGGGGAGTGCCGTGGGGAGTGGGCGCTTGTGGAGGATCGCGACGCCGGTCGCGGCGGCGGCGCAGACGATGGCGGCGGTCGCGATCGTGATGGACAAGGTGGTCGTGGTGAGGAGGCCCAGGAGCGTGCGGGTCATGCCGGCTACGAGGATGCCGCAGAAGACGATGGCGGCCGTGATGGATCCGGTACGGCGGACGATCGCGGTGCCCGTCGCCGAGAGGAACAGCGTGCTGACGACCTGGGCCAGGAGCGCGCCGAGGAGGACCGGGAGGCTCGCGCGGTCGATCAGGACGAGCGGGATCGGGAGTTGAGCGGCGATGACCGTGGTGACGCCGTACGTGATGACCTTGGGGGCGAGGCGGGTCATCAGGAGGGCCAGTACGGCGATGGTCGCGAAGACGATCGCGCTGTAGGTGAAGCCGTCGACGGCGGTCGATGGGATCAGGCCGAGGGCGCGGGCGCCGTACAGGTCGACGGTGAGCAGACCGGTGCCGAGGATGGCGAGGGCTTCGGCGGTGCCTGCCAGGTTCCGGCGGCTCGCGGGGATCGAGCCGGCGAAGGATAGGGCGGCGAGGGTTCCGATGATGGCGGCCTGGGCGGCGACGGGGAGGCTGTCCCAGTTGACGGCGAGGAAGGTGACGCCGGCTGCCAGGAGCAGGAGTACGCCGAGGGTGAGGAGGGCGGCCTGAGGGCTCAGACGGCGGATCCTGGAAGGCCTGGAGGGCCTTGAGGGCTGGTCGGTCGGGGGTTGGGGGAGCGGGCGGGGACCGCCGAAGGTCGTCGGGTACGGCGGGCGGGCCCCGGACACCGGCCGGGGTTCGGGGGGAGGGGGCGGGGCGGCCGGGAGGCGGAGTTCGGGTTGTGGGTAAGGCTGTGGATAAGGGGCCGGCTCGATCGTCAGGCGCAGCTGGGTGCGGCAGGTGGGGCAGGTGATGGCGGCGGTCGGCATCGAGTCCTCCTCGGGTCCGTTCCACTGTCCCGACAGGGAACGGCCCGCCGCTTGAGTACGTCTACTCAAAGTTCTGACGTAGGCTGGCGCGGTCTGCCGATCGTCCAGACCGGCGTGACGAACACGGGGAGCACCATGCATAGAGGCAACACTGGGCATGTCGAGCTCGCGAGAGCTCAGCAGGAGCGTTGGGACTCGGCGTACGCGAAACGCCCGCAGCTGCACGGACTGGAGCCATCGGCCGCGGCGCAGCAGGCCGTAGCGAGATTCGGTGCCGCAGGCATCGATGACGTGCTGGAACTCGGCGCCGGCCACGGCAGGGACGCGCTTTTCCTGGCCAGACAGGGATTCAGCGTGCACGCCACCGACTTCAGCGAGACCGCGCTCGACCAGCTCCGGCACGAGGCGCAGCGCGAAGGGCTCGACGACCGCGTCACCGCCGCCTTGCACGATGTTCGCGACCCGTTGCCGCCGGCTGACGGCGCAGTGAACGCGGTGTTCGCGAATCTCCTGCTGAACATGGCGTTCTCGCCGTCCGAGCTGCGGTCACTCGTGTCCGAGATCCGCCGGGTGCTCAGCCCGGGCGGGGTTTTCGTGTACGCCGTTTGGTCGACGGGCGACCCCTGCTCGCGGGACTGGCAGCAGCTCGGCGACGGGCTGTCCGTGCACGACGGCTTCGTCGGCCGCTTCTTCGACGAGGACCTGGTGCGTGAGCTCGCCGAGAACTGGCAGCTCGACGAGCTCACGCCGTACCACGAAGGCCAACGCGCGATGTGGCGCGTTGCCCTGACTAAACAGTGATCAGTTCGCCTGGCTGACGCTGGACATGTTGAAGTCCGGGACCAGCAGCGGCGGGGTCGCGGTGCGGGAGAAGTAGTCGCCCCATTCCCGCGAGTACGACGGAACGGTCGCGCCGGCCGTGGTGAACCGGGACAGCAGGTCGACCGGGCTTTCGTTGAAACGGAAGTTGTTGACGGCCCCGGTGACCTCGCCGTTCTCGACCAGGTAGACGCCATCACGGGTGAGGCCGGTGAGCAGCAGCGTCTGCGGGTCGACCATCCGGATGTACCACAGGCAGGTCAGCAGCAACCCGTTGTCGAGCCCGGCGACCAGGTCGTCGGTCGAACCGGTCGCGCCGTCGACCGAGACCACGTAGTTCTCGATGTCCGGGGTGGCCGTCGGCGCGTCGATGAGATCGGCGGTGTACCGGCTCGTCATCAGGTGCTCGAGCTTGCCGCCGCGGATCCAGTCCGTGGCCGCGAGCGTGAGCCCGTTGTCGAAGACGCTCGACGAGCCGCCCGACGAACGCGCCACCGCGAACCCGAACGCTTCGAGCCCGGGAAGCGCCGGGTCGGAGTGCAGGTTCACCGGCTGTGACGACAGGGTTTCGCCGAGCCGGGTGCCGCCGCCGGCCTTGGAGAACACGGTTCGGCCTTCGATCGCGTCCCGGCCGTCGAGCTGCCAGTACAGGTACGTCATCAGGTCCGCGACCGCGGCCGGCGGCAGGATCGTCGGGTGCCGGCCGGCGTCGACGGACACCGTCCGGTTCGCCCAGCCGAGGCGGCGAGTGAGCTCGGCGTCCAGCGCGAGCGGGTCGACGTCGGTGAAGTCGCGTGTGGCGGTGCCGACCCAGGCCGAGTGGCTGAGGTCGGTGTTCTTGCCGGTCGACGACACGTACCCGCGGGGGAGCGCCTGGCGCAGCCGCAGTCCCGTCGAGGACCCGACGTACAGCGTCACGACCTCGTGGTTGGCGAAGCCGTAGAGGTGGCGCTGCTCGGCCGAGGCGCGCTTGAGCGACTCACCGAGCGACGGCGCGAACTTCTCGAACACACCGACGGTCGTCTCCTCCGGCTCGAGGGCCCAGTCCGCTCCCGTCGTGCCGCCGACGAGCGGGCGGGCGTCCTCGGCCGGGCCCGCCGCACGGGCGGTTGCGATCGCGGCGGACACGATCTCGCGCAACGAGTCCTCGGTGACCGACGAGCGGCCGATGACGCCGGCCGCCGTACCCTCGCCGGCACCGACCGTGGCGATCACGGTCACACTCGAGCCGCGCATCGCGCCGTTCGTGGTCAGGGTGTTGTTCGCCCAGCGCAGATTGGTGCTGGACGTCTCGGCGACGAGTACGACGCAACCGTCGGCGCCCTCGGCCGCGGCCAGGGCGAGGCCCCGCTCGATCGTGTCCTGCGGGGTGAGTTGAATGCCCGTCACCGGCCGGCCTCCTGAGTGGTGTTGAGAATGCGGACGCCGCGGAACAGCGCGGACGGGCAGCCGTGGCTGACGGCGCCGGACTGGCCGGGCTCGGCCTTGCCGCAGTTCAGCGCGCCGCCGAGGACGTACGTCTGCGGACCGCCGACGGCCTCCATCGACCCCCAGAAGTCGGTGGTCGTGGCCTGGTACGCGACGTCGCGGAGCTGGCCCTCGAGCTTGCCGTCGGTGATCTTGTAGAACCGCTGACCGGTGAACTGGAAGTTGTACCGCTGCATGTCGATCGACCAGGACTTGTCGCCGACGATGTAGATCCCGTTCCGCACCCGGCTGATCAGCTCCTCGGTGGACGGGCCGGCCGGGGCGGGCTGCAGCGAGACGTTGGCCATCCGCTGGATCGGGATGTGGCCGGAGGAGTCGGCGTACGCGCACCCGTTGGAGCGCGGCGTGCCGAGCACGTCCTCGTTCTTCTTCGCCATCCGGCGGTCGACCTGGTACCCGACCAGGATGCCGTCCTTGACCAGGTCCCACTGCTGGCCGGCGACGCCCTCGTCGTCGTACCCGACGGTGGACAGGCCGTGCTCCGCGGTGCGGTCGCCGGTGACGTGCATGACTGGCGAGCCGTACTTGAGCGTGCCGAGCTGGTCGAGCGTGGCGAAGCTGGTGCCCGCGTAGTTCGCCTCGTAGCCGAGCGCCCGGTCGAGCTCGGTGGCGTGGCCTATCGACTCGTGGATCGTGAGCCAGAGGTTGGACGGGTCGATGACGACGTCGTACGTTCCGGCCTCGACGGTCGGCGCCGCCATCTTCTCGGCGAGCCAGGCGGGGATCTGGGCGAGCTCCTCGTCCCAGTTCCAGCCGGTGCCGGTCATGTACTCCCAACCGCGGCCGGCCGGCGGGGCGGTGGACGACATCGAGTCGAAGCGGTCCTCGGCGACGGCGTGCGCGGTGATGTCGGGGCCGATCCGGACGCGTTGCTGCGTGTACGAAGTACCGGCGGTGTTCGCGTAGTACTTGCACTCGTGGATCGTGGCGACGTGGACGCTCACGTGGGCGACGCCGTCGGCCTTGAGGAGGCGGTCGCTGTAGTCGGTGAGCAGCGCGACCTTCTCGGCCCGCGGAACGCTGAACGGGTCGATCTCGTACGACGAGACCCAGGTGACGTCGTCGTACGTCGGCTCGTCGGCGAGCTCGATCGTCTCGGCGTTGATCGGCCGGGACACCTGGGCCATGTTCACGGCCTGCTCGGCCAGGATGACCGCTTCCTCGGTGGTCAGCGCGACGCCGGCGGCGAAACCCCAGGTGCCGTCGTGGATCACGCGGACGGCGAGACCGAGGTCCTCGTCGTCCTTCGCGCTCTCCAGCACGCTGTCGCGCAGGGAGATGGACTCGGACCGGATCCGCTCGAGCCGGAACTCGGCGAACGTGGCCCCGAGGTCGCGGGCCCGTTGCAGGGCGGCCGCCGCCAACTCCTGCCGGGGGAGAGCGAGAAAGCTTGCGTCGATATCAGGCACGACTCCGACCCTATGTCAGGCCGGGAGGGTGAGGTTGCGGTGGCGGAACGTCAGGGCTGCCGCGGCGGCCAGCAGTCCGGCCGCCAGGCAGAGACCCAGGACCGGTCCGGCAGTGGGGTCGACGGCAGGTGCATTGGGCACGTGCGTGAAGGGCGAGAGGCCCAACAGCCAGGTCGGCAGTCCCAGAGCGGGCCCGAACATCGGCCCGACGACGATCGAGCCCACCACGAGTGCCCAGGACAAACCGACCGACCACCGCGGTAGCAGCATGATCACCGCGACGACCGCGGCTCCCAGCACACCGACGGCGGGGAGTTGGAGCAGGGCGGCTCCGATGAGGTCGCGCAGCAGCGATCCGGTGCCGCCGAGGATCTGACCGCCCGTGAGCGCCACCGCCACGGCGAAGACGACGAGTAGCAGGGCGGCGCCGGCCAATGCGTTGACGGCGTACGCCCGCAGCCAGCGAACTCGTGAGACTGCAGTCCCGAGCACCGCCTCCAGCTCGCCCTGCGCCTCGTCCCGGTACAGACGAAGCAACAGTGAAACTACGTAGATCGCCACGACGATTCCGGCGAACTGCATCATCGAGGCCCAGTATGCGCCGAGCAGGTCGACGTCACCCCCGAAGGTGCGGTACCACTCGGTGGCCGCGCCCTGCAGTCCGCCGATCTGCTCGCTGAGCGCTCCGAACACCAGGCCGAACCCGAGCAGACCGACGACCCAGCCCAGCACCGCTCCACGCTGCAACCGCCAGACAAGGCCGGTCGGGCTCAGCAGCGCCGGGCTCGCCTGGGCAGCACCTCTGCGCTCAGGCCACATGCCCCGACCTACGTCGCGTTTGCCGACCAGGACGATCGCCAGGAAGCAGAGCGCGGCCATGCTCAGCACGGCCAGCACCAATGGCCACCACGCGTTGTCCGCGAACGGGCGCATCTGCTGGCTCCAGCCGACTGGCGAGAGCCAGGCCGGCCAGGCGCTCGTGACCCGAAGCGCGGTCGAGTCCACCGTTCCGAGCATGTTGCCGAGTGCCGCAAGCATGAACGAGACACCGAGTGCAGCGCCGGCCAGACCGATCGATCCGCGCGTGGTCGACGCCAGCTGGGACGTCACGGCAGCGACGCCGGTGAAGGCGATCCCTACCAGGGCAATGGACGCGCCACCGGCCAGCGAACCGGCTGCGGGCTGTCCCGCGATCATCATGCCGAGTGCGAGCGTGAACAGCAGTACGACGTTCGCGGCGAGCGCCACGAGGACGGCGGCCGCCAGCGACGCGTGCCGGCCGACCACGCCGGCTCGCAGCATCTCCTCACGGCCGAGTTCCTCGGACTGACGGGTGTGCCGGACCACGGCAAGCACGCTCATCATGGCCGCGAGGACGGCCAAGGTGAGACCGTCGCGATGCAACGTGTAGCCGCCGATGCTCGGGCCCGTGACCAGACCGAGCACCCGCATGCCGGGATTCTCGGCCACGATCGCGGTGTCCGGCCCGAGAAGTTGCGGATGCTTTGTGTAGCTGTCGTCGAACATGGCGGTGGTCGCGGTCAGGAAGCCGGCCATCCCCAGGATCCAGACCGGCAAGGTGAACCTGTCGCGCCGCAGCGCGAGGCGAACCAGCCGCAGTGTCGCGGTGAAACCCTTCATCGTGCCGTCACCGCCTCGGCTGCCGGACGGTCAGGTCCGGCGATGTCCTCGCCGTAGTGCCGCAGGAACAGCTCCTCGAGCGTGGGCGGCGACGTGACCATCGAGCGTACGTCGAGATCGACCAGGTGTGCGAGCACGTGGTTCAGCTCGCTCGGGTCGACGCTGAACTCCGCATGGTGGTCGTTCACCGAGGCGTCGTGCACGCCGGGCCAGGTCACCACGGCCGCCGGCGGTTCGGCGGTGTCGACCACCACCGACGTACGGGTGAGGTGGCGTAGGTCGTCGAAGGTGCCGCTCTCGGCGGCCCGGCCGGATCGGATGATCGTGACGCGGTCACACAGTGCTTCCACCTCGGCCAGGATGTGGCTGGACAGCAGAACGCTGCGCCCTTCGACGCGCAACTGCTGGACCAGGTCCTGGAACACGGCCTCCATCAGCGGGTCCAGTCCGGAGGTCGGCTCGTCCAGCAGGTAGAGCTCCACGTCGGAGGCGAATGCCGCCACCAGGGCGACCTTCTGCCGGTTGCCCTTCGAATAGGCGCGGATCTTCTTGGTCGGATCGAGCTGGAAGCGCTCGAGCAGCTCCTCACGACGACGCGCGTTCAGTCCTCCCCGCAGGCGGGCCAGCACGTCGATGACCTCGCCGCCGGTCAGGTTCGGCCACAGGTTCACCTCGCCGGGAACGTACGCAAGACGTCGATGCAGCTCCGCTGCCCTGCGCCAGGGGTCACCACCCAGCAAGGCAACCTGCCCGCCGTCGGCCCGCAGCAGGCCCAGCAGAACGCGAATCGTGGTTGTCTTCCCGGCGCCGTTCGGTCCGAGGAAGCCGTGCACCTCCCCGGCCTCGACGCGCAGATCCAGTCCGTCGAGGGCCCGGGTGCCCGAGCCGAAGTCCTTCACCAGTCCGGAGACCGCAATCGCAAGTGTCACGGAGACCACACCCTCGGGTGCTGTGATTGGTATGAGGGCAGTCCGCCCCAACTCTCAGCAAACCAGCGTCGAACGGACCAGAGGAGGGCCGGAAGTCCGCCGACGACTTGCCCAAGGTCCCATCATCGGTCCAGATGCGCCGTCAGCTCGAACCCTGCGAAGAGGGGGCCGCCGTAGGCCACGAGAATGCGGTGGACCTCGGCGATCAGGCGGTCGTCCGAGGCCCGCACTCCGTCCAGCAACCTCCCAGCGTGGTCAGTGCCGTGAACAACGTCGTACGCCGTCACTTCACGCAGCAGGCCCTTGCCGGTACCGGACCAATGGCCGGCACCCGTCAGCAGTAGCCGAGCGGCCTCCTGCCACAGCACCGACGTGATCGCCAGGCGGACATCACCTTCGGCGGCTGACAGGTCCTCCAGAAGGTCCGTGACCGTGTAGCGCAGCAGGTCCAGCTCGTCCGTCGACAGCGGCTTCGGTCCGGCAGCCACCTCGGCCACGAACTCCTGCTGCAGCCGCGCACCCGACCCGTCAGTGTCCACCAGTACGACGGACTCGCCGACCAGCCGCATCATGGTCGGCTGACGTCGTAGCTGGTCCTTGTCGGCGAAGTAGCGCAGCGACTTCTCGGTGTGCACGAACAGCTCGACCGGCCAGCCGCCGTACTCCAGCGACTTCCTCCGTGGTGCCGGCGGTCCGTCCAGCAGCACTGTGATGTCCAGGTCGGACGTCGGACTCGCGTCACCACGCACCACGCTCCCGCCGAGCCAGGCGGCCCGGGCCTCCGGATACAGCTCCAGAACGAGTTGACGTGCTAGGTCCATCAGGACAGTGTCAGCCACCGCAGCAGTTCGCGGTACGCATTTGTTGGCGGGATGTGACCGCCCACGTAGTACTTGCGTTCGGCGTGCGGGATCGCTGCGGCGAGGTGGTCGGCGTACTTCCCGGCGCGCTCGTCAGCAGAGCCGTGCCAGAGGCTGACCGGGACCTGGATGTCGCCGAGGTCGAAGCCCCACGGCTGGGCGAACGCTATGTGATCGTCGATCCAGCCGTCGTGGCTGGTGACGAAGGTGGCCGTCAGACGAGCCACGGCTTCGGGGTCCTCCCGGGCCGGAGGTCCTGGCGGCGAGCCGGGGTCCGGTGGGAACTCGGGGCCGCCCTCCTCGACCGCGGCCATGATCTTGCGAGCCGTTTCCTCGAGACCCTGTCGCAGGTCTCCGTGGACCGCTCGCCAGGAAGTGCGGTTGCGCCGTGGGTCCTCCCGTTCCTCCTCCTCGGTCGGTTCCGGACCGTCGACGAGCGACGGCGCGTTGCTCCCAGTCACCGCGCAGCGGGTCACGCGATCGGGCAGCAGTGCGGCGCAGGCCAAGGCGTGCGGACCACCTCCGGAGCCGCCCGTGACCGCGAACCGTTCCCAGCCGAGCGAGTCCGCGAGAGCGGCAGCATCAACAGCGACCGAGGCCACGGTCCGGCCAGGTTGCCGGGTCGATCCGCCGTACCCGGGCCGGTCCGGCATCACCATCCACACCCCGGACGACTCGATCGTCGCGACCACCTCGGGTCGTTTCCACCGCGTACTCGGCGTACCCCCGAACGACATCGCCGGTACGCCGCCGTCCGAGCCGTAAACGGCGTGCAGCAACACCCTGTCACCGATCTGCACCATGCTATCCACCATGCCATCCACACTGCCATCCACACGCGGAGCGTAACCGCCTGACAGCACCTATCCGAATCCACAGTTAACGACCCGACATTCTCGGGATTCGAGATGCGATCGCCGTGGTGGGAGGATGCCGCCTAGGTTTTGTCAGCTCGAGCTTCGAACCTGTCGGGAGTGCTTGTGAGTTCCTCGGTCGCCGGGACCGTATCGCCCACCCGGCAAGCGATGCGCCGGGTGCGGCGTGACCGCAGTGCGCGGGTCGGCCTGGTCGTGGTCGCCCTGCTGATCGTGATTGCCGCCGCCGCGCCCTTGCTGGTGCGGCTGGCCGGCCAGGACGCGACGACGTACCACATCGACCTGCTCGATCCGGCCCGCGGCAACGCGCCACGCGGTGCGGTCGGCGGAGCGAGCGGCACCCACTGGTTCGGGGTGGAGCCGCTGACCGGCCGGGACCTGTTCTCGATCGTCGTCCTCGGTCTGCGTACGTCGCTGTTCATCGCGGTCGTCGTCACGCTGATCACCACCGTCGTCGGCACCCTCGCCGGGATCAGCGCGGCGTACTTCGGCGGCTGGTACGACGCGGTGCTGTCGCGGCTGCTCGACTTCCTCTTCGGTTTCCCGCAGCTCGTCTTCATGATTGCCCTGGGCATCGTTGTGCCGGCAAGGTTCCCGCGCTGGCTGCTGCTGATCCTGGTGCTCAGCTTCTTCGGCTGGGCCGGCCTGGCCCGCCTGATCCGGAACCAGGCGCGCTCGCTGGTAGCCCGCGAGTTCGTCGAGGCGGCCCGCAGCGTCGGGTCGAGCGGCTGGATGGTGATCACCCGCGAACTCCTGCCGAACCTGCTCGGCCCGGTCCTCGTCGTCGCCACTCTCGCGATCCCGGGGTACATCGGCGCCGAGGCCGCGCTGTCCTTCCTCGGCGTCGGGGTCCCGCCGCCGACCCCCAGCCTCGGCCGGTCGATCTCGGACTCGATCGCCTGGGTCTACACCGGCGCGGACCCGTGGTTCCTGCTGTTCCCGGGCGCGATGCTGTTCCTCGCCGTCCTCGGGTTCACGTTGCTGGGCGACGGCGTACGGGACGCGTTCGACGTCCGGTTGCGGAGGACGAACTGATGCCCGACCTCGTCTGGTTCCTGATCCGGCGGTTGTTCGCCGCGCTGCTCGTGATGCTGGCGCTGAGCCTCGCCGTCTACCTGATCTTCTACGCGATCCCCGCCGACCCGGCCCACCTGGCGTGCGGCAAGCCCTGCACGCCGGACCGCCTCGAGCAGGCGCGGCACTTCATGCAGCTCGATCAGAGCACGCTGCAGCAGTACCTGAACTTCCTGAAGGGCATCGTCGCCGGCCGCACGTTCGGTGACGGTACGGCGGCGGTGCACTGCAACGCTCCGTGTTTCGGGTACTCGTTCCCGCTCGCCCGCCCGGTCACCACGCTGATCACGGACCGGCTGCCGATCACCGCGTCGATCGCGCTCGGCGCCGCCGTTCTCTGGCTGCTGTTCGGCGTCTCGCTCGGCGTGATCGCCGCGCTGAACCGGGGCCGCATTCTCGACCGGTTGGCCGTCGGCGTCGCGCTCGCCGGCGTCTCGACCCCGTCGTTCCTGCTCGGTCTGCTCGCGATCCTGGTGTTCGGGTTCTGGCTGAACATGGTCCCGGTCAACGGCTACGTCCCGTTGACCGAGAGCCCGGTCGACTGGGCTTGGCACCTGGTCACGCCCTGGATCGTGCTGGCGATCCTGCAAGCGGCGTCGTACATCCGGCTGACCCGGTCGCAGATGCTCGAGGAGCTCAACCTCGACTACATCACCACGGCCCGGGCGAAGGGCGCCGGCGAGGCGCGGGTGGTCCTGACCCACGGGCTGCGCGGCGTGCTGGTCCCGGTCATCACGCTGTTCGGTCTCGACCTCGGCGGTCTGCTCGGCGGCGCGATCCTGACCGAGAAGGTCTTCAGCATGCAAGGCCTCGGCGACCTGCTGATCAGCGCGGTCGGTCAGCTCGACGTGGCCGTGGTCGTCGGTGTCACGTTGTTCTCGGCGTTCCTGATCATCCTGGCGAACCTGGTGGTGGACATAGTGCACGGTGTGCTCGACCCGAGGGTGAGCCATGGCTGAGCCAGTTCTCGAAGTACATGACCTGCACGTGACGTTCCGGACCGAGAACGGTCCGGTGCCGGCCGTCGACGGCATCGACTTCGCGGTCGAGCCGGGCAAGACGCTGGCGATCGTCGGCGAGTCCGGCTCCGGGAAGAGCGTCAGTTCGTCCGCGGTGATGGGCCTGCTGCCGTCGAACGCCGACGTCACCGGCGAGGTGCTGCTCGACGGCCGGCAGCTGACCGGCCTGCCGAACGACGAGCTCCGCAAGATCCGCGGCAACGACATCGCGATGGTCTTCCAGGACGCCCTGTCCGCGCTGAACCCGTACTACTCCGTCGGCTGGCAGGTCGCCGAGGCGTATCGGCTGCACCACGACGTCCCGAAGAAGGTCGCGCGCCGGCGGGCGGTCGAGATGCTGGACAAGGTCGGCATCCCGGACGCGGCCCGCCGCGCGGAGAGCTACCCGCACGAGTTCTCCGGGGGAATGCGGCAGCGGGTCGTGATTGCTATGGCTCTCGTGAACGACCCGAGAGTGCTGATCGCGGACGAGCCGACGACCGCACTCGACGTCACCGTGCAGGCGCAGATCATGCGCCTGCTGGACGACGTCCAGGACGAGTTCGGTACGGCGCTGATCCTGATCTCGCACGACCTCGGAGTGGTCGCGGAGGTCGCGGACGACGTCCTGGTGATGTACGCCGGACGTGCGGCCGAGCGTGGCACCGTACGCGACCTGTTCTTCCGGGCGGCGCACCCGTACAGCCTCGGGTTGCTGGGTGCGATGCCGCGGGTCGACGTACCGCCGAAACCGCGGCTGACCACGATCCCGGGCACTCCGCCGGGGCCGGGGTCGATCACGACCGGATGCCCGTTCCAGCCGCGGTGCGCCTACACGCACCTGGTGGGGGAGCGGTGCATCACCGAGCGACCTGAGCTCACGCCGCGTCCTGGCGAAGGTGATCACGAGGCGGCGTGTCATCTCGGGCGGCGTCCGGAGGTGATCTTGTGAGCGACGAGTTGCTGGCGCTCAAGGACGTCAAGAAGTACTTCGGGTTGCGCGGCGTACCGTGGCAGAAGGCGCAGGCCGTTCGCGCGGTCGACGGCGTCAATCTCGTCGTACGCAAGGGCGAAACCCTCGGTCTCGTGGGCGAATCGGGTTCCGGCAAGTCCACGCTCGCCCGGGTCGCGACCCGGCTGCTCGACCCGACGCAGGGCCGGGTCGAGATCGGCGGCAAGGACGTCACCAAGGTCAAAGGCCGCCGGCTGCGTCCGATCCGCCGCCGCATCCAGATGGTCTTCCAGGACCCGCAGGCCTCGCTGAACCCGCGGCAGTCGGTGGCAACGATTCTGAGTACGCCGTTCCGCGCCCAAGGGCTCCGCCCGACTCGGGCCCAGCTGGTCGAACTGCTCGAACAGGTCGGGCTGGCCGAGGAGCACCTGGTCCGGTACCCGCACGAGTTCTCCGGCGGTCAACGCCAGCGGATCGGGATCGCACGGGCGCTGTCGGTCAAACCCGATCTGCTGGTCTGTGACGAGCCGGTGTCCGCGCTGGACGTGTCGGTGCAGGCCCAGGTGCTGAACCTGCTCGCCGACCTGCGCGACGAGCTCGGCCTGTCGTACGTGCTGGTCGCCCATGACCTGGCCGTCGTCCGTCAGGTCGCCGACCGGATCGCCGTGATGTATCTCGGCACGATCGTCGAAGAAGGCCCGGCTGCGCAGGTGTACGAGTCACCGGCGCACCCGTACACGAAAGCGTTGCTGTCCGCCGTACCGGTACCGGAACCGGGCGTCACGCGTGAGCGCATCGTGCTGACGGGCGACGTACCGACCCCCATCAACCCGCCCTCCGGATGTCCCTTCCGGACCCGCTGTTACAAAGCCGAGGACGTCTGCGCAACGAAACGACCAGTGCTCGAACCCGTCGAAGGTTCCGCCGAGCCCGGATCCGGACACAGGGCCGCCTGCTATTTCCCTGAGCTCCCCACCTCTGAGAGGACACAATGAAACGCATATCCCGAGCGGTTGCGGTTGCAGCCGTGCTCGCGCTGGCGGCGGCCGCGTGCAACGCCAACGACAAGTCCGGCACCACCAGCGGTAGTACTGCGGCCGCGGAGCAGGGCGGCACCTTCCACATCCTCAGCACCAGCAAAGAAATCAGCTACGACCCGGCCAAGAGCCAGAACCTGGGCATCAGCGGGATCCACCTGGTGCTGCGCGGCCTGACGTCGTGGAAGACCGACCCGAGCAAGCCGACCGAGCTGGTCCCGGACCTGGCCACCGACACCGGCCAGGTCACCGACGGCGGCAAGACCTGGACCTACAAGCTCAAGCCGGGTCTCAAGTACGCCGACGGTTCGCCGATCGTTGCCGCTGACATCAAGTACGGCGTCGAGCGGTCGTTCGCGCCCGAGCTGTCCGGCGGTCTCAGCTACCACAAGACGCTGCTGGCCGGCGCCGACAAGTACACCGGCCCGTACAAGGGCGGCGAGCTGGCCTCGATCGAGACGCCGGACCAGGCCACGATCGTCTTCAAGCTGAACAAGCCGTACGGCGACTGGCCGTGGATCGTCAGCATGCCGGCGTTCTCACCGGTGCCGAAGAAGGCCGACACCGACCCGGCGCACTACGGCGAGAAGCCGATGGCCAGCGGCCCGTACCAGGTGCAGTCGTACACGCCGGGCTCGAAGCTGGTCCTGACGCGGAACCCGAACTGGGACAAGTCGACCGACCCGGCCCGGACCGGCCTGCCGGACTCGATCGTGACCGACATGGGCCTGCAGCCCGACGTCGTCAACCAGCGCCTGATCGCCGACGCCGGCGACGACAAGTTCGCCGCCACCACCGGTACGTCGGTCCCGGCGGCGCTGATCCCGACGATCAGCGGCAACCCGGCCGTCAAGGCCCGGGTGGCGACCTCGCCGTCCGGCGCGCTGGAGTACCTGGCGATGAACACCAAGCGGCCGGCGCTGGCCAACCCCGCGGTCCGCAAGGCGATCGAGTACGCCGTCGACAAGCAGGCCGTCCAGGTAGCCGAAGGCGGTGCGGAGTACGGCGGTGAGATCGCGTCGACTCTGATCACGCCGGGGATCGACGGGTACACCAAGTACGACTCGTACGAGGCGCCGCCTGCCGGTGACCCCGCGAAGGCCAGGCAGATGCTGGCCGCGGCGGGCGTCAGCAACCTGAACCTGGTGCTGGCCGCCGACAACACGACCGGTCTCGGCGTGGCGCAGGCGATTCAGCAGGGTCTGAAGCGGGCCGGGATCACTGTCTCCATCAAGCCGCTGGACAGTGAACCGCTGACCGACCTCATCACCGGCAACAAACCGGACTTCGACCTGACCGTGTCGAGCTGGCTGCCGGACTTCCCGAGCGCGATCGGCAACATCCAGCCGCTGTTCGGGACGTCGGAGATCGGGAACGGCGGGTACAACATCTCCCGCTACTCCAACCCCGCGGTGGACACGGCGATCGCCGCCGCGACGGCCGAGCCGGACCGCACGAAGGCGGCCGGCCTGTGGGGCGCGCTGGACAAGCAGATCATGGCCGACGCACCGGTCGTGCCGCTGATCTACGCCCGCAACGCGTTCCTGCACGGCTCGAAGGTGCAGAACTTCTACCTGTCCTCGTACCCGCCCTACGCGAACACCCTGATCGTCGGCCTCAGCAAGTAGCGGCTCAGGTACGGCCTTCGGATTCCTGGGCTTCGAAGAGGGTCGGCTGGGTCTCGGCGTCGAGTCCCCAGTCGGCCCTCATCACCGTGTAGCCGGCTTTCTCGGCCGCTTTGATGACCGAGATGTCGTCGTCGACGAGGACGGCGACCGGGCGCCGCTCGGCGAGGCGTTTCAGGCGGCCGAGTTTCATCAGCATCGACGGGCGGCGGTCGGTGTTGCCGCGCATGTAGACCTTGCCGTCCGGGAAGCCGTTGTCCTTCAGCCACTTCTCGGTGATCCGCCGGGTCCGCTCCGGGCGTCCGGTCAGGTAGACGATCTCGTGGTCGGCGGCCAGCGTGGTCGCGACCGCGAGGCCCTCCTCGAGGACGGCGTCGTCCTTGGCGTGATCGAAGAACGAGTCCCAGTCCTTCGGCTTCCGCTCGATGAACTGCAGCCGCTTGCTGGTGTCGGACAACGTCGCGTCGATGTCCAGTACGGCGTACGGTCGCTCGTCACTCATGCGCCCCAGCATCCCAGGTCACGCGGTCGACGGCGTACAGGACCTCCCCGAACTCGGTTCCGGGCAGCGGGTCGTCGAACCGTTCGTGGTACACCTTCTCGAACCGCAGGCCCGACCGCCGCATCACGGCCCGCGAGCGGTGGTTGACCGCCATCGTGTCCGCGATCACGCGCTCCATCCCGAGTTCCGTGAAAGCGTGCGCGATCAACGCCCGAGTCCCCTCGGTCGCGTACCCCTTGCCCCACGCGGACCGCAGCAGCCGGTACCCGACATCCACAGTCCCCGGTACGCCGGTCGGCTGCAGCCCGAACCACCCGACGAAGCCTTCCGCCGCCTCCGCCTTGAACGTGCCGAGCTGCGGGTGGTCGGCGTACACCTTCAGAATCCCCGGCAGTACGACGCGCTCGACCTCCTCCCGCGCCGTCGGCTGCCCGGTCAGGTACCGCATCACCTCGGGATCCGAGTCGAGCGCGACCAGCAGTTCGAGGTCTTCAGCCGAGAACCGGCGAAGGACCAACCGCTCCGTCTCCAGATACGCAGTCACGTTCGACATCGTCGGGTTCAGCTTCGAGGTGGTGCAACCAGCTTTCCTGCGGCTAGCATGCCTCTCGGCCAAGCCACCAGTACTCGCCGATCCGGGGATTCGGCGTCGAAACTGGAGGAGTTGTGCCTGAGCCGATCCTTGTCGTGCTGGTGTCCGGACTGATTGTCGCGCTGCCGCGCCTGGCGATCGTGATCCTCGCCTTCCGTGTGTTCGAGCGGACGGGCGATCCGAAGAGTCTGCGTGAGATCGTGCCGCTGCTCCGCCTGGGTCCTCGGTCGTGCCTCCACCGGAGATCTCATCCACCCGAACCGCCTGACAAGCCTTGAGTGGGCCGAACCAGCGTCCGGAGTGTGGGCGGTGTGGGGGATTGGGGGTGTTGGGTTGGGTGGTTGTCGGTGGCGCGGGTTAGCGTTCTGTTCGCTATGGACGAGTCGATCACGTTTCTGCACAGCTCGGACTGGCAGCTGGGCATGATGCGCCGGTTCCTGGGGCCGGACGGGCAGGCCCGGTGGGGTCAGGCGCGGCTGGATGCTGTCGCACGGATCGGCGAGGTCGCGGAGCGGACCGGGGCGGCGTTCGTGGTCGTCACCGGGGACGTGTTCGAGCACAACCAGGTCGAGCGACAGACCATCCTGCGGGCGTGCGAGGCGCTCAAGCGGATCCCGGTCCCGGTCGTGCTGCTCCCGGGCAACCACGACGCGCTGGAGCCGGGGTCGCTGTGG
Source organism: Kribbella sp. VKM Ac-2571 (assembly GCF_004362255.1). Lineage (NCBI taxonomy): Bacteria > Bacillati > Actinomycetota > Actinomycetes > Propionibacteriales > Kribbellaceae > Kribbella > Kribbella sp. VKM Ac-2571. The sequence continues at coordinate 17,685 of NZ_SNWS01000032.1, forward strand.
ACCTCGAGCCAGTGGCTGGCGCACGCGCCGGACCACGTGACGGTGCTGACCGAAACGACGCCTTTCCAGATCGTGCCGGGTGTCGAGCTCGTCGGCGCACCGTGGCGCTCGCGGCGCCCGCTCTCCGACCCGGCCGCGCCCGGGTACGCCGACCTCACACCAGATCCGAAGACGACGCGGATCCTGCTCGCCCACGGCCAGTTGACGAGTCTGTCCGGCGGCATGTCCGACGTACCGACGATCGACCAGGCGGCGCTCGAGGCCGCGGTCGCGGACGGCCGGCTGCAGTACGTCGGGCTCGGCGACCGGCACTCGACGACGCGGGTCACCGACCGGATCTGGTTCTCCGGAACGCAGGAGGTCACGTCGCCCGAAGAGGACGCGCCCGGAAATGTCTTGAAGGTGACGATCAGCGGCGGGGGGATCGATGGCGCAATCGACGTCGAGCCGATCCGCGTCGGGGCCTGGCACATGGTGGATCATCGCGTCGAGCTGTTCGACGAGGAGTCGATCACGGCGCTCGAGGACTGGTTCGCCGAGCTGCCGGACAAGGAGCGGACGTACGTGCGGCTGGCCGGTGACGGGTCGCTGTCGCTACCGTTGCTGGCCCGGCTGGACACGATCATCGACGCGCAGGGCGAGGTCTTCGCGAGCGTCGAGCGCTGGGTGAAGTTCTGGACCGTGCGGCCGGCGCCGGACGCGGCGGACCTGGAGTCACTGCAACTGAGCGGTCCGGCGCGGGCCGCGATGGAGGAGCTGCGGCAAGCGTTGGCCGGCGGCGACGAGAGCGCGGGTGCGGCGTTGTCGTTGATGCACCGATTGGCGCGGGACGCGGGATGAGACTGCGGTGAGATTACACAGCTTGGCGCTACGGGACTTCCGTGGCGTCAAGGACCGCACTGTCCGGTTCCGCGCGCTCGGCACCACCGTGGTGGTCGGCGACAACGAGGTCGGGAAATCCAGCCTGGTCGAGGCGTTCGGGCTGATCTTCGACCTGCCCGACGACTCGAAGTCGACGCGGATCCGCGACATCCAGCCGGTCGGTCAGGACGTAGGTCCGGAGGTCACTGCCGAACTGACCCTCGGCGGGCGCGAGCTCACTTACACCAAGCGCTGGCTGAAGAACCGCTCCACCGAGCTGACCGTCGTCGAGCCCGATGGCCGGCGGCAGTCCTGGACCGGACGTGAGGCGCACAACGAGGCCGAGCGACTGTTCCACGAGAACGTCGACCCGGTGCTGTGGCAGACCTTGATGGTCAGCCAGGGCCAGTCGTTGGTGCTGCCAACGCCGGCCGACGCCGAGCCGCTGATCACCGCGGTGACCGCGGAGTCGGGCACCCCGGTCGACGGTGCGTCGATGCCGCTGGTGACGGCCGTCGAGCACGAGTACCTGCGGTACTGGACGCCGCGCGGCAAGCCGACCGGTGACTTCGCGCGCTCCGCGAAGGCTGTTGCGGCCGCCGAGCTGGGGTTCAAGCAGGCGTTGCAGGCGATGGAGGAGGTCCAGTCCGACATCCGTCGCGCCGAGCGACTGAACCTCGACCTCGCGGACGTGACCGCCCGACTGACCGAGCACCTGGCCGGTGTCGAGGCGCTGCGCGAACGCAAGCAGGCGACGGACGAGATCCTGCTCCGCCGCGACTCGGTGAGGTCCCGCGCGGAGACCGCGCGAGCCCGGCTGGAGAACCACACCCGCACCCGGCTGGAGCGGGAACGGCTGCTCGACGAGGTCGAGCGGTTCACGAAGGCGCACGCCGAGCTCGCCGCTCGGCGGGCCGACGCTGAGCTCGTCGCGAAGACCGCGGCCGAGACCGTTCAGGCGGCAGAGGCCGCGCTGGCGGAAGTCGTGGAGCTCAAGGACCTACGGCGTACCGACGTACAGACCGCCGAACGCCGCGCCTCCGACCTGATGGATCGCGCCGAGCTGGACCGGCTGGTCGGGCAGCAGACGGAGCTGCTCGACGTCCGGGCGCGGATCGCGGCTGCCGGGACGATCCTGGACCGGATCAAGGTCGACGACGCCTTGGTGGCCGCGTTGGAGGATGCCCGCGCGGCGGTGGTCGAGGCCCGCGCGGCGCTCGCGGCCGGCGTCCCCGAGGTGTCGGTACGGCGACTTGGATCGGAGCCCGTGGAACTGTCCGGGACCGGCCTCGAAGGCAATGTCCCCGCGGAGCTCGGCTTCGACGAGTCGACCGAGGTTCTCGTCTCCGGTGAGCTCCTGATCGGCGTGCCGGGACAGGTCGAGGTGACCGTCCGCGCCGGCGGTGACGCGGCGGCGCTGCGCTCGCGCGTCGACGACGCCGTACGGCGGGAGAAGGACCTTCTGAAGAAGGCCGGCGTCAAGGACGTTGCTGCGGCGCGGGAGCTGTTGCGGAAGGCGGACACCGCGACCGCCGAGCTGAACGAGGCGCGGCGGACCGAGAAGTCGCTGACGGCCGGGGGCGATCCGGGGGAGCGGATCGCCGTACTGACCGCCCGGCTCGGCACCGACGAAGAGGCCGAGGACGCGGGCGGCAAGGAGGCCGCGGTCGAGGGCGTTCCGGGGCAGATGTCGCTGTTCGAGGAGTTCGCGTCGCCGCACGACACGCTGTTCGACGACTTCGACGTACCGGAGCCGGAGCCGGACGACCTCTCGAGCGCTCAGCGGGTGCTCGAAGAGGCCCGGGGCGGGCTGGCCGACGCAGAGCGGTTGTTGACGGATGCGGAGTTCGCGGCGGCGCAGGCGCGCAAGGCGGCGGACGAGGACCGGTCCGAGGCACAGAACGCCCGAGCCCGGTCTGAGCTGGCAGGAGAGCGGCTGGTTGCGGCCGTCGAGGCGCTCGAGGCGGCGCGGGCGGTGCTCGACGACGAGGCCGTGGCGGCGGCCGAGACCGAGGCGACGGCTGAGGTCGAGGCGGTGCTCGAGGAGCTGACCGCTGTACAGGAGCAGGCGGACGAGGCCGGGGCGGATCAGGTCGCGGGCGAGCTGACGCATGCGTTGGCCGTAGCGACGCGGCTGCAGGGCGAGCGGGACAACTTGCGTGACGCGTTGCGTACGACGGAAGGCCGCCTGGAGCAGTCCGGGCGGGATGGACTGGCGACGCGGCGGGACGTGGCCGAGCTGGAGCTGGCCGCAGTACGCACGGAGCACGACAGTCTTCTGCGGCGGGCCGAGGCGGCGCGACGTGTGCACGAGACGCTGAGCCGGCATCGGGCTGAGGCGCAGACGAAGTACTCCGAGCCGTTGCAGAGCCGGATCGAGGCGCTCGGCCGCAGTGTGTACGGGCCGTCGTTCCGGGTCTGGCTGGACGACGACCTCGCGGTCGCGGAGCGCGAACTGGACGGCGTCCGGTTGCCGGTCGAGGCGCTGTCGACGGGTGCTCAGGAGCAGCTGGCGATCATCACGCGACTGGCGATCAGCCACCTCGTCAGCACCGGCGAAGGCAGCGTGCCGGTGATCTTCGACGACGCGCTCGGCTGGTCCGACAAAGCCCGCCTCCGCGACATGGGCGCCCTCCTCGGCCGCGCCGGCGACCACGGCCAGGTCATCATCCTGACCTGCATGCCCGACCGCTACGAATACGTCCCGAAGGCGACGTTCATCAAGCTGGACGGATGATTCGCTCCGGGGCGGAGTAGACGACGCAGCGGTCGCCGCGGGTGAAGCCGGCGAGGGTGATGTTGGATCGGCGGGCGAGGTCCACGGCGAGGCTCGAGGGTGCGCCCACCGCGACGATCATGCCGAGGCCGGCGGCGACCGCCTTCTGGACGATCTCGTAGCCGGCGCGGCCGCTGACGGCGAGTATCAGGCCCTTGCGGCTGCGCTGGTTGAGGACGGTCCAGCCGACGACCTTGTCGACCGCGTTGTGCCGGCCGATGTCCTCCTTCACCACGATCTCGCGGCCGTCGGCGGTGAACAGGCCCGCGGCGTGCAGACCGCCGGTGCGGCCGAACATCGGTTGTGCGTCGCGGAGCAGGTCGGGAAGGCGGCGTACGACGTCGATCGGTGCCTCGACGGGGTCCACCGGGTCGTACTCGCGCTCGGCGAGTTCGTCGAGGCTCTGCTGGCCGCAGACACCGCACGCGGCCGACGTGACGCCGTACCGCTGGGGCGGTTCGCGGTCCGGGGGACCGTCGAACGTGACGGTGACGGTGTTGAACTGTTGCTCGGGGGTCAGCGTGACATCGGTGCAGTAGGCAACGGTCCGGATCGCGTCCGGGCGGACCGCGAACCCCTCGCCGAGGCAGAACCCGGCGGCCAGCTCGAAGTCGGAGCCGGGGGTGCGCATCGTGACGACCAGCGGCTCAGGCGGCCGGCCCGGCCATTCGAGCCGCAGCTCCAGCGGTTCCTCGGTGCTGACGACGTCCTCGCGCCGCGACGTCCGGTCGCCGTCGAGCACCTCGACCTTGAACCTGCTGGTGGGAGCCTTCGTCATACCTCCACGGTAGGCCAGTTGCGTCGTACGGCGAGCCAGTCGAGGAACGTCCACGCGTACAGCCGCTGGTGCTCGCGCAGCGCCGGCGTACAGCCGGGCGGGGGTGGGGCCTCGGTGTTCTTCATCATGTACGCCGCGATCACGGCCACGAACGAATCGAGGTGGTCCTTCGGTACGTCGGCTGTGAGCGGGCTGCGGGTGACGGCGGTGAACGTGTCGATGCCGTGGTGCTGGGCGACCGGCAGCAGGCCGACCCAGTCCACCCAGCGCGGGCCGAGGGCCAGCCAGTTCCAGTCGATGGTCCAGCAGGTGCCGTCGTTGTCGATCAGGATGTTGTCCGGGCGTAGATCGGAGTGCGTGGCGGAGCCGCCGGTGAGAGCCTCGGGCGCCAGCTCGGCCAGCTCCGCGAGCTCCGGCAGCACGCGCGGCAGCCAGTCCTGCAGTCCGACCGGCATCTCTCGCTCACCCGCCAGGATCTGCGCCGGCACCCCGACGTCATCGCCGACCAGCTCCGAGAACGTACTGAGCCCACTCAACGGACTCGGCCCCAACACCCCAGCCAACTCCTCACAAGCAGCAGTAACCACCCCAAAGTCCCCCACCGTCCAAGGAGCCCCAGGCATCCGCCCCTCGACAAACTCGGAGACGACGGCGAACCAGCCGTCGACGTGGGCGGTGCTGATGGTGGGTGGGGCTTGGACTGCTTTCGGGAGTTGGGGGACGACCTCGGCTTCGCGCTGGTACGCCTCGTAGGCGTGCAGACCTTCCTCCGCTGCCTTGATGAACACGCGCCGGCCGTCGGCAAGCTCTGCCCGCGCAGCGAAGCCTCCGGTGAAGCCGGAGCTGACCTGCGACGAAACGGAGGCGATCTGAGTGCCCAGGGCAACGGCGAGTGCCTCGTGGAGGGCCGGCGGGAGCGACTCCCAGCCGGGTCGCGACGAGGTGGCGAAGTAGTCGACGTCCGGGGCACGGCTCATGTCCACGAACGATAGAACCCACAGCAGCGCGGCGCTCGTGGTTTAGCGTTCGGGCTGTGAGTGGATCCGTGGTGCTGCAGGTGCTCGATCTGGTCGGGATCTTCGTGTTCGGGATCACCGGTGCGCTGGTCGGCGTACGGAAGAAGCTGGACGTGTTCGGGATCCAGGTGCTGGCGCTGGTCACCGGGCTCGGCGGCGGATTCATCCGGGACGTGCTGATCGGCGAGACCCCGCCGGCCGCGCTCCGCGACTGGCGCTACCTGGTGGTCCCGATCGCGGCGGGTCTGCTGACGTTCTTCCTGCATCCGGGCATCGGCCGCGTCGAGCGGCTGGTGAACATCTTCGACGCGGCCGGTCTCGCCTTGTTCTGTGTGACCGGTGCGTTGAAGGCGATCGACTCCGGGCTGTCGCCGATCTCGGCCGCGCTCCTCGGCACGCTCTCGGGGATCGGCGGGGGAGTACTGCGGGACGTGCTCAGCGGCCGCGTCCCGGTCGTGCTCCGCTCGGAGATCTACGCCACCCCGGCACTGCTCGGGGCCGGCATAGTGGTCGTCGCCTCGGCGTTGGAGTATCACGCCCTGTGGGTCCCGATCTCCGCCGCGGTGGTGTGCTTCGCGATCCGGCTGCTCGCGATCCGCCGCGGCTGGAACGCCCCGCTACCCCGCAATCCGTGACGGCGGGGCCCATCCGTTGACCACGGCAACCAATTCGAGGTAGCGGTGCCACTGCGGTCCGGCCTCGGTACGCCGAAGTTCGATCAGGCGACTGCGGAACGCCGGGTCCGCCCGGAGCGGGTCATCTCCGGCCAGGGCGTGATAGCCGGCCACGAGACGACGTACCGAATCTCGGAAGTCAGGTGAGGACACCAGCGTGGTCAGCTCCAGCCAGGCCTCGACCTGCTGCGGGTCGGCGTCGTCGGGCAGGACCGGCGTCAGGTTCTGGCGGATCGCGGGGTCGGTGCCGGCGAGCGTCGTACTGAGGAAGTCGGCGATGAGTGCGGTGCGGTCCTGCTCGGACTGTTCGGTCATCAGGTGTATGTCCTCCGGGTCGGCATGGTTGGCGAGGACCACGAGCAGGGCGTGCCGGCGGCGTAGCGTGCGGATCTGGATCGCCAGCGCGTCGGCGTGGGTCGCCGCAACCTCCGCGAGCGAACGGTCGTCCCGCAGTACGGCGTGGATCGTCGGCAGATCCAGGTCCAGGGCACGCAACGTCCGGATCAGCCGCAGCCGTACGACGGCATTCTCGTCGTACCGTCGATGGCCGGCAGCAGTACGCCGTACCGTCAGCAGCCCGAGGTCGGAGTAGTGCCGCACGGCCTTCACCGACACCCCGGCAAGCCGCGCCACCGCCCCGATCGAGTGGTCCATACCCACCACCCTCACACCTCCCGTAACAGGAGATACAAGACTAGTTATGGGCGAACCGTTCCTTGGGGCGGGCGAAGGTGATGGAGGCCGCGGCGACGAGGGCGCAGGCGATGCCGACGCCGAACGGGACCCAGTACGCATCCGACGGCCCCCAGACGTCGACCGCGTGACCGGCGGCCGCGTTGCCCGGTGCGACGCCGAGCAGGATGCCCGTGACGGTCCAGGTGATCGCTTCGGTCAGCCGCTCCGGCGGCACCCACTCCTCGACACAGGCGGTGACCGCGACCATCGTCGGGGCGATCGTCATACCGCAGCAGAACAGCACGGCGCCGAGCAGCGGGATGCTGTTGACCCAGGGGAGCGGCGCCAGCGTGATCGCGAGCGCGATCGTGCCGAGCAGCAGCCGTCGCTCGACCGGAGCCCGCCAGTGCACCGAGCCGTACCAGAGCCCGGCCAGCAGGCTCCCGAACGCCCAGATCGCCAGTACGACGCCAGCCAGCCCTGCCTGTCCCTTCTCCGTGGTGAACGCCACGGTGATCACCTCCGCGCCACCGAGCGTCGCGCCGAGGCCGAGACCGATCAGGCTGAGCAGCAAGATCGAAAGCCAGGGGAGTGGTGCCTGCTCGGTGCCGTCCGACTTGCCACGACCCGGCGGGTCGGAGGCGCGCAGCAGCGCCAGCCAGATACCACCGGCCAGTCCCAGTACGCCGGCCGCGGACAGAGCGGCGTACGGACTCGCCTGCGTCGCCAGCGTGGTGACGAGCACCGGGCCGACGATGAAGACCACCTCGTCGCCGACCGCCTCCAGAGCGAAGGCCGTCTGCAGGGCTCGACCACGGCCCAGCAGGTGCGTCCAGCGCGCCCGGACGAACGAACCGACCTGGGGACGGGTGCCGCCGGCAATGAACGACAGCACGTACAGGATCCACGTGGGCGCGTCGGCACGCACAGCGATGAGCAGTGCCGCCAGACCGACCGTGCAGGCCACCGAACCGATCAGGATCAGCCCACGTTGGCCGAAACGGTCGACCAGCCGGCCTTGGATGGGACCGGTCAGCGCACCGGCGATCACGGCCACGCCGGAGACCGCGCCGGCGAGCCCGTACGAGCCGCTCTCCTTGGCGATCAGGATCACGATGCCGAGCCCGATCATCGAGATCGGCATCCGCCCGAGAATCCCGGCAGCGAAGAACGATGCCGCTCCGCGGCGGCGCATGAGATGGAAGTAAGGCTTGAGCATGAGAGACCGGGAGCAGCTTAGGTCATGTCCGTCTGAGAAGCTTGGAATATGTCGCCTGCTGCACCCCCGTACGACGCTGTCCTGCTGCTCTCCTTCGGTGGCCCCGAGAAACCCGACGACGTGCTGCCCTTCCTGCAGAACGTGACCCGCGGCCGCGGGATCCCGGACGAGCGGTTGAAGGAGGTCGGCGAGCATTACTACTCGTTCGGCGGCAAGAGCCCGATCAACGACCAGAACCGGGCGCTGCTGAAGGCGCTGCGGGAGTCGTTCGACGAGATCGGGCTGGACCTGCCGATCTACTGGGGCAACCGCAACTGGGCGCCGTACCTGACCGACACGATGCGCGAGATGGCTGCTGACGGCATCCGCCGTGCGGTGGTGATCGTCACGTCCGCCTATCCGTCGTACTCGGGCTGCCGGCAGTACCGGGAGAACCTCGAGGACGCCGCCCGCGAGGTTCCCGACGCACCGCGGATCGACAAGCTGCGGCACTACGCGAACCACCCCGGCTTCGTCGGGTCGTTCGTGGAGTCGACCGCCGACGCGCTGAGCAAGCTCCCGGACGGCGCTGCGATCGCGTACGTCACGCACTCGATCCCGACCGCGATGAACGCGACCAGCGGCCCGGACGGCAACGGGTACGTCGACTGGCACCTGGACGTCGCCGCGGAGATCACGGCCGAGCTCGAGCGGCGCACCGGGCAGACCCGGCGGACCGACCTCGTCTACTGCTCGCGGTCCGGGCCGCCGCAGGTGCCGTGGCTCGAGCCGGACGTCAACGACCACCTGGAGGCGCTGGCCGCCGACGGGGTGCCCGGTGTGGCCGTCGTACCGATCGGCTTCGTGAGCGACCACATGGAGGTCATCTACGACCTCGACACCGAGGCCGTTGCGACGGCCGAGAAGCTCCGGCTGCCGATGGCGCGCGCCGCGACGCCCGGCACGGACGAGAAGTTCGTCACCATGCTCCGCGACCTGGTGGTCGAGCGGGCCGCGGCCGAGCGCGGCGAGCAGCCCGACCGGCCGTGCGTCGGCAAACTCGGCCCGGGCTGGGACGACTGCCGTCACGACTGCTGCCCACCGCTGCGCCGACCAATCGCGAAGGAAGCTCCGTGAGCGAGCGAAGCGAGGTCACAGTCCAACACAGCCCGATTCGCGCCTCATCGGCGCCCGGAACGAAGTGAGGACGTCGATGAGCACCTCAGAAGAGTTGCTGAAGCTTGCGGTCGAGGTTGCGGAGGAGGCGGCGCAGCTGATCGTCGAACGCCGCCGTGGCACGATCACCGTCGCCGAGACCAAGAGCACGATCACCGACGTGGTCACGGCGGTCGACCGGGAGTCCGAGGAGCTGATCAGGGCCCGGATCCTGCGCGCCCGGCCGGACGACTCGTTCCTCGGCGAGGAGGGCGACGACGTGGTCGGCACCAGCGGGGTGCGCTGGGTCGTCGACCCGATCGACGGCACGGTCAACTACCTCTACGACCTCCCGACGTACGCCGTCTCGATCGCGGTGGAGTACGGCGGGGAGACGGTCGCCGGTGTGGTGGTGGACGCGCCCAAGGGCGAGGTGTTCACCGCGACCCTCGGCGGCGGGGCGTTCGCGGACGGCAAGCCGATCCAGGTGTCGGGCGCGACCGAGCTGAGCCAGGCGCTGGTCGGGACCGGGTTCGGGTACGACCCGGCGCGCCGCCAGGTTCAGGCCGAGGTGGTCCAGCACCTGATCACCAAGGTCCGCGACATCCGCCGGATCGGGGTCGGCGCGATCGACCTGTGCTACGTGGCCTGCGGCCGGCTGGATGTGGTGTACGAACGCGGGCTGAACCCGTGGGACTACGGCGCGGGCGCCCTGATCGCGGCCGAGGCCGGAGCCCGGGTCGGCGGGCTGAACGGCGCTCCGGTGTCGCCGGAGATGTCGATCGCGGCCACTCCGGCCCTGTTCGAGCCGTTCCACGCGTTGCTGGCCGGAGCGGACCCGTTGCGCGTGTAAGTGCCGGTGAGTGCTCGTTTCTGCGCAGTACTGCGCACTAACGAGCATTCTGCTGTTCGGTCCTGACATTTGTGGCGACACGCGGGCCACAGCATGGACCCAGTCGTGCATTGCGGGCCTTTATAGGGCACAATCCCGTCCTCGGGAACGGTGTTTGCCGATCCCGGCCTGGCTGTCAAGGGTTTCGGGGGACGAAAGTTCGGCGCGGTGCTCCGGCGCGGAATTTCTCGGCCGCTCCACCCGTTCAAGGGCTCAGCAGGCAACACCACGGGTACGAAGAGGGCAGGGAAACACCATGGCGACTGATTACGACGCCCCGCGCAAGACGGACGAGGACGCTTCCGAAGAGTCGATCGAGGAACTGAAGACTCGCCGTCACGACAAGAACTCCGGCAAGGTCGACGAGGACGAGGCCGAGGCCGCGGAGAGCTTCGAGCTGCCCGGCGCGGACCTCAGCCACGAAGAGCTGGCAGTCCGGGTCCTCCCGCGTCAGGCCGACGAGTTCACCTGTTCGAGCTGCTTCCTGGTTCACCACCGCAGCCAGCTCGCCGAGACGAAGAACGGGCAGCTGATCTGCCGCGACTGCGCAGCCTGACACCAGCGCCCTACTTCGTAAGTAAACGCACAGCGGGACCGTCCCACTCCGGTGGGATGGTCCCGCTGTCGTGCTTGCCGGTCTTTCTCGGCTCAGGCCTTCTTGACCAGCCCGGTGTCGGTGCCCTTCACCAGCCGCGCGGTGGCGTCCGCCTCGTAACCGGGCGGCGCGTAGCCGGTGGACTTGAGCCAGTACGCGGCCGCGCGACGCTCCGCGAAGAGCTTGGCGGCGGCTGCGGCGGCAGCGCTCGCAGCGGCCCAGGTCATGACCTCGGCGTACCCGCCGTCGCCGTCCTTCGGCGGTTTCCCGCCGGACCCCAACTTCCAGGCCGTGCTGACCGCCTTGCTCGCGGCCAGGCCCACCACGATCGTGAAGGCGGCCTGTACCAGCTTCCAGCCGATCTTTGCTCCGACCACAACACCCTCCTAGTACGACTGCCGACAGTCAGGATCTTCCCACGCTGTGCCCGCTCAGGGCGGCAGCCAATCGGTCCGGGTGGCGCGTCGCGATCAGCCAGTACGGCGCGGGGTCGGCCGGATCGGTGATCTGCACCCGCACGGCCCCGCTGATGTAGCTCCGCAGTACCAGGAACGCCTTCGGGTCGCAGTCGCGTCCGAACGCACGCCGCGCGTCGTCGCCGGTCAGCGCCTCGACCGTGCCCAGATATGCCCGGTCGATCTCCGCCCGTCCGGCGTGCAGTCGCGTGTCGTCGACCTCCACGCGAGCACCGCCGTACCGGAGGAACAGCGCCAGGAGCAGGATCGCGGCGAGCCCGCCGACCACGGCGCCGGCGATCGTCCCGGCCGGTACGGCGACGATGGCGAACAGCGTGACCACAGCGGCCGCGGCGATGATCCACCACGACACCGGCACCCGCAGACTCTCGCGATACGTACTTTGTTCCAGGCCCACAGGACCAGCCTGGCATGTGGTCCGTCCGGTCCGCTCGATAGGGTCGCCTCTCGTGACCGAGGTACTCATCCAGCGACTCGACCCCGACCTCCCGATCCCGTCGTACGCGCACCCCGGCGACGCCGGCGCGGACCTGGTGGCGGCCGCCGACCTGACCCTGAAACCGGGCGAGCGCGGCCTGGTCGGGACCGGGATCGCGATCGCCCTGCAGAACGGGTACGCCGCGTTCGTGCACCCGCGCTCCGGGCTGGCCGCGAAGCACGGCGTCTCGATCGTGAACGCCCCCGGGACCGTCGACGCCGGGTACCGCGGCGAGATCAAGGTCTGCCTGATCAACCTCGACCCGCACGCCGAGGTGACCGTGCGGCGCGGCGACCGGATCGCGCAGCTGGTCATCCAGCAGGTCGAGAAGGCCCGGTTCGTCGAAGTGACCTCGCTGCCGGGTTCCGCTCGCGGTGACTCCGGGCACGGGTCGACCGGCGGTTTCGGCAATGTGACACGCTGAGCAGGTGCACCCGTTGACCTGCCGGATGCGCGAGACTACGGCGCTGTATCAGCGCCGGCACCAAGACCAAGGAAGTAGGCAACAGCTGTGATCTTCCGCCGTAAGGGCAAGAACGACGAGCCCGAGACGGGCGAGACCCTCGACGAGACCGGTACGGCGGACGTCCGCGCCGAAGGCCCGTTCGACTCGAGCGAGGTCGACGCCGCCGACCTGGAGGCGGAGGACCGGATCGACCTGGGTGCACTGGTCGTCACCGGCATGCCCGGCATGGAGCTGGGCCTGCAGGTCGACGAGCAGAGCGGCGTGGTGCAGGCGGTGCTGCTGATGCTGGACGACTCCGCCCTGGAGCTACGCGCGTTCGCGGCCCCGAAGACCAGCGGCATCTGGGACGAGGTCCGCCAGGAGATCGCCGGCGAGGCCGCCCGGATGGGCGGTACGGCGACGGAGACCGAGGGACCCTTCGGCACCGAGCTGGTGCTGGTCGTCCCCGTCGAGGACCCCGAAGGTCAGGTCTTCAGCCAGACCTCCCGCGTGATCGGAGTGGACGGCCCGCGCTGGCTGCTCCGCGGCACGGTCCTCGGCCGCGCCGCCGTTGAGCCGGACGCCGCCGAGCCCATGGAAGCGACCCTGCGCAACACGATCGTGGTCCGCGGTAACGAGCCGATGGCGGTCCGCGAGTCGCTGCCGCTGCAGATGCCGCCGGGCGCCCAGCCGAATGAGCCCGAAGAGGCCTAGCGGACTACACTCGACGCCATGGGCAGCAACAAACCCGAGGGGCTGTGGAAGCGGGCCTTCCGCGGCCTGGCCGGAGACCGCGACCAGGAGGATGCGGAGGTCCTGAAGGACTTCGCGCAGGACTGTGGCGCGCGGTCCATCACCGGCTGCCACGACCGAGAGCTCGTCACGCTGTACGGCACGCTGCGCACCATCACGTTCAGCCCACGCGGCGGCGTACCGGCACTGGAGGGTGAGTTGTACGACGGGACCGGCACGGTGAAGCTGATCTGGCTCGGCCGCCGCAAGATCGGCGGCATCCACGCCGGTTCGGAGCTGATCGCCTCCGGGCGGATCGGCGTCGTTGACGGCGACCGGGTGATGTTCAACCCGCGCTACGAGCTGCGGCCCCAGGCAGCCCATGGCTGACCCGACATCCCGCCGGGACGAGATCGACGACGACCTGCAGGAGAAGCTGGTCGAGATCCTGAAGCCCGAGGTGGAGGCTGCCGCCACGCAGCCGCCGCCTCCGAAGTCGACCGACAAGGACTTCTTCCACGCGCTCGGCGGGTGGGGCGCGCTGCTCGACATCGGGCTGCCCTGGATCGCCTTCCTGGTCGCGTACGCCGTCACCGACCACAAGCTGCAGCTGTCGCTGATCATCGCGGTCGGTGTCGCCGCGGTGCTCGCCGTCGTGCGTCTCGTCCGCCGGCAGGCGCTGCGGAACGTCTTCGGCGGCTTCATCGGCGTACTGATCTCGGCCTGGGTCGCGAACCGCACCGGCAACGCCAAGGACTTCTACGTCCCCGGCCTGCTCACCAACCTCGGCTACGGCCTGCTGTACCTGATCACAGTCCTGATCCGCTGGCCATTGTTCGGCGTCCTGTACGGCTTGATCACGCAGACCGGCACCGCCTGGCGCCGCGATCCCGTGCTGTTGAAGGGCTTCTCCCGCGCGACGCTGGTGTTCGTTGGCCTGTTCGCGATCCGGCTGATCGTCCAGGTCCCGCTCTACTTCACCGGCAGCCTGAACGCCCTCGGCATCGCCAAGATCGGCCTCGGCCTCCCGTTCTACGCGCTGGCGATCTGGCTCGCGTACGCCGCACTCCGCGGCTCAATGCCCCCCGAAAAATGGGACGAAGCCCGAGACAGCATCACCCACCTCCTCCGAGGCAACAAAAAGTAACCACCCCGCCCAACCCGCACACCGCTCCGCGGCGACTCTCCTGTCGGCCGCCTCCGGCGGGCGTGCGGGCGTCGACCGCTCGGATTGCACCGGGCGGAGGGACTGTCCCCGCTGGCTGTCTTCCAGCCGCCCACACCTGCTCAAGAACCCGCAGCAACTGTCCTGCGCCCAGGAGGTACACGCCCCCCGCGGCGGCCGCCCGTCGCCCGGCTCCGGCGGACACGCAACTGCTGAGCGCACGCACCGCAACAGACGCAGCAACTGCCACCGCACCCTGGCGCACCAAAGTGTGACGTGCCAAGGATGCATACGGCTTCCCCGGCAGCCACCTGCCACCCGCCTCCGGCGGCCGCGCGGATTGTGAGCCCTCGGACCGCGGAACGTCCCGTGCGCGTGAGGAAGGCCGCTTCGCGGCGGCTGCCTGTTGGCCGCCTCCCTGCGGTCGCGCAAACTGTCGAGCGCACGGACTGCAACAGCGAAGCAACTGTCGCCGCACCCTGGCACAGCCAACTGTCGCCTGCCCAGGAGGCCTCCGGCGGGCGTGCGGGTGTCGAGCGCTCGGATTGCAGCGGGCGGAGGGACTGCCCGCGCCCGGGCGCAGCAACTGCCTCGCACCCCGGCGTAGCAACTGCCTCGCACCCGGTAGGCGGCGGCCTCGCAGCAGCTCTCTGTTCGGCGTCTCCGGGTCGATCCGACGTACCACCGGATCCGCCGCAGACCTGGGGCGGGTGCCTCCCATCACAGCCGAAGCCGCCGAGCTGAGGCGGCCGGGTTGGTCTGGAGCGAACCAACCGACGGCGCACCCGCGGACTGTGGAACCTCGGCCACCCCGCCTGCTTCGCCGCGAATCGCCGTCGCTCAACTGCGTGATCTTCCCTTGTGGATAAGGGCTTTCGGCGTCATCTCGATTTGGATGAGACTCGATTATGACCTAGAATAGAACACATGTTCGAAGGAGATCTGGAGGAACTCGACACCGCGGATCTACTGTCCGCGGCGTCGGACTTCGGCCGGGTCGAGAACCGGGCCGGGGTGCGGGTCCTCGAGGCAGCTCTGGTCTTCGCCGATCGCCACGCGGAAGTGCTGAGCGAGCCGCGGCCGGGCTACGAACGAATCCACGTGTACGGCGGTGACGGCTGCCCCGGCGTCGCGGAATTCGCCCCGATCGAATTCGGTGCCGTCATGCGCATGTCCTCGGGCGCGGCCGCGGCGCTGATGGGAGAAGCTCTCGCCCTGCGCCACCGGCTGCCCAGGATCTGGGCCGCCGTCCTGACCGGGGACGCCGTCGCGTGGCGGGCTCGCAAGATCGCCGAGGCCTGCCTGGCGTTGTCGCAGGAAGCAGCCGCGCTCGTGGACCGGCGCGTCGTCGGGATCATCGATACCGTCACACCGGGCGCTTTGAAGAAGATCGTCACCGCTGCCCTGTGGGAGGCCGACCCCGAAGCAGCCAAGGCCCAGGCAGAGGCGGCCGCCCGGACCCGGGGCGTGTTCGTGGCGCAGTCGGACGACCATGGCACGAAACGGATCTGGGTCCGTGCCGCGGCCGGTGACGTGATCCGCTTCGACGCCACGATCGAGGACCTGGCTCGCGCGTTGAAGATCCTGGGCGACACCGACGACCTGGACCAGCGCCGCGCGAAGGCGATCGGCTGGATCTCCGACCCCGCAGCGGCCCACCAACTCCTGGAGGTAGCCCGCTACCTCGCCCGCACCCAACCAGCCAACGCCCAACCCACCAGCTCCCAGCCCACGGAGTCCCAGCCCACGCACGCAGAGCCGACCAACTCCCAGCCGACCGACCCCCAGCGGCTGCACGTCGCCCCCGACGATGCTCCCGCAGCACCGCCGCGGCCCGCCCCAGACGACAAGCCCGTCCAGGCCGAACAGAGCGCACCGGCAGCCGACACCACCGCGCAGTTCACAACCGACGACGAGGCAGAGGACCGCGCAGAACGCCAGGCACACGACGAAGGCAACGGTGCATGCGACGGTGCTGCGTGCGGCGGTGGGTCAGACGATTGGGATGACGCCGTGCATGACCGTGCGGGCAACAGTGCGTACGACAGTGCGTCCGACGGTTGGGACAACGGCGCGTATGACGCCGCGTGTCACGGCGGCGATGACGGCCATGACGGCACGTACGACGGTGCGTGTGACGGCGGCGATGACGGCGCATACGACGCTGCGTGCGATGGCGCGTACGACGCTGCGTGTGATGGCTCGGACGGTGTTGCCCGTGACGGGGATGGTGGGGATGGGTTCACGCGGGTGGCGTTGGCGGGTGAACTGCCTGCACGGCTCGCCGCGATCAAAGAGGCGGCGTACAGCAATGGGCTCGGAGCTGGGAGTGGGCGGCGGAATCGGCACACGCTGTATGTACATCTGACCGATAGGACGCTTGCTGCCGGCGACGGTGTCTTGCGGATCGAGGAGATCGGACCGCTACTGGCAGGCCAGCTGAGCGAGCTACTCGGCCATGACCAGGTTGTCGTGAAGCCGGTGATCGATCTTCAGGACCAGGTCAGTGTGCACAGTTACGAGATCCCGGACCGGATCCGCGAACAGGTGAGACTGCGGCACCCGGTGGACATGTTCCCGTTCAGCGGCGCCGAGGCCACGTCTCGGATGGATCAAGACCACATCGCCCCGTACGACCGTGCCGGTCCATCGGGGCAAACCGGCCCCGATAACCTCATACCGCTGAGGCTGTCGCACGAATCCTCAGGTCTGGGGCCGAGGCTGAGGCGCGGGTTGGGTGTGTTGTCGGGTGGTCGGGGCGCTGGTCTGCCGGTTAGGC
>NZ_SNWS01000033.1:0-27404 GCF_004362255.1 Kribbella sp. VKM Ac-2571
TCGTGTACCCCCGAAGGGGCCTTACCGCTCGACTTGCATGTGTTAAGCACGCCGCCAGCGTTCGTCCTGAGCCAGGATCAAACTCTCCGTTGAAATCTATATGTCAACCACAGCAAAGCCGTGGAAAACAGACTACATTGAGTGATCCTTTGAATCAGAAACAATCAAACTGACTTGTCATCCGTATATATTTCAAAGGAATCCGCCACAGAACAAGATAACCAACCACCCAAAATCTCGGAGAGACCAGGGTAGAAAAATCATCCAATGCCTGTGGACGGGGTTAATGCATCTTTCGGCATTGACTTTCGGCACGCTGTTGAGTTCTCAAGAATCGGACGCACACCGCGCTTCAGACTTTCGTTTGAAGCTCCGGGGCAACTCGCCCAACTTTACTGTTTCGCTTCCAGCCGGTCAAATCGGCCTTTTTCGATCCAGTCTCCCTGCGCGACTCAGTGTCCGAAACCCGCCGAGGCGTGTTTCGGCTTCCGAGACCTTCAGGGAGTTTGTTGAAGGGCCGGCCGCTTTCGCGTCCTGCGCCTCGCTCCAACAAGAAGAACATTACTGACATTCGCGGTGCAGATGCAAATCGGGGTCCCGGACCCTCGTCCGAGCCTCCCGGCACCTGCCCTCGGCACCGTGATCCGGCGTCGAGGGAAGCAGTGCTGGTCCCTCTGGTCACTCCACTCGCACGCGTCTCCGCGAGCGACACTTCCATCATGCCGCACCCGCACAAGTCGTTTTCGGCGGGAGTCCCACGCACGACGTGAGACGCCCGGAGAGGCGACGTACGAGACGGCCAGGAAGACGACGAGGTGGGAGCCAGTCGGCTCCCACCTGTCACGTACCGCACCGCCCAGCAGACGCCTCTCGGCGAGTGGCCGCTCGTAGCGGCTTAGGTTGAGGCCCGGGGTCATGTTCCGGACGGCATGAGGTTTAACCCCGCTCCCCCACGACCTATTCCCGAACAGCTGACGGTGCGAACCGCGCCCCGAGCCGTCGATACTGTCGCTCTATGTCTCGTGCCTTCCAGACAGCGCTGGCCGCACTGGCTCGCTTCAACGACGCGCACCCTTGGTCCCACAACGACATCTACGCGGCGCTCGTGCTCCACCATGCACGTCGCGTCCGCGCAGCCGGCGGCACGGAGGCCCTGGACGTGGGCTGCGGGTCAGGAAACCTTGTTCGCCGGCTCGCCGGTGTCTTTCCCGCAGTCACCGGCATCGAGCGCGATGTCCCGACGGCGGAGCAGGCTCGGCGTACAACCGCAGACCTCGCCAACGTCCGCATCCTGACGCAGCCCTTCGACGAGTTCCACGCAAGCGGCTACGACCTGATCACCTTCGTGGCCGTGCTGCACCATCTGCCGTTGGAGGCCACGCTCGAGAAGGCGCGCGAGTTGCTGCGCCCGGGCGGCCGACTCGTCGTGGTCGGCGTCAGCCGGGAGGCGCCGGCAGATCTTCCGTGGTCGATCGCCTCGATGATCCTGAACCCGATCGTTGGCATCGCCAAGCATCCGCGACGGTCACACACGATCCCCACGCACATGACCGCACCGACCGCCATGGCCGCGGAATCGTTCGAGGAGATCGCCCTTGCAGCCAAGCGCATCCTCCCCGGGGCACGGCTCAGCCGCAGCCTGTTCTGGCGATACACGTTGTCCTGGAGAGCCCCGGCGGCGCCGTAGCCGTTATCGCGACGGTTGAGGTGCCGTACAGTCGATCTTCGGGTTGGCACCGATGTAGTTCAGCGGACCGGCGACGACCGTCACCAAGATCGTGCCGACTCGTGCGCAGGTCGCGTCGGAGCCTGAGAAGTAGTTCCGTTGCGCGGCAGCTGCCAGTCCGATGAACAACCAGACCACCAGAACGATCGCAACGACGCGTGACCCATTGGTCGACGCTCTACGAGTGCGCATGCCCACCTCCCGGATTGTGCGCACCCCCGTGTGGACGCCTACAGGTGCCCGGTGTGTGACGTGCGGAAACTCAGAGTTCGCGAACGTCGTAGTACGGCTTGATGTGTTTGTTGACGTACGCGCCGATGCTCGGTGCGGCCAGGAGCGCCGCATAGGTCGGCTGCGGTAGGTCGAAGTACTGGTAGATGTAGCCGTTGACGTACTCGAGCTCCAGCGTCCCATCGGACCATCCGACCGATCGCACACTCGACGAGTTCACCAGGCGTCGCCTCATCCACGGCTCCTTCCGCGCTCGCACTGCGCCGCCCCAGTCTGCCCTTTCCCGCGGTCAAGGCGAGGGCGATCGCTCCGGGTCCTCGGCCTGCAAGCGTGCCAGGACACGCGTCAGATCACCGAGCGCCGTGTTGAGCTGCGTCAGCACGGTTTTGTCGATCGGTCCCGGATCCTGTTCCAGGCCGAGGTTCGCCGCGAACCGCAGATGGGCTTCGGGCGGCGCCTTCTGGAGGTAGGTGTCGAGGGCCTCCTGGAGAAAGGGACTGGGCACGAGCTCGGGTCTCTCGCGCCACTTCGTGAGCGTGCGCGGCGAGATGCCGAGCTGCTCGGCGAACGCCTCGTTCGTCAGCCGCAGCGCCGTACGCAAGGCGTGCGCGTGCCGGCCGGTCCATTCCTCGATGACAGTCATTCGTGCTCTCCCTTGCGTGTCAGTTACTCCCTGCAATGAGAATATTCGTTTCGGTGAACGCCGGTGGGCAGAATTTGTGCGCTGTGGATACCGGTTGAGTTCCTGGTGAGGACGCCCGGGCGCGCGTTGACTTGGGCCATGGACGAGATCAGCGGGAGAACCGCGACGCTGCTGCGCACCACGCGACAGCGTCATCTGCGCATCACGAGGAAGTCCGGTCCACGACGCTTCGAACTGGTCCGGTACCGCGACGTCTCCGGTGTGAGCGGTACGGGCGTCGTCGCCGAGGGAGTCGAGTGGAGCGACGGCACAGTCGCGCTGCGCTGGGGCGGCCACTACCCGACCACCACCGTGTGGCAGGACGGGATCGACGCGCTCCTGAGCATCCACGGACACAACGGCGCAACCACGATCCGCTGGCTGGACGACTAGCCATGCGCCCTCAGCTCCGGTGGGGCGGGCCCACCCTGCAGACAGCCCGCCTCACCGGCCTATTCGGTGAAGAACTGCTCCCGGTACGTCGTGGCCGGCTCGGACCTGGACCCGTTCAGCCCGGATTGGACAGGACCGGTCTCCCGACGGCCGTCCTCGCCCGCACCGGCATGCCTCGGCACCGGACGCTGAGCCGACTCCCCCGAGCCGTCCCGGCTCGGAGCCGCGCTGTCCTCGCCCGGAACACTGCCACCATGACTCGGAGCACTACCGTCCCGGCTCGGAGCGGCGCTGTCCTGACCCGGAGCAGTGCGGTCCTCGGCTGGAACGGTGCTGTCCCGGCCCGGAGCGGTCCTGTCGTGGGCCGGAACGGTGTTGTCCTGGCTCGGATCCTTGTGCCCCTGGCCCGATGCAGTGCTGTCCTGGTCGGCGTCGGTCAGGTTCTCGATTGCCGTGCTGAAGGCGAGTTCGGCGCGGGTCGGCCGTTGGCGTTCGATCTCCTCGGCGGTTGTCCGCCGTACGGGGAGATCGTTCGCCGCGGCCGACAGTTCAGCGAGAGTGTCGAGCAGGCCGAGCGCCTTCTCGACCTCGCCTGGGTGGTTGACCATCCACCAGACCGCTGCCGATCCAGGCGTGGCGAAGACATCGTCCTTCAGGTACGCGCGTTTGTCCTGCTCCATCCGGCGTTCGAGCAGCGTGGTCTGCTCGCGCCGATGCAGCGCAGCGAGGTGCTGCAGATGTTTCTGATCCGCGTCCGGCAGCCGCAGTCGTACTTCGGTCGCCCAACTCCGGACCTGCCCCTTCTCGTCCAGCGCCGGCTCGCCGAGAAGCGCCGCCAAGCGATGCTGGTTGAGGGACTCCTCGGTCACCTGCTGCCGCACGGTCAGCGCTCGCGCTCTCTCCAGCAAGGCATCGACCGCGACCGCACCGAGGTCCGCGTGACGCGAGCCCGACAGCACCGTCGACCACTGCACGACTGCCGAGAAACTGAACTGGAAGTCCGGCGAAGCCGACGGCAACCGAACATCGGCAACTGTCCGGGACGGCGGTCCGGAGAAGACCGGCTCGGGATCCGGCAGTACGACGGATGGCGCCGGCGCCTGCTTCGTGACGACAGGACGGGGTTCGTCGGGCTGCTTCCACACAACAGCCAGCAACACCAACAGCACCAGGGTCAACACGACACCCGCCCACGCGGGCAGCCCGACAATCAGCGAAACGACGTACAGAACCAGCACAATCGCGGCGGCCGTGAGGAGAGAGTTCCGGTGGAGTTTCATAGCGGCGTTCCTTCACCGGCGTCAGGCGGACGACGAGTCCACAAAAGTTTCACACGCCTAACGCAAAGTAGCCGCCGCGCGCGTGTCGGTCAGCCGGTGAGGGAGCGGAGGGCTTGGCGGGAGGGGGTTAGGAGGACTGGTTTGTACGGGCAGGGTTTGTCGGTGAGGGTTTCGTAGGCTCGGATGGCTCGGTTGGCGGCGTCCCAGCCTTGTTCGGCGGGGGTGCGGCCGAGGCCTCGGTTGCGGACCAGGGCGCCGTAGAAGGCGGAGCAGAAGACGGTGGCTTCGTACCAGCCGATGACGGTGCTGGTGCCGATGTAGGTGACATCGCCCTGGATGCAGTCGCGGATGGCGCGTTGCCACTTGCCGATGCCGGTTTTGCAGCCGTCGGCGATGACGACGCCGCTGGCGATACCCCACTGGTGATCGAGGAACCAGTCGGCGAGGGACTTCAGTGAAACCTGGGTCTCGCCGTCGGTGGACAGGAAGGACGGCTCCTCGCTGTGATCACCGTGTGCCATCACGTGCAGGACGGTCGACGGGGTGGTGAGGGCTGAGAACGCGGTCTCGTGGTCGCGGGTGCGGACGAAGTTCACATCGATGAAGGGCTGGTCCCAGCCGGCGTTGATGTTGCCGGTGATGCCCTGCACGAACGACATCGACGCGTCGAACGAACTGTCCAGACCGAGATCCACGAGAGTGACCAGCCGATTCTTCATAAGCCCACCCCTCCAACGCTTTTCGTCGCCCGTCGCACCATGATGACCCACGGATCCGACAGTTCGCGTACGGATATCCCGGCGCTGAGACAGCCGGTCCCAGCCGTACGCCGTACGACTGAATCGGTTGACCTCGACAGCGGGTGCGGACCGTGATCGGCCTATCGTGGCTGGGCGCGTACGCCGAAGGAGGAGACCGGATGAGTCAGGTTCCAATGGTCACGTTGAGTCACGGAACCGCGATGCCGCGGGTCGGGCTCGGGACATCGCCGATGAACGATGCGGACGCCGAACGGGCGGTGAGTGCGGCGCTCGAGCTCGGGTACCGACTGATCGACACCGCGGAGAACTACCGGAACGAGGTCGGCGTCGGACGGGCGCTGAAACATGCCCCGCGCGACGAGGTGTTCGCGACGTCGAAGTTCAACAAACGCTGGCACAGCGTCGACGGCCCGCGCCAGGCGTTCGAGGCCAGCGCGGAGAAGCTCGGCGTCGAGTACCTCGACCTCCTGCTCATCCACTGGCCGAATCCCGAGCAGGACCGGTACGTCGACGCCTGGCAAGGCCTCATCGCGCTCCGCGAGGCAGGCCTGGTCCGCGCGATCGGTACGTCGAACTTCAAGCCCGCGCACCTGCAACGCCTGATCGACGAAACCGGCGTCGCACCCGAGGTGAACCAGGTCCAGCTCAGCCCGGTCTGGGCGAAGGCCGCCGAGCGCGAGTTCCATGCCCAGCACGGGATCGTCACGGAGGCGTGGAGCCCGCTGGGCAAGGGCACCGACCTCCTGAGCCACCCGGCGGTGCAGGAGATCGCGAGGGCCCACGGCCGATCCGCGGGACAAGTTGTCTTGCGGTGGGAGACGCAGCAGGACGTCGTACCGATCCCGAAGTCAGCCGATCGGGAGCGGCTTACGCAGAACCTGGCGGTGTTCGACTTCGATCTGACCGACGGCGAGCTCGCGTCGCTGGCAGCGCTCGACGGCACCGGCCGGCCCGCGGCCGACTCGGACCACGCCGGCCACTAACAAACCCCCAAGCCCTTCCGTGCGATGTAGTACGCGTTGCGCCTATTCGCTGACCCGGGTGAGGTAGGCGGCGGCTTCGGTCCGGTTCCGTACGCCGAGTTTGGACAGGATGCTCGCCACGTGGTGCTCGACGGTACGCCGGCTGATGTACAGACGGGCCGCGATCTCCGGATTCGGCAGGCCTTCCGCGAGGACCGTCAGTACGTCGAGCTCGCGCTTCGTGAGCAATCCGGCTCCACGAGGTCCGAGACGGGCCGCGCTCGCGCCCGCTGCTCGGAGCCAGGCCGCCGCCGCGTCGGCGTCGGCCGCGGCGCCGAGATCCTCGAACACCGCCAGTGCCATCCGCGCCTCGGCGACCGCGGGTGCCGGGTCGTCGGACGACATGGCGTCGGCCAGCATCATCCGGGTCCGCGCGACCTCGAGTGGCATCTCCAGCAGGCCGAACCAGGTCTGCGCCGCGGAAAGCCGCAGCATCGCTTCACGCGACCTGCCTTCGGCCGCAAGGGCCTGTCCGCACAGCCGTGCACCGCGCGCCGCGATCAGCCCGCTGTCTGTCGCCGAACCGAGCGCGGTCAGCCGCGCAGCTTCCGCAGCAGCACCGGTGGTGTCACCGGTCAACAGACACGCCTGCCCGAGCACCTCGCGGAACCGAGCCTCCTCCAGCGGTGTGGTCTGACCGAGTTGGCGCTGGATCAGCGAGGTCGCCAAGGCCACCTCTCCATCGGCCAAACAGACAGCTGCCAAGACGGGCTGCACGATGGTGCGGTCTTCGAACCCGGCGAGGAGTCGGCGGGCCTCAGCCAACCGCCCTTGCGCCAGCCGAAGGTCGGCGAGGAACGCGGCCGCCTCCGCTTGCACGGCGGGCAATGCGTCCTGCGCGAGTTCCGCGGCCGCGGTCAGTTCGATCTCGGCCCGTGGCCAATCACCGGTGCAGGCGAGAACAGCGCCGTACGCCGCCCTGCACGTCGCGTGCAAGTACGGGCAGCCGTAGCGGGCGATGAAGCCGTCGAGCGACCGAGTCCATTGCACAACGCGCGAGAAGTCGGCGCCGCGTACGCAGGACCTCATCAGCAAGCAACTCGTGAAAACCACCGTGTCCGGCCGGGTGCCCTCACCGCGCAGCGCGCCCGCGAGCGCCTCGTCGAGCAGCTCCGTACCCTCGAGCACCTGCCCTTGGTTGATCAGGGCCGCTCCCCACAGGCTCAACGCGCACAACTCCAGGTCGCGATCGCCGGCCTCGGCCGCGATCTCGTACGCCGCCTCGCACCAGGCAGCGACCTGTAGCGGGTCATCTTCACAACCGGCCCTGGCGAGCGACGCCCAGGCGCCCACGACCGGATCGCCGAGTTGCGACGCGATCCGGACGGCCCGCGCGGCCCAGCCTCGGGCCGCGGCGCGGTCGCCGAAGTTGGCGTCGTAGAGAAAGCTGAGGCCCACGGCTGTGAACACAGCCTGTGCGGGATCGGTACGCCGGAACTCGGCGTAGGCCCGCTCCCAGCAGGAGAACGCCGTACGAACGTCGCCCAGCCACCACTGGGCATCACCCAGCCCGGCCAGGCCCCGTGCCGTTGCCGAGATCCCGACCGAGTCACCGAACGCGGCCCGAGCCGCAACCCAGTCCCCGGCACCGAGCGCCTTCTCCCCGGCTGCGAGGAGACCGTCGATCCCCTCCACGACTCGACGGTAGACGCGCTGCGGCCCCCGGGGGAAGTGGGAAGTTCCCGGGGGCCGTGGCGCTATCAGCTGATGGTCAGCAGGTCAGCTGCAGCCGGAGGTGCTGCCGCAGCCTTCGCAGACGTAGCAGGAACCGCTGGGGCGCATCTTCGTGCCGCAGGTGAAGCAGAGCGGGGCGTCCACCGAGGTGCCGGTGATGAGCTCCAGCATCTCGGCCGTGGTGTGAGCCTCGCCCTTCACCGGCTTGGCGGCTGCCGCCTCGGCCGGCTTCGCAGGAGCATCCGCGATCTCGGCGACCGGTTCGACCGTCTTCAGGGACTCGGCCTCGGACACCTCGACCGGGGCCGGCTCGTAGGAACCGGTGTCGAGCTGCCGGGACCGCTCGTCCGCCGAGTAGATACCGAGCGCGGCCCGCTCGTCGAACGGCAGGTAGTCCAGCGCCAGGCGGCGGAAGATGTAGTCCATGATCGACTGCGCCATCCGGACGTCCGGGTCGTCGGTCAGACCGGCCGGCTCGAACTTCAGGTTGGTGAACTTCTGGACGTAGGTCTCCAGCGGTACGCCGTGCTGCAGCGCGATCGAGATCGCGATCGAGAAGGCGTCCATCACCCCGGCGAGCGTCGAACCCTGCTTGCCCATCTTGAGGAAGACCTCGCCCAGACCGTCGTCCGGGTAGGAGCCGGCGGTCATGTACCCCTCGGCGCCACCGACCGTGAAGGACGTGGTCCGCGACGGCCGCGACTTCGGCAGGCGCTTCCGGGTCGGCCGGTACTCGATGACCTTCTCGATGATCTTCTCGGCGACAGCGGGCTCGACCGAGTCCGCGGCAGCCTTCTTCGCAGACTTCCCGTCCGCCAGCGGCTGACCGACCTTGCAGTTGTCACGGTAGACCGCGAGCGCCTTCAGGCCGAGCTTCCAGCCCTGGAAGTAGACGTCGGCGATCTCCTCGACCGTCGCGGTTTCCGGCAGGTTCACCGTCTTCGAGATCGCGCCGGACAGGAACGGCTGTGCCGCCGCCATCATCCGGACGTGGCCCATCGGCTTGATGGCCCGCTCACCCATCGCGGTGTCGAAGATCTCGTAGTGCTCCGGCTTCAGGCCCGGGGCGTCGACGACGTGACCGTTCTCGGCGATGTACTCGACGATCGCCTCGATGGTCTCTTCGGTGTAGTTGTACTGGCGCAGCGCCCGCGGGACCGTCTGGTTGACGATCTGCATCGAGCCGCCGCCGACCAGCTTCTTGAACTTGACCAGCGAGAAGTCCGGCTCGATACCGGTGGTGTCGCAGTCCATCATGAACCCGATGGTGCCGGTCGGCGCGAGCACCGAGGCCTGCGCGTTCCGCCAGCCGAACTTGGCGCCGATCTTCAGCACGCCCTCCCACGCCGCGGTGGCGTGCTTCTGGACGTCCTTGTCGATCTCGTGCACGGTCCGGATCGCGTCGTTGGCCGCGGCGTGCTTGCGCATCACCCGGGTGTGCGCGTCCTTGTTGCGCTCGAAGCCGTCGTACGCGCCGACGATGCCGGCCAGCTCGGCGGAGCGCTTGTACGACGTACCGGTCATCAGCGAGGTGATAGCGCCCGCCAGCGCGCGACCACCGTCGGAGTCGTACGCGTGACCCGTTGCCATCAGCAACGCACCGAGGTTCGCATAACCGATGCCGAGCTGCCGGTACGCGCGAGTCGTCTCGCCGATCGCCTCGGTCGGGAAGTCCGCGAAGCAGATCGAGATGTCCATCGCGGTGATGATCAGCTCGACGGCCTTGACGAACTTCTCCGAGTCGAACAGGTCGTCGTCGCGGAGGAACTTCATCAGGTTCAGCGACGCGAGGTTGCAGGACGAGTTGTCCAGGTGCATGTACTCCGAGCACGGGTTGGACGCGGTGATCCGGCCCGTCTCCGGCGTCGTGTGCCAGTCGTTGATGGTGTCGTCGTACTGCAGGCCCGGGTCGGCGCACGCCCACGCGGCCTGCGCGATCTTGTCGAACAGCGTCCGCGCGTCGACGGTCTCGATCACCGAGTTGTCCAGCCGCGCGCGCAGCCCGAACTCGCCCTTCGCCTCGACCGCCCGCATGAACTCGTCCGAGACCCGGACCGAGTTGTTCGCGTTCTGGTACTGCACAGAGGTGATGTCGCGACCGCCGAGGTCCATGTCGAAGCCCGCGTCCCGCAGGACCCGGATCTTCTCCTCCTCGCGCATCTTGGTGTCGACGAACTCCTCGATGTCGGGGTGGTCGACGTCCAGCACGACCATCTTCGCCGCGCGCCGGGTGGCGCCGCCGGACTTGATGGTGCCGGCCGACGCGTCCGCGCCGCGCATGAAGCTCACCGGGCCGGACGCCGTACCGCCGGAGGACTGGAGCAGTTCCTTCGAGGAGCGGATCCGGGACAGGTTCAGGCCGGCGCCGGAGCCGCCCTTGAAGATCAGGCCCTCTTCCTTGTACCAGTTCAGGATCGAGTCCATCGAGTCGTCCACGGCAAGGATGAAGCAGGCCGACACCTGCTGCGGCGAGGACGTGCCGACGTTGAACCAGACGGGCGAGTTGAAGCTGAAGTACTGGTGCAGGAGCATCCAGGTGAGCTCGTGCTCGAACACCTCCGCGTCCTTCGGCGAGGTGAAGTACCCGTGCTCCTCACCGGCCTTGCGGTAGGTCTTCACGACCCGGTCGAGCAGCTGCTTGAGGCTCCACTCGCGGTTGTCGTGGCCGATCGCGCCCCGGAAGTACTTCGTGGTGACGATGGTCGACGCGTTCACGCTCCAGAAGTCGGGGAACTCGACTCCGCGCTGCTCGAAGACCGTCTCACCCGTCTTCCAGTTCTGCTGTACGACGTCGCGACGCTCCCACGTCACCTCGTCGTACGGGTGGACGCCTTCGGTGCTGAAAACGCGCTCGATGGTGAGTCCCGTGGGCGCGTTCTTGCGCCCTCGGAACCCGGCCGTCGACCTCTTGGTCGACCCCGAGTGGCCGGTCACCGTCTCTGTCATGGTTGCTCCTCGCCCTGTGTCTACTGCCGCGGTCTGTCGGGACCGCCCCGTTGGAGTACTGCGTAACGCCACTACTGCGACTACCTGGAACTACCTGGAACTACCGTTCCCCCGGTTTATGTCTGCTGGGTCGGCTTCAGCGGGTCCGGCTCGGTGCCCTGCGGCTCCTTCTCGGCCCGCAGCAGCGCGATCTCCGTCTCGAAGTCGTCGGCGGACTCGAACTGCCGGTAGACACTCGCGAAGCGCAGGTACGCGACCTCGTCGAGCTCCCGCAGCGGCCCGAGGATCGCCAGTCCGACCTCGTGCGCGGGCACCTCCGGCGAGCCGCTGCCCTTCAGCGCGTCCTCGACCTTCTGACCCAGGCGCGCGAGCTGGTCGGCGTTCACCGGCCGGCCCTTGCACGCCTTTCCGACCCCGTTGATGACCTTCTCCCGGCTGAACGGCTCGGTCGCGCCGGAGCGCTTCACGACTGTGAGCTGCATCTGCTCGACGGTGGTGAACCGCTTCTCGCAGACCGGGCACTGCCGGCGGCGGCGGATCGCTCCGCCGTCCTCGGCCACCCGGCTGTCGACGACCCGGGAGTCGGCGTGTCGGCAATACGGACAGTGCACGACGAATCACTCCTCCCGTGCCCACCCGCGGGGGTGGGTTGTGGATCAGCCTGGGGACAACTTGTGTAGAACCTGTGTGCAACCAACCACTACCTGTGGAAAATTACACCCGTGTAACCACTACATCTAGGGATCCTAGATCGCTGCTCCGACAGTTTGCAAGCACGCCCCGATTGCCCGCGCGTGTCACAGGTTCCAACACTCACGCGGCCCCGTGTACTCCCGCGTGGCGTCACCGCGACGACCCTTTCGAGGCGCAAACTACGGCCCGCACAGACGACTCCCCAGGACCGGCCGAAGCCGTCCTGGGGAGCTTGTCCACACATCATCGGATGGTCGAAACGGACTGCCGTTCGGGTTCGGCCGGGGCACGCGGAGTCCGCAGCGACACGGCAGCCAGTACGGCGCCTACCGCCGCGATCACCGCGGCGCCGACGACGGCCGCCGAGTACCCCTCGGTCAACGCCACGACGTCGTCCAGCAGGTCGGCCCCGTTCGCAGCGGCCACCGCGGTCATCGCCGCCAGCCCGAGGGCTGACCCGATCTGGTAACTGGTGTTCACGATGCCGGACGCCAGACCACCCTCCTCAGGACGCGCGGACGACAAGGCGATACCGAGGCTGGGAATGAACGCCAGCGACATCCCGGCAGCCGCGACCAGCGAGCCCGGCAGTACGTCGACCCAGAAGGAGCCGGCGGGACGGATCAGGGACAGCCCCACCAGGCCCGCGGCCAGGACCGCCATACCGCCCGCCAAGGTCTTCTTCGGACCGACCTTGGCGATCACGCGCGGCGCCACGACGATCATCCCGACCATGGTCAGCGTGGTCATCGGCAACAGCGCCGAGCCGCTCGGGAACGCGCTCAACCCGAGGACCTGCTGCAGGTACAGATTCAGGAAGAACCACATCGGCACCCAGGCCGCGCCGAGCAGGAACTGCGCGATGTTGGCGGCGGCCAGGTTCGGCGTCGTGAAGATCCCGAGCCGCATCAACGGCTCGCGCCGCTTCGCCTGCGCTGCGACGAACACTCCGAGCAGTACGACGGCCAGCGCGCCGACGAGCAACGTCGAGGCCGACGCCCAGCCGACCTCCGGAGCGCGGACGATGGCGTAGACGCCCGCGGCGAGTCCGCCGGTCACGGTCAGCGCGCCGAACACGTCGACCGATCCAGTACGGGCCTCGGCCCTCGGCATCAAGGCAGGCGTGGCGAGCAGGGCAGCCAGCGCGATCGGGACGTTCAGGTAGAACACCCACGGCCACGACAGGTACTCGGTGATCACACCGCCGAGGAACACACCCGCCGTACCGCCCGCCGGCGCCGCCGCGCCGTACAAAGCGATCGCCTTGTTCAGCTCCCGCGGGTTCGCGCCGAACAACGTCATCAGCAGCGTCAGGGCGGACGGTGCGATCAGCGCGGCCCCGACGCCTTGGACGGCCCGGCCGGCGAGCTCCGAACCGACGCCGGTCGCCAGGCCCGCCACCAGCGATCCGACCAGCAGGACGCCCCAGCCGGACGCGAAGACGCGACGGGCGCCGAGCAGGTCCGACAACCGGCCACCGAGCAGCAACAGCCCGCCGAACGCCACGACGTACGCGTTGAACACCCAGGACAGGTTGCCCGGGCCGAACCCGAGCTCGGCCTGCATCTTCGGCAGCGCGACGCCGACGATCGAGGTGTCCATGATCACCATGAACTGCGCCGCGGCGATGACGGCGAGCGCCCACCACCGTCGCGACGACTTCGTCTCACTCATATCTAACTCCTTACCGGTATGGGGTATAACCCCAGACCGCAGTGGGTTCAGTCGAGAACTGAAGGATGACGGATACCCTAGGGGGGTATTATCAGAAACACAAGGGCGACCCGGCGGGCGATAGGGTTCGGCGGGACCCAGGGAGGATGTGGTGAGCGTGACCGAACCGGTCGACGAGCATGCGCAGCACGGTTACATCGGCGACAAGAAGGCGTACCTGGCGCGGCTGAAGCGGATCGAGGGCCAGGCCCGTGGATTGCAGCGCATGGTCGAGGACGAGAAGTACTGCATCGACATCCTCACCCAGATCTCGGCGATGACGAAGGCCCTCGAATCCGTCGCGCTCGGTCTGCTCGACGACCACCTCACGCATTGCGTGGTCGACGCCGCCGCGGCCGGCGGGCCGGAGGCCGACGCGAAGATCAAGGAAGCGTCCGCCGCGATCGCACGGCTGGTGCGCTCCTGACCGGCGTGGCTGAGGATGTGCGCATGAAGCCGGTGATTCTCGATGTCGACACAGGTCTGGACGATGCGTGCGCGCTACTGCTGGCGGCGCGGCATCCTGAGCTCGATCTGAAGGCAGTGACCTGCGTCGGCGGCAACGTCGGCATCGACGACGTCGTACGCAACACGCTCACGGTCCTCGACGCCGCAGGCAGGCCCGACGTCCCGGTTGCCCGCGGTGCCGCCGTACCGCTGATCCAGCCGGTGCGGTCGGCGCGGCATGTCCACGGTGAGGACGGCCTCGGGGATCTGGACTGGCCGCGGTCGACGCGGTCGACGGACCCGCGGCATGCCGTCGAACTCCTCCGCGACGTACTGCTGGACGCGGCGGCGACCGGTGAGCTCATCACGTTGATCCCGTTGGCGCCGTTGACGAACATCGCACTGTTGCTGCGGACGTATCCGGAGGCGGCGCGCGGTCTGCGCGAGATCGTCTTCATGGGTGGTGCGGCCGGGATCGGGAACGCGACGGCCGCGGCGGAGTTCAACATCTGGACCGATCCGGAGGCAGCCGCGATCGTGCTGACGGCGGCCAGGGATCTCGGCATCGCGGTGACCATGTACGGGCTGGATGTGTTCTACGACGTGGTGGTCACGCTCGAGCAGGCGCGCGCCTTGAGCGGGTCGCCCTCGGCGGAGCTGGCGTGCAAGCTGATCGAGAAGCGCAGCGAGCGGTACCAGTCGGACGGCGGCAGCATCGGCGACGGCGGTGCGGTGTGCGCGGTGATCGATCCGTCGGGCCTGACGACGCAGGAGTATCCGGTGCGCATCGAGCTGTCCGGGAGTTGGTCGCGCGGGCGGACCATCGTCGACACGCGGGGCGCGTCGGACGTCGCGAACGATCCCCACGGGCCGGCGGCGACGATCCGGGTCGCGACGGCAGTGGACGGCAAACGGTACGCCGAGTTGTGGCTCGCGACCGTCAGCTGATCAGCTCGAGAAGCCGGGAGCGTACGCCGTACAGGAACAGGTCGAGGCCGTCGGAGAACAGGTCCGTGTCGTCGGCGTGCTCCGCGACGACCGCGGCCAGGCTCCAGCGGGCGGTGACTTCGAAGAGGTGACGCGCCTCGGGCTCCGGTACGCCGATGCGCACGAGGGCGTCGACCTGGGCGCGGATGAGTTCGGCTCGCGAGCCCGCACCTTGGTCGCGGTCCGGCGTCGCCTTCGACTGCATCAGGCCGGCCAGCCCTGGATGATCCGCATAGAAGGCGCGGAGTTCGAGTGAGCCGGATCTGGTGAGCTCGATCCAGTCGTCGACGGTCGTGAGTTCCTCGTACGCCGTCTTGTCGGCCGTGAACTGGTCGAACGCGTTCCGGGCGACCAGGTCGAGGAGCTCGGACTTGTTGTGGACGTGGTGGTAGAGCGACGGGGCGCGCACGTTCAGGCGCTCTGCGACAGCGCGCATGGTGAGGCCGTTCACGCCGGCGGTGTGGATGATCGCCAGGGCGGCGTCGGCGATCGCGGCGACAGTGATGCCGGCCGCCGCATGCGACGAAGGGTCACGCCCGGTCACGAAATCCGTTGTCCTTCTGGTCACGAAATCTGTTGTCCGCGGTGGTGGAGGGTGGGTACTGTCTAACGTCATTAGACAGCTTAGCCGAGGATGGTGCCGTGACTGGATTCCGACCCGCGTACCCGCTGCTGACCGAGCGGCTGGAGCTGCGGCCGCATCGGATGGACGACCTGGACGACCTGTTCGCGTTCCACTCGCGGCCGGACGTCGTGCGGTACACGCCGTGGCCGGTGCGGGACCGGGAGGAGACGCGGGCCGCGCTGGAGCGGAAGCTCCCGCAGGGTGAATTGACCGCGGACGGTCAGTGGCTGGTGCTGGCGATCGAACTACGCGAGACCGGGACCGTCATCGGTGAGGTGCTGCTGAAGTGGGCGAGCGAGGCCGATCGTCAGGGCGAGATCGGGTTCGCGCTGCACACGGACTACCAGGGCAAGGGGCTCGCGGCGGAGGCTGCGCGGGAGATGCTGCGGGTCGGCTTCGAGGAGCTCGGGTTGCATCGGATCGTGGCGACTCTCGACGACCGGAACACTGCCTCGGCGCGGCTGCTCGAACGGCTGGGGATGCGGCGCGAGGCGCATCATCTGCACGCCTTGCAGTTCAAGGGCGAGTGGGGCAACGAGTACGTGTACGCGTTGCTCGAGGACGAATGGCGCGCCGAGCGGGCCTGATCAGCAGGCGGGGTCGATCGGCGGGGTTGATCAGCCGGCTACGGGGATCTGGAGGGTCTGGCCGGGGATGATGTCCGCGGGCGTGGCGAGGTTGTTGACGTCGGCGATCTTCTCCACGACCGCGGCGGGATCCTGGCCGGGGTTGGTGTCCTGGGCGATGGACCACAAAGTCTGCCCTGGGGCGACCTGCACCGGAACGGTGTGGGTGAAGTGCGGGCCGGGCTCGAGGACGCCGGCGACCCGGAGGCCGAGGACGAGGATCGCGGCGCCGAAGACGAGCACGGATACGGCGGTCAGCAGCATCCGGCCGCGTCGGGTCAGCCGGAGAGTGGCCGGCTCGGGCTGCACAGCCGCACGGCGGCCGAGTTCGTCACCCGAGCACCCGCGAACCGGCATCCGGTCGGCGGTCGCACCCTCGATCCGCGGACGCCGCCGCGGCGCCACCGTCGGCGCGGGAGTCACCGGCGATCCGGCACGTGCTGCCGGGGTCACCGGCGCCTCGGTGCGGGCGGTCCGGGTGATCGGCACCTCGGTGTGGGCGGACGGGACGGACTTGAGGTGAGCGGGGGCCGGCCGCCGGCGGGGCGGGGTGGCCTCCGGCGAGCGGTGTCGGCCCAGTGCGTCGGCCGCTACGGCTGCTGTGCTCATCGGGTCCTCCAGACCTCTGTTCGGTGCGCGTCCTGCGGTGTCGAGTCCTGTCTACCGGCCGCCTCCGACAGTTTCTGGAGACGAACCCCTTCGACCGACCCGAACACCTGTTCGATCGAACGTCTGTACGAATGATTAACCGACAGTCGCCCCTCGCGCAACCACCTCCAACCAGGACACGCCCAGGAAATTCCCTGCCGCGACAGCACCCCGCGTGCGCCTTATAACCTGACACCCGAACAAACATGCGAACCGACACGCCTTCGAACAGATGTTTGAAGAATCTCAGGATTCGGTCTACGGTCATCTCAGTCGAGCAAGTTTCGGCCGGTGGGACGATCGCCGGCCCGACCCGAGGAGCTACCACCGATGGCCAGGACGCCGAGCGGTTCCAGCAAGAATGACCGGGGCGGTGGGGCGGGACAGCAAGGTCCCGCGCGCACTGGCGCGGGAAAGGGCGCGGACAAGGCGGACCGGACCGTCGCGGAGCTGCCGGACGGACCGGCGGACGCGACCGGGCTGACGCCGCGCCAGCGCCGCGTGCTGGACGTGATCCGCGATTCGGTGGACAGCCGCGGCTACCCGCCGTCGATGCGCGAGATCGGTGAGCGGGTCGGCCTGACCAGCTCCTCCTCGGTGTCGCACCAGCTGCGGGTCCTCGAGCAGAAGGGTCTGCTCCGCCGCGACCCGAACCGGCCGCGGGCGATCGAGGTCCGCTACCCCGGCGAGCTCGACGCGGCGGCCCGGCGGTCGGCGGTCGGCTCGGTGCGGCAGACGACGTACGACGAGACCGGGGCCGGCGACGCGCATCCGGACGCGGTGTACGTGCCGGTGGTCGGCCAGATCGCCGCCGGTAACCCGATCCTCGCCGAGCAGGACATCGAAGAGGTCTTCCCGTTGCCCAAGGCAATGGTCGGCGAGGGCACGCTGTTCATGCTGAAGGTCAAGGGCGAGTCGATGATCGACGCGGCCATCTGCGACGGCGACTGGGTGGTCGTGCGCCAGGAGCAGACCGCGGAGAACGGCGACATCGTGGCCGCGATGATCGATGGCGAGGCCACCGTGAAGCGGTTCAAGAAGACCAAGACCGAGATCCTGCTGCTACCACACAACCCCGCTTTCGAGCCGATCGACGGCAAGGACGCGGTCATTCTCGGAAAGGTCGTAACAGTTCTGCGCCGAGTCTGACATATCGGACGGCGAGCGAAGTCGGGCGTGTCGTGTCAGCATTGAGCTATGACGACTGTCTATGACTTCAGCGCCACGCGGATCGAAGGCAATGAACAGTCTCTTGCCGATTTCCGCGACCAGGTGCTCCTGGTGGTGAACACGGCCTCGCAGTGTGCCCAGACCCCGCAGTACACGGGTCTGCAGAAGCTCTACAAGACGTACCGTCGGCAGGGCTTCTCGGTGCTCGGTTTTCCCTGCGACCAGTTCGGCCACCAGGAGCCCGGCGACGAGAACGAGATCGCGAACTTCTGCTCGACGATCTACCACGTCACGTTCCCGATGTTCGCCAAGATCGACGTCAACGGGTCGCGGACGATCCCGTTGTACAACTGGCTGAAACGCGAGCAGGGCGGCCTGCTCGGCGGCCGGATCAAGTGGAACTTCACCAAGTTCCTGGTCGGTCGCGACGGCGGGGTGATCGCGCGCTACGCGCCGACTCACTCGCCCGAGAAGCTGGTCGACAAGATCGAAGCCGCACTGGCGGTACCGGCGCCGTCCCGGAAAACGAACGACTGAAATTCGGTCATTTTCTGCGACAGTTGAACAGAGAATGTCTCAGCGCCGCAGAACCATTCTCCGCATTTCGAACAATTCGGTCCGCGGCCGCAGGTCTCCAACGCATTCAGCCGCGCTCCACGAGAACCGATTCCGGATTGATGTCGAGGCGTAAACCGCGCCATACCGGATGCCGCAGCCGGCCGTCGCCGCCCCAGCCGGAGTAGGTGACTTCGGCGACCAGCGCCGGGTCGAGCCAGTGTGCGCGACGCCGGTCCGTCATCGGGATACCCGACGCGTCGAAGGCCGGCCGGTCGATCTCCAGACCGGTCAGCTCGGCGCTCAGCACGTCCAGCGTCGCGAAGTCGAGTCCGGAGCCGACCTTGCCGATCAGGACCAGCTCGTCTCCCGCATACGCGCCGCAGTAGAAGGAACCGATCTTCCCTTCCCGGTTCCCCTCCCCCGGATGCCAGCCGCACAGCACGACGTCTCTGGTCTGCACCGGCTTGATCTTGATCCAGTCGGCGCTGCGCCGGCCCGGCAGGTACCGCGACTTGCGCCGCTTCGCCACCACCCCTTCGAGCCCTTGCTCAGCAGACTGTTCGAGGGCCTGTTCGCTGTCCAGCAGCGCCGACGGCACCTCCCAGAACGGGTCACCGATGTCCAGCGACTCGAGCAGCCCGCGACGATCGTCATACGTTGCCTCTAGCAACCACTTGCCGTCGAAGCGGAGCAGGTCGAACAGTCGCACCGACACCGGCACCTCGGTGATCAGGTGCCGGAGCTGGCGCGGGTCGCGGACATGCATCCGCCGCTGCAGCAGACCGAAGGACGGCGCCCCGTTCTCGTCCAGCGTGACGATCTCGCCGTCCAGTACGGCGGGCAGCCGCAACCCCGGCGCCTCCGCCAGGCCGATCAGCTCGGGGTAGCCGCCGGACACGTCGTGACTGTTCCGCGACCACAGCCGGCAGACCCCGTCGTCGACCTCGGCGATGACACGGATGCCGTCCCACTTCATCTCGTACGACCAGCCCGCTCCGGACGGCATCTGCCCCAGCGCCGCCATCATCGGGAGCACCGGCGGACCGGTCACCGGACTCATGACTGGCTCACGTGGTCTGCAACCGCTTCAGAGCGCCGAGCACCTTCTCACGATCGGCGGTCGGCCACATCGGGGGCAAGGAGGCGCGCAGGAACGCGCCGTACCGCTGGGTGACGATGCGGGGGTCGAGGATGGCGACCACGCCGCGGTCCGAGCTGCGGCGGATCAGCCGGCCGGTGCCCTGGGCGAGCAGCAGTCCGGCGTGTGTCGCGGCCACGGACATGAACCCGTTGCCGCCAGCCTCGTCGACGGCACGCTGGCGGGCCGCCATCAGCGGCTCGTCCGGGCGCGGGAACGGGATCCGGTCGATGATCACCAGGTTGCAGGTCGACCCCGGTACGTCGATCCCCTGCCACAGCGACAGCGTGCCGAACAGTGACGTCTCGGGGTCGTCGACGAACTCGCGGGCCAGCTCGCCGAGTTGCGCGTCGCCCTGGCAGAGCACCTTGAGGTCGGTGGCCTCGCGCACCGCGGCGGTCGCCGCCTCGGCCGCGCGACGGGACGAGAACAGGCCGAGGGTCCGTCCGCCGGCCGCGGTGACCAGGTCGATGATCTCCTCGAACTGCTTCTTGCCCAGTCCGTCGCGGTGCGGGGGCGGGAGGTGCTTTGCGACGTACAGGATCGCCTGCTTCTCGTACTCGAACGGGGAGCCGACGTCGAGACCGCGCCACGGCAGTGGAGCGGTCTCGGAGGAGTCGTCCAGCTCGGGCATCTCTTCGTCGTCCGCGAGCTTGTCGGACGGCCGCAGGCCGACCTGGCGGGCGATCGCGTCGAAATCACCGCCGAGGGTCAGCGTCGCGGAGGTGAGCACCGCCGTACGGTCGCGGAGAACCAGCTCGCGGAGCAGGCCGGCGACGGTGAGCGGGGCGATCCGGAGCTCGCGGCCGAAGCGGTCGCGGTCGATCATCCAGACCACGTCGAGATCGCTCAGCGCGGCGACCCGCTCGGCGACGTCGAAGATCTCCTTGACCGCGCCCTTGGACTGCCGTTTGGCGCCGTCCGGGTCGTCGTCCTTGTCGTCGGACTTCTTGTTCAGGTCGGAGTACATGGCGCGGGCCGCGTCGCGGACCAGGGCGGCGGCCTCCAGGACCGGCGCGTTGGACGCCTCGATCCGGCCCTCGCGGGTGCCGTCGAGCGCGGCGCGGAGCGCGTCGGACGCGTCGATCAGGTCGTCGGCCTTGTCGTCGTCGACGAACCGGCGGCCGCGTTTGGCGGCGCGCTCGACCATCTGCGGGGACAGCTCGTCGCCGGCCGCACCGGTGACCCGGGCCGGCAGCTCGTGCGCCTCGTCGACGATGACGACGTCGTGCTCGGGCAGGACGGTCCGGTTCTCGAAGGCGTCGATCGAGAGCAGGGCGTGGTTGGTGATGACGATGTCGGCCTTGCGGGCGTGTTCCTTGGCCTTCTCGGCGAAGCACTCCTCGCCGTACGGGCACTTCTGCGCGCCGAGGCACTCCCGCGCGCTGATCGCGACCTGCTGCCAGGCCTGGTACTGGTGCGACGGGGCATGATCCCGGTCGCCGGCCTCGCCGTCGGCGAGCTGCTGTTCGGCCCAGTCGCGCAGCTCGACGACCTGACGGCCGATCTCCCCCGACGGCGGCACGTCGACGAGCATGCCGTCGTCGTCGGGCGCGCCCTCGCGGATCCGGTGCAGGCAGGCGTAGTTGTTCCGCCCCTTCTGGATCGCGTACGCCGGTCTGCGCGGCAGGAGCTTCTCGGTCGCGTCGAGCAGCGCTGGTACGTCGCGGTCGACGAGCTGGGACTGCAGCGCAAGGGTCGCCGTCGACACGACGACGCGACGGTCCTCGATCGCGTGCAGCAGCGCGGGCACGAGGTACCCGAGGGACTTGCCGGTGCCGGTGCCTGCTTGGACGAGCAGATGCGATCCGTCGTGCATCGCGGTGTCGACGGCCTGCGCCATCTCCACCTGCCCGGGCCGGGTCTGACCGGCGATCCCGGCCACGGCAGCTTCCAGCAGATCCCGCACATCAACACCCACCGCCATACCCTAGCCCGCGCACCGGACAGATTTCCTCCGCGGCGGGCCAGGCTGTGGACAACCCCAGGCTCTACACCACGGCGCCGCGGTCGGGTTGGGCGTCTCGGTCTACTTGGGTGCGTTTGGGGCGGGGTGGTGGGGCTGGGTAGCGGCGTTCGAGTTCCAGGAGCAGAGGCGCTGCGGTGAGGTTGGAGGAGTAGGTGCCGACGACGATGCCCAGGAGCAGTGCCAGGGAGAAGTCGGCGAGGGAGTCGCCGCCGAGGAACAGCAGTGCGGCGAGGATGAAGAGGGTCGAGATGCCGGTGTTGATGGTTCGAGGCAGGACGTTCACGATCGCGGTGTCGATGGTCGTGCCGAGGTTGTCGGTGGCGCGGGCGCTGCGGGTCTCGCGGATCCGGTCGAAGACGACCACCGAGTCGTTCACCGTGTAGCCGATGACGGTCAGGATCGCGGCCAGGAAGATGCCGTCGATCGGCCTCCCGGTCCAGGCGAAGACACCGACCACGACCGCGACGTTCTGCAGCAACGCGAGAACAGCCCCGGCGCCGAACGTCCAGCGGAACCGCGCGGCCAGGTACGCCAACTGGGCGAGCAGGGCGATGCCGAGGGCGATCAGACCCTTGTTCCGCAGCTCGTCACCGAGCGACGGGCCGATGCTCTCGTTGCGGATCACCTCGGCGTCGCCGCCGATCCGGGCCAGGGACTCCTTGATCTTCACCGCTTCGTCGTCGCTGATCGTGCCGGTCCGCACGGTGATGTCGTCGGCTCCGGACGCCTGCACGACCGCGGTCGGGTAGCCGGCCTCGGCGACGGCGGCGCGCGCCTGGTCCGGCGTGATCCGTTGCGCTGTACTGACCTCGATCAGCCGGCCGCCGGTGAACTCGATGCCGAGGTTCAGGCCGCGGACGGCGACGCCCGCGACGCTCACGATGATCGCGACGGCGGTGATGACGAGCCAGCGGCGGCTGTGCTTCATCAGCGACGGCTGCCGGGCTTCCAGCCAGGTCCGGACCCGGCCGTGGCCGGCGATCCCGCTCAGGCCCGGCCGGCGCAGGACGAACCCACGCGACACGACGAACTCGGCGAGAACGCGGGTCACGACGAGCGCCGACAGCATCGACGCGATCACACCGATCGAGAGCGTGACGCCGAACCCGCGGACGGGACCCGCGGCCAGGACGAACAGCAGGCCGGCCGCCAGGAGAGTGGTGATGTTGGAGTCGGCGATCGCGGACAGCGCGTTCTGGAACCCGCTGCGCAGCGATCTGCGCAGGCCGTCGGTGCGGCCGGCGATGAAGTCCTCACGGGCGCGTTCGAAGACCAGGACGTTCGCGTCGACCGCCATCCCGATCGCGAGCACGAATCCGGCCAGGCCGGGCAGGGTGAGGGTGGCTCCGAGCGCGGTGAGTGCGGCGTACGACATGGCGGCGTACCCGACCAGGCCGATGACCGCCATCAGGCCGACGAGGCGGTAGACCACGATGATGAAGAGCGCTGTCAGCGCGAGGCCGATGATCGCGGCGAGCGCGCTGGCCTGGATCGCGTCCTGGCCGAGCGACGGCCCGACCGTGCGCTGATCGATCACCTCGACCGGCACGGGCAGAGCGCCACCGGAGATCAGCGCGGCCAGGTCCTTCGCGCCCGCCTCGGTGAAGGAGCCGGAGATCGTGGTGCTGCCGCCGGCGATGCCGATCTTGCAGAGCTGGTTGCCGCCGTTCGGGTCCACCTGCGGTGAGCTGATGACCTCGTTGTCGAGCACGATCGCGATCAGCCGCTGCGGGGTGCCGACCGGGTTACAGGCGGCCTTCCCGGTGATGCTCGCCCAGATCTTGCCGCCGTCGCCCTTGAAGTTCATCTCGACGAACCAGCCCTGCGCGACCTGCTGCGGGTCGAGCCGGCCCTCGGCGCCGCTGACCAGTTCGCCGGTCATCGCGGGTTTGGCGAGCCGCAGGAGGCCTTGGCCGCTCTCGGGCGGCAGGTAGGTCTCCCCCGGCGCGGGCTTGGCCGGCTTGGTCGCGACCTGGTCGAGCACCTCGTGGAACGTGAGCTGCGCGGTCTTGCCGATCACCTTGGCGGCCTCGCGCGGGTCCTGGACGCCGGGCAGCTCGACGATGATCCGGTTCTCGCCCTGGCGGGTGACGTTCGGCTCGCTGACGCCGAGCGCGTCGATCCGCCGATGCAGGACCTGGGTGGCCTTGTCGGTGGTCTCCTTGGTCGCCTTCACCGTCGGCGAGTCCTTCGCCTGGAGGACGATCTGCGTTCCGCCGCGCAGGTCGAGACCGAGCTGTGGTTTCGCCGTCAGCGTGACGTACGTCGACGCCGCCAGGATCAGGAAGGCGAGAAGTGCACGGACGAGGGACGACCGGTTCACCGAATCCTCCGGAGATAGGCACCCGCAGTACAGGTGTCATGACAGAGAGCATCCACGCAGACGTGGAACGCACAGTGTACGAACGCCATTCAACCGACCTCTCGCACAACCCTACAAGCGACCGTGTCGCACCCGACGGGGTTGCCTCTCGCCCTGATGGCCATTGCAGCGCGACGCGGCATCTATCTCCCGGGACAGCTCGAGGCGATCGAGAGCATTTGCTCTTGGCTCGACCATTGGAAGCAGGGCGACGGAGAGACGGCCTGGTGGCCTGGGACCGTCACGAAGCGCGAGCTCGACACTGGCTAGCTCGAGCAGGCGGGCCCGCAGCGACCATCGTAGTGCTATGGCACCACCCCTGGTCTTGTGCGCGCTCAGCAGCTGGCTGGACTGGCACTCAACGATCGGGGGCGCCAGCACCACGCCGAAACAGCGCTGCTCGGCCGTGTCACCGACGACGCCTCAGCTTGCCCAACTCAGTGATGCGACCCTCTGTCATGGGTGGACCGGGCTGATACGGGCCACCCAGCGAGTCGCAGCCGATGCCGGTGCGCGTAGCCCGCTGATGGCGAAGCTACCCGAGTTGACTGGACGGCTCGAGGAACTCGCACCCCTTGATGGATCGGTGCACCGCACTGAGCTGCTGCAAGGAAGCACCGGCGTGCGCCTGGTTCAAATCTCTGCCCCTTCAACCGTTGAGTCGATGTCGGACTGGGATGCCTGTCTGCTACTCAGCCGCTGACAGAGTCGCGCGGAACTGTCCGTCCGCCCAACTACGATCAACCCGCCGCCTATCCGAGGCCCGGGCTCCACGAAAGGACGCGATGACCACCATCACCAACTCGCCGGAGACCTTGCGAGCGGCCATGGTCGACAACGTCAAGGCGGCCGGTCATGCCACCAGCCCGGCAGTCGAACAGGCAATGCGCACCGTTCCGCGACACGACTTTGTTCCCGAAGCCGCCGTCGGAGACGCCTACGCCGACACCGCGGTCATCACCAAGCGCGCCAGCGACGGCTCGGCCCTGAGCTGCGCATCCGTGCCCACCATCGTTGCCATGATGCTCGACCAACTCCAGGTCGAACCAGGCGACCGCATCCTCGAGATCGGTGCAGGGACCGGCTACAACGCCGCCCTCCTCGCTCGGCTGACCGGTCCCGGTGGATCTGTAACGACGGTCGACATCGACCCCGAGGTCACCGCTGGCGCTCGCCGTGGGCTGGACGCCACGGGCAATCCGCACGTCGAGGTCATTACCAGAGACGGGTCACTGGGCGCTTCCGAGAACGCACCGTACGACCGCATCATCTTCACCGTCGGCGCGTGGGACCTGACGCCGGCGTTCTGGGAACAGCTAGCACCCGGTGGTCGCCTGGTCGTGCCCCTGCGCTGGCGCGCTCAGACCCGGAGCGTTGCCTTCGTTCGAGACGGCGACGCTCTCGTGTCGGACTCGATGGAGCTATGTGGCTTTGTCCCGATGATCGGGCAAGAAGGTGAGCGCAGCGGCACAATCGACAGCGACGGCCTCGTCACGCTCTATTGGGACGTCGACCAGACGATCGATGCGGCAGAACTGAGCGGTGTCCTTGACCAGAGCAAAGAGACCGTTTGGTCGGAGGTTCTGGTGGGAGCGGCGGAACCGTTTGACGGCATCTGGCTACGAATCACCGGCCACGACAGCCGCATCTGCCGTATCTGCGCCGACCGTGCCGCAGTGAACGCTGGCCTCTGCACACCGGCGATTCCCATCCGCAGCCCAGCGCTGGCCGACGGGGACAGCCTGGCCTATCTAGCCATCCGGAAAGTCCAAGAGGGCAGGTTCGAACTGGGAGCCATCGGGCATGGGACGTATGGCCACCGTCTCGCCAGGCAGCTCTGTGATGAGATCGATGTCTGGAATCACGACCGCAACGCCCAACCGAGACTGCGGACCTATCCTCTGTCGACTCCAAGGGCGGCGATCCCGTTCGACCCAACGCTGAATCATGAGTTGATCGATAAGGCTGAGGCACGCCTCATCGTGAGCGTGATCTGAACAGCTATCCGCCCCGCGACGTACCGAGAGCGAAGTGATGACCGACAACGAGACCGCTGATCGGCGCGCCAAGCGGCTACGCGATCAGGACGTTGCTGACGCGAGGCTGATCTGGGACTACCACCAGTTAGGTCATGAACTGCGTCCTGTGTCCGTTGGGATCGGTCTGGGAAGTCATGACCTTGGCGTGGCCACATTCGCCGCCGGGCTCTATCGCCGCGGACTGTTTCCCCGGCTGGTGTTCACCGGGGCGAACAGTCCGACCACGGTGGCGCGGTTTCCTCGTGGTGAAGCTGTTCACTACCGGGATCACGCAATCGAGCTCGGCGTGTCCGCGGAGGCGATTCTGGTCGAACCTCTGGCAACGAACACTGGTCAGAACATCGCCTTCGCGCGCGAGTTGCTGACTGATTCGATCGAGTCGGTGCTGCTGATTTCGAAGCCGTACATGGAACGGCGTGCCTACGCTACCTGCCGGAAGGTGTGGCCGGAGGTCGACGTGGTCTGTACGTCGGAACCGATCGACTTCTTGGACTACCTCTCCGGAATCGGCGATCCGGCGCTCGTGGTCGACATGCTGGTCGGTGATCTCCAGCGCGTGCTCGAGTACCCGGCCCACGGGTTCGCTGTGGAACAGCACGTCCCGGACAACGTCCTCGCTGCCTACAAGCATCTTGTCGACGCCGGGTTCACCAGTCGGCTCATGGCTTGACTTCGATGGCTCGCCAGCTTGTCGTCCCGGTCTGTACCTCGCGGGGCGGTTGCCTAGTAGTCGCAGGCGAGCGCCAGCTCGCAGCCGGCCGGCACCAGCCGGAGGCGATGCTCCGGGCGCTAGCCCGGGGGTGCGTGGGAGCGCGCGGAGTGGGCGCGTCTGAGGAGCGGAGCGACGAAGTTAGCGGCCGCGTAGCACGCGTCGGGCCTGATCAGTCCGTGTCTAGGCCGTTTTCTATGGCGTAGCGGACGAGTTCGGCTCGGTTGTGGAGATGGAGTTTGCGGAGGGTGTTCTGGACGTGGTTCTCGACTGTGCGGTGCGAGAGGACGAGGCGGGTGGCGATCTGTTTGGCGGTGAGGCCGCGGGCGACCAGGCGCAGTACCTCGGTTTCGCGGTCGGTGAGGTGCGGGACCTCGGGGCCGGTCTCGCCCAGGCGGCGGTACTCCCCCAGTAGCAGTCCGGCCAGTCCGGCGCTGAAGATCGCGTCGCCCTCGGCAGTACGGCGTACTGCTTCGTCGAACTCGTCCAGGGACGCCGACTTCACCAGATACCCGGATGCGCCGTTCTTGACCGCTGCGAGTACGTCGTCCTGCTCGGCGCTGGCCGACAGCACCAGGACGCGCGTGTCGGGGAGGGCCGTGGTGATCTCGCGGGTCGCGTCCACGCCCGAGCCGTCGCCGAGTTGCAGGTCCATCACCACCACGTCCGGGCGGGTCGCGAGTGCGATCTTCACCGCGCTCGCGACGTCCGAGGCCGTCGCGCAGACGTCGTACCCA
Source organism: Kribbella sp. VKM Ac-2571 (assembly GCF_004362255.1). Classification (NCBI taxonomy): domain Bacteria; kingdom Bacillati; phylum Actinomycetota; class Actinomycetes; order Propionibacteriales; family Kribbellaceae; genus Kribbella; species Kribbella sp. VKM Ac-2571. The sequence goes on from NZ_SNWS01000033.1 coordinate 27,137, forward strand.
CGGCTCCCGAGGTCCCGCGCGACACCCTCCCGCCACATCGGGTGATCGTCGACGATCATGACCCTGGTCATCGGGCCTCCCGGCCTGGACTGAGGAGCGGAGCGAGCGGAGCGACGAGGGAAGGCCGGGAGTTACAGCCCGATGTCCCGCCGCGCTGGAGGCGTGGCATCAGTACGGTCACTAGGGCACCATCCTTGCTGTGGGCACCGATATGGTGCTTGCTGTTGGGACTCGGCGGGAGCCGGGGTGACGGTCTAGGTCGGTCGCT
>NZ_SNWS01000034.1:0-24665 GCF_004362255.1 Kribbella sp. VKM Ac-2571
CCAATCCCCGAACACCTACGAAACCCTCTACCCCGCTACGCTCCCGTCAGCGGCGTAAATCCACCACCGTGTCCACGAACCGGGGGTAAGGCCCGAGGTCGGCAGTTGATGGTCGTACGGGCTCGAGGCCGTCGCGGGCTCGCCTGATCAGCCTCACCAACACTCACCCTGAGATCGAAACCGAGGATCTATCAGTGCAGACCGCCGAAAGACAGTCCGAGGATCCTGCAGCAGTGCACCACCTCCAAGGGACTTGACCGGACTCTGTGCAGTCGTTCCGCAGCCAGGTCCTGAAGCGTCCGGGTGGAGAGGCGAAGCTCGTTCTGAGCTGCAGCGAGTGAAGCGAGTCCCTGGCTCGACGAGAACATCTGCACGTGGAGGCGGTCAGCGCGCACGTTGCGACACCCTCACTCGCGCTCTACCTGGCGACATCTATCCAAAGCATGTCGCCAGGACGGGTTGCAGTGGATCAAGGACACCGGTCGGCCGGTCGACACAAAGCCCGCACTCCTCGCTGTGAATGTCAGACTGATATCGGCGATGAATGCTCTCGCTGATCACCTCGGCGTGCCGGCCTACTGGGAGCTGCCGGAGCACATGCGGCCTTATCTTTGGAGGACCCTCCACGCTTGTGCCGATTGGCGGCCCTCCGGCGTAGCTCCCGGGCCCCGACCAGCCGAGCGTCCCACCGAGTCGGCCAAGCCGTCGTACCGCTACTCGCCAGGTTCTCGCCGGTCAGCGGGCAGCACCCGATAGTCGCGGGTCCGCGCGTCAACGATGAACCGCGACGAAGCAGCCGGACCCGTGGTCAGTGCCACCACCCTCGACTCCAAGCTCACCGGTGGATGCACCTCGCGCGAATGCCCGATCCGCATGGACCGGGCTGCCCACGAATGGTCAGGCAACGTCGCGCTATCGCGGATCCGATGAGGGAGGGCCCGGTTGACTCGAAGCATCACGCAGTGACCGCTTCCTCGTCCACGACGAGTTCGGCGACCGCGCTACACCACTATCAGGGACTCAACTGGCGCCCGGTCGGGTCGGCTGTCCGGCGGTGAGCCGTCTTGCGCCGCTCCGACCGGTTGCCTTGAGCAAAATTGAGCACCCGGTATCACGGGGCAGTCGGATCCCTGAGCGGTTCCGGGGCGCTGTGGAATAGCACCCCGGAACCTACACGGCCCCACATGGGAGGGTCAGGCCGTGGCCAGCAGCCGGAAACCGCTCCGGCGATCCCGCGTCGAGATCAACTCTCAGAACTCGAGTGGTACGCACTACTTTCATCCACGGCGACGACGCGCTGCTCGACGACGCCCGAAACAACAGCCATCGCCGACACCGTGGAATCTCCAATCGAGACCCCCAAGTCGATCATCAAGCGCCTGAACCATAAGGAGGAGCGACGACCGCTGGCATCGGCAACTTCGCCAGTCGAGAGGGCGGTCGAACCTTGAGCGGCTGGCCTATCGCCCATAGGGAACGCAGACCGATCACGTCCCGAGCCCGGGCTATTCAGGGTCGTTGCCTTCCGATGCGCCGGACGGCGCTTGAGATTCAGTGGCATCGGCAGATCGTACTTTTCGGACAACAACTTCTTTGCGCAGTGCTCCTGCAACTCCGTCCACCGCTTGCGCTCGTGGTCCGACATATCCGGAGGCGGCTGCCATGTTGACTCACGACGACGACGGTAGGGCAATCCAACATCATCTCAAGCTCTGCCGGTGCGCTGCCCCGCGCCCCTGGACTTCCGGCAGCTGATCAGGCGTGGCGATCCTCATACACAGCTGTGAACCGCGGCGCACGACTGGCGATTTCGCCGATGCCACCAATCGTCGGACCGACCTACGGTCGGCTCGGGTGATGCCCCAACGAGTCTCGGCCGGAGGGTATCAGGGTGGGAGGTTGTCGATGCCATATCGCGGTGCTGTCCGATCAACCTTGCCGCATTGGTTCCGGCGATGGTGACCCCTCCGTCGGCGACGGCAGCAGCGGAGCAGAACAGGTCTCGCTCGGCGTTTCCGACCGGTCGCATCGGTGGACACCCCGATAACCGGGGGTGGGTACGCTGATGACTTCGGCGATCTCGGTGCCCGATGCGGCAACTCGTGCCCGCTCGACGATCGCTGCCGCCCTTGGGATCGTTTCACCGTCCGCCGTGCCACTGCGCGACGGTCGGGTGAGCCTGGGCGGCCGGCAGGGCGTCCTACCGGCTCACGTCGTCAGGGCGCTGGACGACCGGTTGCGCCGCCGGGCTGCCGACCACGCGCGTGATGAGCGGATGCTGGCCGAGGCTGTCGCCATACTGGGCACGGAGATCGCCGAAGCCCGCGACGAGTCCGGGCCCGATGGCGCAACCGCCGCGCTGGATCGACTGCTGCACGTTGACGGGCTGAGCCAAACCCAGCGGGCCGAGGCTGAGGTGATGCTCCGCGTCGCGCTCGAGGAGGCGGCACAGGAGTCCGAAGAGGCTGCCGCCCGGCTGGCTTCGTTACCTGGCGGACCTAGGCCGGTCATGACCTCCCAGGTCGTGACCGCCTCCCAGCAGATCAACCGTCAGGCTCAGCTTCTCTTCGCGACCGACCATGGTCAGGGGGAACGGCAACGACCAGAGGTGGTAGGTCGCCACCGGCCGGCCTCGACCCGTCAGACGCTCACGCGGGAGGTCAGGGGCACTGGACTGATCGCCGGTGGCAGGCCGAGCGCAGCTCCCGAGCTTGACAAGAGCACCGCGCTCGCAACCGTCGCGACGCTCCGCCCGTCCGACCTGGGTTCCTCGTTCACCGACCGACCGACCATCGACCCGCAGACCGGACTGGCCGTCATCGCGACGACTGCAAGCGAAGCTCCGCAGTACATCCAGGTCGAGATCGCGCCCCCGTTCCGCGGACTGATCGCCCAGGCTCGGCTCCGCACTGGTACGGCGCACGATCCGCATGTGCTGCGGATCTCGCCCAAACTGCCCGATGCCCAGCTTCGCCAGGTCTGGGTTCATCAACTGTCCCAGATGACCCAACAGCTCGAAGCGGCGAAGGCCGGACGTCCGAAGGGCATCCTTGGCAGGCTGCGTTCGGTGTTCAGTCACGAGCGGCGCGATCGCCGACTCGACGCGGACTATGCCGCCTACCGCCTGCTGGCCAAGGACTGGCATCAGGCCCGGGAAGAGACACTCGCCTACGGCCGGTCGCGCGGACCGCGAGACCTGGAGCACATCGAGGGTGATCTCCGGGGCCTCGCAGCGACGATCAAGCGCAGAAGCGGGAGCAGTCCGGATCTCCCCTGGGCTCAGGACTCGATCTACTCGCCGCGCGCGGCTCTCCAAGGCATCGCCGCCGACGAGGCTCGTCGACGGGCCACCCCGGCTCCGCACACCCCTGGTCAGCTACGCCGGCAGCTCGTCGCTCAGATCGCGACCCTGCAGGCCGCCGTATCGGACCTCGAGAGCCAGGCCGACATCAAGGCGACGTGCGCCGAGGAGGCCACCTCCAAAGGAACTGATTCAGAGCGGAACAAGGGAAGGCGGCATGTCGAGCTCTCGAACGCCTATCAGAATGCGGCCTCCGATGCCGGGCAGGCGCTGGCCGCCCACCATGCACTCCTCGACGAGCTCGATGCGGCCATCACCGACCCGGACCGGCCGCGAACGCAGATCGTCGAACTGGCCCGCCAGGCAGCTCAGAAGGCCGAGGCCTATGAGGCGAGCCGCAACCAAGCGCTGCCTGTCGACGATCTGGAGACTGGAGTTCCGACCGGTCGTCGGCTGTACGCGCCGGTCGACGACATGAACAGAATGCTGGCCGCGCGCGGCAGCAGAGTGCGCATCGAAGCGGAAGCACCGCCCCCGGTGCCGCATGCCGAGTACCGTCGGCTGTTCTCGCCTGACGGCGTGGTCGTCACAGTCGGCGGTAGTCCGGACGACGACGTCACCACCATCTGCCAGGTTCGGCTGCGGATGAAGGTCGGTGATCTGACCGAGGTGCCCGGCCGCGACTACGAGCTGGGCGAACTCCTGAGGGGCACCCTCGGCGAAGGCGGCCAGGGCATCGCCACAACAGCCACCCACGTCTCCCGCGCCAACGCCAGCCTCAACCTGCAGCCACTCATGGCGATGGCGCCTGTAGGCAGTCATGTTCAGGTCACGTCACATGTGGTCTCACCCCGCTTCGACAGTTCATCGAGCCGAAGCCTCGCCGAGACCGCCGGTGCCAGCGCCCACTTCCAGCACGGGCGGGTCGACGTCCACCGGGGTGAGGGCTTCCTGTACACGGGGCGGGGTCAGTGGGAGATCGAGGTCCGAACCTCGGCCACCGGGCCCTGGAGCGCCGTCGAGACGGTCGATGCCGGACAGCAGCTGATCTGGGTGGCCAGCCCGTACGTCGTGAAGGCAGCGACCGAGACAGTGACGTTGAAGCAGCTCGGTCGCGAGTCGGACCTGAGCAAGACCTTTCCCCGGCACACAGTCACCAGGATCAGCGGCGTGCAGGGCATCACGGACCGCCTGGTCTCACAGGCGCGCGCCAACCTAGGCCCCATCGACCGGATTGGCTACGACTACATCAGTGGGCTCATCACAGAGGATTCCTACCGTCTGCTGCCCGACATGGCCAAGCCCGGCGGACTCAGCCTGCCCATCCCGGTGGCCGGCGAATCCGAGTACGAGCTCACAGTCGAGGTCGAGCCCATCTGGAGCACTGTTGAGCTGCGCGGCGAGTCCAGTGTGGAGATGGGACAGGAGGAGGTGCAGGTCGAGTTCGCGGGCGTCAGCGCGAGTCAAGTGGTCACCACATCGCGCTCCGGCTCGGTGGCCCTGGCCTACCCAGGCGCGGCGATCGCCGGGCAGCCGGCGTCAGGTCATCTGCCGACTCCGACAGCGCTGAGCGATGTGGGGTCGTCGCATGTGGACATCTCGCCAGGTGTCTCCGCCGGACGCCGAACCTCCAGCTCCGGCGGGCAGGACCTCAGCGCAACCTCGATCACGCCGGTCGTGCACCGCTACATGGGCCGGACTCAAGGGGCCGTCGTCGACCTCAGAGTGACGGCGACTCTCCGCAAGCTCTCCGACCCCGAAGCGGCTCCAGTCGTTGTCACCGATACCTGCAACGCCCGGTTGCGGTTGCCGGAGAACGACCTGCTGCGGGCTGGTGGACCGGTCGACAAGAACGCCGTACTGCGTGCGGAGGATGGGACGATCAAGCCCGGTCAGGACGGCCGGGCGCTGCTGAAGGGCGATGCGGCACCGCCGACCGGGCCGCAGTTCCTGCCGCCTTGGCACGGTACCGGCGAGAACCAGTTACGCGGCCCGGGTAAGTCCCTGGTCCAGGATCTCGAAGGTGCCGAGGACGCCCAGAGGCAGGCACTGACCGCGTTGAGCACGATGGGCTTGGTGCCGCCGCTCGATGACGATTACCAGCCTCGGATCGACGCGCTGCCGTCGGATCAGCGGCTGCGCGCCGGACAGCTGGCGAACTACGACCGGATCATCCAGCAGATCAATGCCCCCCGGATCGAAGCGGGCATCAATCAGGCCTGTCAGGGCGGTCTGATCGTGGAGCTGATCGACCAGCGAACCGGTCACGCGCCTCGTTACCACCCGTTCCGGCTAGCAGTCACGCAGGACTTCGACGACGTCGAACCGCTGGGCACCAGCACCGACGACTACGTGGTACGGCTCGGAATCGCCTCCGACGCCACGCAGCGAATGTCCGGCAGGTCGACCTCAGTACCGCTGTCCGTCGGTGTCGGTGTCGACGATCTGCCCAAGGGCATTGCGCGTTGGGTCGGCAAGCTTGGCGCCAGGCTCAGCCGCACCGCGGTAGCGCGCAACTTCGGCTGGTCGGCCGGCCGCCGAGTCAACCGGGTGACACTGCACGAGAGCACGGGGCCGGTCGACAAGCTTCGGCAGGGTATCCGGATCACCTTCGCCAAAGTCACCGACAAGGGTGACTCGGAGCTGCTGGCCGATGTCACCGGCCGGATGACGCTGGCCTACGACAGCGCCCTGACCCGGGCCGAGGCGCCGGTGTTCGAGGCGCAGCCGAAGAAGCCGCACACGGCCGCGATCGACCGCTCGATGCTGGTCGCCGTCGACGCCGGCAATCCGGCCGACCGCATCTTCGCGGCGGTGCCGGAGATTCGTTCCGACACGAGTGCCCTGCTGCAGCTGCATACGCTGCTCGCCCCGGACAGCCTCGTCGCTCACCCCGACTGGAGGAACGGCAGCTACCAGCTGCCGATGGTGATCACGCCTCCACCGGCCAATCCGGCGCAGGCGCTGCAAGACCGCACCCTACTGCCGCAGCAACTGAAGGTGGTGATTCGCGGCGAGGCGGTCAGCAAGACCTTCGCCGCAATCAGCGAGCAGAACACGGGCGACATCAACTTCACCATGCACAACGTCGGCTTCACATCCGGCACCTCGACGTCCACCGGGATCGGGGGCTCTCGCGGCGGCCCGGTCGATGGCGACGACTCGTCACTATCGACGTCGGAGGCGATCGGACGGACCACCGGCACCTCGCAGTTGACGACGAGCGGCCAGACGACGGGCGAGGAGCGGCTGGCTGTCCACCTCGGCAAGCATTATGAGTTCATCGAGCGCTACGAACTCGTCGCCGACATCATGCAGGGTGACCGCGTCATGCAGACCGTGCCTCTCGACGACGCGCTGGCTCAGAGTGCGATGCCCGAACGCCGAGCACTGGAACTGTACGGCAGCGGAGTTCTCGACCTTCCGCCAGCTGTCCTGGCCGACGTGGATGAGCGGTATCGAGCCGAGAAGCTCGACCTCGAGCCGCGCACAGCAGTCGGTTTCGAGCGTCGGTACGAGTTCGAGAAGACCGATGCGACCACCGACGACCGCGCGGTACAACTCACCGATATGGTGCGGGCACAGTCCGGCATCGCCGAGTCGACAGCCTCAACCCCTCAAGAGCGGCTCCAGGACACCCTGGTCAGAGCACAGGATGCAGTCACCCGACAACGAGCTGTCGGCATGCCGGATCGGTGGCAGCACGGACTCGCCGCGAGCCAGGTGGACTCGATTGCCCCCCTTGATGATCCGCATGCGCGCGTCGAGCTGCTCAACCTTTTCCGACCGCAGATCGACGAACTGGCGCCAGGCCACCGGGCAGCCAATCCGCTGCTCGAACCAGCGCTACAAGTCGATCTCGGAAGGGACAGCTACCGAGGCCCGCTCGACAACATGTTCGGCCAGCGGGGGTATCTCACCGCGATCGAGCTTCCGGTCGACGGCCAGCAGCGACCCGACGTCCTGCTGCTCCGGACGAAAGCCCGCGGGGTGGGACCGATCATGATCGACGATGTCCCCGAGATCTCCAAGGTCGACACGATCGGCCTGCGGCAGAACTACAAGTACGAAGAGGAGGGGCGATCGATCAGCCAGAGTACGGCGTATTCGTTCGGCCTGGAGATCGAGCAAAGCAACAGCGAAGGCGGTACGCTGACCGGCGGCGTCGCGACCAGCCGGGTCCGCCAGGTCACTTCCGGCAGCGGTCGGCAGAACACCACTCTCGACCGAACCGGACACTTCGACATGGCGAAGGTCAGGCAAGAGGTCGTCTTCACCACCGAGGTGATCCGGCTGCACAACCCAGGCGCGGCGGAGTTGGCCAGCGGCAAGTGGTGGAGCAAGCGAATCGATCCAGCGATCGTGACCACCGTCTCCGAGCCGCGGCAACTGCGCACCATGATGACCACGCTGGTCCCTCGGAAGCTGATCCGCGACGCGCCGACTGTTGACGACCAGCAGGCCGTCCCCGAGGGCATCCCCGAACACCGAGCGTTCGAGTGGCCAGCGAGCGCCGTCGCCGAACAGGTCTTCACGTACGGCAAAGGTGACAAGCCGACCAACCAGCTGTTCAACCGACTCTGCAGTCATCTCAGTCAACCCGAGGAGCTCGGGGAAGCCGGCGTGCTCGAGAACCAGCTCGCGATCGAGACTCAGCTGATGGAGACCGCGTTGAAGTCGAATTTCAAGGCGCTGACCAGTAAGAACGGCTTCCGGATGGAGCCGATGACGGCTCGCGGCAACGGACAAACCACGCGGTCCGTGGTAATCCACGCCACACCGCTCGGGTGGAACCTCGACGATGACGATCCGCTGCCAGACGCGCAGACAGGGACTGTCGAACGGGGTCAGAAGACCACCAGCTCCTCCACGACCGGGAACTATCTGCTGCCGCCCACCGTCAGCGTAGGTTCCAGTGGCGGCATCATCTCCGTCAGCGGCTCGGTCGGCGACCAGGTCAAGGAGCAGTCCTCCAGCGGACGCGGAACCCGCCTGGAGAACACCAAGTTCGAGAACGGCGACGTCGTCACCGTGCGGATCCCGGTCGTCTACGACATCACAGTCCACCAACAGACGGACAAGGGTCGCGGCAAGCTGGAGATCGAGCGGACAACGCATCTGCCGGGCGCCGCGAAGGCACAGTACTTCGTGACCATGCTGAAGCATGAGTACCTCGAGCGTCTCCGCCAGATGGAGACCGGTGATCCGCTCGATCTGGCGCAGAACGGTGGTCGGCTTCCCGCCGTACGGACCAAGCTGGGAAAGCCGGACATGCGCGCGACCGAGTATGCCCAGGACGCCTCAGGTCAAGAGGTGTACCAGCCCTATCAGCCTTTGCTGGACGCTCTGTTGAAGGCGAAGCTGGAGGGGAGAACGGTCGTGCTGGCCGTGCGGGAAGCCGACGGTTGCGATCGGCGCTATGTGGCGTTCCCCGGCGGGATGGAGGGCGTGGACGACGGCGGCTTCGCCGCCGCGTTCGCCAAGCTGCACCCGACGATGGTGAAGATGGCCGAAGGAAGAGTCGATCTGCGGAAGCTCTACAACACCTCCGAACGCGGAGGGAGCTTCAGCACGAAAGTTGCCGCTGAGCTCGAGCAGAACGGCGTACCTACAAGCATGCTGAAGGGGCTGGACTACGCCACGACCGTCAGAGCGTTCACCAAAGCGCCTGAGGTTCCACCGCAGCCCCACCCCATAACGGGCGGATGGACGATCACGCCGACTACGCACGGGCCGTCGCTGGGGGCCCCATGACCGCGATCGAGGACGAGGAGGACGATATGGCGTTTGCCGTGGCGCGCACCAGAGACGAAGCGCACCTTTACCTGGAGCTGCATCCCTGCCCCGACTGCGGTTCGGTGGACGCACCGTGGGAGCACGGTCTCGCCGAGGAACACGGCGAGTTGGTCATCAGCTACGCCGCCGTCTGCCCTGGCTGTGAGGCAGAGCGCGAGTACTTGTTCGGTCTCCCGGCCCGCGATACCGCGGCCGTCGGCTGGCCGACGTTCGGCGGTCCGGAGCCGTCAGAACTGCTGGATCCCGGCCAATGGATGGATGTCGCAGACCAGGCCGCCGCGGTCGTGCCGACCGCTCCGGCCGAGGCCGCTAGGGTGCTTGCCCTCGCCCGGGCCGCTGTCGACGAGGTGATCAAGTTCGTCCCCGGCGGGCAGGACGCCGTACCGGACGAGGAGTTCTGGACCCCCGAGGGCCGGGCGATCCGGGATGCCGAGCCCGGCAGGTTCCGCCTCGAGCGACTCATGGTGGTTCGGGACGCCTACCACGATCTGGTCCGAGACACGGGAGCGAGATAGACGATGCTGACGGCAAGGACCCTGGCCGAGGCACAGGTCTACGTGAGCCTGACGACAGCCTCCGACACGCCCGTGCCGGCCACCCGCCCCGCGCCGATCGAGCCGGGGGCGAACCTGATCGACGGCGAGGACGGGTGGACGCTGACCTCCACCGCCGGCGACATCGCGATCGCGTACGCCTCGGAGCGCGCGGCCCGATTCATCGACTCGCGCTTCGGGCTGGGCGTTTCGGAGCTGATCGACGCCGCCCAGTGGGCCGTCGTCGCCGCGACGTACGCCCGGCTGGCGCTCGAGGCGGACATGGCTTACCGGGGGCACCCGGAAGAGGATCGCGATGCCGTCGAACTCTCCTGGGAGTTCGCCGTCGACGCCGTCGTCGAGGCCCTCAAGTTCTTGCCGGACGACGCCGACGAGGTACCGGACGTGGCTGTCTGGTCCGAGTTCGGCCAGCGTGCCCGCGCAGAAAACCCGCATCTACTGACACGAGCCAAGCTGTACGACGACCTCGAGTACTACCAGGGCACGCTGGAAGACTTCCGCGCAATCTACGGCGAGCCTTCCTGAGGAGCCGGCCGCACAATCGCGCTGCAGTGTCTGCGGTGGCTTGCGACCATCGGGTTGCGGCCTGCCGGGGTGTTGGTTGCCGGGGTGTTGGTTGCCGGACCGGCCGCCGTGGTCTGCCTGCGAGTTGTCGCTGGGCCGGCCGATGGCTTGATCGCGGCGGCCGCCGCTGCTTGACCACCCATCATGGCGCGCAAACGCCCAAAGTCGAACGGTTGCGCGACCTCGTGAACCACTTGATGAACCGCTTGCTGCACCGAGACTGGTGGGCGGGCCTGATGCTCGGATCGCACGGGCTGGCTTCTGTACTGGCGCTCGATTCGGTTGAGTTCGTGATCCAGGCCGGCCACCGCTCGCTCAGCGTCGATGTGGCGTTCGGCGAAGTTGGCGCGTGACGGACGATTAGTTGCTCCCGCACAGTGGCGCGGTGCGACTCGGGCATCAGTCCAGGCCTGGTCGGTGAACTGCTTGCCGTTGTCAGTGATGATCTCCTCCGGCACCCCGAACCGCACCAGCGCCTCAGCCAGCGCCAAACACACCGCCCGAGCAGTCGCCCGCTCCACCACCTTCGCGATCACGCAGTACCGAGAATGGTCGTCGACCGCGGTGACGACCTTGGCCCCACGCAACTCGCCAGTGGCGGGGTTGACCAGCTGGATGCCGCCGACGATGTCCATCTGCCACAGCTGCATCGGTCCCGGCCGTTCGAACCACACATACGAGTCCCTCGGTCGCTTGCGAGGGCGAGACCGCAACAGGCCATGCCGAACCAGAATGCGGTCGATGGTGCGCTCCGACGGCACCACCAGCACTTCGTTCGACCACGGACCAGGCCTGCGCAGCATCTCCAACCGGATCCGCCGCGACCCCCACCGCGGATGCTCTCTACGCATCTCCGCAACCGCAACCTCCACCGCCTCAGCCACCTCAGCAGGCGACACGTGCGGACGACGAGAACGATCCGCCAGACCAGCCAACTGCTCAGTCAGATACCGAGCGATCCAGCGATGCAGCATGGCCCGGTGCACCCCAACCTGCGCGGCAACCTCGATGACATCCGCCCTGGCAAGCACCGCACGAACCGCGTCAAGACGTTGCTCAACCACCGACAAGACAACCAGCGCCAATCCCGGCCTCCCCAGTCCCAGACGCCCCCGCGGAGACGTCAGAACCAGACTGACCGAGCCAGCCACTGTCGCAGCTGAACCGTCCCGGGTTTGATGCGCCCTCGGTTATGTGAGTGCGACCGATTGGTCGTCTCGGGTTTGTGCATAGTAATCGGCCTCGGCTTCGGCGGGTGGGCGTCGGTCGAGGCGGTGCATGAGCCGGCTGGTGTTGTACCAGTGGACCCAGTCGGCGGTGATGGCCTCGAGGTTGCCGAGGCCGGTCAGTTGTCCGCGCCGGAACGGTGAGTCGTCGCGGATGCATTCGGTCTTGTAGAGCCCGATGGTGGTCTCGGCCATCGCGTTGAGGCCCCTATGTCAAGCGGCTTGCTGGAGGTCGCCTGTGGTTTCGAGCGCGGCTCGGATGATGGCGAAGGTTTCGCGGGCGATGTAGCGCTTGAGGACGCGCAGGGTGTCGCCGGTGCTGCGTCGCCGTTCGGCGAAGTCGCGGGTCCGCTGGTCGTGGATCATGCGGTTGTTGGCGATGGTCCACAGCGCGTTGTTGGCGGCGCGGTCGCCACCGCGGTTCAGCCGGTGTCGGTGTGTCTGTCCGCTGCTGGCCTGGACTGGGCTGACGCCACAAAGCGCCGCAAAGGCGGCGTCGCTGTGGAGCCGTTCGGGGTTCCCGCCTGCGGTGATCAGCAGTTGCGCGGCGGTGTGGATGCCGATGCCGGGCCGACGGATCAGGTCGGGAGCAGTACGGCGGATGAGGGCCCGGATCATCGTGTCGAGCTGGAGGACTTCTTGGTGGAGCTGGAGCCAGCGCCGGCCAAGGCTGGCGAGTGCCGCGTGCTGGCCATCGATGGGTGCGAGCTCACTGCACCGAGTGGCTATCTGCAGCAGGCTCTGGACGATCACCTGGTCGCGCAGTTGCTGGTCGGCACCGACCAGCAGAGCCTTGATCTGGTGGCTCGCTGTGGTCGTGGCCTTCACGGCACTGTTGCGGGCAATCGTCAACGCACGCAGGGCTTCCACGGCTCCTTCGCGGTTCTTCGGGACCGCGGTTGCCTGCCCTGCCAGCACGGAGCGCGCGGCCGCTTCGGCATCGACGGGATCGCTCTTGCCCTTGCGTCGACGGTTCGCGCGGTCGGGACGGTTGACCTCGAAGACAGACAGGCCCGCAGCCTGCAAAGCCCGGGTCAGCTGGTAGCCATAGCTGCCCGTCCCCTCAACACCAGCGGTGAGCGGTGAGCCGAACCTCCTACTCCAGGTCAGCAGCTCGGCTGCGCCGGCATCGCTGGCGGCGAACGTCAACGTGGCTTGGTGTCGCCCCAGACCGTCCAGGACGACGGCGACATGGGTCAGCTTGTGGGTGTCGATACCCAGGACGCCGTGGTCGTGCACCGACATGTGGTACCTCTCGAGTCGTCGTGCATGAGCGAGCCCGGGACAGGTGTCGGACAGGACACTCAAGGTGCTGAGGCAAGGCCCCTATTGGGTCACGACGAAGTCCAGTGTTCGCGGAAGTGGGCGACGGATCGCTGGCCGACAGATCAACGCGTTGGCAGGCAAGTTCCGCCAGTCGTAGGCCGGGTCAGGCCGTTCGCACCCCGCCCCGCAAGCTCGAGTCAAGTGTGCGATCCGTCGCCCAACGACCATCATGGTGGACTGAGTGACGTAGGAGTCGCCGACCGACCCGATCGACGGGCTGAGACCATGCAGGTGCAGGGTCTCAGTGAGGTGCACCGAAGTATATTGGGCGATCCTGCGTCCGAGTGGTGAATCGCCTTGTTTTGCGGGGTATTCAGAGGATTGCCCTGCCTCGCGCGGAGTGCTGCGGCTTGGGCGATGGCACGTTCGACGAATGCGGTGTGCTTGAACGTCGAGCACTCCCAGCCAACGATCCGTCCGGCGAAGGCATCGATGACGAAAGCCGTGTAGGCGAACCCGCCGCCCGCCAGCCGCACGTAGGTGAAGTCGGCGACCAGCAGCCGGTTCGGTGCCGGAACCCGGAACTGCCGCTCGACCAGGTCCGGAGCCCGGGTCGCGGAGGGGTCTGGTGTCGTGGTGCGGATCTTCTTGGTTCTACTCGCACCACGCCACCCGTTCGCCTTCATCAGCCGCTCAACGGTGCAGCGCGCCACCTCAAAGCCCTCACGGTGCAGGGGGGCCCACATCTTCAAGCTTCCGTACAGCGACTCAGGCTTACGGCGGCCGTGCTCGTCGGGTTCGTAGTACCCGGCCAGCACCTCGGTCACCGCCAACTCCCACAAGCCACGTTTCGACGGCGCTCGCCGGGCCCAGGCGTAGTAGGTTCTCGGAGCGATCTGGCAGCCGTGCGCGGACAGCGCAGCACAGATCGGAGCGACCCCGAACCGAGCCCTGTGCTCGGCGATGAACCGGCAGATCACCGCTGTCGCGGGTCGCTCTCCCGCACGAAGAAACTCGTCGCCGCCTTCAAGATCTCGATCGTCTGCTCCAGCTCGGCGTTCTTCCGCTTCAACTCCCGGATCTCCCGCACCTGCGCCGTCGACACCCCATCAACCTCACCGGCGTCGACCGCTGCCTGGCGAACCCACCGGCGCAGCGTCTCCGGCGTCATTCCCAGCCGGCCCGCGACCGTGCTGATCGCCTCCCACTCACTGGCATAGTCGCCACGGTGCTCAGTCACCAACCGCACCGCCTTGGCCCGGGTCTGCTCGTCGTACTTCCTCGGCATGAGTGCCACCTTCCCAACGAAGGAGGTGTGCATCAAACCCGGGTTGGTTCATCTGGCCCATCGTCCACCGTTGTCTGGGCCGCTCCGTGCACGGTGTCAGCAAGGCTGTTAGCAGGAGCACTAGGTTGTGCGGGGATCTCGCACCTCCCGGAGGGCGCGACCGAATAGATTCTCCGGGTCATGCAGAACGCGGCAACCGTCCCGAAGGACCTTCGCCGTTCCTGGGTCTAGCGGAGCCGAAAGCCACTCCCCGGTGACGACCCCTAACTCAACAACAAGCCCGCTGCTGAGCCGGGCCCTCCGCTCCGTGAGCGGACCCCATTCCTGGCAGCGGATCAATCGAGGCCTGCGGTCGATCGAACCAGCCCACTCCATCCCGCTGATGTGGCGCTCCCTGTTCGCCGTAACCAAGACGATGTCCACGTCGCTCGCCATGCGGGGTCGACCGTATGCGTACGAGCCAATCAAGGCGAGCCCCCGTGCGTCTGTCTGCAATTGGGCCCAAGCGGTGATGCCGTTGATCGCCGCTTCCGCGCGAAGCCGTCTGCCTTTCAACCGTGCAGTCATCCGGTCAGTCTGGCAGATCGTGTTCTGGGTCGACAGCCACATCGCTCAACCTGTGTCTTCCCGCCTGCCGTTCAGCCCACGCGTAGCGCGATCAGGAGGCGCCAGAGGGGCTGGCCAAGGTGGAGCGCCCTACTGGACGAACGATCTTGGCCCCTCTGGTGGCTCCTGACATGTCCCGACTGGGCTGAGCGGCAGACGGGAAAACACACCCTGACCACCCACCCAGATAGCCGGCCGATTCGGGCCGGTCATCCCGGAGTCGTGAGGCCCCGCCGGAGGCGATGTTGTTGGCTCTCAGAAAGACACCGAGAGCGGGCGCGGCGGTGAACGGCCAAAGGCCGCACGCGCACGCCGCGCCGCGCGCCTTGATCCATAGGAGCCAGATTCGGCAAGAGCCAGCCTGGACGGATTGTCCTGTGACGGGTGATGCTTGACAGTCGTGTGCCACCTGATGGTTGACGCTCGCCGTGTTCGGCCAGTCTGTGTTCGACGTTTTCGTGGGCGTCGTTGACTCAGGAGGCCGGGATTGGCGCTGGTAGCGTGGTCTGTTGTCGAGCTGAGATCCGTCGGCTGCACAGTTCGGAGGGCAAGGCTATCAAGGCGATCGCGCGTGAGCTGGGGATCTCGCGGAACGCTGGTTCGTGCACTGGCGCGAGACACGGCGCCGAAGTATGTCTGGGTCTCGCGGGTTCGAGGGCTGACCAAGCCGGTCACCGCGTCCTGTTCCACCGCCGCCGAATGGGTCGCCCGACTTGCCGAAACCCACACCACAGACCGGCTCCAAGACCAACTCCGCCGCCTAGGCCGCTACCCACCACTGGTCATCGACTAAGTCGGCTACCTCCCCTTCGAACACGAAGCCGCCAACCTCTTCTACCAACTCACCTCGTCACGCTACGAACGAGCATCCCTGATCGTGACCAGCAACAAAGAGTTCGGCCGCTGGTGCGAAGTCTTCGGAGACGACACCGCGCCGCCGCGATCATCGACCGCGGGTGTCGACGGGGAGGCGCTGGTTCTCGACGCGGCGGCGCGCCTTCAGTCCCTGGGCCTGCCGCTCCGAGTCGTCCACCACGCCGACGTCATCGCCCTCAAAGGCGACTCCCACCCCTCAAAGACCGCAACCTCGGCCGGATCCCCACACTGACCGGCAACCAACCATGACAAACCAGCAGGGCGGTTCACTTTCAACCGCCGCAGAGAGGTCCGGTTTTTACCCACCGTTGACAGATGGCCGGGGTGCTGGCTGGGTTGCCGGGTCATCTGCTGGGCAGTCGCTGGGCGGGCCACCGGCGATGTTGCAGATGCCGCAGCGCGGTCAGATGCCTAAGGTCACGCATCGTGATGTCTGTAGGGCGTGTATCGGGGCAGCGGCGTGCAACTCCGCCGTGAACTGACGATTCCCGCCAGGCGTATACATCGCGGCAAGACAAGCAACCCGCGGTCCAAATCTCTCAGGTAGATATTGAAGAGAGTTCTCTAGACGGAGGAAAGAGAATTGGCAACCAAAGAGGAAGATCAAAAAGCGAAGGCTGCAGCGGAGACTGCGCGGGCGATGAAAGCTGCGGACGTGGGGACTCCGCCAGCGACGAAAGCTGCTGACGTGAGGACTCCGGAGGAGAGGAAAGAAGCCCTTGAGAGCGCGCGAGTGGAGGACTACATCGCCTGGCGTGGGCGTGAGGGGATCGGCCGCTAGTCGGGACTTGTGAGACTCGGTCGGATTCTGGGTGGGGGAACCGCCTTCTTTGCGGCTCCCCACGCCTGCCGGGTCAGGGCCTGGCAAAGTCGTTGCCTAGTATTACAGCCGCAGATCGTGATCTCGTTGCTCGCGTGCGGTAGTGGCAGGGTCGGGCTCGGTGTTGGTGGCGTCGGCGGTATCGGTGCCATCCGGCGATGTGGTCTGGGGTGTGGTGGGTCGGGTGAGGGCTGCCCTGACGTGGCGGACTTCGTCGCAGGTGAGGGGAATCTTCGCGTTATCGGTGGTGGTGTCAGTTTCGGTGGTGGATGTTCGTGATCGCTGGTGTGCGGCGGTGCCGGCGAGGAAGGCGTGGGCGAGCATGGCCAGAGTGGTCCAGCGGTGCCAGGAGACCCAGGGTGCGGACCTGGTGCTCGGTAGGCCGGCGCACCCTTTCCCGACCTGGGAGTTTCCTCGATCCGCTAGCGGGTGCCGGCAACCCGGACCAGGGTGTGCAGGTTGACCGGCCGGGTGGCGTGGCACAGGAACTAGGCCAGTTCGCCAGTGTGCGGGTTGTGGCGGATGAGCAGCCACCGATGATGTCCTGGCTGCGGCTGCCCGCACTCGTCGCCGCCGGCGGTGGTGCTGGTGCCGCGGCTGACGCTGGTGTAGGCCCACTGGTAGAGGCGTTCGCCCTTGCTGCCGTTGCCGGCCGACAGGGTCTGCCAGCCGCGGTGTGGTATCTGCTTGGCCACGGCGTCGGCGCGGGTCTTGCCTTCGGTGTGGGGATCTGGGTGTCGCAGGACACGGCCATCACATAGTTCAGGCCGCGTTCTTCCAAGGCGCTTCGCTGCCCAGAGTTGTCGCCGTAGGCTTGCCGGCGCTGATCCACCCGGCAGGATTCCAGCGGCCAGAAGGTGGTCGGCCACGCGCAGCGCCAGTTGTGGTTTGGTCGCGAACTCCACGTCGATGGGTATCCCGGCCGCGGCGCATCGGTCGACATCGGAGGTCCAGGACTGGGGCAGGTACAGCTCGACATCGACGAGCCTACGGGAGCCCGTTGTCGGCGACAATGTACACGACCTGCGTCGCGGGGGGATGTGGGGAGACGGCCGGCTGAGCCTGCATCTCCCCGCGTGGTCGCCGAAGCATGCGGGCGGGGCCGCGGCTGCCACACAGATCGTGACTGCCGACCCCAATGCGCCGCGTTACGAACTGTCTTTCCGGGAGACGGATGGACAAGACGGCGGCGCGGCTCCGCATCACGCCAAGCAAGTACTTCTCGACGGCCGAGTCGTCTGGGAGCGGGACGCGACGGACCAGTTGCCCAGCGTCTGGGTCAACCCACGACTCGCAGGGGCGCATCGACGTGACGACATCCTGAAGGGCACGACCAAGGCCGAAGTGACGGTGCGGTTGCTCGAGAAGAACGGTGTCAGCTATTTCCCGTACGAGCTGACCGGACCGGCAAGTTCGCGGATGCGCTGACTCGTGCGGCTGGGGTTCGATCACAGCATGAGTGTCGTGATCCGATGGTGTCATCCGTCCGACTCGCCCCTGACGTCGACGCCGCACAGCCTGTGAGGGCGGCGGTCGTGGCGGGGCTCGTGGCCGGGTACGGCATCGCCATTCCAGTGGGAGCCGTCGGCACCTACCTCGTAGGCCTCACAGCGCGAACCACCCTGCGGATCGGCGCATGTGCCGCGCTGGGCGTAGCGACCGCGGACGGCCTGTATGCCCTGATATCCATGATCGGAGGTTCAGCCCTTGTACCGCTGATCGAACCGCTCACGACTTCACTGCATTTGGTGTCGGCCGGCGTACTCGTCACTCTGGCGTTCCGAGGCGTTACGTCCGCCCTCCGCGAGTTCCGCACGCGGCAGGTTGCCGCCGCGCCGGAGAACGCACTGATGAGTCCGGTACGGGCGTACTTCGGTCTCCTGGCGATCACGATGATGAATCCGATCACCGTGATCTACTTCGCCGCGCTCGTACTGGCCAACCCGAGCGTCATCGCAGCGAGCCACTGGCAGAGCATGGTCTTCGTCGTGGCGGCGTTCGCAGCTTCCGCCAGCTGGCAATTGCTGCTGGCCGGCGGTGGCGCGCTGCTCGGCCGCGTGCTGACCGGACGCTACGGCCGACTGATCACGTCACTCGCCTCTGCCTGCGTGATCATCGGCCTCGCTGCTCAGCTGCTCATCTCCGATTTCTGACGGTGACAGGTGCTTCGAGGGATGACGATACGGACGGAGCCGGCTGCCAGGACGAAGGAGAGGATCAGGACCGCATGCCGCTGGATCCATGCTCCACCAAGGTCAGTGTGACCACCTGCGGGGCGACGGCGCGGCAGCCGTCGACCAGGAAGGCTGCGGTGCCTTTGGTACTCCCCCGGCCTGGCCGGTTCAGCCATGCTCATGATGATCTCTTATCGGCCGGCAGAGCGGAGCATGTCGCCCACCGCGTGGAGCAGCGCGGCTACGACCACCATGAAGACGAAAGCGGCGACCGCCGGCTTGGGCAGCAACGGCACGAAGGCCAAGGCGCAGAAACCTGCCGCTATCCACACCGATGCCCTCCAGACGGCCCGGGTAGCTGACCGAATGTCGGTCACCCGGCGTGCGATCCGCAGCTGGAAGCACGATGCAATGGCTGTGTTGACCATCAACGCGAGGGACGCAGCCCACGGTGGCGCTGCATGCACACCGATCAGCCACAAGGCCACGGCCATTATGGAGCGGCGTTGATGGACGCCATCGTGGAGATTCCCGAGCCTGCCGACGTACCAAGCATCGAGCTGATCTGCCAACCAGACCTGATTCCCTTCTGCAGCCGGGGGAGGTCACGGACCGAGTGGACGGCTCGCTACTGATGCGCTGAACCGAGCCATTCCGCGTCGAGCGTTAAGACACGACACCAAGAGAGGCGAGGTGTACATATGTCAGATGTGCAAGCAGAAGTATTCGGTGAGGTGCAACAGTCACTTGCACAGTTGGCAGGGCTGGTCCGCGTTGTTGTGCGCAATTTGCGTGTGCAGAACTGGGCGCCCCAAGCAGGACCGAGAGACAGCTTCGAACGACGGCTGGCGGTTGAGGTCGAACGCGCCGATCGCTCGGGCGTGTCCAACGCTGAGTTGGCCTCCCGGCTGGATGGTGTCGATCCCGGCTGGGCTTCGGTTGCCGGTCGGATGACCAGCAACGTTGCCTCGCAGCCGCCGGCGTTCGCGGAGATGGTCGACCGGCAGCGGCATCCCGCTGAACTCACAGAGGCGATCCGATTCAGCCGTGCGAATGCCACCTGGCACCAGCTGTCGCCAAACTCTCGGGTATTCACGGGTACACAACTCTTCGACCAACATAGCGACTTGGCAGCACATTCACGAACCGACTGGGTTCTGCGGACCGGACTAAATCAGCTGTACGTCGATCGCGACTCGCGGGACCCGGCGGCGGAGGCCGCCCGGTCGCTTGTCGGCGGCCTCACCGAACATACTGGCCAGAGCCACCGCGAGGTCGTGACGAAATTGTCAGACCCCGAACTGCCGGCGGATCAAACTCTGCGCAAAGCCGCCGAGATGCTGTACGACGGACCGCCAGGGAATGGCGCGACGGGCGTAGGAACGAACGATCCGCACAGGGAGGACCGGATCGGCGCTGTCGAGGACACCATGCGTGCGGCGGCCACCTTCGAACTGTCGGGCGTTGACCAGCGGCTTGACGAGGCGCGACAGAATCCCAGACCCGACGCTGATGTCCCTACCGGCGCGAGCATCGGCAAGGCAGCTATCCAAGCGGCGATCAAGCATGTGAAGATCGCGAAACAGGTGCAGGCCTTCTCGGGAACGTACGGCGTCGACACCGAGACGCCTTCACACGGTCCGAAGCAACCGCCGGCAGCCAGCAAGGCCAGCGGGTCGCGGGGGCCATCCCAAGGGCTGGCCAGGGAATAGGTAGCGAACGGCCACAGTGGGCCGCCGATGGTTCACGCACCGCCGTTGCCATGTTTGGGCCTTCGGCGGGTGCGGGCCAGCTTTCGGCGGCTGTGGAGGCGAGCGGGCTGTGGGTAGGCGTCGTCGCGCTACCGATGCCGTCGGTTGGGTCGGGGTCAAACTGTGGCAGTGAGTGACTTCGCGGTCACGTCTGCGAGTTCCTCGCCGTTGACGGCGAAGTGGCGCATCAAGAACGAGCGATGCTCGTCGTGGTCGTGGAAATGATGGCGGTCAGCACGGCTGAGAACACCAGAATATTCGTCTCGAGCTGGACCTGCATGAGCGCCTGAACGACGGTCGATGCGACGAAGTCGTGCCGGGAAGATGCCGCCGTCGACGACCAGCGCGCAGGCTGCGTAGCGACCCGAGGTCGCGAGCCGTTTGACGCTGGATCGACGATGTCTGCGTGCCAGCGCAATGCCTACAAAATGGGACATTCGGACGCCGACCCAGAGGCCTATGGCTGGTTGCTTCGAGCAAGAGTCTGGATTCACGCGCTGATCCGCTCGAACAGCGTGTGGTGACGCTACCTATGTTGCGAATGCCAACGCGTGCGACTCTCACTACGGGCGTGCTGGCGGGTACAGCGTCGTGACATGTCGGGCGCTACTCGTGAACGGGCCGGCCGATCTACGTGAGCAGACGGAGCAGCCACGCCCCATGGCACGGCTGCTCGTCGTACTGGCCCTGCCCGTTGACAATCGCGTACCGCCTCTAAGTCAGTTCACGCGTCGACTCACGAAGTCTTAGCGCACAAAGCCGCTCTCTGACGGCGTCCGCGATTCAGTTGTCAGTCGGAGTTAGCGTGCTCGCGCGGACCGGCGATCTTGCTGATGCCCGGGGTACCGCAGCGCACGGAGTATCAGGTTGTGCAGAGTTCCGGATCGGCCCTCGTTTCAGACCTGCAATGCCCGCGGCTAGCCGTCGCTGATCATCCGATCGCCGCGATGTCACGCGTACTTGGAGGAGAGTTCCACAAGGGCCCAGTGCGCGGCATGCACCGACGAATGCCGACGCGCCGGTCGCTCGACCCATTTGAAGTTGTACGCAGTTATGAAAGGACCTTCCGTGCCTGCTCAGCCAGACCGAAGACCTCGGGTGATCATCGTCGGCGCCGGCTACGCTGGTCTGACCGCCGCACACCGGTTTGCCGGCAAGGCCGAGGTCACCGTCGTCGCGCCGAGTGACAGGTTCGTCGATCGAATCCGGCTCCATCAGTTCGCGGCCGGTACCTGCACCGAGGAACAGGTCGCCCCAGTGCTGCACAGCGTGCTGCCTTCCGACGCTGTCCATATCGTCGGGTCAGCGGTGACCGTCCTTCCCGGAAAAGTCATACTGCTCGACGGCAGGGAGCTCACTGCGGACCATATAGTCGTCGCCGCGGGGAGCGGACTAGGCGCTGGCGTCACCAACCTCGAGTCAAGTCGTCAAGTGCGCACCGAGCTCGAAGGGCTGGCCCCCGGATCGGTAGTCCAGATCAATGGCGCTGGACACACCGGCGTCGAACTGGCAGCGGAGCTTGCCGAGCAACGCCCAGACCTGCGCATCACTCTCATCGACCCTGCCGGGCTGTTACCGCGTGTCAGCGTGCGAGCGCGTCGCAAGGCGAGCAGACATCTGAAATCGGCCGGCATCACGGTGACCGACTTGATGATTGGGCTTCCAACGCCGGATCTGATTGTCGACTGCACAGGCTTCGCGGCACCCTCGATCAACGGGTTGTCTGCGCCCGACGACACGTTGTCGTTCGGACTGGGGTTGTGGACAGCAGGCGACATTGCGGCCACTGGGCACCGGTGGAGCTGCGCGGCTGCTGAGCCGATGGGTGCGCACGTGGCGGACAACATCATCCGCGTCAGCAATGGTGGGGAGCCTCAGCCGTTCCGTTTCGGCTACGCAATTCAATGCATCAGCCTCGGAAGGCACCGCGGGATTGTCCAGCTGGTGCGAGCCGACGACAACCCCCGCCGACTTGTGCTCTCGGGGGCCGGCGGAGCCTTTGTCAAAGAGCGCATCTCTCGTAAGGCTCGCAGAGTCGCTACCGGCGCCGCCAAGCGGTACACGTGGCCCACAGGACCACTGATGTCCGAGGTCCAGCACCGGGCCGTGGTGTGATCGGCCATGAATAGGTCTGCGCTCGTGACCACATGGCAGCTCACCGCCTCAATGAACTCGCAGGCGGGCGCTGACCGGTCATGGTTGCAATCGGGCTCCTACCTCGTCGACGAGCAAGTCACATGGGCCACACATACGCTGCATCACTGACAGGCCGACAGCGGCCGGTTTAGCCACCCACTGCCGCAAGCTCCAGTGTGGTCTCAGCCCCACGCCCCCACCAGCACCCGGGGCTGCCGCGCGGTTGGCGCTGGATATTGCTGACGCACCATCTCGTCGAGTGTCCGACCCGGATGACGCCCGCGCAGGTGATGGCACTGAAACCCCGTCCGGAGCTGGTGATCTACGAATGATCTCGATCGCGTTCGCCAACATCGCGGGCGGCCGCCTGGTCGGCCCGGACGGGTACGACGACGCCGACCGGACGGCGGATTTCGGGTACGCGCTCGCGGGGCTGCGACCGGACGTGCTGATCGTGACCGAGCTCGACCCGGACGGCGACCAGCTCGAGTGGCTGGCCGCCGCCGCGATGCCGGGCCGCGAGGCGTACTACGCGCGGCACGGGTTCTCGGAATCGCACATCCCCGGTGTGGCACGACTGGGAGTGGGGATCGCGTCGGCGTACCCGTTGACCGAGCTGGAGCGGATCGACCTGCCGGACCCGTCGATCGACTTCCTGCACTGGCGGACCGGTGAGCCGATGGACCCGCATCCGAAGGGCTTCCTGGTCGCGCGTGCCGATCTCGGATGGCTCGGTGAGGTCGATCTGGTGGGCGGTCAGGTGTGTCCGATCCACATGTTCCGAAGCGCCGCCGGTGTCGAGTACACATACCAGGAAGGCGCGGGGCGGGAGTACGGGACGGAGCTCACGGCGTACCTGCGGGAGGAGCTGGCGGCGCGCGGCGTCCGCCGGGCGGTCGTCGCGGGCGACCTGAACATGCCGAACCCACGCGACGTCTTCGGCGAGCCCCTCGGCCTGGTCGACGCGTTCGGCGACCCACCCCCGGTCACCACCCCGGACGGCCGCTCGATCGACCGCCTGTTCTCCACCCCCGACCTGGTCGCCCGCGACGTCGAGGTGGTCCGCGCACCAGGCGCGGACCACTTCCCCGTCGGCTGCCAACTCATCCGCCACGCCCCTCAGTCACCCGCGATCGGCCGCATCCGCGAACAGGACCTCGCTCGCCCACCCGCCCGACCCGCCGCACCCAGCCGCCGCGGTCTCTCGCGCTGATCGGCCTGCAAGCTCGACAGAACGTATACGCCCACTGGAGCGCCTCCGGCGGCTGGTGCGAGCGTGCGGGAGCTTGGCCGGGCCTTGACCCTGGTTGTTGGACACGCTGATTCCAGCAGTTGCTGGGGTAAGCGAGATGATCCTGACCATGGCCCGCAAGAACTACTCCGAGCAGTTCCGTCGGCAGGCCGTCGACTTGTTCGAGTCCACCCCGGGCGCGACGCTGAAGGGCATCGCGGCTGATCTCGGGGTCGAACGGGCGACCCTGAAGCGTTGGGTCGACCAGTACGGTACGGGCAAGCAGACAACCGCCGACGGGACCACGACCACCCGCCGCGCGAGCAGCCAAGGTAGCGGCTCGCAGCCACTCTCAGGGCCTGAGACGCCGGAGCAGAAGATCGCCCGTCTCGAGGCCGAGAACGCCGCGCTGCGCGCGGAGAAGACCAAACTCAGCACCGAGCGAGAGATCCTGCGCCAGGCGGCCAAGTATTTCGCCGGGGAGACGCGCTGGTGACCCGCTTCCAGTTCGTCGCCGACCACTGTGCCACCTCCTGCGCTGACCGGAGTGTGAAGCGGTTGTGTGAGCTCGTCGAGATCGAGCGATCGTCGTACTACGCCTGGCTCAAGGCAGCCCCCGCCAGACAGGCGCGAGCCGCCGCGGACGCGCAGCTCGCCGGACGGATCAAGGCCGTTCACGGCGAGGACAACACCGTCGGTGCGCCGCGGGTGACCGCGGAGCTCAACGACGGCGCTCCCGCTCACGAGCGGGTGAACCACAAGCGGGTCGCCCGCGTCATGCGCGAGAACGGCATCCGCGGCTACCAGCGCAAGCGGCGGGTGAAGACCACGATCCCCGAGCCGGCCGATCGCAAGGTGCCCGACCTGCTGAAACGCGACTTCACCGCCGAGGCCCCGAACCTCATCTACGTCGGGGACATCACCTACCTGCCACTTGCCGACGGCAACAACCTCTACCTGGCCACCGTGATCGACTGCTACTCGCGCCGCCTGGCCGGCTGAGCCGTCGCCGACCACATGCGCACCGAGCTCGTCACCGACGCCCTCAACGCCGCCCAGGCGACCCGCGGCAGCCT
>NZ_SNWS01000035.1:0-21252 GCF_004362255.1 Kribbella sp. VKM Ac-2571
CGCAACAAGCGAGCACAACCCAAGACACGCTTCGCCATTGACTCCAAGATCCGCCGCCCCGATTACCTACCCAACGTTGCTTGACGAGGCACTAGATAACGCGGTCGAGACCCCGATGTATAGCTGAACGCTCAACTTGCCGCCGGATCATCTCGACTCATGACCGAGCGAAGATTCTCCTCACGGAGTCATCAGCACCGTCACACATCTGGCACTTGAGGAGCTTCTGTCGCCGAAACGATTAGATGCGATCTGGCGACGGTGTGAGATGTGGCGGGTTTCTGACGTTCCTGCTGGTCAGCGGGGACTCGTTTGTCGCGGTGCGGGTGTGACGTTATCGGACTTCGTGCCGGTCGGGAACCGCGATCCTTTGCTGGGTTGAGGTCTTCACAGCAGCTCGCATCTGATGCGATGATCCCGCATCCGATGCGGGCAGGTGGAGAGTGATTTCGGTGGACGATCGCGGCGGCATCCCAGGCGCGGCAGGCTTGGTTCTGGTCGATGGCGTGTCGCTGTTTCGCCCTGAGGAGCAGGTGTTCGAGGCGATGCTGGAGGGATTCGCGAACCAGCAACTGGCGAGGAATCTGGCCTATTCGACCGTGCAGAGCCGTGAGCATCAGCTGCGCGCGTTTGCCGGTCATGCGGAGGCGTTTCCGTGGCTGTGGTCGCCGCATCTGGCCGATGAGTGGTTCAGCGATCTGCGCGCGGTGCGGCATGTCGCACGCTCGACGGTGCGCAGCTACCAGGTCGCGATCCGCGGCTTCTGCAGCTACCTGATCGACCCCGCCTACGGCTGGGCGGCCGAGTGCGAGCGACGGTTCGGGACACACCCGATCCAGGTGATCCACGAGGTGAACGCGGCCGCGCACGTCGCCGATTCCGAAGCCGAACCGACACGGCGGGCGTTCACCCGCGCCGAGTTGCAGGCGCTGTTCGACCACGCCGACGACGAGGTCGCCCGCAAAAGAGCGCTCGGCCGCAAAGGCTGGCTGCCGGCGTTCCGGGACGCGACGATCTTCAAGATCGCCTACGGCTACGGCACCCGCCGCACCGAAACCGCGATGCTGGACGCCGCCGATTTCGGCCGCAACCCCGACGGCCCAGAGTTCGGCGACTACGGCGTCTGCTATATCCGGCACGGCAAAGCACAACGCGGCTCACCACCCAAACGCCGCTCCGTGCTCACAGTCTGGGCCTGGACCAGCGAGGTCCTCGAGCAGTGGTTCACCGAGATCCGCCCCCACTTCGGTCTCCAGAACAACCCGGCCGCCTGGCCCTCCGAACGTGGTCTGCACGTCGGGCCGCAGCAGCTGAACAAACGGCTGGCCGGCTACCGCGACACACTCGGCCTCGATCCAGCGCTGGACTTCCACTCGCTACGCCGCTCCTACGTCACGCACCTGATCGAAGACGGCTGGGACCCGCGCTTCGTGCAAGAACAGGTCGGCCACAACCACGCCTCGACCACCTCGATCTACACCTGCGTGTCGTCTGACTACCGCACCCGCACCCTGCGCCGCGCCCTCGACGCCATGGTCGCCGACGCTCTGAACCCCGCCCTGAAACCAGCCGAATCGAACCCCACGGGAGGCACTCGATGAGAGGCCAGAAGCGTCTGGTCAGTTACCAGTGGCGGCTGCGGGAGGTGATGGCCGAACACCAGATGTTCGCCACCACCGAACTCATCCCACTGCTGCACGAACGCGGCATCGACCTGTCCGCCTCCCAGGTCCACCGGCTCGTCACCGGCACCCCCGAACGTCTCTCGATGGCCGTTCTCGCCGCGTTGTGCGACATCTTCGCCACCGACCCCAGCGAGCTCATCACCACCGACGCCGTCAACACCGGCGTCCGCAAAACCGCCACCGGCGAACGCACACCGGGCAAGGCAGCCGCCGATCTGCGTCCGAGACGCGCCCGCATCACCGACCAGACATGAACGTCAACCCGCCAAGACAGCGGACCCAGACAACCTGCGCACGTTGCCATCGGCCCCTTCGAGGCGCCGCCCCGCCTCAACCAGGCGAAGCGCCGCCCACGGGCCGAACGGTCGTGGCCACCAAGCACTGGCCAGAAGGCTCGATCTGCTCAGGCTGCTTCGTCAAGGCCTGTGAGACCTACGGAGTCTGCGACGGTTGCGGCGTCGACCGGATGCTGCCCGGCATCAGTCCCAGCGGCGACCGGTTGTGCACCGACTGCGCCGGCGGGCTCGGTGACTATATCTGCACCCGCTGCGGCCAGGAGGCATGGCGCCACTACGCCGGCATCTGCGGCCGCTGCGTCCTCACCGACCGGCTCACCACCGCCCTCACCGACGGCACCGGCACGATCCGCCCCGAACTCACGCCGCTGTTCGAGTCGATCCGCGCCATGCGCAGACCACGCTCCGGCATCCTCTGGCTGTCCCGACCTCACGTCCCAGCCATCCTCCAGGCGCTCGCCACGGGCCGCGTTCCGCTCACCCATGACGGGCTCAGCAGCCTGACCCCGTGGCGGTCGGTCGTCTATATCCGCGACCTGCTGATCGCCTGCGGAACCCTGCCACCCATCGACCGCTACCTGTTCTTATTCGAGCAATGGCTCCCCCGCTGGCTCGAGGGCATCGACGACCCGGAGCACCGCAAACTGCTCCACCGCTTCGCCACCTGGCACCTCCTCAGAAACCTCCGAACCACCGCCCAAACCGGGCCGATCGGCCACTACCGCAACCAGAGCGCCCGCACCCAACTCCGCACCGCGGCCGCCTTCCTCACCGATCTCGCCGCCCGCGGACACACCCCGCAACAGTGCACTCAAACCGACCTCGACCGCTGGTTCGCCACCACCAACAGCACCGCAAAGCTGGGGCTGCGTGCGTTCCTGCGCTGGGCCATCGACCACCACGCCATGCCGCGACTGGCCCTGCCCCCGGTTGTCACCGGTCACAGTCCACCCATCAGCAACCACCAACGCATCGACCTCATCCGGCGCATCCACACCGACCCCGCCATCGCGCCCATCGACCGCGTCATCGCGCTACTCATCCTGCTCTACGCCCAGCCACTCCCACGGATCGTCCGCCTCACCCTCGCCGACATCACCCACGACGGCGACCAGCTCCTGATCCGGCTCGGCGACCCGCCCGTCCCAGTCCCCCAACCCTTCGCCGGCCACATCACCACCTACATCGCCAGCCGGCCCAACCTCGTCACCGCCACCAACCCCGGCAGCCAACTCCTCTTCCCTGGCCGACGCGCCGGCCACCCATCCACCCCACCAGCGTCCGACTCCGCCTGCACAACCTCGGCATCCCCAACCTCAACGCCAGAACCCGCGCCATCCGAGAACTGTTGCTCCAGGCACCAGCACCCGTCGTCGCAACAATGCTCAACTACACACCCCACAGCGCAGAACGCATCGCCGCCCAAGCCGGCAGCACCTGGAAGACCTACGCCGCCGGCGACCACACCCGCCGACCCCCACCACCGCACCGGCCCTGACAGCAATCATCACCAACGCCAAACGTTGAGGACCGATGATTGGCGACAGTCGAATAGGACTGGCTACCGGTCGGGCTCGATTGGGCGAGTCAGTTCATTATTCTCACGGTCGTTTCGTTGAGCTGGCATGGACCGTCGAACGTGTCTTCCGGATCGCTCTTGCGGCCGCGGGCGACCATGCTGAGCATCCATCGGTTGACCGCTGGAGATGGCTACAAATACCTGCTGCGACACATCGCGTCTGGCGACGTCGACGGTCGGATGGGCACCGCGTTGACGACCTACTATGCCGCGTCCGGATACCCGCCCGGGCGATGGATGGGTGGTGGGCTGAGCGGGCTCAGCGATGGCCAACTGGTCCCGGGAAGCGAGGTCAGCGAGGAGCAGATGGCCGCGCTCTTCGGCCGTGCGCAGGACCCGACAACGCGGTCTCCCCTGGGTCGCCCGTACCCCACTTTCAAGAGCCCGTCGGAACGCATTCAGGCTCAGATCCGCGCGCTCGATCCACACTTGAGCGAGTCCGAGCGGCTGGTCGAGATCGAGCAGATCCGCAAGCGCGAGATGCGTACGAAGACACAGCACGCGATCGCCGGGTTCGACCTCACCTTCTCCCCCGTGAAGTCTGTTTCGGCTCTCTGGGCGACCACCGATGTCGGTACTCAGGAGCAGATCGTCGCGGCGCATCACGACGCAGTCCACGACGTCCTGGAGCTGCTGGAGCAGCACGCGGCGTACACGAGAACCGGTGACCACGGCGTTGCCCAACTCGACGTACGAGGTCTGATTGCTGTGGCGTTCGACCACTGGGATACCCGCAGCGGCGATCCCCAACTGCATACCCACGTCGTGGTTGCGAACCGCGTTCAAGGCCTCGACGGAGCTTGGCGCACGCTCGATAGCCGAACTCTGCATCGGTCGATCGTCGCGATGTCGGAGATCCACAACGTGTTCCTCGCCGACAACCTGAGCCGACGACTCGGCGTGAATTGGGAACTGCGAGAGCGAGGGAGCCGGCGAAACCCGGCGTTCGAGATCGACGTCGTTCCCGATGAACTGATCCGAGAGTTCTCGGCGAGAACGGAACAGATCGAGACCAACCTCGCCGCACTTCTGGACGAGCGCAGTGACAAGATCCATCCGCCCGGCCGCCGCGAGATGTACGTGCTTCGCCAGCAGGCCACTCTCATGAACCGCCCGCCAAAACACCTCGCCCGCCCACTCGCAGAGCTCATGGCCCAATGGCGGACCCGGGCAGCGCAGGCCATCGGATCGGATGCAGTCCGTGCCATCCAGCACTCACTCCGACAGGCCGGTGAACGCATGCTGGCGGCCGCCGACCTGAGCTCTGAGACCATCGAGGCGTACGGTGCCGCAACAGTCCTCACGATCCAGACCAAACGCGCCACCTGGAACCGCTGGAACCTGCTCGCCGAGGCGGCGCGGCAAACCCGGCTGCTTCGCATGATCTCGTCCAGCGAGCGGTTCGCGGTGCTCCAATCCATCGTGCAGTGCGCCGAACGGCACTCGATCAGCCTCAAGGCACCCGACCTCGTCTCGGCGCCGGTAACAAGAACAAGCGGCGAGAGCGTCTTCACGGTCCACAACGGCCAGATCCTCACCTCGCCTGTCATCCTCGGCGCCGAATCACTCCTGCTCGAGCTAGCACGAAACTCTGCAGGGCCCACCACGCCGGCACCGCAAGGCGCCGGTTTGAGCGCCGACAAGGTGCGGGCACTTCAGCGGATCTGTACCAGCGGACAGAAGCTCGAAGCACTGGTCGGACCTGCTGGTACTGGCAAGACCAGTCTCCTGTCTGCCCTGACAACGACCTGGGAAGTGACACACGGCGAGGGCTCCGTCATCGCGCTAGCCCCTTCCTCGGCCGCGTCAACCATCTTGTCCGACGCCATAGGTATCCCGACCGAGAACATCGCCAAATGGATCTACGAGTCCACCGGCCTCGGTGCCGAACACCGTCGAAATCTACTCCAGCAGACCGAGCACGCAGCCCATCTTGCCCACGCTGCCCGTCGCAAACGTCGCCATCAGCGCCTCATGACTCAGCTGGCGGCGCTGCACGCAGAGAACGACAAGTGGAGCTTCCGCACCAACCAGCTTGTCATCATCGACGAGGCATCCATGGCCAGCACGATGGAACTCGCTACCCTCGCCCGCGCCTCCAACGACGCCGGCGCCAAGCTCCTCCTCGTCGGCGACGACGCCCAGCTCTCCGCAGCCGACACCGGCGGCGCCTTCCGCCTCATCGCGAAAGACACCCAAGCCGCCGAGCTCACCGACGTCTGGCGCTTCACGAACCCGTGGGAACGCGACGCCAGCCTTGCCCTCCGAACAGGCGATCTCGCCGCCATCGACGCCTACGACCACCACGATCGAATGACGGCCGGCTCCAGCGACGAGATGGAAGACGCCGCGTACCGAGCCTGGCGCGCCGACATGAAGGCCGGTCGAACCAGCCTGCTCATCGCCGCCGACAACGCCACCGTCGTCCGCCTCAACGCCCGTGCCCGACTCGACCGCATCACCACCGGCGAAGTCGAACCCGACGGCATCGAACTCCACAACGGCAACCACGTCGGCCTCGGCGACCACGTCGTCACCCGGCTCAACCAACGCCGGCTTCACTGCGGAACCAACAACTATGTCAAGAACGGCGACCACTGGACCGTAATCCAACGCTGGCCGGATGGCTCCCTGACAGTCCAGAACCACGACGGCGAGACCGTGACGCTGCCCAATGCCTACGTACAGGAATCCGTCGAACTCGCCTATGCGACCACAGCGCACCGAGCTCAAGGCGCAACAGTTGACACTGCCCATCTGCTCGTCACCGAGGAACTCTCTCGCAGCCTCCTCTATGTCGGCATGACCCGCGGACGCGACTCCAACCACGGCTACGTCGCCACCCACCAGGCGAGCTCCGACCTGCACGAACCCCACCCCGAACAGACCATGCAGGACATCCTCGAAGCTGTGCTGAACGACCCCGGCGTTGAAGAATCCGCCCATGAAGTCATGCGCCAAGAGCTCGATGAAGCCACGCGCCTAGACCGGCTGGTGCCCATGCATGAGCATCTCTGCCAACTCGAGGCTCGAACTCGATACCGTTCAGCAGTGGCATCCAGCGGCCTCGACCCAGCCGACACAGCAGCCCTCCAGGCGTCCCGCGCCTACGGTGCACTGATCGCTGAACTTCGCCGTGCCGAGTCGATCGACCTCAGCGTCTCCGATCTCCTGTGCCGTGCCGTGGCTCAGTCGCCCCTGACCAACGCACGCGACATCGCAGCGGTGCTCCACGGTCGTGTCGAGCGCCTCGTCAGGAGATCACAGACTCGCACCAGACGCCCCACAACAATGGTCGCCGGTCTCGTCATCCCCGCAGATCAAGCCAGCGATCCCACAATGCTCCCGGCTCTTCGCGAGCTTGAGAGCCAAATCGCCGACCGCGCTGACTGGCTCGCACACCAAGCCGCCATTCAACGGCCACTCTGGTACGACGCGATCGCTGGAGCCCATACCCAGGGTCGACAGCCGACGCAGCTGATACGCGAGATCGCCGCGTACCGACAGCGCTACCAGATTCGCGAACAAACAATCCTCGGCGCCACACCCCCGCAGGCCGCGATAGGCCAGCGCCAGCACCATGCCCGCCTACTCGCTCAAATTCAGCGCCTAGCTCGCAACGATGCGGAACAGAGCGACCTACCCTCACCATCAGCGACCCGAGCGCCGACGATGGATGTCGGCGCCAATCTCGCGTCTGATGGGCCACGCAACTGAGATAATGAGCCAGCCACAGGACCTTGCCGTACATCAGAAAGGTTTCGAATGGACGCTCAGATTCGTGTCGCGGGTGGAACCGATGGTGATCTGAACGCGGTGCATGACTGGCTCAACAGCGAGGACGAATTCCGTGGGCGAGTCGGACTCGCCGAGGGCGTGATCGGCGAGTCCGAGCTCGGGTCGCTGTCGGAGGTGTTGACTGTGGCGTTCAGCGCGGGCGGTGCCGGCACGGTCCTCGCCTCGTCGCTGATCACGTGGCTGAGGACGCGACAGACGACCGCGAAGATTACAGTCGAGTCGGAGGGGCGTTCGGTCACGTTCGACATCACGACCACTCATGATGTACGGCCACTCGTGGAACAGGTTCTGAGATCCAGCGATGACGACTGACCAGGGGGAGTACGGCGCCTCGCGCGCGGTACTGATCGGGGTTTCGGACTACGACCACGCCGTATTCACCCCGCTTCCTGCAGCCCACAACAGCGTGACTGCCATGCAAGGGCTGCTCTCCGACTCGGCCTTGTGCGGTTGGTCGCGTGACCAGATCACCGTCATCTCGAACCCAAGATCGGTTTCCGAACTCGGCATTCAGCTGACCGAGCTGGCCAAGGAAACCACGGGCGTCCTGCTGCTGTACTACGTCGGCCACGGCGTCGTGACCGAACGTGCGGAGCTCTGCTTGACCGTGAGCTCGACGCACCCTGGACACCCAGGCATCAGTGGTCTGCGCTGGGAGACCGTACGGCACGCGTTCCTCAGCTCCCCTGCCCGCGTACGCGTCGGGATCTTGGACTGTTGCTTCTCCGGCCGCGCCATCGAAGCCCTTTCCGGAGCCGGCGATCAGGTGCTCGCCGACCTCGCGGACATCCGCGGCTCTTACGTACTCACCGCCTCGAGGAGCAATCGGACAGCTCATGTGCCGCCGCCTCACGAGCAGCGGAGCGCCTGCACATCCTTCACCGCCGAGTTGACAGAACTCGTACGTGCCGGCATCCCGGGCAAGCCTGATTGGCTCAGCTTCTCCGACATCTATCCAGAGTTGCGGCAACGGCTGACGTCCAAGGGGTTGCCGGCGCCAGACCGCCGAGGCACCGACACCGCCGACCAGTATCAACTCGCCGCCAACGCCGCGAGTCGAAGCTCACGACGGGCACGCGCAGAGGTTCTTGCTCCACCTCCGCATGCGACAGACCAG
Source organism: Kribbella sp. VKM Ac-2571 (assembly GCF_004362255.1). Classification (NCBI taxonomy): domain Bacteria; kingdom Bacillati; phylum Actinomycetota; class Actinomycetes; order Propionibacteriales; family Kribbellaceae; genus Kribbella; species Kribbella sp. VKM Ac-2571. The sequence continues at coordinate 8,476 of NZ_SNWS01000035.1, forward strand.
GGCCGAGCGACAGGCGGCAACCGGGCGCGCACGTCGCCGACGAAAATACGCGCCGCCGAAGGCGTAGTCCGAAGCCAAGAGGAACGTGTCGGCAGGCTCTTGGGCGCCCTCAACCGCGCACGAACGGCCGGCGACGCGGACACGGCGGCGAGCGTGGAGGAGGAACTCAGAAACGTTCGGGCGCTGTTGGCGGCGGCGATCAAGAGCCTTGAGGAGTACAGGAGCTGACCGCATGTCGCTCGGTGTCGGCGCGCAGTCGCTTCGTCCGGGCTGTGTGATTGCGTGATCCAGTGTTGCAGCTGCCAGACCCGCCAGCGGCGGGCCTTGGTCCGTGTCACGCCTCATGATCCAGCCGCACGGTCCTTGGGCTTCAGAGGGCGGTCGACCTCCTTCCACCGCTAGGCGCCGTCGGATGATGGCCAGGGCGTTCAGCCGTTGGTGGTCTCAGGTCGGTGGGCTGTGCGGGTGCAGCCCAGGAGCGAGCTCCAATCGCGCAGGCGCCGAACCGCGAGGGTCAGGTCTCGATGGAAGGCGAGGGGGTCTGAGGGAGCGGCGTCGGGTTGGTAGCACGATTCCCAGAAGGTGCGGAGGGCGGAGAGTTCTTCGACGATCGCGCCGTGGTGGGGCCAGCAGGGTGGGATGACCTTGTGGTCGAGGTTGTATCGCGTGACGGCCCATGTGACCCAATCGGCGAGACGTTCTAGTTCTTCGCTGGTGCTGGTCAGGTCGAGATCGCGCCAGCAGACGACATACGGGTCTGTGGGTGGGCCGAATGCCAGTGCGCGGGCGAGGTCGTCGTCGGGGTTCATCGGATGAGCGCGCGGCCGATGCTGTTTCGGATTCGATCGGAGTCGGGTCGGTCTGTCCAAGGCGTCATGGTGAGCAGAATGGGTGGGGCTGTCCTGGCCAGGAGGATGCCGGTGCCGAAGGGCAGCGTGCGGATGACGTCCGGCGGCAGGATAGGGATTCGGCGCGTGCTGGTCGACGTGGTGCGTCCTCCGTCGGGGCCGCGGCTCCAGTTGCGAATCTCGTCGTCGCGTTCGCCGCAGACGGCGGCGAGGTCTTGGAGGTCGCGGGGTTGGGCTGAGCCGCCAAGGATGAGGCGGAGAGTGGCGGCATCCCACATGGCGGCTGCGGCTTGTTCTCCCCAGCGTTCGCGGGCCTGGGCGAGGGATTGGATGACGACGTGGGTGGAGATGCCGGTACCGCCTCCGTCCGCCATCAGGCCCGGTAGAGACGGCACGGCGCACAGGTTGGCGATCTCGTCGAGGACCAATGCGAGGGGCGGCTCGAGCCGGCCGCCGGGGTTGTGGGCGGCGAGTTGGCGGGCCGTTTCGGTGATGTCTTCGAGCAGGGCGGCGATGAAGGACGAGGTGGCACTGGCGCCGGCTCCGGTGCCGAGGAGGTAGATGGTGCCACGTTCGCGAATGAATGAGGCCGGCTCGAGGCCTTGGCCGGGTGGCGGGTCGAAGGATCGTCGTACGGCTGGGTCCGCGAGGGCCGATAGCGCAGAGCGGACGCCGGCCCAGATGGCGTCGCGGGTGCGGCCGTCCATGCGGACGATGCCGTCCAGGGTGTCACCCCAACCTTCCGCTGCCGCGTCGGAGCGGTTGAGGATGGTGACGGCTTCGGTGGCTGACGCTGGTTCGAGGCTCCAGCGGTAGAGCTGGTCGATGCCGGTGTCGTCGAGGGCCGCGGCGTGGAGGAGTCCGCGGAGCGCCATTTCGGTTTGGCCATGCCAGAAGGCTCCGTCGGTGACGCCGCCTTTGGTGAAGCCGGCGCCGGCTGCGAGACCGCTGGCGCGGACCATGGCGGTGGTTGGGTTCTCGCAGCCGCGCACGGGTGACCAGCGGATGCCTTCGGCGCGACCGAGTCCTTGGGGGTCGAACACTGCGACTGGGCCGATGTCGCGGCGCAGCTCGAGTGTGGCGGCGAGATTGTCCGGTCTGGTCGACGTGGTGACGACCGCGCCGGGCGCGTCGATGATGCCGCCGATGATCTGGTGGAGACCCTTGCCGGAGCGGGGCGGGCCAACGTCAATGCGTGAGTCTTCGACAGACGCCCAGCATTCGCAGCCTCGGGAACGCCCCAGTAGAGTGCCGACTTCACGGGGCGACCTCGTGGACGCTTGCGGCCTGGCCGAGCGCCCTCGTCGTACGACTTGCCGACGACCTACCGCGATCTCGACTTCGGCTCTGGTCGCCAGGCCGGGTCGGGCCGCGAGTGCACGTCGCCGACTCGCCTGGCTGGATCGTCCTTGCCACAGTCGGGCGACGAACAGACCGACACCGAGCGGGAGGGCGATGACAACGGCCAGGGCGGTCCAGTAGGACGCCGGGTCGATCTGCGCGGCGGTCAGTCCGAAGGCAGTCGCTGGGTCGCCCGGATGCAGCACGACCCAGAGGGCGTCGATCCAGGGCGAGTCGACCCAGTGGCCCGTTGTCAGCAGACAAACCATGCCGCCCGTGAAGTAGAGGATGCCTGCGCAGAGGAACAGGATGCCCGCGCCGACGATTAGCAGCTCGTTGAAGTCACGGGGTGGGCGTTGATTCATGTGTCTACATCCGGGCGTCGGTGTCGAAGAGTTCGACTTCGCGGGCGTGGCGGACGAGCTGCACGACGAAGGACCGGTTGGGCAGGCGCCAGAGCGCGCGGCCCTTGGGCAGCTTGGCGATCGTGGCGATCTCGACGTCGGTGAGGCCGAGGAGGTTGGCTGTGCGGGACAGCTGATCGGGCTCTTGACGGAGCATGATCCTGGTTGAGCAATCGGCTAAGAGACCTTCGGCGAGAGCACGGGCCTCTGAGCCGACGTCGCCCACTGCGGCGAGGTCGGAAAGACGGTGGACGATCAGTAGGTTCGAGACACCCCAGGCCCGCGAGAGCTTCCACTGCTCCTGCATGCGACGCAGTAAGGCTGCGTCGCGCATAACCCGCCACCCTTCGTCGTACACGATGTATCGATTGCCGGCGGCAGGGTCGGCGGCCGCGGCTTCCAGCCATGACGACGCGCAGGCCAGGGTCAGACGGAGAGCCTCGTCGTTGCCGCCGCCTCCGAGCCAGGACGTGTCGAGCGTGACCATCGGGAGGGCCTGGTCGAATTCGGTTGTCGAGGGCCCGTCGAACATTCCGGACAGGTCGCCGTGCACGAGGCGGCGGATCGCATGGGCGACCTCGCGGCCATCGTCAACGAGACTGGTCTGACGTAGTCCCGCGCGTTCTGCGAAGGCAGAGTCCGGCGTGAAGAGTGCGACGACCATGTCGGGGATGGTCGGCGTCGCGACCTGACTGCACACCGTGTCAAGTGCCAGGTCAAGCGCGGTGTGCTCCACGGCAGCCAACGGACGACCAAGCGTGGACTCAGCGAGTGTTCCCAACAGCGCGCGGCGACGAGACCAGACGATCCTTTGCCACTCGTCGGACTCGACCGTTGCCGGTTTGCGTCCAGCGTCGAGTGGGTTGAGCCGGGTCGCGAGTCCAGGTCCGAGTTTGATCGTGGCTCCGCCCATCGCCTCCGCGACCGCTGTCCACTCCCCTTTCGGATCGCACGGCACGTATGCCTTGTGTCCGAGGGCAAGGGAACGCGTGATGAGCGCCTTGGCTGTAGACGATTTGCCGCTGCCGATGACTCCAGCCAGGAGGACGTTGGGGTTGGTGATGACCCGGCTCTGATACAGCACCCACGGGTCGTAGACGAAGGAACCGCCGCTGAAGACGTCCGATCCGAGGTAGGTGCCGTCAGCGCCCAATCCCCCTTCGGCCAGGAACGGGTACGCGACCCGCACCACTCGGGTCGTCGCTCGATGCGTATCGACACGGAGCCTTCGAGCGCTGCCAGTCCCCGCGTCGCCCTCGATCGCACTAGGCTGCGGTCTCAACGGTACGTCGTGCCTCGCCCGCCGATTCGCGCGCCTCGTGACCCTATCTGTGCCCTCGCGCTCGTAGTACACGGAGTATCGCGTCATCAGAGGCCAACCCCGAACGGTAGAGCCGCAGCGATGAAGCCTTCCAACTGCTGTCCGACCAGCCGGCGTAGATCGAGCAGTGCCTGAGAGGCGGCGATCTCGATTTCCATGCAGGCGTCGTCGAGCGCCTCTTCGGTATCGGCAGAGACGACGAGCAGTCCGATCCACCGAACGTCGCCGTGGCCCGCCGCGAGGTCGCGTTCGCGTTGGGCCACGTCGGCGTCGAGCTGCCGGTCCTGTTCCGTCTCCAGCTGTCCGATCCGTGACCGTGTCGCTCGATCGCTGACCCGCTCGACCTGGTGTCGTCGTGCGTCCCGCAGCGCCTTGGCCATCGGGATCGGCTGCAGGACCATCGTGAACGTACGTCGAATGCCTGGCTTCAACAGCAACGGACTGAGAAATGATGGCGTCGCACGGAGCCGTGGCCACTCGGTGACGACGTACACCCGATGAAGGGAGGAGTCCGTGCGCAGCCGGTCCCAGGTCGCGTCGACCGCCAACGGTCCGGCGTCGGCTGCGTCGAGAGCCTCGGGATTCGACACCGTCTTCGTCGCCGCCGGGTCGAAAGCAGTGCGGACGCTCGACGCGATTTCGCCGGCGCCGAGCCATGCCCCGGCGACTCCGGCCGCGGCGAGCGACGTCTGGAAGGCGCGAGCCTCGGACTCGAGCACTGCCGTTGCGCCGACGAGGCCGCCGCCGTGTTTGCGAGCCTCGCGGGAGACGGTGTCGAGGTTCACGGCGAGGCTGAACAGGGTCTCGTGCTTCGCCGCCGTCGGCGCCGCCTGCGCGAGCAGATCGGTGTAGATCGCGCCCGCCGGCGTACCTGGATCCAGTCCGCGCGTCATCGCCCATCGCCCGAGCTCGTCAGCGGGATCGGGAAGCGTGCGTTCGAGGATTTGTGCCCGTGCGATCCGGTTGCCCTGGCACAGGCCGGCGATCAGGCGCCCGTATGCCGCAACACGACGGTCCTGCTCGTCTGCGTTCTGCAGCAGATGTGCCGGGCCTTCGATTCGCGCGACCGCGACCAGTCGCCGGCGCCGCGGATCGTGGACAACCCCGACCCCCGACGCAGTCGTCAGAACCCGCATCGTTCCGCTCTCCCCCGGCAACTGCAGCCGGCCGTGTTGACGCGGCTGCATCAACCCAGCGCGGTACGACTGCTGGCCGCGAAGCGATCGCCAGAGATGCACCGCGCCAAGTACAAGCCAGCGGTACACCGGAAGGTCCTCTGCACGCCCGAACGCGATGGCGACGCAGGCGGATGCCGTCAGCAGTCCGCCGAGCCTTGCCACGGCGGACACCTGAGTGACAAATGACAGTGTGACGACGCCGATCGCTGTCAACAGCAGCGCTACTTGCACCGGTCGAAGTCCGAGCAGTACGGCGTGCTGCTCGGGGCGGGGGAAACGGGTCGAGAGCGTGTCGGTATTCGTCATCGCGCCTCACCGCCTTGGCGACCACCCTGGTTGGCTCGGCGTTGGTCATCGTCGTGGCCTGGTCCAGCAGATCGGTCGACCCACTCGTGGGTTGTGGAGGCGGCATCGGCGGGCGCTGTGGTGGGCGTCGAGTCTGGCTCAGCGTTGGTCCCAGGCGGCGCATGGGAAGAAGGATCCTCGCGCTCAGTGCCGGCGGTACTCGCGTCGCTCGGCTCATCGTTTCCGCCGACGACAGGACCAGGTCCAGACTGGCCGCGCGATCCTGCGAAGTCGAACGCTGCCCAGCGCTGGGCCTGTTCGAGGCGGTCTTTGACTGCCGATGCGCCCGCCGATCCTTGTTGTACCGCGTAGAGCGCGCTCTGCCCTTGATCGCCGGCCCAGTGGATGAACGAGTAGGTCGCCAACGGCGCGAACGCGGCCATCGCGAACAACAGCGTCCCGGCGAGGAACGTGCCGAGGCTCGAGTCGCCGGCCTCGTTCGTGTTGCCGACGGCCGATAGTCCCAAGGTGAAGATGACGGCCATGATGATCTTCGAGAACAACAACGCTCCGACGATCTCGATCCAGCGCCGCAACCAGTGCCGCGTCGCGGTCCAGGTCCAGCTGGCCAGCGCGATGGGCGCCAGTACGACAAACGCCACGAGCGCGACCTCGCGGATCAGCATGACGAAGTACAGCGCCATCGTCGCGAGGATCGCGAATTCGATCGCCATGATCAGGAATCCCCCGTTGGTGGCGTGGCCGAGCACCCTCGTGATGTCGACGATCCGCCGGAATCCCTGAACGATTGCCGGATTGTGGCCGAGGATCACCGACGAGATCTGGTCGACCATTCGGCCGCTGGCCACGACCACCGCGATCGCGAACGGCACGCCGGCGGTCCCCAGAAGGGCTCCGAACACGGCTGATCCGAGGCGCGCGGGTTCTCGACGGACCGCGGCTGCCGCACATTGGAGGACGAACGCGATCACCAGCAAGGGCAACGAGATCGTCACGATCAGATCGAGGTTGTCTCGCCACCACTTCTGGTTGAAGTCGGGTGTCGTACTCGCGCTGAACTTCTCGAACACGTTGATCGCCATGTCCGTGAGTCCCTTGGCCAGCCAGTTGGCGATGAAGTTCCAGGCCGTGCCGCCGACCGCTTCTCGGCCAACCGCCTCGACGCAGCCCGCTGGATCCAGCAGGCAGTCTTTCCAAGCCATCGGCTCGTCCCCGCTCAGCCGATGCTGATGCCGCTGAAGAAGCGGATCAGGGCGTTGGCCGAGCCGATCAGGATCGCTGCGAACAGCGACGCCAGGACGCCGGTCCGGCCCTTGCTCGCGAAGTGGGCGTTGCCGTTGATGTTGCCGAGGGCCCACGCTGCCGCGGAGATGATCAAAGCGACCACGCACGCGACGAGCGCGAAGGTGATAGTTGCGCCGGCGAGCGTGCGTAGTGCGGGTAGCCCTGGCAGGCCGTGGGTGTTCGGGGTGACGCCGGGGTCTCCCAGTATCACCAGCTGGCGAACGAATGCGTTGCCTGTTAACACGTTCATGTCCTTCACGTTGTCGAGTAGATGGGCGGTGCCCAGCCGAGGTATGTGGCGCCCCACTGGGACTCGATGCGTGCGAAGTCGACGAGGTAGACCCCGCCTTCGCCGGGAATGGTGTCGCCGATGTCGTTGGAGACGATGCGGTCGTTGCCGATGTACACCGCGACGTGGCCGTACGGTCCGCCGGTCTCCCAGAACACGAGCGCTCCCGTGGGAGGCCGGCGGTCGTCGGGATGTGCGTTGCCGGTCGCGAGCATCTGGCGCCACTGTTCGGCAGCCGAGAAGTACCCGGACCGAGGGCGGCCCCAGATGTTGGCGGCTAACCGGGCGCACAGTTGGTAATAGCCGTGCCCGCCCACCAAGCGCAGGGCGCGAGCGACCGCTTCCCGCGCACCTGGCAGCTCGCCGCCGGTGTCGACAGGCGTCTCGCAGGTGCCTGCAGTTGGCGTCGCCACGCAGGTGTCGTCCGACCCACCTACCGCGAGCGCGAGCGGTGCCATGAGTCCGAGGGAGCTCGCCAGCAGAGCGGCAGCCAGCGTCGCCTTGATGATCACGGCGACAGCTGGGCGGTCGCCGACCAGAACCTGCAGGTCGGCGTACACACAACGGCTACCGCGGCCTTTCGGTCGAGGAACCTGGTGTCGGCGTCTGTGATGACCGTCTGCGTGCCGTGGACCACGAAGGCATGCCAGCCAGCCGGGGCCTGACCACGGTTGACGATCGCCTCGAGCTCCGGCGTCACCTCAGCCGTGATGCCGCCCACGACGGCGCGGGCCTTGTGCGACTGAAGTTGGTCCCACTCCGCCCACTGCGGCAACAAACTCCGAGCGACCTGCGGCGCGGCCGACGCCGGATCGGCGAACACACTGACTGCGTTCTGCCAGTCGACGTAGCTGTGCAGCGAGGTGTCGTAGGTCCAGATCGCCCGGGCGTACGCGCTGGCGAACTCCCGCGGATCATTCGTCGTCGGAGGCGTCCATGTCTCCAGCTGGGTCGGCGCCTCCTCGGGGTAGGTCGTGCTGCTCGATCTGCCACTCTGCTCGCCTGAACGCTGCCAGCCGACGACCAGCACCGCGAGCAAAGCGACCACCCCGACGACAGCCAGGATCGCGATGATCCTGGAGCGGGTCGAAGACTTCACAGGGTTTCCTCTCTTGGAGATCTTGCCGCGACGCGGCGCGGTGGAGCCGACGGTCGCCGCTAACTGCGGCAGGACCGAGGCCGCCACGAACAGGTGGGAGGCGAGCGCGATGGGGATGCGGCAGCACTGGACGAACAGGTGATGGCTGGGCGGCCGGAGCCGGATGTTGGTCATGCCGTGTCTCAACGGTTGAGCCCGGGAGACTTCTCGTCAGGCGGCGTCCTTTGCAGCCGTGAGCCACTCGACGCCAGCCGCTCGGCGGAGGCCGAGACGGCTTGGTCCGCCGAAAAACCGCTGGTCACGACCCGATGCAGCCTGGATCCACCGCCGTACGACCGGATCGCTGAAGACCTCGCCCGGCGCCTGACCGAGCGCCAGCCGCGCGAGCGCTGACGGCCTGCCGGTGCCTCCGCGGAGCAACCAAGCCATGCCCTCCGCCTGAGCCGCCGTCGCGCGCGCTCGACGGAGACGCTGGATGATCGCCGCGCGGTAGTACGGCGGTCCGTCCGCCGCTACCCGGATAAGCCGGCGGCCGGCCGCGGCCGGCAGCCCCGCGCGTTCCAACTCGACGGCGATCGTCTCCAGATGCGGGCCGAGAGACCAACGATGCGTGGGAGGTGGTTCCGGCAGCCGGTGGGTCAGCCGGTGACGCTTGCCATGCAGAACATGAGCGCGGGCCGCGTCCATCAACCGCCATCGGACGTGAGTGGCCAGGTAGCCCCATGACAGCTTGTCCGGCGGCGGTGCGGTAGCCAGCTCGAGGCAGCGCTCCCAGGCGATCGCACGTGCCAGCTGTTCGGCCTCGTCACGACCCAGCGCGGCCCGAAGTCGGCTCGACAGCGGTACAACGATGTGGGACTCGATCTCCTCGGCCAGCAGCCGCGAAGGCTCCGCCGCCCATCCCGAACGAGCCGCCTCCGCGATCAGGTCCTCCAGGTCAACGTCCATATCCCAAATCTGCTGTCCGCCGCCCCGATCCAGAACCTGGATCCTGGAATCAAGGACTCCTGGAAAAGCCCGGCGAATCGACTCCGACCTCTATGGCGCCGCTATGCCGGCTCCGGCGACCGCGCGGTCGATGCTCTCGGCCTCGCTGAGTCGCCGCGACGACCTCGTCGGACACAATCTGTGCGTTAAGTTGGACGGCGCGTGCGAGCCTGGCGATTGCGCCGGCGACGCGCCTTGGCGGCATCCTCGCTACCAACGGGGCCACAGCTCGCACTGCGTTGACTTGGCCACTGAGGTGATCAAGCACGTTGGCCCATTTCGTCAGCTCGACCTCGATCGCATAGTCGACGAGCGGACGCGCCGACCACAGCACATCCCGCAGCACGCCTGCGCCAGCCGCATGCAATGCCGCGGGGTCCTGTCGGTCCGGAAGGCGCGCGAACAGCACGTCGTCGAACACCTCTGACAGCACCGGCAGACTGCGCACAGCGCCTGTCCGACCGCCAAGGTCACCATCTAGAGCGACCACGACGGTGCTGGTCCGCGAGTGCGCTCGCGCGATCAGCGCCTGCTCAGGCGTGATCGCTGTACCGCAGCAAGCCAGCCGGCCCAGTGCTCGCCCGCGAGACTGACCGCTGGGGCGTCCATCATGCCCTCGACGAGCACGGGGACCGCTCCCGCCTGTAGCCGCTTGACCTGGGCGTCCAAGCCGATCAGGGTCTGTCCCTTGGAGTAGATCTCTGTGTTCCTCGTGTTCAGGTAGCGCAGCCGCGGACCAGCGGACCGCCCGATGAATCCGGCCGGGCGGACGTCCTCGTCGTACGCTGCGAGGACGATCCGATCCCGGAACCGATCGACCAGGTAGCCGTTGCTCGTCACAAACGCGAGACCCGCCGCCACGATCTCGATGTCGTCGAAACCCTGCCGGCGCAGATGGCCGACGAGCTGCGACCAGCCGTCGGGCGCGTAGCCCACCGACCATTCAGATCCAGGCGCGAGGACCGTACCGAGGCCACGGCCCCGGAGGTGCTCAGCTGCCCAGTCACCTGGCCTGTCCTGGAGTTGCTGTCGGTAGAACGAGGCGGCAGCCACATGGGCCCCGTGCAGGCGAGCTCTCACAGGTCTGGTCCACGCTCAGGTGGCTCTGGATCGCTCGCTATGTCCGCCGCCGCGCCACCGAGGCGGTCGGTCAGGAGTGGCCGAGCCATGCCCAGCGCATCGTTCAGGACCTTCGAGCCGGACTCCGCGGCCGCGATCGTGCTCGGGCTGTGCGACAACGAGACCGCGCGCACGCGGTCGTAGTACAGCGCCAGATCGAGCAGATACCCGGTTGTCAGCTTCTGGCGATACTCGTCACCGCTGGCGATGACGATCGCCGTGTCCCCCATGCTGAACTTGCGCAGCATCCTCACCTGGGCGGTCGACAGCCCTTCACCGAAGACCGGGATCCCGGCCCACCGGCCTTCGGACTCCCAGCTCATACTCGACACAGCGATCGCGCGGCCAGGTTGTCCACTATCACCGGAACAGCGCCCTCCCGCAGAAGATCCAACTGCTCCGCGATCCCGAACAGAACATTGGACGGCTGATGGATCGCCGTGCCCGGGCTCAGAGACTGGGCACGGCCGTCCCTGCCTATGCCGATGAACCCAGTCGGGTGCAGCTTCGAATCCCGGGCGACCACCACGAGCTGATCACGGAAACGATCCATCACATCTCCCTGACCCACTCGACGTACGAGACCCGCACTTTCCATCGTCGAGTAGGCGAAGCCCCCAGCCGCTAGGTAGTCGACCAGACCGGTCAATGTGTCCGGGGCAAACCCAACCCTCCAGGCCGAGTCCTCCGACAGCACCTGCTCGATGCGCGATTCCTTCACATACTCCAACGGCCAACCCGTTGCCCGGAGCAACTCACGCCGGAAGAACTGCGACGCAGAGACGACCGCCTCAAACGCGCGACGCCGTTCCTCCGACGTGATCGCAAACCCATGATCATTCATCAAAGCCTCCGAATGCCGAACTCAATCGGCATCGAAGATCTCGTCAGATCCCTCGCCATAGAACCCAGATCACGACTTCCAGGAACCGCAGATCACACGCGGATCAGAGCTCGGGACCCCCTGGTTCGGGTGGTGGCAGATCGGCCTTCCGAAGCGCAACGAAGCCGCTGCCGCTTGCCCGATACGTCATCAGCGGACGCGACTTGAGCAACAGGTCGTGGACGCGTTCGACCCCAGACTCCCGCTGGGCCATGCCGGCCAGCGACTCCCCCGCAGGCAGACCAACCGCTCGGACGCGGTCGAAGAAGAACGCAAGATCCAGCAAGTAGCCAGCCGACTGATTCCGCTCTGCCTCGCTGCCGGCCAGAACGACGATCACTTTGTCGCTCGTACAGAACCGGCGCAGCATGCGCGCCTGAGCCGTCGACAGGCCGCCGCCACAAACAGGGATGCCGGCCCATTGCCCACCCGTCTGCCGACCAACGTCTGACACAGCGATTGCGTCAACTGGCTCGTCCACGATCACCGGCACCGCACCACCAACGAGCAGATCCCGCTGTTCGACCGCCCCGACCAGCACGTTCGAGCGTCGGTGAATCGCCGTCAGCGGGCTTGCCGACCGCGCGACACCATCCCGGCCGATGCCGACAAAACCCACCATCGACGACCGCTGATCATGAGTGACGAGCATCAACTTGTCCCGATGCCGATCCTGCGCATCCCCGTGCTCGCTCCAGTCCAGCAAGCCCGCCCGCACCAACGTCCCGTACCCGAAGCCCTGCTTGTGCAGATGATCGACCAGATTCGAGTAGGTCCGCGGCGCGTATCCAACCTTCCAGGGCGAGTCCACGGACAACACGGACTCCACGCCATGAGCCCTCAAGTACTCCATCGGCCAACCAGTCGTTGCCCGCAGCAACTCTCGGCGGAAGAACTGCGCCGCCGCAGCATTCGCCTCCAGCAACCGCCGACGCTCATCAATCGATAGCCCAAACCCCTGAGAATCCACCACAACCTCCGAAGCAGCATCAACCACTGACTGCCTCGAACCTCGACCCGATCACCCGCCGACAGAACCTGGAACCTGCGATCAGGTACATACTCACAACGGGCCGATGCCGTGGTATTTGTCCAGCTCGTCCAATGACGAGCTTGACGCCGATACTTCCGAACGTCGGCGCAGCGCAGGCCGACCACTCGAACTCCCCGGAGGCGGCGAATCCGCCCACAGCCCAGCCGAACGGGCCAATTGAGCCCCCGCCGAATCGATCGCATCATCAATCAGTCCGATGAGCTTGCGGATAGTCCACGCAGCACTGCCCTGCCCGACCTCAGCTTGCAGATCGCGCCGAGCGCCATCTTCCTCAACGTCCAGCTTCCCAAAATCCACGATCCCGAAGATCGCCGTCCGAGCTCCACGCTAGAACCGGGAGTCCGCAATCCAGGACCGACCGTCCGAGGGCTCTACGTCCAAGGCGTTATCCATTACCCCGGACAGCAATCCCCAAAGCCATTGAGCAGATTGATGGTCTGGTTGTCTGCGTAGATCAGCCCGCCGACCGCGATGGGCTTCGTGGACGGCAGCGGTCGGTGTGTACGGTCCTGTATGCCGCGCCGACAGCCACCGTGAGTAGCCCGACGCCATCACCAGCACCGGCAGTTGGGCCTTGACCCTGGTTGTTGGACACGCTGATTCCAGCAGTTGCTGGGGTAAGCGAGATGATCCTGACCATGGCCCGCAAGAACTACTCCGAGCA
>NZ_SNWS01000036.1:0-16684 GCF_004362255.1 Kribbella sp. VKM Ac-2571
AGCGACCGACCTAGACCGTCACCCCGGCTCCCGCCGAGTCCCAACAGCAAGCACCATATCGGTGCCCACAGCAAGGATGGTGCCCTAGTGACCGGGGACGGTCTGCTCGTCGCGGTGGACAGCCCGGTCCACCGCGTCCCGGCGCAGGTGAAGCTCGTCGCGCTGTTCGTGTTCGTACTCGCGGTCGTCTCCACACCGGCCGCGATCTTCTGGGCGTTCGGCCTGTACGCCGTGATGCTCGTTGCGGCTGTGGGCGTGGCGAAGTTGCCGGCGACTGTGGTGTCGCGACGGCTCGCGGTCGAGACGCCGTTCATCGTGTTCGCGTTGTTGCTGCCGTTCGTCGCGACCGGCCCGCAGGTCGACGTACTCGGGCTGCACCTGTCCCAGTCAGGTGTGCTCGGTGCCTGGAATGTGCTGGCGAAGGGGACGCTCGGGGTGATCGCAGCAATCCTGCTGTCGGCGACGACCGCGCCGCGCGAGCTGCTGGCCGGGCTCGAGCGGCTGCGACTGCCCGCGACTCTCGTGGCGATCCTGTCGTTCATGGTTCGCTACCTGAGCGTGGTCTCGGACGACCTGCACCGGATGCGGGTTGCTCGGGAATCCCGCGGGTACACCGGTGGCCGAGTCGGTCATCTGAAGGCAGTCGCAGGGGGAGTGGGCGCTCTGTTCGTCCGGAGCTTCGAGCGGGGCGAGCGTGTCCATCTGGCGATGCGCTCGCGCGGCTACACCGGCCGAATGCCGCTGCTCAGCGTCTCGGGCGCGACCCGGGCACAGTGGCTCGAGGGTCTGGCGATCTCCCTCGCCGCCGTGGCGATCGCGGTCGCGGCTAGGGTGGTGAGCTTGTGAGCGGTCCTGCGATTCAGGTCGAGCGGCTGGTGTTCGCCTATCCCGACGGGCGGCAGGCGCTGTTCGGCGTCGACTTCAGCGTGGAGCGTGGCGAGCGGGTCTCGCTGCTCGGTCCGAACGGCGCCGGCAAGACGACGCTCGTGCTGCATCTGAACGGCATCCTCGGGTCGGTCGCAGGTGGGACCGGGAGCGGCCGCATCCAGATCGGCGGCACTGGGCTGCACCGGGAGCACCTGACCGAGATCCGACGCAAGGTCGGTCTGGTCTTCCAGGACCCGGACGACCAGCTGTTCATGCCGACGGTCCGCGACGACGTGGCCTTCGGGCCCGCCAACCTCGGGTTGCGCGGCTCGGAGCTCGACGATCGCGTCCACGAAGCGCTGGTCCAGGTCGGCATGCAGGACCACGCCAACCTCGCCCCGCACCACCTGTCGTTCGGTCAGCGCCGACGGGTCGCCGTCGCCACGGTCCTCGCGATGCGTCCCGAAGTACTGGTCCTCGACGAGCCGTCCAGCAACCTCGATCCCGCCGCCCGCCGCGAGCTCGCCGACATCCTCGCCGGGCTCGACGTCACACTGCTGATGATCACCCACGACCTGCCGTACGCGCTGCAGTTGTGCGAGCGGAGCCTGCTGATGGACGGCGGCCGGATCGTGGCTGACGGCAAGACCCGTGACCTGCTCGGCGACGCCGACCTGATGGCCGCGCACCGTCTCGAGCTGCCGTACGGATTCGATCCCCGCTCCGTCCCCGGTCCGGAGCGTTCATGAAGATCACTGCGGTCACCGTCGAGGTCACGTCGGAGCCCAAAGCCCATCCGGTGCGCGACGCGATCCAGCTGCTCGATCGCAACGGCGTCACCAGGGTCCGCATCGACACCGACGAAGGCGTCAGCGGCGTGAGTACGACGTACTTCGGTCGCGTCGAGAGCTCACCGGATGTGCTGGCGAAGATCGTCACCGACCAGCTGGCGCCGGCGATCATCGGCGAGGATCCGGCACTCATCCGCGGGATCCGCCAGCAGCTGCAGACCCTCACCGACTACCAGGGGACGGCGGGACTGTCGTCGTACGGGATCTCGGCGATCGACCAGGCGCTGTGGGACCTGCTCGGCAAGTCGCTGGGGGTGCCGGTGTGGAAGCTGCTCGGTACGCAGCGGACCGCGATCCCGTCGTACGCGATGGTCGGCTGGCTCGAGCTCGACGTCGCCGGTCTGGAGCGGGTGTCCGCGCAGGCGATGGAGCAGGGGTTCCGGGGCGTCAAGATGAAGGTCGGCGGCGGGCCGCTGACCGAGGACGTGCAGCGGATCAAGGCGGTCCGCAACGTGATCGGGCCGGATGCGCCGCTGATGGTCGACGCCAATCAGGCCTTCGGGTACGCCGAGGCGCTGCGGCGCGGCCGGGTGTACGAAGAACTCGACTGCCGGTGGTTCGAGGAGCCGCTGCCGGCGGGGGACACCGACGATCATGTGCGGCTGGCGGAGAAGCTGGACATCCCGATCGCGACGGGCGAGAACCGCTACGGGCAGGCCGCGTTCCGGGACCTGATCGCGCGCGGCGGCGTGGGCGTCGTACAACCCGATCTGCGACGGGCGGGTGGGTTGACGGACTGCCTCGAGATCGGGTTGATGGCGGCTGGGTTCGGGATTCCGTACGCATCGCACGGCGGCGGTGCGCACATTCATGTGCTGGCGGCGCTGCCCAACACGATCTACGTGGAGAGCGGGCTGCTGCCCGCCGGCGTGCAGCTGGTGGACGGTTGTTATCCCTTGCCGACGGGGCCGGGTCTGTCGTCCTGGGACGGCTAGTTGGTGACAGTCACCTGGAATCCACGGTGAATTTGTTACCAGCCCCTTGTGTGTTACTCGCCAGTCAGCGAAGGTGACGTTGAGTACTTCAGTCGCTACCCCCCGCTCAGGCAAAGGCGGTCCGCCCCCATGAAGTCATTCACCAGTTTGCTCACTGCCGCGGCCCTCGGTGCCGCGATGCTCCTCAGCCCAGGTGTCGCGCATGCCGCGGCACCGAACTACGTCGCGCTCGGCGACTCGTACGCGTCCGGTGTCGGGACCCGCTCGTACATCGAGAGCAGCGGGTCCTGCCAGCGCTCCACGAAGGCCTACGCGTACATCGATGCCGGCCGCATCGGCGCCAATCTCACATTCGTTGCCTGCTCCGGCGCGCGGGTCTCCGATGTGACCGCGAATCAACTGCCGTCGGTGACCAGTTCGACCAACATCGTCTCCGTCCAGGTCGGCGGCAACGACGCCGGGTTCTCGTCGGTGATCACCGAATGCGCGAAGCCGTCCTGGCTCGCCGACTGCTCCGGCGCGGTCGCGAACGCGCAGTCGATCATCAACAACACGCTGCCCGGCCGGCTCAACACGCTGTACTCGTCGATCCGCAGCCGGGCGTCCTCGGCGAAGGTCGTCGTGGTCGGGTACCCGCGCCTGTTCAACGGCACCGACTGCAACGCCGGCACGTTCTTCAGCCCCGACGAGATGACCAAGCTGAACGCGACCGCCGACCTGCTGAACTCGAAGATCTCGGCTTCCGCGAGCGCGGCCGGTTTCACCTGGGTGAACCCGACGTCGAGCTTCATCGGGCATGCGGTGTGCGGCAGCCCGGAGTGGATCAACGGCCTGTCCAACCCGGTCAGCGAGTCCTACCACCCGAACGTGACCGGCCAGTCGGCGTACGCCGGCCTCGTCCAACCCGCCCTCTGACCGATCCACGTTTGCCTGGCTGACCAGGCAAATGAGGGGTTCGTGACCCTGAACCCGGGTCACGAACCCCTCATTTCATGGGTGGGCCAGGCAAATTGGTGAGGGGGATGCGCTCCGGCCCGGTTCGTGGTGTCATGCAGGGGTGACGCGGAGGTCTGTGGACTGGTTACTGGCGGCCAGGATGCAGGCCAACTGCCTCGCGCGTCCGGTGAACGAGGCCGGCCCCGGAGGGGTGGCCGACGTCGTACGCCGGGCGGGGGGACTCCAGGCCCAGACCTGGCGAGGAGCGTCGTACGCCGTCCGTGCCCGATCGACCGCGACCACGCTCGCCGACGTCGCGACCGCCCAGGAAACCGACCGCTCCGTGATCCGCGGCTGGTTCATGCGCGGCACCCTCCAACTCGTCGCGACCGAGGACGCCGGCCCGCTGCTCGGCCTGCTCGGCCCGAAACTGATCAAGGACACCGAACGCCGGTACGGCGAACTCGGCCTGCCGGACCGCGTCCGCGCCGAGGCCGCCGACGTACTCGAGGACTGGTTGCTGACCCACGGCCCGAGCAGCCGCGCCGAACTGGCCGATGTCCTGGTGCGCGCCGGACTGATCGCAGAGCCCAAAGGACAGGCGGTGTACGCACTCATCCGGTACGCCGGTCTGCTCGGACGCCTGTGCTACGGCCCCGGCGAAACCTGGGTCGCCGTCCGCGACTGGCTCGGCAAACCGCTGGTTCTCGAGGGAGACCCCGAGGACCTGGCCGGCCGCTACCTGACTGCCTACGGCCCAGCCACCCCACGCGACTTCGCCACCTGGTCCGGTCTGCCGGTCCCACTCGCGCGCCGAGCCGTGGAGGCGGTGGCCACGACCTCCTTCGAGGTCGAGACCACTGACCTCCCTGTACTCCACGCCGTCGACGATCTCCCGGGCTGTCACGACGTACGCCTGCTGGGCGAGTTCGACGCCTACCTACTCGGCTATCAGAACCGCCACTTCGACCTGCCGACGTCGATCTTCCCCGGCGGTGGCATGCTGCGTCCCGCAGTCGTGCAAGCCGGCCGCCCGATCGGGACCTGGCAGCACGCCACCCTCGCGGTCGACCTCTTCCAACCGGCGGACCTGACCGAGGAACTAGCAGATATCAACCGCTTCTCAGGCCACTGACACGTACTCGCGCAGATGCTCCGCGGTGATGGTCGGGCTGCTCTCGACCAGGTCAGCGGGGGTGCCCGTGAAGACGACCCGACCGCCGTCGTGGCCGGCTCCCGGGCCGATGTCGATGAGCCAGTCGGCGTGCGCCATCACCGCCTGGTGGTGCTCGATCACGATGACCGTGTTTCCCCGGTCCACGAGCGTGTCGAGCATGCCGAGGAGCTTGTCGACGTCGGCGAGATGCAGTCCGGTCGTCGGCTCGTCCAGGATGTAGATCGACCCGGTCCGGCCCATGTTGATCGCCAGCTTGAGCCGCTGACGTTCACCGCCCGACAGCGTCGTCAGCGGCTGCCCGAGCCCGATGTACCCGAGCCCGACCGTCGCGAGCCGGTCCAGGATCGTCCGCGCCGTCTGTGCTGAACTCGGCCCGAAGAACTCCCGCGCCTCGGCCACCGTCATCCGCAGTACTTCACTGATGTTCTTGCCGCGCAACCGATACCCGAGCACCTCGGCCGTGAACCGGGCCCCGTTGCAGTCCTCGCACACCGACGCGACCTCGGCCATCATCGCGAGGTCCGTGTACACCAGCCCGATGCCCTTGCAGGTCGGGCAGGCACCGACCGAGTTCGCGCTGAACAAACCTGGTTTCACCTTGTTCGCCTTGGCGAAGGCCGCGCGAATGGGGTCCAGCAGACCCGTGTACGTCGCCGGATTGCTCCGCTTCGACCCGCGGATCGGTTCCTGCCCCGCGATGATCACGCCGTCCCGCCCGGCCAGCGAGCCGTGGATCAGCGAACTCTTCCCGGAACCCGCGACTCCGGTCACCACCGTCAGTACGCCGAGCGGAACGTCCACGCTCACATCGCGCAGATTGTGCAGCGACGCGTGCTCGATCGAGATCTTCCCGGTCGGCCGCCGTACGTCGTCCCGCACCGTCACGCGGTGATCGAGGTATTGCCCGGTGAGCGTCCCGGACGCCTTCAAACCGTCCACGTCGCCGGCGTAGCAGAGCCGCCCGCCGGACAGGCCCGCGCCCGGGCCGAGGTCGACGACGTGATCGGCGATCCGGATCGTCTCCGGCTTGTGCTCGACGACGAGCACCGTGTTGCCCTTGTCCCGCAGTTGCAGCAGCAGGTCGTTCATCTGCTGGATGTCGTGCGGATGCAGGCCGACCGTCGGCTCGTCGAAGACGTAGGTGACATCGCTGAGGCTGGACCCGAGATGACGCACCAGCTTCACCCGCTGCGCCTCACCGCCGGACAGCGTCGACGACTCCCGATCCAGGCTCAGGTACCCGAGACCGATCGTCACGAAGGACTCGAGCAGCTCTCGTAGCCCGTCGAGCATCGGACCGACGCCCGAATGCTTGACCCCGGCAACGAACTCGGCCAGATCGCTGATCTGCATCGCCGAACACTCACCGATCGTGCGCCCGTCCACGGTCACACTCCGGGCCGCGGCATTGAGCCGTACGCCGTGGCACTCCGGGCATGTCTCCTGCCGGATCGCGCGCTCGGCGAACGCCCGCGCGTGACTCTGCATCGACTGCGGATCCTTGCTCAGGTACTGCCGTTTCAGCTTGCTGATGAGTCCTTCGAAGGTCAGGTTGCTCTTCCCGACCCGGATCTTCATCGGCTCCTGGTACAGGAACTGCTGCCACGCCTGCGCCGGGTAGTCCTTCAGCGGAAGATCTGCGTCGAACAGACCCGACTGGGCCATCAGCTGCCAGTGCCAACTGTCGACCGAGTACCCAGGCGCCTTGATCGGGCCCTGATTGAGGGTCTTGTCGCGGTCCACGAGCTCGTCGAGGTTGAACTCGGTGGTCCGCCCGAGCCCCTCACACACCGGGCACATGCCTTCGGCCCGGTTGAAGCTGAAGACCGAGGGCGGACCGGCGTACGGCGTACCGGCGCGGCTGAACAACACCCGGAGCATGGTGTGGGCGTCGGTCGCCGTACCGACGGTGGAGCGGGCGTTGGCGCCGATCCGTTCCTGGTCGACGATGATCGCGGCGGACAGGTTCCGCAGCGCGTCGACGTCCGGCCGGCCGAGGCTCGGCATGAAGTTCTGCACGAACGCGGTGTAGGTCTCGTTGATCAGCCGCTGGGACTCGGCGGCGATGGTGTCGAAGACGAGTGAGGACTTGCCGGAACCGGAGACTCCGGTGAACACGGTGAGCCGGCGTTTCGGGATGTCGAGCGAGACGCCGCTGAGGTTGTTCTCGCGGGCGCCGCGCACCTGGATGACGTCGTGGCTGTCAGCAGGAAGCATCCTTCAATGGTCTCATTGAACCGCCCGGGCAAACTTGGCTCCGCCTACCAGCCCAATTCGCTGGGCAAAAGTTTCAACGCCGTCAGGAAGGTTTGCGAGCAACCCGGGCGACCTCGTCGAGCAACTCCTGGAGCTGGCCCGCGAGCTGGGTGCGCGCGGTGGTGGACAGTGACCCGACCAGTTCGGACTCGCGCGTGAGCACCTGGTCGACCGTCCGCTCGATCAGGTCGTGCCCGGCTTCGGTGAGCGTGACGACGACCGAGCGGCTCCCGTCGGCCGCGGACCGCCGGGTGACCAGTCCGCCGGCCTCGGCGCGGGCGACCCGCTGCGAGATCGCCCCGGCGGTGACGAGCGTACGGCGGGACAGTTCGCGCGTACTGAGCTCGTACGGCGTGCCCGCGCGCCGCAGCACACTGAGCAGATCGAGCGTCGCGGGATCCACGCCGGCGTCCGCGAGCACCCGGCGCCGGTCGTCGGCGAACAGCTTCGCCAGCCGCCACAGGGGAGTGACGATCTCGATCGAGTCGGTCGGCGTACCCGGGCGTTCCCGCTGCCAGGCGCGGGCGATCTCGGCGGCGGGGTACGGACTCGGAGCATCGAGCGGGTAGTTGTCGACCACGGGACCCATGGTACGTTTAGGTCTAAACATTTAGAGCTAAACGTGAGGATCTCAAGATGAGAACGATCGTGGTGACCGGGGGAGCGACCGGGATCGGGCGGGCGACCGCGGAACGGTTCCGTGCTGACGGTGACGACGTGGTGATCACCGGCCGGCGCGCCGACATACTCGCGAAGACCGCCGCTGATCTCGGAGTCAAGGCAGTGGTGTGCGACGCGACCGATCCGGCGCAGGTGGAGCGGCTGCTGGACGAACTGCCCGAGCGGGTCGATGCCCTGGTCAACAATGCCGGTGGCAACACCGACTTCGGTCGGCCGGACGGTGATCTCGCGCAACTGAAGGCGAACTGGCTGGCGAACCTCGAGGCCAACCTGATCAGCGCAGTGCTCACGACAACCGCCCTCGCACCCCGATTGACCACCGCCGTCATCCATCTGGGCTCGATCGCCGGCGCTCGCGGGCCGGGTTCGTACGGCGCCTCGAAGGCCGCGCTGGCGATGTGGAACGTCGACGTGGCGACCGAGCTGGGGCCTCGGGGAGTGACGTCGAATGTCGTCGCGCCGGGTTTCACCGCCGAGACCGAGTTCTTCCAGGGGCGGCTCACCGCCGAGCGCCGCGAGAGTCTGCTCCAGGCAACGCTGACCAAACGCGAAGGCCAGGTCGACGACATCGCCGGCACGATCCACTTCCTCGCCTCACCCGCAGCCCGCCACCTCACCGGCCACGTCCTGCACGTGAACGGCGGTGCCTTCGTCACGCGTTGATACGTGACAACGAATGCCAGGTGTGACAATGGGCGGCATGCGTCCCACCGTCAAAGATGTCGCCAAGCTCGCCGGGGTGTCGCCGAAGACGGTGTCGAACGTGATCAACGGCGTCGTCTTCGTGCGCCCCGAGACCCGGGCCCGGGTGGAGAGCGCGCTCGCCGAGCTCGACTACGTGCCGAACATGAGCGCGCGCGGCCTGCGCAACGGCCGTTCCGGCATGATCGCGCTGGCTCTGCCCGACCTGCTCAGGCCGTACTCCGCGGAGATCGTCCACCTGGTCGTCGAGCTCGCCCACGAGCGCGGCTGGGGTGTGCAGATCGAGCAGACCGCGGCCGAGCCCAAGCGCGAGTTCGAACTGCTCTCGAAGGCCCGCGCGTACCTGGTGGACGGCCTGATCCTGAACCCGGTGAACCTCGACGACAGTGCGGTGACGACGGCCGGTCCGCTACCGCCCCTCGTGCTGATCGGTGACGTCGACCAGGACGTGGTGAGCCAGGTCGCGATCGACAACGTCGCGGCCGCGCGGGACCTGACGAAACACCTGCTGGCGCAGGGCTGCCGGCGGATCGCGGCCGTCGGTACGCCGGAGATCCCGCGCGGCTCGAGCGGAGCCG
Organism: Kribbella sp. VKM Ac-2571; assembly: GCF_004362255.1. Classification (NCBI taxonomy): domain Bacteria; kingdom Bacillati; phylum Actinomycetota; class Actinomycetes; order Propionibacteriales; family Kribbellaceae; genus Kribbella; species Kribbella sp. VKM Ac-2571. The sequence continues at coordinate 8,984 of NZ_SNWS01000036.1, forward strand.
GAATCCTCGGCGGATCGGCCGAATCCCCGGGTACGGCGGCGTCGCGGCTGCGGACCGCGGGGTATCGCCAGGCGCTCGAGGAGGCCGGCGTACCGATCGATCCGAGCCTGGAGATCAGCCTCGACCGCTGGCGGCCCGAGGGCGCCGCGACCGTGGTCGGGAAGTATCTGGCCGAGCACGAGTTGCCGGACGCGTTCTTCTGCTTCACCGACACGATGGCCTCCGGCGCCTTGTCCACGCTGTGGAGCGCGGGCATCGACGTACCGAAGCAGGTCCTGGTGGCCGGGTTCGACGACATCCTCGACAGTCAGTTCATGATTCCGCCGCTGACCACGATCGCCTTCGACCGCAGGGAGTTCGTGGCCGCGGCCCTCGACCTGCTGGCCGAGCGCATGGCGGACAAGGATGCACCGCCACGCCGGGTGATCATCCCGCACCGCGTGGTCGAGCGCGCCAGCACCGCACGCTGATTCCGAAAGTCGGGATTCCGGTCACGATCCCTTGAAAACGTCGTCACTCTCAGCGAGGGTTGCCTGATCACTTCCGCGTCGTTTCCGGGTGCGGGAAGGACGGGGGAGTGTGCGGCCGTGCCGTGAGGACGAGGTGTTCGGTGCGACCGCAACCGCCAACACTCGGGGGCAGTAACGATGAGAAGGGGGAAGTGTGTCAGCGATGACAAGGCTTGCCGAGCAGTGCCGTGATGTGAGGAGTCACGGCAACGCGGGACTCGGGCGAGCTTCGATCCAACCGGCGGTGTGTACCGGCATCCACGAGGTGAGCTCGTCGATTCCGTCGGTGCGACCGCGACGCGTGGCGATGCTCAGACTGAGCAACGGTATGACGACCACGCTCCGACTCGGCGACGGTGCCCAGGCGCCGGCGCCCGGTAGCACTGTGTACGTCCAAGGTGGCCGGGGCATGGGTGATCAGCCCGCCTCAGGTGGGGTCATCCTCGCGTCCCGCGAACCTGCCGGGACGTAGACGGTCCGAGTCAGTGACTCGCCGGTCTCAGGTGTCCAACGCCCAGCTGAGGCCGGCAAGCCGCTGGACAGTACAGCTGGTCAGCTCTCCGCCGGGTCGGTGAACGACCTGATCTCGATCGGCGAGTACGGCGCCTCCGGCAGCCGCGCGGCGATGTCGGTTGCGCGATCCAGGCTCGCACAGTCGACGATGTAGTAGCCGGCTAGCACTTCCTTGGCCTCGGTGAACGGTCCGTCCGTCACCGTCGCAACGCCGTCCCGGACCCGGACCACCCGCGAGTTCGCGATGGTCAGCGGCCTGTCGTCGACATGCTCACCGCGCGCCTTCAGCTCGTCGATGAGCTTGCCGTGCTGTTCCATCACCTGGTCGATGCCTTCGGCGTGCAAGGTGTCCCACGTCTGTTCGTTCCCGTAGATCAGCAGCATGTATTTCATCGCTTGCCTCCATTCACCCGGGCACGTCGGAGCCCCGGACATCTTCTCGACATCCGGGGCCCAGCGTAGTGACTACCAGGTGGCGCCGGCGGGCTCCCGCACCGTGGTGTTGATGCGGTTGAACAGGTTGGTGAGCCCGATCATCAGGATGATCGCCGACAGTTCCTTCTCGTCGAAGTGATCGGCGGCGGCGTTCCAGATCTCGTCGGTGACCGCGGTCGGGTTGTCGGCCAGCCGGGTCGCGGCCTCGGTCATCTCGAGTGCGGCCCGCTCGGCGTCGGTGAACAGGTCGGAGTCGCGCCACGCCGCGACCTGGTGCAGCCGCTCGTCGGACTCACCGTTCTTCAGGGCCGACTTGACGCCGCCGAAGACGCACGGCGAGCAGCCGTTGATCTGACTGGCGCGCAGGTGCACGAGTTCGAGCGTCTTGCCGTCGGCGCCGGACTGCCCGATCGCCTTGTAGATGTTCTGGATGCCCTTCGTGGCGTCGGGCAGAACCATTGCGGGGTTGGTCATCCGTGCTTGCATGGGAGGTTCTCCAAAGGCTGTGGTCTGTTGATTTCACTCCCTTGACGGATGCTGCGCGGCCGATGTGACAGCGAATCGAAGATCTCTTTCGAGCCGGGTCTCCACCGGTACGCCCGCATCGGAGTACTGACCCGTCAGGCAGATCGGGCCGGTGTACTTGAGCTGCCGCAACGTCGCGAACACGGCCGGCCAGTCGGACAATCCGTCCTCGGCCTCGACGAAGTTCGTCGTCCAGCCGCGTTCCGCGCGGACGTAGTGGACGTTCTTCAGGTTCACGATGCCGAGCCGGTCCGCGCCGAGCTCCAGCGTGACTGCGGGATGATCACCGGCGAGCGCGTCGTGCGCCGCGTCCCACACCAGCTTGAACCGATCGGGCAACCCCTCGAGCAGCTGCAGTACGCCGAGCGTCGACGAGACATATCGCCCGTGATGCGGTTGCACCCCGACCTGTACGTCGTACCGCTCGGTGAGTACGACGGCGGTCTCGAGCAGCTCGCGATTGCGTCGTACGGAAGCCGCGTAGCCGTCGGGGCCGAGGTCGGCCATGATCCGGATCATCGGCACGCCGGAGTCCGCGCACGCCGCGAACACCTGTTCGGACAGCTCGCTCGCGACGCTGATCGGTTCGATGCCCTCGGCCCGTAACTGCGCTGTGAACTTCGGCAGCTCGGCCTCGGCGGTCGCAGGCGTCACGTACGCCGTGTCCCGCACCGGGACCTCGGCGCCCGCGAATCCGAGTCCGGAGATCAACCGGCCGAGCTCGTCACCGGGCAACCCGATCCACGGTTTGGTGAAGACGGACCACAGATAGGTCATGTTCAGCGGCCTCCCAGCCCACTCATCGTGATACCTCGGACGAACCAGCGTTGCGTGAGGAAGAACAGGACGATCAGGGGCACGGTGGTGACGGTCGCCGCCATCAGCAGCAGGTTCCACTGGGTGCCGTTGGTGTCCTGGAACACCTGCAGGCCGACCGATGCGGTCCGGGTGGCGTCGCTGTTGGAGATCACCAACGGCCACAGCAGGTTGTTCCACTGGCCGATGAACTTGAAGACCGCCAGCGTCGCGATGGCCGGCACCGCGAGCGGCACGATGACGCGGACGAACGCCTGCCACCGGTTGGCGCCGTCCAGCCGGGCGGCCTCCTCGTAGTCGCGGGGGATGCCGAGGAAGAACTGCCGGAGCAGGAACACGCCGATGGCGGTGAACGCGTGCGGCAGGATCATGCCCGGCCAGGTGTCGATCCCGTGCAGCTTCGCGACCAGCACGAACTGCGGGATCAGCGTCACCTGCGACGGGATCATCAATGTCGCGAGGTAGATGCCGAACAGCCAGCTCCGGCCGGGAAAGTTCAGCCGCGCGAACGCGTACGCCGCGAGCGCCGCGGTGACCGTTTCGAGCAGCGTCGTACCGGCGGCGAAGTAGATCGTGTTCAGCAGGTACTTGCCGAGCGGGACGAGTTCGAACGCGCGGGTCAGGTTCTCGGGATGCCAGCTGCTCGGCCAGAACGACGGCTTCGCGGCCATCGACTCACCGTCGGACTGGAACGCGACGAGCACCATCATGACGACCGGGACCAGCGTGATCGCGGTGACCAGGAAGCAGGTGAAGACAACAAGCTTGCGCCGGATCTCAGTTGTCATAGTGCACCAACTTCCGCTGGAACAGGAACTGGCCTGCGGTGATCAGCACGATGAACGCGAACAGGACCAGCGACTGCGCGGCGGCGTACCCCTGGTCGTAGTTCTCGAAGCCGGTCCGGTAGATGTACATGACCAGCGTGGTGGTGCGGGTGCCCGGGCCGCCGTTCGTCATGATCAGCGCCTGGTCGAAGACCTGGAACGATCCGATCACCGACGTGACGATCACGAAGAACAGCGCAGGGGACAGCATCGGCAGCGTGATGTGCCGCAAGCTCTTCCACGGCGACGTACCGTCCACGCGGCCCGCCTCGTAGAGCTGTTGCGGGATCGCCTGGAGACCGGCGAGGAACACGACCATGCCGAAGCCGAAGCTCTTCCAGACGCTCATCAGGATCAGCGCGGGCATCGCCCAGGTATCCGAGATCAGCCAGGCCGGGCCGTTGATGCCGAACCAACCGAGCACGGCGTTCACCAGGCCGTCGTGCGGGATGTAGAGCCAGATCCAGACGAACGCGACCGCCACCGTGATGGTTGCGTACGGCAACAGCAGGAGGCTGCGGAAGACCGCGATCCGCTTCAGCCCCTGGTTGAGCAGCAGCGCCAGCAGGAGGCTCACCAGGATCGTCAGCGGGACGCTCACCAGGGTGAAGTACGCCGTACTGCCGAGCGCGGACCAGAACGTCGGATCGGGGCCGAGGCGGGCGAAGTTGTGCAGGCCGGCCCAGGTGGGCGGGCTGAACAGGTTCCAGTTCAGCAGTGAGATGACGCCGGCGGCGACGACCGGTCCGGCGGTGAAGACCAGGAAGCCGATCAGGCTGGGCAGGATGAAGAGCCAGGCAGTGAGTGCTTCCCGGCTCCGCCAACGCGGCGGTGGGGCGTGCCTGACTGGTGCCGGTGTGGTGGATACGGGCGCGGTGTCTGCTGTGGAAATGGCCATCACGCTCACCCCTTCCTGGCCGTGGCCTGGCGAACGGTGTCGAGATGCTGCCGCATCAGTACGTCGAGTCGCGGCGTCAGACCGTTGATGGCTTCCGGGACACTGACCTGGCCGAGGAACGTCCGCGGGAGATCCTGACCGAGCAACTGCTTGACCTGGTTCCAGTTCGTGGTGACGTCGAAGGCGTGGCCGCCGGCGACCTTGCCGGCCAGGATGTCCTGGACGATCCCGAGGTTGTCGGGCGGCGGCTGGAACGCGCTCCCGGCGCTGAGCCGGGCCGGGTTGTTGCGGCCGGCCTTGGCGTAGATGTCGAGCGCGCCGGTGCTGGTGAGCGTCTTGAGCAGCTTCCACGCGAGGTCGAGCTCAGCGCCCTCGCGTACCCCCGATGAAATGGCGAAGCTGGAACCCGAAACGCGCGGTGTGCTTCCATTGGCACCGGCGGGGAACGGGATGATGTCCCAGTCGAACTTGGCCTTGCGGGCATTCACGACCTGCCAGGGCCCGTTCTGCATGAACGCGACGTTGCCCTGCATGAAGTTGGACAGCGAGCTCTCGGTGACCAGATTCTTGATCGGCGGCGTGACCTTGTCCTTCACGAACAGGTCGATGACGAACTGCAGCGCCTCCATCGCCTCGGGATCGCCGAGCGTACTGCGGCTCGCGTCGGCGCTCATCACGTTCCCGCCGGCGCAGTAGATCCACGACACCAGGTCGTCGATGGCCGGCGCGCAGGTGAAGCCGTACTGCTCGCCGGGCTTGGTGAGCTGCTTGGCGAGATTCCGGAACGTTGCCCAGGACATCGGTTCGGTCCGGGACGGCAGCGGGATGCCCTGCTTCTTCAGCAGGTCCTTGTTGTAGTACATGACCGTCGGGGCGACGTCGAAGCCGATCGCGTACGTCTTGCCGTTGAAGCCCGAGATCTTCCGGCTGGTCTCGTAGAAGTCGTCGAGCTTGAAGTCGGGGTCGGCGGCAATCAGGTCGTCGAGCGGCCGGTGCGCGCCGCGGGCGGCGTACGTCGGGATCAGGGTGCCGTTCAGCGCGGTGACCAGGCTCGCCGTACCGCTGACGAGTTGCAGGTCGAGTTTGGTCGGGTAGCCGCTCGACGGGGTCAGGGTGGCGACCGACTTGACGCCGAGCTGGTGCTCGACGTACTTGCCGAAGTCCTCCCAGACCTTCTTCTCGGCAGCGCTGCTCGACCACATCGACCAGGTGGCGGTGCCGGCCGGTGGCCCCGAGGAACAGCCGGCCGCGAACGCGATACCGGCCAGTCCGCCGAGCCGGAGCACGCTGCGGCGGGTCAGTTTTGTGCTCATAGATCTCCTCACCGGTACAGCAGGTCGATCGACTCGGCGCGGATGCGCTCCTCGTCGACCTCGACGCCCAGTCCAGGGGCGGAGGGGACCGTTGCGACGGCCTTGGTGATGCTCAGCCCATCGACGTACAGATCGGTCAGCAGTTCCGGCCCGTTGAGCTCGGCGGGCAGGGCGAGCTCGAGCTGACTGAACACGTGCAGTGCGGCGGCGAACGCGATTCCGCAGTCGGTCAGGCCACTGCCGAGCAATTCCACGCCACCCGCCAGCGCTGTCTGGGCGGTCTTGAGAGCGTTCCGGAGTCCGCCCGACTTGCAGACCTTGACCACGACCAGGTCCGCGGCGTTCAGGCGGATCGCGCGAGCGAGGTCCTGCGCGGAGAAGCTGCCTTCGTCGATTGCGACCGGAAGATCGATGAGCTCGCGCACTCGCCCCATGGCAAGCGTGTCGGTGCTCGGGACCGGCTGCTCGACGCAGTGGATCGTGCGGATGTGCGCTGTCCGGTCGAGGAGTTGCTTGAGTGCGGCCGGTCGGTAGGACTGGTTGGCGTCCAGCCACAGTGGTTTGCCGTCGGCAACTTCCGCGACGGTCTCGATCGCAGCGGTGTCCGCGTCCAGATCGCCGCCGATCTTGACCTTGTACGCCGCATAGTCCGACGACTGCAGCGCGTGTTGGCGGACAGTCTCCTGGTCGCCGACCCCGATCGCGGAACAGAGCGGGATCTCGTCGTAGATCTTGCCGCCGAGCAGTGCGTGGACGGGGACGCCGGCGAGTTTGCCGGCGGCGTCGTGCAGCGCGACGTCGACGGCCGCGCGGGCGAACGGGAAACCGTTCGAGACGGCCGGGCTGAGGCGTTTGGAGGCACGCTGATGGAACAGTTCGACGTCGAACGGCGTGAGTTCGAGCAGGATCGGGGCGAGGTGGCGGCGGATGACGACCGACATCGTCTCGGCGGTCTCGTAGCTCCAACTGGGCAGCGCTCGCTGCTCTCCCCAGCCGACCACGCCGTCCTCGGTGGTGAGCTTCACGAAGATCACCGCGCCGGCCTGGTCGGGGGCGACGTCGGGTGAGCCGACGGCACCGCTGCCGAGCACGAACCGGCGCGCGAAGGGCACCGCAACCGCAAAGACCTCAACCTGGGTGATGCGGGACAAGATGATCAGTCCTCTCTCGGTCTGCTCGGCGCAGGTGGGTCAGGCGGCGATCGACCAGAGAGCGGGATCTACGAAGCTGGGGCCTCGGGTGCCGTTATCGAGCCACTGGAGGGCGTCCTTCAGCACGTATCCCGCGAGCGCGAGGTGGCCCTCGGCCGTGTCGCCGGCGATGTGCGGGGTGAGTAACAGGTTGTCCGCACGGAGAGCGCTCTCGGCAAGTTCCGGCGGCTCCGGGTCGTAGACGTCGAGCGCGGCGTAGATCCGCCCGGAGACGGCGTGTTCCAGCAAGGCCTGTTGATCGATCGCGGGACCGCGCGAAGAGTTGACCACGACCGCACCGTCGGAAAGCCGCTCGATCAGCTCGCGCGAGATCATGCCCTTCGTCTCGGGGACGTTCGGCACGTGGATCGTCAAGAAGGCGCTGTCTGACGTTTCCGGCAGCTCGGCCAGCCGGACGCCGAGCTCGGCGGCGCGCTCGGCACTCAGGTACGGGTCGTACACAACCACATCGCAGCCGAACGGCTTGAGCAGCGTGATCAACGCACGCGCCGTGCTGCTCGCGCCGACGATCCCCACCTTCGCGCCGGCCAGTTCATGCCCCCGGTACTCGGTCTGCTTCCACCCGCCGCCGCGGACCGCACTGTCGAACCGGGGCAGTCGCCGGGCCAGCGTGAGCATCGACGCCAGGCAGTACTCACCGACCGACCACGCGAT
>NZ_SNWS01000037.1:0-9621 GCF_004362255.1 Kribbella sp. VKM Ac-2571
CAACGATCCCGGTAAAAGTCATCAGCCTGCCGCCCACCGGTCTTCGTCAGCGTCCGCAGGTCAGCCGACACCGCGCCTTTCGTGAAGAACCGCCTGGTTCGCACCAACGCCTCACTGACCCCTCCGTCCATCCCGATCTCGCGGCCGTCTTGACGATCTTCTGGCTGGACCTCTGTACTCACAAGTCATTCCTCATCGTCGGGAGTGGGAGCCTTGAGCGGACGTTACTCCGTGACCGCCTGGGGTTGGGGGAGCGCGCGGACGTGCGCACGTTCGGTCGACCGCACGACGGTCACGGTCAGGACCAAGGTGAGCGCCGCGGTCGCCGACAGCAGCCACAGGCCGATCGCGTAGGACTCGGTGCGGCCGTACACGTAGCCCATAATCAACGGCGGCACGAACCCGCCCAGCCCACCAGCGGCACCGACCAGTCCAGTGACTCCGCCCACCCGGGACGGGTCGGTGACCTCGGCGATCAGCGCGAACGTCGCGCCGCTGCCGGAGCCCAGCGCGGCGGCCATCGCCAGGAACGCGACGGTGCCGACGTGCTCGAGCAGCGGGTGGGTCGCGGCGACCGCGGCGCCGGCGACCACGACGGCGTAGCCAGCGGCCAGGACCGGTATCGGCCCGAACCTGTCGGACAGCCAGCCGCCGATCGGGCGCATGATGACGGCGACCACCACGAAGCCCGCCATCCGGTTCGCGGCGTCCGCAGGCGTCAAGCCATAGTCGGTCTTCAGGTAGGCAGGCAGATAGACCGAGAAGGCGACGTACCCGCCGAAGGCCACCGCGTACAGGACGCAGGCCTGCCAGGTGATCGGGAGTCGCGCGTTGGCCGCGAGCCGCCGTACCAAGGACGTGGTCGGCGCGCTGCGTCCTGGAGCGTCACGAAGGACCAGCCAGGCCACGACGGCGTACACGGCGAGCACGGCTGCCGTGATCAGGAAGGGCGCCTTGGAATCGACGTTGTTGTACAGCTTCACGGTGGTCAGTGCGCTGATCGCCGTACCGCCCATGCCGGCACCGAAGACCCCCACCGCGAGCCCCCTCCGCTCAGGCGGAAACCACGCGTTCACGAACGGCACCCCGACCGCGAACGCCGTCCCCGCGACGCCCAGGAAGAACCCGCCGACCAGCAGCAGGACATAGGAGTCGAGCGCGACGAACGCGATGAACAGGATCGGCACGATCGTCACCGCCGAGACGATCGGGAACATCACCCGCCCGCCGAGCCTGTCGGTCAGCGCTCCGACGACGATCCGCCCGAGCGAGCCCACGATCACGGGCACCGCGACCATCAAGGCGACGTCCGACTCGGTCAGAGACCCAAGGGTCCCGTTCTGCCGGAACAGTGGGCCGAGCGGGCTGATCAGCGCCCAGGCCCAGAAGTTCACGGCGAAGCCGAGGGTAGCCATCCCCAGCATCAGCCACGGCGACCCCGTTCGGTGTCCCGTACGGCGCTCGGTCGGCTGCGGTGCTGTCATCGATCACGCTCCGGATTCGTCACGACAAACAACTTCGCCGACCCTCACCGTGTTGCCAATAGGACCAAAGTCATGCATCCGCCCGCAGAAGACTCAGCCGCCACGTCTCCGGGCCGCGCTCCAGGTACTGCACGGTGAAGGCGCCCGGCCACCGCCGACTCACCTGCTCCAGCAGCGGAAGTGGGTCGTGGGGCGCGATCAGCACAAGACCTCCGCCCGGACGCACCGACTCCAATGCTCCGAAGATCGTCGCGTGCCGAATCGGATGGGGGATGGAGCGCGCGTCCAACTCCGGAAAACCCTGACCGTCCGCCCCACCGCACGCACACCCATCGCCACCGCAGCCATCGCCCGCGTCCGGTGCCAGGTCCTCGGTGTGTCCGAGGAGTTCATGGAGGCCGCCGAGCAGTTCCGCGACCGATACGCCAGGGGATGCTGCGAGCAGTGGCAGCACCAAGTCGTTCTCCTTCGCCAGGTGCGAGTCGAACACCGCGTGCAGGGCCGTGGCCGACGCCGCGGCCCGGACCAGGTCGGCGGCGTCGGCCACACCGCGCACCAACCGGGCAATGACTTCGTGCTCGCCGAGCATTGCCTGCACCAGCAGTCGACCCTCGACCATCCCCTGTGCGGCCGGGTACATCGCCTGCTCCTCGGCCCGGGCATGCGGGATCAGCTCGCGGTGACACCAGTCGACCAACTCTCGTCGAGCCAGTTCGGCCGCGGGCGTGTCGCGCCGGGCAGCAGCCGCGACCAGCTCCTCGGTGCGCAGGCTCAACGCGCCCGCCATTTCGGCGTGATGGTGCCGCACCGCATCGGCGGCTTTGGCGTCGGTCTCCGTCGAGGCGATGACGAGTTCGGACATGGGGTGTCTCCTTCAGCTGTCGGTGGCGGCGTCACCAGGATTTTATTACACTCTACTCCGTGGAAAATAATCAAGCCGCGATCCCGCACCGGCACGGCTACGGTCCGGTGTCGAGTACGGGCCGGAGCCGCGCACCGCTGTCCAGGTCGCGGGCGGCGCTGCTGGAAACGCTACGCGCGCAGACCGAGCCGATCACCCTCGCGGCTCTGGTCAGCGCGACCGGACTGCATGCCAATACGGTTCGCGAGCACCTGGAGGCCCTGGTGCGCGACGGCTTCGCTCACCGGCATCAGGCGGCACCTGCCGGTCGGGGACGGCCCGCCTGGCTCTATCAGGCCGCGGGCAGCGACGCCGCCGCGGCACCGGAGTACGCCGGCCTCGCCGCCACCCTCGCCGCTACGATCCACCGGAACAGCTCCTCACCGCACGAGGACGCGGTTACCGCCGGCCTGGAGTGGGGTCACCAGCTCGCCCGGACCCGCGGCGCCGAGCCGGCTCCGAGTCCGGCGGCGGCGCGACGAGAGGTGGTCTCACTGTTCGACGAGATCGGATTCGGGCCCCGCGCCGATTCTCGGAGTACCGTCGTACGGCTCACCCGGTGCCCGCTGCTCGAGGCGGCCCACCAGTACCCCGACGTGGTCTGCGGGGTGCATCTCGGGCTCGCGCAAGGGGCTCTAGAGGAGTACGGCGCGGATCCGGAGGGCACTGAGTTACGGCCGTTCTCCGAGCCCGGGGCGTGCAGGCTTCACCTGAAGACGCGGCCCAGATGAGCGCTGTCGCCGATACCGCCGGCGGGACTGCGCGGCGAGCGGCGCTGCCGAGGCTCGTGTTCCTCGCTCCCGCCGGAGTTGCACTGCTGGCCGGGCTCGACGCAGCCCTCCTTCTGCTCGGCGTCCCCGCTCCCGTACGAGTCGACCGACTTCCAGAGATTCACGGGATGCTGATGGTGCTCGGGTTCGTGGGCACACTGATCGCTCTCGAGCGCGCGGTCGCCTACCGCCAACCCGTCGCTTTGGTCGCTCCGGCGTTGCTCGGCCTCAGTGTCATGCTCCTGCTCTCGCCTGTCCCGGTCGTGGTCGGTAAGGGTCTGCTCGTCGCGGGTGCTGCCGCGCTGGTGGTTCTGTACGTACCGCTATGGCGTCGTCAGCGCGACACCGCGGTCTTGGTCCAGGCCCTCGGCGCCGTCCTCGCCCTCGGAGCTGCTGGTCTGTGGCTGGGCGGAGTCACCATCCCCATGCTTCTGCCGTGGCTGGTCGGATTCGTAGTTCTGACCATCTGCGGCGAACGCGTGGAGCTCGCTCGGCTGTCGCTGGGCTCCAGGGTGGGCGGCACGACGCTGCTGCTCGCGTGTGCTCTGCTCGGGGGAGTCGTCGCCGCGCTTCTGTGGCCGACGTCCGGCACTGCCCTGCTCTCGCTGGCCTTGCTCACGCTGACCTGGTGGCTGGCCGGCCACGATGTCGCGCGACACACGATCCGCAGCAGCGGGTTGCCGCGGTACACCGCGATCTGCATGCTGGCCGCGTACGGCTGGCTGGGCGTTGCCAGCGCCATCTGGCTGGTCGGCGGGCCGGCCGGTGACGGCGCCCGGTACGACGCCGTGGTTCACGCGGTGTTCCTCGGGTTCACGCTGTCGATGATCATGGCGCACGCTCCCGTGATCCTTCCGGCCGTGCTGCGTCGGCCGCTTCCGTACCGTCCCGTCCTGCTGGGGCCGGTGGCGTTGCTGCACGCATCTATCGCGGTCCGGCTGTGGCTCGGCGATGGGCTCGGCAGCCACATCGCGTGGGTCACCGGCGGAGTCCTGAACGTCGCGGCCGTCGTACTGTTCGTCGCCGTCGCCATCTGGTCGACCACGCGGCGCGCGAAGGTCGGGGTTGCGCAGTGAGTACGACGAACGCTCGCGGCTTCTGGCCGTTGCGAGATTTGCCGGTGCTGTTCTGGCTGATCGGCACGATCGTCGTGGCGATTCTGCATCCGTTCCTGCCTGCTCCGCGGTGGTTGATGATCCACCTCCTCCTGCTCGGCGCCGTCAGTCACGCGATCCTGGTGTGGAGCCGGTACTTCGCCGACGCGCTGCTGCACACCCCGACCAGCGACCGAGCGGGCCAGAGCCGGAGGCTGCTCCTGCTCAACGGTGGAGTTCTGGCCGTCGTGGCCGGCGTGGTTTCGAGCACTTGGGCAATCACCGCGGCAGGTGCTGCCGCCGTTGCCACGGCGGTTCTCTGGCACGGCTGGGTGCTCGTTGGTCTGATCCGGTCGGCCCTCGCGGCGCGGTTCGGCGCAACTGTGCGCTTCTACGTGGCTGCGGCGTGCTTCCTGCCGGTCGGCGCGACCCTGGGATCCCTGCTGGCACGAGACCTCCCGGACCCCTGGCATGCGCGTGTGGTGCTCGCCCATGCGGCCGTCAACCTGCTCGGCTGGGTCGGTCTCACCGTCGCAGGCACGCTGGTGACCTTGTGGCCGACCATGCTGCGCACCAGGATCGCCGAGGGTGCCGAGAAACAGGCCGCGCAAGCCCTGCCGGTGCTGATCGCCGCGGTTCTCGTCACCGCGGGGAGTGCCGCGGCAGGCTCGCGAATGCTCACGGCAGTTGGCCTGCTGGCGTATGTCGTCGGCTTGGCGCAACTGGGCCGCGCCTTCCTCAACGCGCTCAGCAGGAACCCGCCGAGGTCGTTCCCGGCCGACTCGGTCCTGGCTGCACTTCTTTGGCTGGTGGGTGTTCTGCTCGTCCTGGCGGTCGGGATCGGGACCGCTGGCTCCTGGTCCGGGGCCGGCCGGCTCTTCGAGTGGCTGACCCCGTTCCTCGCCGCTGGATTCGGTGCCCAGGTCTTGCTCGGCGCGCTCTCGTACCTGGTTCCGGTGGCGCTCGGTGGAGGGCCGACCGCGATCAGGGCAGCCAACGCCGCACTGGATCGTGGCAGCCCACTGCGCATCGTTGTCACGAATCTGGGTCTGCTGGTGTGCGTGCTCCCGGCACCCAGCGCCGTACGGGCGGTGACCTCGGTGGCGGTCTTGTGCGCTCTGGCGTCGTGGTTGCCGCTGCTCGTGCTGGCCCTTCGCGCATCGCGGCGCGCCAAGGCGGAGGCAGCCGCCAGTCTGGCGCGCGGCGACAAGCCGTCACGAAGCGCCGAGCCGCGACGCCCCGCAGGCCAGGTGGCTGGACTCGCCGTGACCGGTGCGGCCGTCGTGGCCCTTGTCGTGGCTGCCGGAGTTGCTGTCGATCCGAGCGCCCTGGGGCGAGGTACGGCGCTGTCCGCGGCCGGAGAGGTTTCCGCCACCGGGCACACCACCACCGTCCAGGTGGCGGCGCGCGATCTGCGGTTCCAGCCCTCGACTGTCACGGTCCCCGCTGGCGACCGGGTCGTCATCGTCCTCACCAACGTCGACGACGAGGACGTGCACGACCTCCTCCTCGACAGTGGCGCCCGTACCCGACGGCTGTCACCAGGGCAGTCGACGCGACTGGACGTCGGGGTGGTGGGACGCGCAATCGACGGCTGGTGCTCGGTGATCGGTCACCGCCAGCTGGGCATGACGTTCCACATCGACACGACGCCAGCCGCCGGTTCCAGCCAGGCTGGGCATGGCGTGCACGCCCATGGACCTGGTGCTCAGGCTGAAACCGGCGGGCAGGGCGACGGATCCGGTGACGCCGCCGGGAAGCTCGACTTCATGGCGAAGCCGCCGCCTGGCTTCGAGGCCGTCGACGCCGCGTTACCACCCTTGGGCTCCGCGCGAGTTCAGCGGCGTACGTTCGTCATCCGCGACGTCGTCCGTGAGGTGGCGCCCGGAGTGACGCAGCGGTTGTGGACGTACGACGGCACGATGCCGGGACCGGTGTTGCATGGCCGGGTCGGGGACAGCTTCGAGATCACCCTGGTCAACCGCGGGTCGATCGGGCACTCGATCGACTTCCATGCCGGTGCCTTGTCGCCACAGGGCCCGATGCGGACGATCGCCCCCGGCGACTCGCTGGTCTACCGGTTCCGCGCGACGCGTGCCGGCGTGTGGCTGTACCACTGCTCGACGATGCCGATGTCGGCCCACATCGCCAACGGACTCTTCGGCGCGGTGATCATCGAGCCGCCGAACCTGCCGAACGTCGCCCGAAGCTATGTGCTCGTCCAGTCCGAGTTCTACCTCGGGGACCAGGCCGGCCTCGTCGATGTCACGAAGGTGCAGTCCGAGCGCCCCGACGCCGTGGTGTTCAACGGCTACGCGAACCAGTACGACCACAAGCCGCTGGCGGCGAAGCCAGGAGACCGCGTCCGGGTGTGGGTCCTCGACGCTGGGCCGAACCGGTCGTCGTCGTTCCACGTAGTCGGTGCGCAGTTCGATACGGCGTACTCCGAAGGCGCTTATCTGCTCCGCGGCGGCCAGGCCGGCGCGCAGAGCCTCGGTCTGCAGGCCGGGCAGGGCGGCTTCGTCGACCTCACGTTCCCGGAGTCCGGCGACTACCCGTTCGTCTCGCACGTGATGGTCGACGCCGAGCGCGGGGCGCACGGCAGCTTCCATGTCAGCCCATGACACGGGTGGTTACGAGGTGCGGGACCGCAGAACCGTCCGGGTGAGGTGCCGGATCATCGCCACGAACACCACAGCCCACGCCGCGACGGCGGCCCACAGCTCGCCGCGGCCCACCGCCTCCACCACCGGTAGGTGATCGGCCCGGCCGAGGTAGATGCCGGCGACGGCGTACATGCCCAGCGGGAACACGATGCTCCACAAGGTTGCGTCGTACCGCAGCGGCACGTGGCGCCGGACGTGGCGCCACCAGCCGGCCGCGACCAGTACCGGCATCAACCAGGTCGCGAACGCCCAGAAGACCACCGCCAGGCCCGCGATCAGCTCGCGCGTGGCCGCCACCATGGGTGCGTCGGCCATCTCGACGATCCGAGCGCCCGCGAGGACGGTGATGGCGAGCGCACCCATCGACACCCAGTACGGCGGCGTCAACTCGTCGGGCCCGAACTCGTAGAGCATCAGACGCAACGACACGAACAGCCCGGCCGCACCGTACAAGAACACGCCGACCGACCACGACATCACCGCGAGCACCGCGAGCTCCCGGCGTACCGAATCGAACACCGGCTCTACGGTGGCCGCTGCCACGGCGACAGACTGGCTGGCCACCACCCAGATGAACCACGTGCCGTTGGCGCTAGCCAGGACCGGTCGCTCCTGTCGTCCGAGTACTGCGGTCCACGGGACGACGTAACCCAACCCGAGCCAGGCGAGTCCGGCGAGCCCGAGCAGAACCGCCGTCGCCGTGGGGAAGCCCGCCACACCGAGCCGGACCCCGAGCACGTTGGTCCCCGCGACGAAGGTGAAGAATCCGAACGCCCGGCGCGGATCCATGAAGTCCTCGACCAGCGCGGCGCGATACGCGATGAACCGCCATCCGGTGAGGAGCAGCAATCCGGCGAACGCAGCTCCGCACACGGCCAGCAATATCCGCGACAGAAGCTGGAGGTCCTCCAGGTGCAGCCCGACCGAGATGATCCCGGAAGCCATCACCAGCGCGAAATAGCCAGGTGTGAGACCCTCAACAGCCCGGCGCACCCGAGCACCGAATCCGTCAGCCACCCGTCGAAGTCTGCCACGATCCCCCGGCCGGATCCGCGACCCTGGCCGGTGGCCCAGTGGTTCAGGAAGTGGTGGTCGTCAGGAAACTCGGCTGCTCCGCGTGTGCACGGCTGACAGTCTCCCAACCCGTGCCGTCCAGCGACACCACCGCGACCGGGAAGACCCCGAGATTCTCCTTGTCGATGTGCTCCCGCAACTCGGCGAGCAGACCCAGCACCTCATCGGCGAAACCCGCCGCCGCCGGAGCCAGCCTCGACAACCGTTGATCGAAACTCAGGTGCTCCAGCTCGAGCTCGTCGACCGCGTACGCGAAGTCGCCCTGCTCCTTCATCGCCGCGAAGACGCCACGCTCCTCACGCCCGACATGCTGCCCCAGAAGCTGCTCCAGATTGGCCAACGCCTCGACCGCAGCTGGCACGTCGCCGGCCTTCAGCGCTCGTCGTACGTCGCCCGCCACGTCGAGCAGAACGAAATGCTCGTCCATCAGCTCGGCGAGGGGCTCCACGCCCCGGCAACCGCAGTGCTCGCACATTCTTCCTCCCGGATCTCTCCTCACCGATTTTACTACAGGAAAGGCCGTGTAAAATACCGTGTGGATCACACCCAGCGACACCTCAGGAAGGCTTGTAGAGGTTCAGCAACTGTCCCCGGACCAGATCGACGTACTGCTCGGCGCTGCGGTGGCCGCGCCGAGCACGCACAACACCCAGCCATGGCGGTTCGAGGTCCAGGGCGACACCGTTGACGTCTTCCTCGACCGGTCACGCGCCCTGCCTGCAGAGGACTCGACGGGACGAGCCTGCGTATCTCGGCCGGTGCCGCGGTCTTCAATCTCAGGTGCGCGGCCGCGGCGCTGGGACTCGGCAGTCGGCATCGGCTCGCACCATCGGACTCCGAGCCCGATCTGATCGCCGAGGTGGTCCTCTCGTCCACCGGGACATCCGACCGCGAACTGGCCTCGCTCTACCCACACATCGCCCGACGCCACACCAGCCGTGAACCGGGACCGATCGCGCAGTTGCCGACGGCCGTCCGAAGCCTGCTGCAGCGGGCGGCTGCCGGCGAAGGGCTCGAACTTGTCTGGCTATCGACGGCAGCAGCGCGAAGCGTGGTCAGTTCTGGGGCGACCGCTGTGCTGCGTGGCCGGGCCGACCCTGTACACGCTCAACGGCGCTTACAGAAGGCCGTCGGTGACGACAGATGAATTCCTAACCGTTCTCCGCGAGGTGCGGGATGGAAGAAGCGGGTTGGGCCTGACCCGTTTTGACGGACATCCGAGATCAGGAGCTTGTGCTCCGGAAGGATGTTCATCATGGAGACCATGGGCAAGAAGAAGCCGCGGCCTCGCCGTTCGTTCACAGCCGAGTTCAAGGCCGAGATCGTCGAGCTGTGCCAGCGCGGCGACCGGTCGATCGGTCAGATCGCGAAGGACTTCGACCTGACTGAGACCGGGGTCCGGGAGTGGGTGAAGCAGGCCGAGCGTGATGCCGGGACCCGCGCCGACGGGTTGACCACCGCGGAGCGAGACGAGCTCGCTCAGCTGCGGCGGGAGAACCGCCGGCTCCGGGAAGACGTCGACATCCTCAAGCGTGCAACGGCTTTCTTCGCGTCAATGCCATGATCTTGGTGCCCGGCGGGGTTCGCTCGTTTCTTTGCTGCCTCGCAGTTCGATGGCTTGTCCTCGATGTG
>NZ_SNWS01000038.1:0-1387 GCF_004362255.1 Kribbella sp. VKM Ac-2571
TGGATTCCAGTGGATGGGTGTGTGACAAGCCCTCGGCCTATTAGTACCAGTCAGCTCCACACCTTGCGGCGCTTCCACCTCTGGCCTATCAACCCAGTGGTCTACTGGGGGCCTTACCCGGTTAACCCGGTGGGAGACCTCATCTTGAAGCGTGCTTCCCGCTTAGATGCTTTCAGCGGTTATCACTCCCGAACGTAGCCAACCAGCCGTGCTCCTGGCGGAACAACTGGCACACCAGAGGTTCGTCCACCCCGGTCCTCTCGTACTAGGGGCAGCCCTTCTCAAGTCTCCTGCGCGCGCAGCGGATAGGGACCGAACTGTCTCACGACGTTCTAAACCCAGCTCGCGTGCCGCTTTAATGGGCGAACAGCCCAACCCTTGGGACCTACTCCAGCCCCAGGATGCGACGAGCCGACATCGAGGTGCCAAACCATCCCGTCGATATGGACTCTTGGGGAAGATCAGCCTGTTATCCCCGGGGTACCTTTTATCCGTTGAGCGACGGTGCTCCCACATGCCACCGCCGGATCACTAGTTCCGACTTTCGTCCCTGCTCGACATGTCTGTCTCACAGTCAAGCTCCCTTGTGCACTTACACTCGACACCTGATTGCCAACCAGGCTGAGGGAACCTTTGAGCGCCTCCGTTACCTTTTAGGAGGCGACCGCCCCAGTCAAACTACCCACCAGGCACTGTCCCTGATCCGGATAACGGACCAAAGTTAGACAGCCAGAACAATCAGAGTGGTATTTCAACGATGACTCCACCCGAACTGGCGTCCGAGCTTCACAGTCTCCCACCTATCCTACACAAATTGTACCGACCACCAATACCAAGTTGTAGTAAAGGTCCCGGGGTCTTTCCGTCCTGCTGCGCGTAACGAGCATCTTTACTCGTAATGCAATTTCGCCGAGTCCATGGTTGAGACAGCGCCCAAGTCGTTACGCCATTCGTGCAGGTCGGAACTTACCCGACAAGGAATTTCGCTACCTTAGGATGGTTATAGTTACCACCGCCGTTTACTGGCGCTTAAGTTCAAAGCTTCGCCGGCCGAAACCAGCTAACCTGTCCCCTTAACGTTCCAGCACCGGGCAGGCGTCAGTCCGTATACATCGAATTACTTCTTCGCACGGACCTGTGTTTTTAGTAAACAGTCGCTTGGGCCTGGTCTCTGCGACCATCACCGCTTCAGTGAGCAAGTCACCTAACGGATCAGGTCCCCCTTCTCCCGAAGTTACGGGGGCATTTTGCCGAGTTCCTTAACCATGGTTCACTCGATCGCCTTGGTATTCTCTACCTGATCACCTGTGTCGGTTTGGGGTACGGGCGGCTCTAACACTCACTGCGAAGTTTTTCTCGGCAGCATGGGATCATCCACTTCCCCTAA
>NZ_SNWS01000038.1:1484-3313 GCF_004362255.1 Kribbella sp. VKM Ac-2571
GCTTAGCATCAGCGGGTTCGGTCGGGTCGTGTTAATGCCGGTACGGGAATATCAACCCGTTGTCCATCGACTACGCCTGTCGGCCTCGCCTTAGGTCCCGACTTACCCAGGGCAGATTAGCTTGACCCTGGAACCCTTGATCATCCGGCGGACGGGTTTCTCACCCGTCATTCGCTACTCATGCCTGCATTCTCACTCGTGCAGCATCCACAACTCCATCACTAGGCTGCTTCACACGCTGCACGACGCTCCCCTACCCACCCACACACCTGGACACAGACCAAAAGCCTGTGCCGAGTACATATGTGAGTGCCACAGCTTCGGCGGATTGCTTGAGCCCCGCTACATTGTCGGCGCGGAATCACTTGACCAGTGAGCTATTACGCACTCTTTCAAGGGTGGCTGCTTCTAAGCCAACCTCCTGGTTGTCTGGGCAACTCCACATCCTTTTCCACTTAGCAATCGCTTAGGGGCCTTAGCTGGTGATCTGGGCTGTTTCCCTCTCGACTACGGAGCTTATCCCCCGCAGTCTCACTGCCGCGCTCTCACTTACCGGCATTCGGAGTTTGGCTGATTTCGGTAAGCCGGTAAGCCCCCTAGACCATCCAGTGCTCTACCTCCGGTAAGAAACACGCGACGCTGCACCTATATGCATTTCGGGGAGAACCAGCTATCACGGAGTTTGATTGGCCTTTCACCCCTATCCACAGGTCATCCCCCAGGTTTTCAACCCTGGTGGGTTCGGTCCTCCACGCGGTCTTACCCACGCTTCAACCTGCCCATGGATAGATCACTCCGCTTCGGGTCTAGAGCATGCGACTAAAGCGCCCTATTCAGACTCGCTTTCGCTACGGCTACCCCACACGGGTTAACCTCGCCACACACCACTAACTCGCAGGCTCATTCTTCAAAAGGCACGCCGTCACACATCCACAAGGAACATGCTCCGACGGATTGTAGGCAATCGGTTTCAGGTACTATTTCACTCCCCTCCCGGGGTACTTTTCATCTTTCCCTCACGGTACTAGTCCGCTATCGGTCACCAAGAAGTATTTAGGCTTAGCGGGTGGTCCCGCCAGATTCACACGGGATTTCAAGAGTCCCGTGCTACTTGGGAAAACACTCAAGAGTCACTGTCTTACGCCTACAGGGCTATAACCCACTACGGCTCAACATTCCAGAAGATTCGACTTCAACAGCGATTTATAACTCTTCGACATCACGGCATTAATGTCAGAATGCTCCCACAACCCCACATGCGCAACGCACGCCGGCTATCACACGCACATGGTTTAGCCTCATCCGCTTTCGCTCGCCACTACTCACGGAATCACTATTGTTTTCTCTTCCTGCGGGTACTGAGATGTTTCACTTCCCCGCGTTCCCTCCAGAACCCTATGTGTTCAGGCACTGGTAACTGGCTTTAGAATGCCAGCTGGGTTTCCCCATTCGGACACCCCCGGATCACAGCTCGGTTGCCAACTCCCCGGGGCTTATCGCAGGCTCCAACGTCCTTCATCGGCTCTTGGTACCAAGACATCCACCGATTGCCCTTAGTAGCTTGTCACAAAACAAACAACAAAAAGACAAAATTACGCTACAAAGAGATGCTCGCGTCCACTATACAGTTCTCAAAATACGGGCAGGAACACCAACCCTATCGCCACCACCTATCGGTCACGAGCATCCAGCCCAGGGAAACAACCCACCCAGTCCAGAACACCCACACCAACGGTTTGATGAGAGCCGGCCCCAGCCACCAGACACACACCGATCCGCAAAGATCCAATGCATCCGTGACCCAGAAGAAACAGAACCAACCCCCAGAA
>NZ_SNWS01000039.1:0-3789 GCF_004362255.1 Kribbella sp. VKM Ac-2571
CCAGACGTTGCGCTTCCTCGGGCTCCAGCGAGCGCACGAACACCTCAGGCTGTCGAGCCATCACCACCTCCGACGGCAAGCCTTCAGACTCACCACCGGACCGGTCAACCCGACACGGTTACAACCCCAACGTTTCTTGGAGAGGCACTAGGTAGTTCGAGGACCGCGGGGGTGAGCGGTCGGTCGTGCACTACCGGCCATCAGCCGTGGAGCCGGCTGCCTGGGGCCGCGGTTGCCATCGTCAACCGAAAGTTGCCTACGCGTTGTCGGTCCTGTGCGCTTCACTGAAGCTGCCATCGCACGTCGTCGATGGCGAGTGGGAGAGAGACGAATGGCACGCAAGAAGCGGACGCGAGCGAAATCAACGAAGTCGCCCGAGAGCGGACCTCGCTAGGAGGAGTTCAGGCTTCAGGGCGGTCGCCTGGTGCTAGATGGACGAATCGTCAGTCGGCGGGTGGTGGCCGGCGCAGGAAATGCCGCTCGGGATCCCGCACACGGTTTTCTGCCGTCCGTGCCGGCGGATCCGGTCGCGGTCTATCCGGCCTCGCTCGGATCACCGGAGTCACGGCGCACGATGACCGGCACCCTGGATCGCCTGGCCTCGCTGCTGACCGGCCGGCCCAGTACGGCGGCCACGGGAATCCCGTGGCACCTGTTGCGTGCGGAGCGAAATACCGCGATCCGAGCGCAGTTGCTCGCCGTGTACGCACCGTCCGCCTCGCGCACGATGCTGTCGCCGCCGTCCGGATACTCGGCAGTGCTGGCGGCTGCCGCTGATGGACCGCGACGACTACGAACGCATCACCGACTGGGGCACCACGCTTGCCGGCGCCGGCGCCGGCGCCGACGCCGATCGCCACGGCGACGCCGGCGAGCTGCGCACGCTGTTTGCCTTCTGCGCGCCCGACCCCCGCCCGACCGGAGCACTGACGCCGCCATGCTCGCGATCCTGTTCGGCGTCGGGCTCCGTCGGACCGAATGCGTCGCGGTAGACCTGGACGACTACGGGCAGCCGGGCAACCAGCTTGCCGTCGACGGCAAGGGCGACCGCGCCCGGCTGGCCTATTGCGGGACCGGCCGCGGTCGAGGACTGGATCACCGTGCGCGGGACGCACCCGGGCCGGTGATGGTCGCGGTCAACAAGGCCGGCCGGATCGACCGCCTCACAAGAGGCAGTCTGCGGCGGGCCTGTACGGGATCGTGCATCGCCGCGCCCAACTGGCCGAGGTGGAGCAGTTCAGCCCGCACGACGGCCGCCGTACCTTCGCCGGCGAACTCCTTGATGCCGGCGCTGACCGGTCGGCCGTCCAGTGCCTGCTCGGTCATGCCGATGCCAGCACCACCACCATCTACGATCGCTGCAACGACGAGTCCAAAGCCCGCGTCGCCCAACTTATCCACGTCCCGTACTTCGTTAGAGAGCACGATGACAAAGTCCAATGACGCAAGCTCGGTCAACGACCGTTCCGTCGCGGTGGTCGAGGCGTTCGTCATCAGAGCGCGCCGGGTTGCCGCACACTCACTCGCGTCAGAGGCTTTACGCGACCTCAGCCGTGGTCTGTTTACAGTCACGCCCGAGCCGGACGGGCTCACCCGAATCCAGACAAAGTTCCCACCCGAGGAGCAGATGGAGTCTCTGGCAGCGCGAGTGCGGCCCGTCATTCTCGATCGAGACCCCATCTACCTGCAGAAGGTGCTGAATGCCCTCTCTTACCTCGTGAGGCAACGGCCGGACTATATGGCGGTCTGCCAACAGTTGAAGGATCGGTGGAGGGAGATCGACCCGCGTGACGGGCAACTGGCGGGCTACCTGGTACAGCACGTCGACACGAGCGAGGGAACCTCCTCGACGGCCTCCGACAGTGTGCTCGCCTTGGCATGGTTGTACGGCGATGTGGTTCATGCGGACACCGAGCGCCAGGCATCAGCAGGCAGTATCTCGATCGACGAGCGGTACCGTTCAGCAGCGCACCTGGTGTCCCGGATTGCTGTTCTTCTCCTCGATACGTTCGGGTTCATCATGTACCTCCGGAAGGAGGGGGTGGTTGAACTTAGGGACTCAGTCTTCAAGCAACCGGTCGTGGTGAAAGAACCGAATCGTAACGAGCTCGGCAGGCTCTGGATGGCGCCAGTCGGCACCGACGTCCCAGATGTGGGCGCACCATTCGGTGCGGGCTGGAGCCAGGTGGTTCATGAGCCAAACCCCTCGCCAGACGACGAGGGCAGTACGTCATAGCTGTTGATCTCGCCAGTCAGGGGCAGCAGCGATGGCACCGTAGTCCGCGCACGAACGCTGGTTGTTGCGATGACCACTGATCTGATGTTGTCGGTAGGCATTCCTGCGGCCGGATCGGGGTGTTCCGCCGGTCAGTGTTGGGTGAGTTCGAGAACCTGCTGAAACGTCTCAAAGGCTTGGAGGGTCTCCGCTGTGCCGAGGAAGGCTCCTAAGAGAGTGACGGCCGCCGCCTGAGCTTTCTGGAATCCCGACGACTGTTGAGCCTCTGGCGGAAGGTAGGCCCAGAGGAACCCGATCCGCTCAGCAGCAGCGATCACTTCTTCTGGACCCACTGTGTCTAGGTGATCCAGTGCCCACAGGATGTGGTGGAGACGGCTGATGACCTCTTGCCGTATGCGCGGGTGAAGCGTGTGGTCCGCGCGGATGGCTTCCAAGGCTCCCGCGATCTGTCCTCTGAATTCTGTCAGCTGTTCATCGGTGGGCTCAGGAGTGCTGCCCCTGTTGTCATTGAGCACCGTCGCCAGGAGCTCGAGAGTGTTCAGCTGTTCCGCGTACACCGTCGCGTGATCCGAACCGAGCTGAACCGAGGTACCGACGTCGGGTAGGACTGCGCATGACAGCAGAACAGGTGCGACGTCGGCGTATGACTTGGCGTAGGCGGGCTTTTCGAGCCCTTGAAGCTGCCGACGGACCTGGTCAATCAGACCGACAACCTGCATGAGAAGCGATCGAACCTCTTCGTAATCGGAAACTCCGAATGTCTTCCGCCAGACCTCCATGATGCTGCCGCTATCGGCACCTGTGCGATGGGAGACATAGCGAACGAAGATCGCGTGCAGCCGAGAGGCGGAGTTGGTCGTGGCCATGGGGCGAGCCTATTGGCTTACTCATCGGTGTGGGACGTCTTGGTGCCGCCGGGCGGCGGCCGTGTTAGGCAAACGGGGTATCGGAACGTCATATGCGCGGTCAGCTTCGCCGACAATCGGCTCTGTCGAACGAACCGCGGATCGACCATCCTGCCTGTATGGCAAAGAAGCTGATGCTGGGCTACGGCGAGTACCGCGCCAACTGGGAGTACGACGGCAAGAGTCTTTCTGGCGCTGTGAGCCTCCAGCGTGGCCGCGGGCCGGAATGGGAACTCGACGAGGAGTCAACAGAGACCGGTTACGACGCCCTCCGCGCCGCCCGGTCCGTCAGAGTCGAACAGCTCGGTGGAACGCTGACGTCCAACCACGAGATCGTCCTGCTCGATGTCCGAGTCAACCACTGGTGGCCTGGCCGAGCCTCTCTCGCCGCGACGTACGGCCTCCTCGGTGTTGGCGCTGGTGTTCCGGACGACCTTCAGTTCACCTCGGTCGAGTTTCAGGTCGGAGGGTTGACCGAGCTATCCGGCGTACAGCCCTTCAAGGATCTCGTACTCCCGCAACCTGCGGCGCTCCAAGCCGACTTCGTGGCGAGTGGGCCTGACCCGTTTTGACGGACATCCGAGATCAGGAGCTTGTGCTCCGGAAGGATGTTCATCATGGAGACCATGGGCAAGAAGAAGCCGCGGC
>NZ_SNWS01000040.1:0-1512 GCF_004362255.1 Kribbella sp. VKM Ac-2571
GGTCACTAGGGCACCATCCTTGCTGTGGGCACCGATATGGTGCTTGCTGTTGGGACTCGGCGGGAGCCGGGGTGACGGTCTAGGTCGGTCGCTCGTTGAGGGCCTCCATGACACCACCGCCCCCGGCTCTCCCGAGGCCGCGGACTGGCAACAGGGAGATGCGCCGTAGAGCGCCGGTTAGTGACCGCCCAGGTGCCGGCCTCGTCGCCGCCGGGTCGTCGCTGCCATCGCAAGGAGTCGTGTTGTCTGCTGTGTCTGCTGGGCTGCCGCCCGCGCAGTTCTTCGCCGGACTGGACTGGGCCGCGGAGGTCCATGCCGTCTGTGTGATGGACCATGCCGGGAAAATCGTCGACCGGTTCACCATCGCCCACACCGCCGACGGGATCACGATGCTGATCCGCCGTCTGGGCAAGCTCGCCGGGCCCGGTGACGTGCAGGTCGGGATCGAACGCCCCAACGGCCGCCTGGTCGATCTGCTGCTCGAGGCCGGGCACCCGGTCGTGCCGGTCTCCCCGAACGCCATCAAGGCCTGGCGCGACGGCGAGGTGCTGTCCGGTGCCAAGTCCGACGCCGCGGACGCCGCCGTGATCGCGGAGTACCTGCGGTTGCGGCAGCACCGGCTGCGCGTGGCCACGCCGTACTCCGACGACACCCGCGCACTGCGGACGGTCTCGCGGACCCGCACCGACCTGGTCGACATGCGGGTCGCGGCCACAAACCAGCTGTCCGCGCTGCTGGACGACCACTGGCCCGGCGCCAAGGCCGTGTTCGCCGACGTCGAGTCGCCGATCAGCCTGGAGTTCCTGACCCGCTACCCCACCCCCAACAGCGCGAAGCACCTCGGCGAGAAACGCATGCAGGCGTTCCTGACCAAGCACGGCTACTCCGGCCGCCGTCCGGCCACCCAACTGCTGGAACGCCTGCGGTC
Source organism: Kribbella sp. VKM Ac-2571 (assembly GCF_004362255.1). Taxonomy (NCBI): domain Bacteria; kingdom Bacillati; phylum Actinomycetota; class Actinomycetes; order Propionibacteriales; family Kribbellaceae; genus Kribbella; species Kribbella sp. VKM Ac-2571. The sequence continues at coordinate 929 of NZ_SNWS01000040.1, forward strand.
GGCCCCGGCCGGAGCCAGCGGCGAAGCCTTGACCGAGGCGCTGCACGACACCGTTCTCGCCCTGGCCGACGTCCTGAAAGCACTCAACACGGCCGTGAAGAACCTCGACCGGTCGGCCACCGCCCACCTCGGGGAGCATCCGGACGGCGAGATCTTCACGTCGCTGCCAAGGTCGGGTCAGATCAACGCCGCCCAGATACTCGCCGAGTGGGGCGACTGCCGCCAAGCCTACGAGCACCCCGACTCCGTCGCCGCACTCGCCGGCTGCACCCCGGTCACCAAAGAGTCCGGCAAACACCGGGCCGTGCATTTCCGCTGGGCCTGCAACAAACGCTTCCGCGTCGCGTTGACCACCTTCGCCGACAACAGCCGCCACGCCAGCCCCTGGGCCGCCAACATCTACAACCAGGCCCGCGCATCGGGCAAAGACCACCCCCACGCCGTCCGCGTCCTCGCCCGCGCCTGGATCCGCATCATCTGGCGCTGCTGGCACGATGGCGTCCCCTACGACCCCGCCAAACACGGTGCCGCAGCAGCGCTCAACAAGCCCGTCGCTGCCTGAGGTTGACACAGGGAGTGTCATG
>NZ_SNWS01000041.1:0-1450 GCF_004362255.1 Kribbella sp. VKM Ac-2571
CTAGTACGACAGCCGTAGTTCGTGATGTTCATGCTGGGAGGGCTTGTCGGCGCTGGTAGTGGCTGGTTCGGGCTCGGTGTTGGTGTCGGCGTCTCCAGGTGGACCAGTGCAGCCGGTGTCGCAGGTCTTGTGTCGGTTCGACGATGAGGGTGTTGAACAGGCGGTGGATCTCGTTGCAGGTCAACGCGATCAGGCCTGGTGGGGTTGGGGTTCCGGCTCGTTCGGCCGCGGCGAGGACGGCGAGGAGGGCGTAGGCGAGCATCGCGAGGATGGTCCAGCGGTGCCAGCTGGTCCAGCGGCGGACCTGGTGCTGGTCGAGCCCGGTGAGGGTCTTGCTGGCTTGGAAGGATTCTTCGATCGTCCAGCGGCGGCCGGCGACGCGGACGAGGTCCCGCAACGGAACCGGTGTCGGTGACCAGCAGCGGTAGTAGGCGAGCTCGCCGGTGGCGTTGTTGCGGCGAACCAGCAGCCACCGCTGCCCTTGAGCGCCACTGGGCACTGCCCCCGGTTCGGGTTCGATGCTGATCCAGGCCCAGTCGTAGAACCGCGGCCCCTTCGAGCCGGCACCGGCCGACAGCCGCTGCCATGCCTTGCGGGGCAGACGGGCGGCGAGTTCGTCAGCGCGGATCTTGCCGACGCCGGTGCGGACCGGGTGGCTGCAGGCGACCGCGAGCACATACCCGACACCGCGGTCCTCCAAGGTCTTACGCAGTTTCGGGTCGGCGCCGTAGACCTCGTCACCGGCGACCCAGCGCGCGGTCACGCCGGCGTCCAGGGCGCGGGTGATCATCTCGGTGGCCAGTGCTGGTTTGGTCGCGAACTTCACCGTCGCCGGAATACCGGCCTGTTCGCGCCGGTCGGTGTCGTCGGCCCAGACTCGCGGCAGATACAGCTCCCGGTCGATCAGCGCGTGCCCGTCGGCGCTGGCATAGGTCAGATACACCGCGACCTGGGCGTTCTCGATCCGCCCCGCGGTCCCGGTGTATTGGCGCTGCACCCCGACGGTGTGGGCGCCCTTCTTGAGGTCGCCAGTCTCGTCCACCACCAGCACGGCATCGACCTCGCCGAGCCGCTCCACGACATACCGGCGCAGGTCGTCACGCACTCCATCGCTGTCCCATTTCGCCTTCCGCAGCAGGTGCTGCAGGCCGTCAGGCGAGTCGTGACCAGCATGCTCAGCCAGCGTCCAGCAGTTCTTCACCGCCAACCCCGACATCAACCCCGCGACCGCATCCCGCGCCAGCCGCCGCGACTCCACCCGCGCGAACCGAGACGCGATCCGCGCCATCAACCCGTCGAACTCCACCCGCCAACGACCAGGGTCTATGCTTTGGCCCGCGGCCACCGCGAGATCTTCTTGAGTCCACACAACCCGAGATCATCAAGCGGTGGCCGCCTCGCGTCCGGGACCGCCACACCGCCAGATCACGAACTACGGCTGTCGTACTAG
>NZ_SNWS01000042.1:0-1433 GCF_004362255.1 Kribbella sp. VKM Ac-2571
AACTTCCCGCGGGTGCTGGCGATCTGGCGGGCGAATCTTCTCGGGTCGTCGGGGAAGGGGAACGAGTATTTCCTCAAGCATCTGCTGGGCACCGACAACTCTCTGCGCGCCGCCGAGGCGGGCAGCGGCCAGCGTCCGCGGGAGGTGGACTGGCACGAGCAGGCGCCGGAGGGGAAGCTGGACCTGCTGCTGACCTTGGATTTCCGCCAGACCAGTACGACGATCTTCTCCGATGTCGTGCTGCCGGCGGCGACCTGGTATGAGAAGCATGATCTGAACACCACCGACATGCACCCGTTCGTGCATTCGTTCAATCCGGCGATCGCGCCGCCGTGGCAGACCCGGACGGATTGGGACGCGTGGCAGGCGATCGCGGACAAGTTCAGCGAGCTCGCCGCCGGCCGGCTCGACAGGCGCAGAGATGTGGTCGCCGTGCCGCTGCTGCACGACACCCCGGACGCGATGGCCAACCCGCACGGCGTCGTACGGGACTGGAAGCACGGTGAGTGTGAGCCGGTTCCGGGGGTCACGATGCCGAAGATTGTCGAGGTCGAACGCGATTACGCCGCGGTCGGTGCCCAGATGCAGGCGCTCGGGCCGCTGATGGAGAAGCTCGGCGCTACGACCAAGGGCGTGACCTACGACGTCACGGCCTCGGTCGACTACCTGCGCGCAAAGAACGGCCCGATTCGTGGCGGTCCCGCCGACGGACGCCCCTCGCTGAAACGCGACGTGCACGCGTGTGAGGCGATCCTGGCGCTGTCGGGTACGACGAACGGGCACCTCGCGACGCAGGGCTTCAAGACCCTGGAGAAGCGGACCGGGACGCAGTTGCACGATCTGGCGGCCGAGCACGAGGGCAAGCAGATCACGTTCGCCGATACGCAGGCGGCGCCGGTCCCGGTCATCACGTCGCCGGAATGGTCGGGTTCGGAGGCGGGCGGGCGCCGGTACTCGCCGTTCACGATCAACGTCGAGCGGCTCAAACCCTGGCACACCTTGACGGGGCGGCAGCACTTCTATCTCGATCACGACTGGATGAGCGAGCTCGGCGAGAACCTACCGGTCTACCGGCCGCCGCTGAACATGGGTGCACTGTTCGCCGAACCCGGGATCGGGTCGACCGGCGAGCTCGGGGTCACGGTCCGCTATCTGACCCCGCACAGCAAGTGGTCGATCCACTCGGAGTACCAGGACAACCTGTTCATGCTGTCGCTGTCGCGTGGTGGTCAGACGATCTGGATGAGCGACAAGGACGCCGCCAAGGTCGGTGTCGAGGACAACGACTGGATCGAGGCGGTCAACCGCAACGGGGTCGTGGTCGCGCGGGCGATCGTGTCGCACCGGATGCCGGAGGGAACGGTCTACATGCATCACGCGCAGGACCGGTTGATCGACGTACCGATCGCGGAGACGTCCGGCAAACGTGGCGG
>NZ_SNWS01000043.1:0-1377 GCF_004362255.1 Kribbella sp. VKM Ac-2571
GAGCTGTGAGGATGATGGCGTGCTGTCCCGGACCGCGGTTTGACTCGCGTGAGAGCAGACCGGTGTGTCCTGGCTTGGATCTGTCGACCGTTGGTCTGGGACAGTGCTTGCCGTCACCGGTCCGGCGGAGCGTGTCCCAATAGGGGCCTTGCCGTGAACAAGGCGCCATCACAGCTTTGACCGCTCCTGCCGGCCCGGTGCTGGCCATCGTGTGCCCGTACCGAACAGGAGTCCGACAGCCGTGACCAGCATGCCCGACCAGCAGTCCGCAGACCACCCCGACAACTCCGAGGAGGTGGTACTCGGTGTGGACACTCACAAGGACACGCATGTGGCCGCTGTGGTGACCGTGCTGGGCGGGGTGATCGACAGCAAGGCGTTCCCCACCACCGCAGCCGGTTACCGGAGTCTGCTGGGCTGGGCGCGCGGCCTGGGCGTGGTGCGCCGGGCCGGGGTGGAATGCACCGGCTCCTACGGTGCCGGACTGACCCGCTACTTGCTCGCCGAAGGCGTTGAGGTGGTGGAGGTCAACCAACCCGACAAGGCCACCCGCCGCCGCCGAGGCAAGACCGACACCATCGACGCTGAAGCCGCCGCCCAGGCCGTAGTCTCCGGCCGTGCCACCGCGACTGCGAAGACCAGCGACGGATCGGTAGAGATGATGCGGATGCTCAAGCTGGCCAAGGATTCCGCGATCAAGGCCCGCACCCAGGCGATCAACCAACTCAAGGCAGTACTGGTGTCCGCCGATGCCGGACTGCGGGACTCGCTGGCCGGGCTGACCACCCCGATCCTGATCCGCCGCTGCGCGGAACTGGCGCCGGCCGATCACGATCACCGTGCCGACACCGCGAGCATCGCGCGCTACACCCTGGCGCTGCTGGCCACCCGGATCCAGCGGCTGACCAGCGAGGCCCGCGAGCTGAACCACCAACTGACCGCAGTCATCGACGCACACACACCCCGGCTGCTGGAGCGGGTCGGCGTCGGCCCGGACAACGCCGCCGCATTGCTGATCACCGCCGGCGACAACCCCGACCGGTTGCACAAAGAAGCCTCCTTCGCCGCCCTGTGCGCTGCCAACCCGGTCGAGGCATCCTCGGGCAAAACCCAGCGCATGCGCCTCAACTACGGCGGTGACCGGCAGGCCAACGCCGCGCTCTATCGCATCGTGCTCACCCGGCTGCGCTGGCACACACCCACCCAGGCCTACATGGAGCGCCGGCTGGCCGAAGGCAAAACCCGACGCGAGATCATCCGCTGCCTCAAACGCTACGTCGCCCGCGAGATCTACCCACTCCTGCGACCAGTCCCCGGCAACGCCGAACACCAACTGCAAGCAGCCGCATGACCACTTGACAAACATAGGGGCATCCA
>NZ_SNWS01000044.1:0-1310 GCF_004362255.1 Kribbella sp. VKM Ac-2571
ACGGCTTTCTTCGCGTCAATGCCATGATCTTGGTGCCCGGCGGGGTTCGCTCGTTTCTTTGCTGCCTCGCAGTTCGATGGCTTGTCCTCGATGTGCGGCTTCGCCGGGCTCCCAGGGCGCGTGGGGATGTGGCTTGATAGGAGCCTGCCGTCGTGCTCGATTGAGGCGTGCCCGCCTCGCGCGGTCCCGGGGATCCCTTCCTGCTCTCGACGTATGGAGTTTCCTCGGCATGGTCATGATCGGCACCGATTCCCACAAACGCACCCACACCGTTGTCGCGGTCGACGACGTGGGTCGCCGGCTGGGCGTGAAGACTGTCCGCACCAACAGCGAGGGCCATCTGGAGCTGGTCCGCTGGTCGGCCCAGTTCGACGAGGTCGCCTTCGCCCTGGAAGATTGCCGGCATCTGACCCGCCGTCTGGAAGCAGATCTGCTCGCGGCCGGCTGTCGCGTGGTGCGCGTTCCGACCAAGCTGATGGCTGGCGCCCGCCGCGCGGCCCGGGAGCCGGGCAAGTCGGACCCGATCGACGCCGAGGCAGTGGCGCTGGCCGCGCTGCGCCACCCCGATCTGCCGGTCGCGGAGCTAGACGGACCGGCGCGGGAGGTGAAGCTGTTGTCGGACCACCGCCATGACCTGGTCGTGCAACGCACCCGGATCGCCTCGCAGATCCGCTGGTACCTGCACGAACTCGACCCCGACCTCATGATCCCTTCCCGCGGTCTCAAGCGCCACTGTGTCGTCGCCGAACTGCTCGTGGAACTGGACCGATTCGACGGTGTGGTCGCGCGTCTGGCCCGCAACCTGCTGAGCCGGTGCGACGAGCTGAACCACCAGACCAACGCGCTCGAGGCCGAACTGCGCAAGCTGGTCCGTGCCATCGCCCCAAGCCTGCTGGACATCCCAGGATGCGGGGTGATCTCAGCGGCGGTGATCATCGGCGAAACCGCCGGCGTGCACCGGTTCCGCAACAAGGACGCCTTCGCCCGCTTCACCGGCACCGCGCCCGTCCCGGTCTGGTCCGGCGCCAGCAAGGGCAAGGTCCGGCTCAATCGCGGCGGCAACCGGGCGATGAACTGTGCCCTGCACATGATCGCGGTCACCCAGGCCCGCGGTATCGGCCCCGGACACGCCTACCTCGCCAAACAACAAGCCCGCGGCAAGGACAAGACCGCCGCCCTGCGGCTGCTGCGCCGCCGACTGTCCGACACCGTCTTCACCGCCCTGCGCGCCGACCAGCAACAGGACACCAAAACCACGCCACCGGTGGCCATCGCGGCCTGACCAGTGAGCCGCTTGACATAGGAGCATC
>NZ_SNWS01000045.1:0-1181 GCF_004362255.1 Kribbella sp. VKM Ac-2571
TCTTCGTCGCGATCAGAACCTCGGCGCCGACGCCGGTAGTGCCGTTGGCGGCCGTCCAGTACCCGGCGTCGGCAACGAACACCCCGACACCGTCGCCGTGTCCGGCGTCGGTCAGGTTCTCGGTCACTGCGGCGGCCATGGGCAGGAAGTGGGGTTGATCGTTGGTGGTCGCGGTGGCCTCGGCAGCGACCACGATCTGAGCGGCGGTCGCGGCGGCCTGGGCGTTGTAGCCCTGCAGCACACCCTTCGAGGCCTGAGCAATGATCCGCGAGTGCGGATCGGTGGTGTTGGCCCGCCGCGGTTTCGAGCGCCGGGCCGCGTCTTCCTTGGGTTTGGGGCCGGTCAGCTTCCGTCCCAGCTCGGCTTCCTTCTTCGCGCGCTCAGCCATCCGGGACCCGTAATCCCGCGTCTTCTGCGACTCCAGCTCATCGAGCGCGGCACGGATCCGGGCCCGACGATCCCGGCCTCCCGCCCACTCGGCGGGAAGCTCGTCGCCGCGGGCATCGCCATGCTCAGCGTCCTCGGCCTCGTCGACCGCAGCAGCCTCGTCCAGGATTGCCAGCGCGACCCGACGCGCAGCATCGGCCAGATCACCAGGATCACTCTGGCCGGCCTGGTCGTGCTCGGCCATCACGGCGAGTTCCTTGGTCAGGGCTTTGCCTTCGCGGTTGGCGAAGAACGACGCATTCGCGGCGATCTTGGTGCCGTCGATCGCGATCAAACCGGCATCGACCAGCCCGGCCTTCACACACAAGCCAAGGACCTGCCCGAACAGCCCCGCAATCGCTTCTTGGTGACGTGCTCGGAACCGCGCGATCGTGGCGTGATCGGGCTGCTGGTTCGCCGCGACCACCCGATAGGCGACGTCCTCGACAAGACGCCGCTCGACCCGCCGCGAGGAACGTTCACCAGTGCAATACGCGTACAGCAAAACACCAAGCATCATCGCCGGGTCGTAGACCGAACCACCGCGCCCATCAGTCCGATACGCCGCGAAGAACTCCGCAAGATCCAGCTCGGCCACGGTGTCGAGCACGAAGAACGCCAGGTGATCCTCAGGCAGCCATTCCCGCACCGACGGCGGCATCAACATCAACTGATCCACATCGCCACAACGCACGTTCACAGCCACACCCGAGTATTTCGCACCACCCCAGCCCCACCCGCCCGACACGCGATTC
>NZ_SNWS01000046.1:0-1130 GCF_004362255.1 Kribbella sp. VKM Ac-2571
CTAGTGTCGCGTTAGCGAAGTAACTTTACTCCGGGTTGGTTCTTCGGAATCATTGGTTCGTGGCGTTGACTGTGGTGGTGGATGTGTCGCCGGGCGATCGTGAAGTTCTGGAGTCGTGGCTGCGGTCGCCGTCGTTGCGGGCGGGGCTGGCGCAGCGGGCGCGGATCGTGTTGCTGGCCGCGGATGGTGTGGCGGTGAAGGACATCGTGGAGCGGGTCGGTGCGTCGAAGCCGACGGTGATCGGCTGGAAGAAGCGTTATCTGGTGGAGGGAATCGGTGGGCTGGACGATCGGCCGAAGCCGGGGCGTCGCAAGCAGATCGATGATGTCGAGGTCGTGCTGGCGACGTTGGAGCCGCCGCCGGAACGGCTCGGGGTGACGCACTGGTCGTCGCGGTTGCTGGCCGCCGAGTTGGGGTTGTCGCACGTGACGGTGGCGAAGGTGTGGAAGCAGTGGGGTCTGCAGCCGTGGCGGGTCGAGACGTTCAAGTTCTCCACCGATCCCGAGCTGGAGGCCAAGGTCCGCGACGTCGTGGGCCTGTATCTGAACCCGCCGGAGAACGCGATCGTGTTGTCGGTGGATGAGAAGTCCCAGATCCAGGCCCTGGACCGGACCGCGCCGATCCTGCCGCTGCGACCCGGGATCCCCGAGAAACAGACCCATGACTACATCCGGCACGGCACGACCACGCTGTTCGCCGCTCTCGAGGTCGCCACCGGCAAGATCGTCGACGCCTGCTACCCACGGCACCGCAACACCGAGTTCCTCAAGTTCTTGAAGCAGGTCGCCAAGGCCTACCCACGCCGCCGGCTGCACATCGTCTGCGACAACTACCGCACCCACAAACACGCCAACGTCCAAGCCTGGCTGGCCAAGAACCCGCGGATCACCATGCACTTCACCCCGACATCCGGCTCCTGGCTGAACATGGTCGAGATCTTCTTCGGCATCATCACCCGCCAAGCCATCCGCCGCGGCAGCTACGGCAGCGTCAAAGACCTCACCACCGCCATCCGCCGATTCATCGACGGCTGGAACGACCGCTGCCAACCCTTCACCTGGACCAAGACCGCCGACGACATCCTCGACCACGCCACCCCAGGTCAAAGAACATCATTTACGCGACACTAG